>DHDI01000012.1 GCA_002399285.1 Thermoanaerobacterales bacterium UBA4880
GTTTTGATGATATGATGAATAGACGGGGAAGACTGTACGGCCTGTATGATATATACAACTGAGGCTGAGTGGCAAACGGGACGGGGATGCATGCCCCATCTTTTTTTATTTACGGCAGGAAAAAATTTGCCGCATGCTGTTGACTTTTTATTTCATGATGGTATAATAATAATTTGTTAGCCGACTAAATAAATTTAGGATGTGAGGTAATGAATTGTTTGGATTCCAATTCCAACTATGCCCTCTTTATGGATATTATAAGGCTACATGGTCTGAATGCGCACATGGCATTTACAAAGAAGGGAGTCTATCCGGGACAGCCTCAGCTGCTGTTCTGCCTGCATAAAAACGACGGGCAGAGCCAGGCCGAGCTGGCGAAGACTCTGCGGATGAAGCCACCCACCGTTACCGTCATGCTCCAGAGGATGGAGAGGGTCGGCATGGTGAAAAGAGAGCAGGACAAGGATGACCAGCGCGTGGTCCGCGTATATATAACGGATTACGGGCGGAAAATATGCGCATGGGTATATCAAGAGACGCAGAGGATAGAGGAGGGAATGTTCCACGGGTTTTCCGGGGAGGACGAGGAAATTCTGAACGGGTTTTTGATCAGATTGAGGGATAATCTTAAGGATTCTATCGATAGCATGAGGTGATAATTTTTTATGAAGAAGATTTTCAGCAATTTAAAACCGTATAGATGGTATATTTTGCTCTCGCTGCTCTGTATAACCGGCCAGGCCATGTCGCAGCTGATACTTCCCACGCTGCTGGCCGATATCGTGAACACCGGCATAGTAAAGGGCGATACCGGCTATATACTGTCCGTGGGAGGAAAGATGCTTTTGGTGGCGCTGGGATCGGGAGCTGCAGCCATAGCGGCAAGCTATTTTTCCTCCAAGTCCGCAATGGGTTTCGGCAAGTCTTTGAGGGAGAGCGTATTTAAAAAAGTGGAGAGCTTTTCTCTGCATGAGTTTGACAGTATAGGCGCCGCTTCGCTGATAACCAGGACGACCAACGACGTAACACAGCTGCAGATGGTCACCATGATATTCTTCAGGATGGTGCTTATGGCACCGGTAATGGCCGTCGGCAGCATTATAATGGCCGTCGTCACGGCGCCCAGCCTGTCCTATATATTCGCCATAGTCATACCGATAATCGCGGCCGTGATCCTAACCGTATCGCAGCTTTCGCTGCCGCTCTTCCGGTCGATGCAGGCAAAGATAGATACGGTGAACAGAGTTATCAGAGAGAATCTGACGGGCGTGAGAGTAATACGCGCCTTCAACCGTATGCATTTTGAGAAGAAGAGATTCGACACGGCAAATATAGACCTTACCGACGTGGCAGTCAGGGTAAACCGGCTGATGGCCGTCATGATGCCGCTGGTCACGCTGATATTCAACATAACGGCGGTAGCCATAATATGGCTGGGCAGCCTGAAAATAAATGCGTCGCTGTTGGAGGTAGGCAACCTGATGGCCTTTATACAGTACGCCATGGAGATAATGTTCTCCACCATGATGCTGTCCATAGTGTTCGTCATGATACCGCGTGCGGCAGCGTCCGCAGAGAGGATCAACGAGGTGCTGAACATGGAGCCGGAGATAGTGGACCCGGAACAGTCCGTGAATTATGAGGATAAAAAGGGAACGATAGAGTTCAAGGACGTGAGCTTTAATTACCCCGGTGCGGATGAACCGGCCGTAAGCGGCATATCCTTTAAGGCTCAGCCGGGCAGCACGACTGCCATAATAGGAGCCACCGGCGCGGGGAAGTCCACTATTCTGAATCTCATAATGCGTTTTTATGACGTCACCGGAGGCAGCATAACCATAGACGGCGTCGACATAAGGGATATGTCCCAGGCCGATCTCCGCTCGATGATAGGCTATGTGCCGCAGAGATCCGTCCTGTTTACCGGGACGATAACCGAAAATATAAAATACGGCAAGGACGACGCCGGCGACGAAGAGGTCCGGAATGCCGCGGAGATAGCGCAGGCCTCGGAATTTATAGACGGAATGAAAAATGGGTACGATACCGTACTTTCCGAAGGCGGCCTCAATGTGTCGGGAGGACAGAAGCAGAGGCTTTGCATAGCCAGGGCGATCGTGAGAAACCCCAGGATATATCTCTTTGACGACAGCTTTTCCGCACTGGATTTCAAGACGGATGCCAATCTCAGGATAGCCCTGAGCCGCGAGACCAAGAATGCCACGGAAATAATAGTGGCCCAGAGGGTGGCGACGGTGATGAACGCCGACCAGATAATAGTGCTGGACGACGGCAGGATAGCCGGCATCGGCAGACACAAGGAACTATATCAAAACTGTGAAACATACAGGGATATCGTGCTTTCGCAGCTTTCCGAGGAGGAGATAGCATGAGCGAAGACAGCGAAAGAGACTACACCCTCAGAGGAGGAAGGCAGAGAGCGGAGCGCGGAGGCGGGCCGCCAATGGCCCGGGGAGCGGAAAAACCCAAGGATTTCTCGGGCAGCATGAAAAGGCTCATGCAGTATATAAAGCCATATCTCCCGACGATCATAGTGGTATTCGTCATGGCGGCGCTCAGCACGGTATTCGGCATACTGGGGCCGAAAATAACCGGCCTGGCCACCACCAAGCTCTTCGAAGGCTCCATGGCCATACTCCATAAAAAACCGGGCGCCGGGATAGATTTCCCCTATATAATACACATCCTGGAGATACTGCTCGGCCTGTATCTGGCAAGCGCCGTATTTACCTATGTCCAGCACTACATGATGGCGGGGGTGGCGCAGGGTGTCGTTAGGGAAATGCGCGCGGACATCATGGATAAACTGACCAGGCTCCCCCTGAAATTCTTTGACGCAAACCCTTACGGGGAGGTACTCAGCCGCGTGACCAACGACGTGGATAATATAAGCGGCACGCTGCAGCAGAGCATAACTCAGCTCATCACGGCCATAGTCACCATCATCGGCGTAGTGGTCATGATGCTGACCATAAGCCCGCTGCTCACACTGGTCACGGTAATAACCCTGCCGCTCAGTTTGATAGCGATAAAATCCATAGCCTCGCGCTCGCAGAGATATTTTGCCGCGCAGCAGAGGGTGCTTGGTAACCTCAACGGACATGTGGAGGAGATGTACGGCGGGCATAACATAATAAAGGCCTTTGGACGCGAAGAGGATTCTATAAACGAGTTCCGATCCATAAATGAGGAACTTTACGCGGCATCGTGGAAGGCTCAGTTCATATCCGGCATAATAATGCCCGTGATGAACTTCATCAGCAACCTGGGATATGTCTTCGTCTGCGTGGTCGGCGGCATAATGGTCGCCGGCGGCCGCATCACCATAGGCAACGTGCAGGCCTTCATTCAATACTCCAGACAGTTTACGCAGCCGATAACGCAGACGGCCAACATAGCCAACATCATTCAGTCCACCATCGCCTCGGCCGAAAGGGTATTCGAGATACTCGACCAGCCTGAGGAGATACCGGACAGGGAGGATGCCCCTCATATCGAGGACGCAAAGGGCCATGTACAGCTGGAACATGTGGATTTCAGCTATAAAAAGGATGAGTCTCTCATAGAGGATCTGAATATCGACATAAAGCCCGGCCAGATGGTCGCCATCGTCGGACCTACGGGCGCAGGCAAGACCACCATAGTGAACCTATTAATGAGGTTCTACGAAATAAACTCCGGCAGGATATCCGTAGACGGAATAGATATCAGGGACCTCAAGAGGGATGACCTCAGGAGCGTTTTCGGCATGGTGCTGCAGGACACATGGCTGTTCAGCGGTACTATCAGGGACAACATTGCATACGGCAGGGAAGGCGCCAGCGAAGAGGAGGTAATAAGAGCAGCCAAAGCCGCTCATGCCCATCACTTCATCAAGGCGCTTCCCGACGGCTACAATACCGTGCTCAATGAAGAGGCCTCCAATATATCCCAGGGAGAAAAGCAGCTGCTGACCATTGCCAGGACAATGTTGGCCGATCCCGATATACTGATACTGGATGAAGCGACCAGCAACGTGGACACGCTGACCGAGATGTATATACAGAAGGCAATGAAGCAGCTCATGAAGGACAGGACCAGCTTTGTCATTGCCCACCGTCTGTCCACCATCAGAAATGCGGACAATATACTCGTGATGAATCACGGCAGGATAATAGAACAGGGCAGCCATGAACAGCTTATGAATGCGGGCGGCTTCTATGCCGATCTGTACAAGAGCCAGTTTCTTGGAGCATTCACCGGCGACGAAGAAAGCGCCGGATAAAAATGAGCTGCGGAGATCATGTTCTCTGCAGCTCATTTTTTATCACTTGTCTATACCGTAAAGTCCCTCGTCCACCTTGGCTTCCAGGCCCTTGAGCATAACGCCCAGCTGGTCCGCGTAATTGTGATAGGTCTTCTGAAGACTGTTCTCGTCGGTCTCCTTGGAGAATTTCTCCAGATCGTAGCGCGCCTTTTTCAGACTGCCGATAACCGTATTCAGCGAATTGACGTCAGGCATACACAAACACCTCCGGTATTATTTTTTTCCATATCGCAGATTTTATTCTGACACAAGGTGACGGTTCTCTGGCGCTGCGGTATGTTTGACACTTGCCGGCAATGAAATGTCTGATGATCCTTGGGAACAAAGGGCTTCCAACCATTATGCCGGGTCAAAAAAGTGCACGATATTATACGATTTTATGTGTACGCCAAGATCGATCAGCCTGACGCCATTCTGCGTCTGCAACAAACTGCATTTAGGCGTGCAAAAGTGCTATAATAAAAGTTAGGGATTTCATTTATTTTACTTGAAGTGGAGATGATTTAATGAATAAACAGCAGATGGACCGTATCCTCACTGGGAAGGGTTTTATCGCCGCACTGGATCAAAGCGGCGGAAGCACTCCCAAGGCTCTTTTGCAATACGGCATTAAGGAAGACAGCTATTCCAACGATGAAGAGATGTTTGATCTGGTGCATGAAATGAGGAAGCGCATCATAACCAGTCCTTCGTTTACCTCGCAGTATATTTTGGGGGCCATCCTATTTGAGAATACTATGGACCGCACCGTCGGCGATCAATTCACCGCCGATTATCTTTGGGAGAAAAAGGGCGTCGTTCCCTTCCTGAAGGTGGATAAAGGCCTGGCCGGGCTTGAGGACGGCGTTCAGCTGATGAAGCCCATGCCGGATCTGGACGATCTTTTAAAGAGAGCCGTCCAGAAAGATATTTTCGGTACCAAAATGCGCTCCGTCATAAAACAGGCTGACCCCAAGGGGATCAAAGAGATAACTGCCCAGCAGTTTGAAATAGGCAAGCGCATCATAGCGGTCGGGCTGATTCCTATTATCGAGCCCGAGGTAGACATACACAGCGCGGATAAGGCGGAGTCGGAGAAAATACTCAGGGATGAGATTTTAAAACAATTATCCACACTGGGAGCGGATGAAAAAGTCATGCTCAAGCTGTCGATACCGACAGTGGATAATTTCTACAGTGGTCTGATGAGCGATAAGCATGTAGTAAGGGTCGTGGCTCTGTCGGGCGGATATACACAGAGCGAGGCGAATGAGAGGCTGTCGCGCAACCACGGACTGATAGCCAGCTTCTCGCGCGCCCTGTCCCAGGGATTGACTGCCCAGCAGACGGACGAGGAGTTCAACGCCATGCTGCTTGACTCGATCAAAGCGATTTATGCGGCATCCATCACTTAATACGTAGACTGCACATTATAACGCTGCCGACTTGTTTCGGCAGCGTTTGCACTATTCACACATGTTTAATCATATCGGGGGCAAATTAGAGGGCGGCACAGGGGTTTCTTACAGCACAACAGAACCGTCCCCTTGTGTTCGCCCTTGTGTTTGGAAGGGAGAAAATATTATGAGCGGTATCGATACGTTTCTGGATGCCAAGGGCAGGATAGTAAAGCTGCCTTCAAAGAGGGAGGCTAGGAAAGAGGTGCTGGGATATCTGGCGGGCAAGTTTTCGCCCGGCCGGGATTACACCGAAAAGGAAGTAAACGCCGTCATAGACGAATGGCACACCTTCGGCGACTATTTCCTGCTGCGGAGGGAGCTTATAGAAAAAGGGCTGCTCTGCAGGACGGCCAACGGGTCGCGGTATTGGAAAGATGAAGAGACGGAGGGACCGGCATACTGACGCCAAACCTGCGTTACTTCAGCAAAAATGATGTTTATATGGCATGGCAAAATTATGATATAATGTTGATATACGATGGAAGGAGTTGAATAAATGGAGACGATGGAGTTTTTATCACGGGTCAATAACCTCGCCGGTATATCGGGCTATGAAAAGAACGTGTCCGACGTGGTGGCGAACGTTTTTAAGGAATACTGCGACGAAGTGACGGTGGACAGCTTCTATAACGTCACCGGCAAAAAATCCATGAACGGCGGAGGAAGTCCGCGGGTGATGCTGGCCGCTCACATGGACGAGGTGGGCATGATGGTAACGGACATAGACAAAAACGGATTTATAAAGTTTAACGGCATAGGCATAGATCAGAGGATACTTCCCGGCCAGGAGGTCAGGGTACACGGCAGGAAAGAGCTGCTGGGCATAATAGGCGCCAAACCGCCTCATCTGCAGAAACCGGGAGAGTCGGAAAAGGCGGTGGACATCGAGGATCTGTCCATTGATCTTGCCATGGATGGGGATAAAGTAAAACAGCTGGTAAGGATAGGCGACCCCATAACTTTCCGGAGTCCCGTCATTCCCATGAACGGCAGCCGCATAACCGGCAAGTCATTAGACGACAGGGCGGGCGTCGCCGTTATAGTGGAGGCCATGAAGGAGCTGGACCGCTTAAGCTACGGAGCGGAGGTCCGCTTTGTGGCGACCACGCAGGAAGAACTCGGCAGCCGCGGCGCCAAGATCAGTACATACGACAACTCGCCCGAGGTGGGCATTGCCATCGACGTTACCCACGGGGATACGCCCGACGCACCCAAGGAACAGACATGCGTCTTAGGAAAGGGCCCGGCCATCGGCATGGGGCCCAACATGCATCCCCTGCTCACGCGCAGGCTCATAGATACGGCCAGGGAATACGGCATTGATTATCAGCCCGAGGTCATACCCGGCCACAGCGGGACGGATGCCTGGGTAATGCAGGTGACCAAAGACGGCGTTCCCACCGTGCTTGTGTCCGTTCCCCTGAGATACATGCATACCACCGTGGAGACCATGGATCTGGACGACATAAGGAAGGCGGGCAGGCTGATAGCCCTGTTTATAGCTTCACTGAAGGAGGCGGACGAATGCTTAAACTTTTAAAGCGGCTTACGGAGACCGACGGCGTTTCGGGAGACGAACACCGCGTAAGGGAATTGATAAAGCAGGAGATATCTCCCTATGTCGACAGTATGTCTGCCGACAGCATGGGGAACCTCATAGCGATGAAAAAGGGCAGCGCGCAAAACCCAAAGAAGATAATGATAGACGCCCACATGGACGAGGTGGGACTCATCATAACCCACATAGGCGACGACGGCATGCTGAAATTCGGCGTCATTGGTATGGATCAGAGGGTACTTCTCTCCAAGAGGGTGCTGATAGCCGGCAAGGTGCCCGGCGTCATAGGCGTGAAGGCCATACACCTGCAGGAGAAGGACGAGAGAAACAGCGTGGTAAAGAAGGAGAATATGTATATAGACATAGGCGCGGCGTCCAAAGAGGAGGCCGAAGGCCTGGTCAGCCTGGGAGACTATGCCGCCTTCACGACCAAGTGCGAGGACATAGGCAGCGGCAGGATAAAGGCCAAGGCCCTGGACGACAGGGTGGGCTGCGCCGTCTTGATAGAGGTGCTCAAGGAAAAGAATTATCCCGACGACGTCTACTTTAATTTTGCCGTGCAGGAGGAGGTCGGCCTGAGGGGAGCGGGAGTTGCGGCCTACAGGATAAACCCCGACGTGGGGATTGCCATAGAGGGCACCACCTGCTCGGACGTGCCCGGCGCCGATGAACACATGTATTCCACGGTCATGGGATGCGGCCCGGCCATTTCGGTGATAGACAGGAGCTCCTATTCCTCAAGGGAGATAGTGGATGGGCTGAAGGAAGCTGCGGAGGGCGCAGGCATACCCTATCAGATGAAGAGGACGATGACGGGGGGCAACGACGCCGGAATGATGCAGCGCACCCATGAGGGTGCTAAGACGGGGGTCGTCTCGGTGCCGGTCAGATACATACACTCTCCGGCGTCTATTGTGGACCCTGTCGATTTTGAAAACACGGTAAAGCTGATAAAAGAATTTTTGAGAAAGGGAGTGTGCTGTAAATGAAGCAACTTATAGAGAAGCTGACCTCGGTATACGGGCCGTCGGGGAACGAGGAGCCGATAAGGGAGGCCATAAGGCATGAGATAGAGGGCTATGTCGATGAGATAAGCACCGATACCCTGGGCAACCTCATAGCCGTGAAGAAGGGCGGCGGCAGCAGGGTGATGCTGGCCGCGCATATGGACCAGATCGGCCTGGTCGTGACCTACATAGACGACGCCGGATTTTTGAGGTTCGCCCCCGCGGGAGGCTTCGCCGTCACCGACCTCATAGACAGGAAGGTGATCTTCGGGAACGGCACCGTAGGCGTAGTCAGCTACGAAAATGAGATCAAGGAGATAAAGGACGTCACCTTAAACAACATGTATATAGATATTGGAGCAAAGGACAGGCAGGACGCCTCAACCAAGGTAAAGGTGGGGGACATTGCGGTATACTATTCGACCTTTGGGGGAAACGGCGACTGCGTGACGTCCCGTGCCCTGGATAACAGGGCGTCTTGCGCCGTGCTCATAGAGACCATAAAGAAGCTCAAGAGCTCGCCCCATGAGATATACTTCGTGTTTACGGTGCAGGAGGAGCTGGGCTGCCGTGGAGCGACGACGGCGGCGTTTGCCATCGAGCCCTACGCAGCCATAGCGGTGGACGTTACTGACACCGGGGACACCCCCAAGTCTCAGCCCATGGCTGTGAAGCTAGGGGCGGGCCCGGCCATAAAGGTATTCGACGAAATGGTGATGGTGCACCCCGCCATAAAGAACGCCATGATAGACGAAGCGGAAAAGTTGGGAATACCCTATCAGATGGAGGTATTAAGAGGAGGCGGCACCGATACGGGGGTCATTGCCCTCAGCAAAAGCGGAGTCCCCTCGGGATGTCTTTCCATTCCATGCCGGTACGTCCACTCGGACAGCGAGATGGCGGACATTACCGATATGGAGAATGGTGTCAAGCTGCTCACCGGACTGCTGACAGACGGAATTAGAATATAGATTATAGATGATACATGATAGATGATAGATTAATGCCCGGGAAATAATTTGTATTTTCCCGGGCATTTTTTTGCCGTAGTAAAAAGCGGTGTTCATTCATCGGCAATAGCGCAGGCTTTTTATGCTTTAACAATGGGAGGGCGTGACAAGTTTCGGTTTAGTAAAAGAATACCGGTCAAACTGTAAGCTGTGACGATCATATAGCCGTGATATTGTCATTGGTCATATCATTACTAACATTCCTTGAGCGAGTCTACGAAGGTTCCAATCCGGACAGCGCGATAGCATTATGGATGCTGGTCTCGCTGTAATCCTGGAACAGGGTAATATTGTCCTTTATGCCGGCTTCAAACATGAAGACGTCCTGATGTAGCTGAGGCGGTCTAGCATGTGGAATTGTACGACGATAGGATATATTTATATATAACCGGCAACAATAACACGGGGTGATTTTATGCGTTCATTATGGAAGGGCGCGATAAGCTTCGGCTTAGTCAGCATACCGGTCAAGCTTTTCGCAGCCACGGAAGACCATACCACTCATTTCAGGCAGCTTCACAAGGAGTGCAAGACTCCCATAAAATACGAGAAGGTGTGTCCCGTATGCAACAGGACCGTGAGCGACGACGAGATAGTGCGGGGCTATGAGTACCAGCCGGGGAAGTTCGTCATCGTGAGTGACGAGGACTTAGAGAGGATACCTGTGGACAGCGTCAGGAGCATAGACATCTTGGACTTTACGGATATAAGCAGGATAGACCCCATATATTACGACAAGACTTACTACATAGCGCCGGAGGATATAGGGGCCAAGGCCTATGTGCTGCTGCGGGATTCAATGAAAAAGACCAATACCGTAGCCATCGCCAAGGTGGTGATAAGGTCAAAGCAGGACCTGGCCTGTCTGAGGGTATTCGACGGCGATTATATGGCTATGGAGACCATGTTCTTCCCCGACGAGATAAGAAAGACGGACGAGCTTTCTCCCATAAGGCAGGTGGAGCCGCGGGGCAGTGAGGTGGAGATGTCGGAGCAGCTGATAAAAACCATGAAATCGGACTTTGCACCGGAAAAGTACGACGATACCTACAGGAAGGCATTGCTGGAGATCATAGAGGCCAAGGTGCAGGGGCAGGAGGTCGTGGTCCCCCAGAAGGCGGAGCAGCCGGACAGCACCCTTGATCTGGTGGCCGCGCTAAAGGCCAGCATAGAAGCGGCTGAGAAGGGCGGAGGCAAGAAGGGACGAAAGAGAAAAGAGGCATAAGGGCATGTCCATGATGGATGAGAGGGTCTCGCCGATGCTGGCGTCCCAGGGAGGGACGCCTTTCGATGATCCCGGCTGGATATATGAGATCAAATGGGATGGTTCGCGGACCATCGCTTTTTTGTCTGACAAGGTGGGGCTGCAGGACAGGAGGCTCAAGAATATAACGGGCAATTTTCCCGAGCTCATGCAAATCAATAAGTGCCTTAAGGTCAAGGAGGCCATACTGGACGGCGAGCTTGTGGTCATGAAGGACGACAAGCCTCACTTCAGGAGCATCCTGGCCAGGAAAAACAGGGAGGACCCTTTCAAAATAGAGCTGCTCAGCAAGTCTATGCCCGCCCTGTTTATAACCTGGGACATACTGTATGCGGACGGGAGGTCATTAATAAACCTGCCGCTTTTGGAGCGCAAAGAGATACTGGCGGATTCCGTGGAGCCGGGAAACGGCCTGGCCGTTTCCGACTTCATACCCGGGCACGGCAAACTTCTCTATGAACAGACCGGCGAGAGGGGATTGGAGGGAGTCATGGCTAAAAAGGCCGACTCCAGGTACTATGTAGGCAAGAGGAGCAGTCTGTGGCTCAAACTAAAACACCTCATCACGCTGGACGCAGTTATCATGGGCTACAGGACTGACAAGACCGCGCTGGTTGTTGGATTATATGATGAAGAGGGCAGACTTATACCCATAGGGGGCGTGGAATCGGGGCTGTCTCAGAAGGAATTATCGGCCTTCATGCAGGCGGCCGGGGGAATAAAGACGCAGCGTGAGGATAATATACAGTGGATAGAGCCGCTGCTCGTCTGTGGAGTGAGGTTCATGGAGTGGTCGGAGAACATGAAGATGAGGGCGCCCTCTTTCGGGGGGTTCAAATATGATATAAGGCCGGGCCGCTGTCGCTTTCCTTAAATGCTTCGCATTGTAATTATAATATTAGTGTTAAAAATTTACAAAACCATGGGAACATAAGATCAAATTTATAATCAATGGTGATCCTAAGGGAAATTATCAAGAGCAACTATACGGATATATACCCCGTCTTAGTCTAAAACCTATGGAAGGAATACTTTCTTTGACTTTATCATAAATATCCTATAGGTAACTATTGTACCCTTTCCTTAAATGCTTCAATGAGTAAATTATAATATAGTATCTAAAATTTAGCAATTTACTAATATTATAATTAATGAAAACGCTTTTATAAGAAACGCAGCAGAAATCATAGCAATATTAAGATAAAACCGTAAAAAGGAATTATAGAGATATATTTCACTATTTGCAAAAAAATATATGGTAATGATAAGCTTTAAGTTAGATCAATTAAGAAGGGGGAGGGGAATATGAAAAAGAAGTCATCAGTGTTTTTTGCTCTATTGCTTGTCTTTGCCATGCTGCTCACAGCATGCGGCACTTCGACGGGCACAAATACCCAGACGCAAAATACGCCGGCCAAGGGGTCTGCCCCTACGGATGTATCCAAAGCCGAGTCTTCGGTGGTGAAGGTCATTGCGGCATCTGATCCTGCCAAGCTGCCGGATGCTGCCAAGAACAGGAAGGATACGCTCATCGTGGGCACTACGGCGCCGTCGGGCAAATTCTGTCCTATCTACAGCGATTCTCGGTATGACGCGTGGGTGACGGACCTTGTCTTTGACTCGCTTCTTATGAACGATGCCAAGGGCAATGCTATACCCAATGTGGCGGAGAGTTGGGACGTATCGGAGGACGGCAAGACGTACACCTTCCATCTCAAGAAGGGTATAAAGTTCAGCGACGGCAAGGAACTTACGGCAAAGGATGTGGAATTTACATACACCTCCATAGCAGACCCCAATTATGACGGCCCCAGGATGGACGCCGTGATGGACATCGTGGGATACGACGATTATCACAACGACAAGGGGGGCAAGGTGGCCAATCTGGAGGGCATAAAGGTCATCGACGATTATACCATTTCATTTACCCTGAAGGACGTCAATGCTTCCGCTCTTATCAGTAACTTTGGCTACGGCATCATGAGCAAAGATTACTATGGTTTTGAGAAGGGCGATACGCAGAAGCTCAAGGATCTGTTCCTGAAGCCGATGGGTTCGGGAGCATACCTGTTTAAGGACTACAAGGCGGGACAGGAGATAGACTTTGAGGCCAAGCCCGATTACTGGAAGGGCGCTCCAAAGATAAAGAACATCATAATGAAGGTCACCAATGCCGATACGCAGATACAGGAGCTCACTACGGGCGGCGTGGATGTGGATATAGTGGCGGCCAGGCCGGAGAACGTCCAGCTGCTTCAGGACGCCGGCTTCTTGGATGTCCTGCACTTTCCTTCCAACAGCTACGGCTACCTCGGCATGAATCTGAGGCTGGACAAATTCAGCGACAAAAAGGTGAGGCAGGCCCTCATGTATGGTCTCAACCGCCAGGGCTTCATCGACACATACTACAAGGGCTACGGCCAGGTGTGCAATGCGCCGGCATCGCCGGTATCATGGGCATACACCGACAAGCTCAACGATTATGCGTACGATCCCGACAAGGCAAACCAGCTCTTAGACGATGCGGGCTGGATCAAGAAGGACGATGGCTTCAGGTATAAGGACGGCGAGAAGTTCGTCATACACTGGATGACGTACACCGGGAGCAAGTACGTCGATACCCTCATACCCATAGTCAAGGACAACTGGGGCAAGCTGGGCATTGAGGTGGTGCCGGAGCTGATGGAGTTCTCCACACTCTCCACCAAGGTATACGACGAGCAGAATTTCGAGCTGTATAACATGGCCTGGACGCTGTCCATAGATCCCGATCCTTCCGGCATATTCTCCATAAAGCAGGCGGAGAAGGGCGGATTCAACTCGGGAGGATGGGACAATAAAGAGAGCGAAGAGCTGATACAGCAGGGCCTCAGGGAGACTGACCAGGCGAAGAGGAAAGAGATATACCAGCAATGGATGGAATTGGCAAACGACGATCTTCCTTACATCTTCCTGAGCTATGCCGACGATGCGTACGGCGTAAGCTCCAGGGTAAAGAATCTGGTGGTAAGCCCATATGAAGAGTGGACGTATAACGTCTATCAGACCGAACTGGCAAATCAATAAAACAGGCTGCGCCCGGCCTTAGGCCGGGCGCATATTTCAAAGGAGGGAGACTTTTGAGGCAGTACATCACGAGAAGACTCATACAGATGATCCCCATACTGATAGGCGTATCCATTCTCCTTTTCTGCATACTGCAGATGGCTCCGGGCGACATATTATCAGCCAATGTAAACCCGCATATGACCGCGGAGATCAAACAGGAGCTCAGGCATCAGATGCATTTGGACCAGCCTGCGTACGTACAGTACTTCTATTGGATGAAGGGAGTGGTGAAGGGCGATTTCGGTGATTCATACTATTTTAAACAGCCGGTAACTACGGTCATCAAGACCTATATATGGAATTCATTTATTCTTTCTCTTGTGTCGTTTATACTGAGCGTTATCATTTCCATACCCATAGGCGTGGTATCCGCCACCAGGCAGTATTCCAAGTTCGACTATTTCTTTACGGTGGTGGCGCTTATAGGCATATCCATTCCAGCCTTTTATTTCGGTCTGCTTCTCATAAAGTGGTTTGCCGTGGATCTGCATGCCTTTCCAGTATCGGGTATGTCGACGCCGGGGACTAATCTAAGAGGCATCGGCGCGGCCGGGGATACGCTGTATCATATGTTCCTGCCCTGTCTGGTGTTGACCCTCGGCAGCGTGGCAGAGCTTATGAGATACACCCGTTCGTCCATGCTGGAAGTAATAAAACAGGACTACATTAAGACAGCCAGGGCAAAGGGACTTAAGGAAAAGGTCGTCATATACAAGCACGCCCTGAGGAACGCCATGATACCCGTGGTGACTATATTCGGCATGTGGCTGCCCAGTCTGTTTTCCGGCGCCATACTTACAGAATCCATATTCAACTGGCCGGGTATCGGTCCCATTGAGCTGCTGGCGGTAAACAACAGGGATTATCCGCTGCTCATGGGCATTAACCTGATACTTGCCCTCCTTACCCTGCTGGGCAATCTGCTCGCCGACATTACCTATGCGCTGATCGATCCCAGGATCAGGCTGAAATGAGAATGGAGATGATAGGATATGGAAGCAAAGACTATTGAAGAGGGCGGGTCAGAAGAAGAAGTGATAATGAGCCCGTGGAAACTGGCATGGAGACGGCTGAAGAAGAACAAGCTGGCCATGTTTGGACTCTATGTGCTTGCGTTTATGGTTTTGATATCGGTGGTGGGCCCTCTGCTGTCTCCCTACACGATGGAGCAGATGGACCTTTCAAATATACAGTCGCCGCCGTCGCTCACGCATCCGCTGGGCACGGACGAGGTGGGAAGGGACGAAATGACGAGGCTCTTTTATGCCGGAAGGATATCGCTTTCCGTGGGGCTGTTTGCGGTGGTCATAAGTACCGTCATAGGCAGTGCTCTCGGCGGGATAGCGGGCTACTACGGCGGATTCGTCGATTCCCTGATAATGCGTATCGTGGACATATTTATGTCGTTCCCGTTTTTGCCGCTGCTCATCACCATAGCGGCGGTGATGTCAGACTGGAAGGTGCCTCCGCAGTACAGGATGTTTGTGGTGATGATACTGATAGGCGTTCTGTCCTGGCCGGGCCTTACCAGGATAGTGAGGGGCCAGATACTGTCGCTCCGGGAGCAGGAATTCATGCAGGCGGCGGAGGCTCTGGGGATAAGGGACAAGAGCAAGATATTCCGGCATCTGCTGCCCAATACCTATGCCTCCATCATAGTTTCGGCCACCCTCGGTCTGGGCAGCGCCATACTCACCGAATCCTCGCTGAGCTTTCTGGGTTTAGGTGTGACGCCTCCCACGCCGTCGTGGGGACAGATGGTCCAGGTGGCGAGGGACCTCTATACCCTGCAGATGCAGCCGTGGCTCTGGGTGCCGCCGGGCATATGCATATTCCTTACGGTTATGGCTATCAATCTTTTTGGAGACGGCCTCAGGGATGCATTAGACCCGCGGCTGAATAGATAGGAGGGATGGATCGTGACAGAGGATCTGCTGTCCGTACGCGACCTGAGGACCTATTTCCCAACGGAGGATGGTCTGGTAAAGGCCGTGGACGGGATAAGCTTTAAGATAAAAAAGGGAGAAATGGTGGGCATCGTCGGCGAATCGGGCTGCGGCAAGAGCATGACGGCCATGTCCATTCTGCGGCTGATAGACCCGCCGGGAAAGATAGAATCGGGCGAGATATTGTTTGACGGCGTAAACTTAACCAAATTAAAGGAAACGGAGATACAGAAGATCAGGGGAGGAAGCATATCCATAATATTCCAGGAGCCCATGACCTCGCTCAATCCGGTATTCACCATCGGAGAACAGATAGAGGAGGCCATAATGCTGCATCAGGGACTGGATAAGGAAAAGGCGCGGGAAGCAGCGGTAAAGATGCTGAACACCGTGGGCATACCGCGGGCAGACGAGGTGGTGGACGAATATCCCCATGAGCTTTCCGGCGGTATGAGGCAGAGGGCGATGATAGCCATGGCCATATCCTGCAACCCCAAGCTGCTCATTGCCGACGAACCTACGACGGCGCTGGACGTTACCATACAGGCTCAGATACTGGAGCTGATGAAGGACCTGCAGAATCGGCTGGGATCTTCGGTCATGCTCATTACCCACGACCTCGGCGTGATCGCGGAGATGGCCAGCTACGTGATAGTCATGTATGCGGGCAAGATAGTGGAGGAGGCCGAGGTGACGGAGCTCTTTAAGCACGCTAAGCACCCGTACACCATGGGGCTGCTGCAGTCCAAACCCGTCATAGTGAAGGACGAGGACAGGCTGAAATCCATACCCGGCCAGGTGCCCAATCCGCTGCATATGCCGAAGGGATGCTATTTTCATCCCCGCTGCGAATTTGCGACCGATAAATGCAGAGAGAGCCAGCCGCAGCTAAAAGAGGTATGCGAAGGACATAAGGCTGCCTGCTGGTTGTATGAGGGGGCGATGTAATGGGCGAGGTGTTGTTAAAGGTAGATGATCTCAAGAAGTATTTTCCAATAACGGAGGGCGTATTCCAGCACACCGTCGGATATGTGAAGGCGGTGGACGGGGTATCCTTTGAGATAAATAAGGGAGAGACCTTCGGCCTAGTTGGCGAGTCGGGCTGCGGCAAGACCACCCTCGGACGGACGATAATAAGGCTGCAGGATAAGACGGAGGGAGACGTGACCTTTAAGGGAATGAAGGTCTTTGACCTGAAAAAGGAGGAACTTCGGAAACTGCGTCCCAAAATGCAGATAATATTTCAGGACCCATACAGCTCGCTCAATCCGAGGATGACCGTGGGGGAGATCGTAGGGGAGGCCCTGGCAGAGCACGGCATGGCGGCCGGCAGGGAAGTGGAGGACAGGGTGCTGAAGACCTTGGAGCTGTGCGGCCTCAGCCCGTACCATATCAAGAGATATCCCCACGAGTTTTCGGGGGGCCAGAGGCAGAGGATAGGCATTGCCAGAGCGCTCATCCTGAATCCCGACTTCGTCGTGGCCGATGAGCCGGTGTCTGCCCTGGACGTATCCATTCAGGCGCAGATCGTCAATCTTCTGATGGATCTGCAGCAAAGCTACGGCTTTACATACCTGTTCATTTCCCACGACCTGAGCGTGGTAAAGCATATAAGCCACAGGGTGGGCGTGATGTACGTGGGGTCGTTAGTGGAGATGGCGGACAAAAAGGAGCTCTATGCAAACCCGCTGCATCCATACACCAAGGCGCTGCTGTCGGCGGTGCCGATACCCGACCCTACGATAAAAAGAGATAGGATAATACTGGAGGGTGACATTCCCAGCCCGGCAAATCCTCCATCGGGCTGCAAGTTCCATACGCGCTGCCCCTATGCGATGGAAAAATGCAGCGAGGAGATACCCGAATACAGGAACGTGGGAGGCGGGCATTTCGTTGCCTGTCACCTGGTATAGGCGGTGATGGGGTTGAAGGACGGGAAGGAGACCGGGGACGCCGGACTGGAACGGAAGGATATACTGGCGATGATAATCGCCCAGCTGGAAATACTGCTTCCGCTGGCTGCGATATCCATCGGAGGTATGGCCCTCATATTGTTTTTGATAACCAAGTTCTGGATGAAGTGATAAAAAGAGTAACCTGCCGGTTATTTTTGCGGGTTACTCTTTTTTCAGCTTTCTGCCGGGGAAGATGACCTCCTTGTCAAACTGCTGATTTATCTCTTTAACAAGTGTATCTATGCGCGCGTCATGCATGGCGTCGAATATGGTGAGCTGGACGGGCGCCTCCCCGGTAAGGTTGGAGACGGACACCCCGATGAGCCTTATGGGCGCCTTTATGTCGAGAGAGTCGATTATGGACAGGGCCAGGCCGGTTATGTCCTTTTCCTCGTAGAACGGCCGGTCGGCCGTCCTGCTGCGGGTGTATGACTTAAAATCCGCGGTCTTGTACTTTACCGTCACCGTCCTTGCGTAGAACCCGTGCTTTTTCAGAGATGCCGCCACCTCTTTGCAAAAGTCCCGCACATATGTCTTGAGCTGTGATTTATCAGTGGTGTCCCTCTCCAAAGTGGTCTCCCGCCCTATGGACTTCGTCTCGCTCTCGGTCTCCACCGGCCTGTTGTCTATGCCGCGTATGAGATCGAATATCTCCGAGCCGAACTTTCCGAATAGGGATATAAGCTGTTCCCTGGTCAGTTTGAGCATGTCGTCCACGGTGTAGATGCCTATATCATTCAGCTTGGATGCCGACTTCCCGCCGATGCCGTATACCTTTCGTACAGGCAGAGGACGCAGAATATCCGGCACCATATCCTCCGTGATCACCATGAGGCCGTCGGGCTTGTTCCAGTCGGAGGCCAGTTTGGCTAAGAATTTGTTGTACGATACCCCGGCGGATACGGTAAGACCGGTGGCGTCAAACACTTCCTGCTTTATGGACCGCGCCAGGGATACGGCGTCCCTTCCCGTGACGTCCAGATATGCCTCGTCGATGGAGAGCGGCTCTATTATGCCGGTATACTTCCGGAATATGCCGAATACGGTGCTTGATACTTCCCTGTATCTCGAAAACCGCGTGGGCAGGAAGATCCCGCCGGGACACAGCGCCCGAGCCTGGAACATTGGCATGGCCGAATGGATCCCGTACTTGCGCGCCTCATAGGAGGCTGTGGAGACGACGCCCCTTCCCGATATGCCTCCCACTATCACGGGTTTGCCCTTGAGCTCGGGGTTATCCCTCTGCTCCACGGACGCGAAGAAGGCGTCCATATCCATGTGTATGATACTCCTTTTCATACGCCGCACCACCTTGAATAAATTATATCATAATGGAATTGAATTCAGTATTAAAGATATACATTTGGTGAAAATAGACACATGCCATACTGCGCCAAAAGCGCTGCACATTTTTAGTTGCCATAGATAGCAGACAAACTGCAGACTGCGATAAAGCGCGCAGCGAGCAAAATTGCCGTGCAATTTCGCGGTTGCGCAGTCTGGCGGCCTGAGAGATTTAACCTTTCCTTAACAAACTAAACAGGTCAAAGTGATATTATATGCATATAAACAGAAAAAATGGGGTGATGATATGAAGTATGCGAAAACGATGATGATCATTCTTCTATCTATGACGTTGGTGCTTGCGGGATGCGGCAGTGTGAAGAAGCCCAAGCAGACGGTAAAGCCGCCCTCGCCTCCACCGGCCGAAGAGCAGCAGGGAAGCAGTGCATCCGTGCAGCCCAAGGGCATAGAGCTGGACAGCGTGGACTATGTTAAGTTCTTGGATGAGCAAAACGGCCTGGCCGTGTCCGGCGGCAAAGCCTACAGGACGCGGGACGGGGCGAAAAGCTGGACCGATATCACGCCCGATACCACAGGCAGCATAGGCGAGAGGTCGATATTTTTCATAGACAAGGATAACGGCTGGATCGGCATAGGCGACTTCGACAGGCCGGATCAAAATTCAAACGGACGGAAGGGAGAGGTCTTTGCCACCCATGACGGCGGCGCATCATGGAAGAAAACAGATATTGACGATCTTGCGAGTCCGCAGATATATTTTATAGATAAAGACAACGGATGGATACTGGACCACAAGGATGCGGCCATGATGCATGAGGCGGTGGCCGTTCTGAGGACTACGGATGGCGGCGGCACATGGCAGACCGTAAACGAGACCGACCCGCAGAATGAGAAGCAGGGAGACCTGCCGTTTTCCGGCCATAAGTCGGGAATTGCCTTTGCGGATAAGGATACGGGCTACGTCACGGGATACACGCCCGTAGACGGCAGGGTGTATCTCTATGCAACGGCGGACGGCGGCAAGACTTGGCAGGACGCCTCCTTTGCCGTGGGAAAGCAGCTGGCCGGCGGGCAGTACAGCTCTTATCCGCCGGTGTTCTTTGATGGGAAGAACGGCATACTTCCCATAGGCGGCGGTGAAAAATTTGCCGTGTACTCCACCTCGGACGGGGGAAAGGCCTGGGGCAGCCCGACGCTGCTGGATGCGGCCGTTCAGGACGTGGAGATGAGCTTTATTGACAAAGATAACTGGGTCGTTGCCGACGGAAAATATATATACTCCACCGCCGACGGCGGCAAAACGTGGGCAAAGACGCAGCCCGACTTGAGTATTGCCGATGCCACCGAGATAAATTTTGTATCGGCAAAGCAGGGATATATGGTCATAAACAATAAACTATATACTACCCGGGACGGGGGAAGCACCTGGGAATAGGCTAGGCACAGGCCGTGCCATTCTCGAGCAACCGCGAAATTGCGCAGCAATTTCCCTTGCTGCGTTGGCTTGCACGATTTGTCACGGCCTGCCAGTTTGTCTGCAACCTGAGCCGGACCATTTTTATGGCCCGGCTCTATATTGACTGTAAACTATCAAAGTGCTAATATTTTCTTATATGTAGATCGAATAGAAAAGAGAATGCATATGACAATGTTTTCGGCACTCTCCCATAGAAATTTCCGGCTCTTCTGGTACGGGCAGTGCATCTCCATGATAGGCTCGTGGATGCAGAACGTTGGCCAGGCCTGGCTGATACTTCAGCTTACCAATTCGCCGTTCCTTCTGGGATTGATAACCACGCTGCAGACCCTTCCCATTATGATACTTTCTCTGTTTGCAGGTGTCTATATTGACCGCTTCCCCAAGCGCAATCTGGTCATATTAACTCAGACCGGTCTGATGATCTTGGCATTCTTACTGTCTTTTATAACGCTGTCAGGCATAGCTAAATACTGGCATGTGGCGGTGCTGGCGACCCTTTTGGGCCTCTTGAACACCATAGACAATCCGGCTAGGCAGGCTCTTTTGATAGACCTGGTGGGGAAGGACGACCTTCTCAACGCAATAGCCCTGAACTCATCCGCATTTAACCTTGCGAGGATCATCGGCCCCGCCGTGGCGGGCATACTGATAGGCTATCTGGGCATAGGGCTTTGTTTTTTGATCAACGGTCTTTCGTTCGTAGTGGTCATCATCGTGCTGCTTCGCATAGACGTAAAGGGCGAAGTGCGAAGCATGACTGACGGAGCTTCCTTTAAAAGGGACATGGCGGAGGGCATCCGCTACGTTGCCAAAACGCCCAGGATATATGTGGCTATGCTGCTGATGTTTTTGATAAGCACGTTTGCAATGAACTTTAATATATTGGTGCCGGTATTTATTAAAATAGACCTGGGGATGAATGCATCCCGGTACGGCTTTTTGATGGCGGCCATGGGCGGCGGCGCGCTGGCCGGAGCGCTCACACTGGCGCAAAGCGCTAAAAAGGGCGCCCGCATGAGGGTGCTTTTCCTCGGTGCATTTTGGTTCTCCATATTTGAGGGAATACTCGGGTTTGCATCCGGACTTGGCACTTCCATGATCTTCATAGCACTGACGGGATTCTTCATGATAATATTCAGCGCTACCTGCAACACCACGGTGCAGGTCAATTCCGAAGATAATGTCAGGGGCAGGGTGATGAGCGTGTATAATCTCGTATATAACGGCGTTGCCCCCATCGGCTCGATGTATGCGGGAACTCTTTCCGAGAATTTGGGCGCGGGATGGACGTTCGTCATCTCCGGCGTCATAGGCGTGATTTCCTGCCTCATAGCGTACATAGCGGCGAATAAGAGAAAGGTCAGCATATAAATTAAGGTCCTTGATCCGGTATGGGCGGATCGAGGACCTTTTAATAAATTTTACCGGACTCAACTTATATATTTGCATATCTCCGAAATATCCTGCATTGTGAATATGTTATCCACCAGATCGTTTAGAGCTTTATCGTTGAGCTGCGATATTTTATCCGTATATTCGGCGGGTATATCTCCGAATTTCTTCTGCAGCAGCCTGATCACCAGATCGATCTTACCTTTGGCAATACCTTCTTCCCTACCCTGCTCTCTTCCCTCTTCTCTGCCTTGCTCCCTGCCTTCTTCCCTGCCTTGCTCCCTGCCTTCTTCCCTGCCGATCTCTTTATAGACTTTTGCCAGGTTACTGTCGTCCCATGTCAGTCCCACGTTATCACCCTCCTTACTTATAATATGTTTGACCTCTGTTTCAAACCTCAATGCCTCTTCCTTGGGGAGATACAATATATTGTCGATAAATATAAATAATTTCTCTATCTGAATTCTCGTATAGCCTTTCTTTACAAGCAGTCTTATTAGGTTTACCTTATATTGGAATCTCTGATCTATGTCCTTTTTGCTCTTTATGACATACAAACCCGCCAATACGGCCAGTGAAAAAGGATTGCCGCTGAGCATCAGCTCGTTTTCATCCTGATCCAACAGTTTGTATGTATCGTATTCATAAATCAGCCGCGTGTTATAGAAGTCGTATTCGTATTTATCTGGTTTATAATCCTTGTTCTCATCGGTAAATATCGCAATGGCGCTTATCTTTTTCTGGTATTTGTCATATAGCCTGTAGAAGTAACGGAACATTCTTTCCGAAAATTCATTTTCTCTGTATCCCTGCACTTCAATGTGTATCAATATCCACTTTTCTTCGCCATTATTGAGATAGACCTTGGCAAGCTTATCCGTATACATCTTTTCATTCTCGGATTTGTACATGAGTTTTGCCAATTCCTGATCTAAAAACTCGTAGCCCGCGGAAAAATCTATGACCTTATAGAGTTCGGGCATGAAGAAGCTGATAAATTCCTTAAACAGATCCTCTATGATTCCCTTCCACAGTATATCATAATCCATTTCTGCACCTCTTATTCAATTTTCAATTAAATTATAACATTAGTTTAGCCATCAATCAATATGTGCCTTCGGCATTCAGGCCGATGTCATTCTCGCGCAACCTGTACCTAAGATATGATTAGGAGGTGTAACATTTATGGTTTCTACGTCCTCAACGAGTGATATAATATACATAACAGACAGGACTGTGAGGAGGGAGATCTATGGTGAGGGGCATAAGGGGAGCCACTACCTGCGAGAATACGGCCGTATCCATAGAAGAGGCCGTGACGGAGATGACCTCGTCAATGATGGAGCAAAACGAAGTTCATCCTGCGGACATTGCATGTGTGATATACTCGGCAACGCCGGACATAGACGCCGCGTTTCCCGCCGCCTGTGCCAGGAAGTTGGGCCTTGATGATACGGCGCTCTTGGATGTGCGGGAAATGGATAAGCCGGGAGGTATCGGGCGCTGCATCCGGGCGCTGATGCTGGTCAATACCCAAAGGGCCCAGGATGAAATGAAGTTTATATATCTTAGGGACGCCGGGGTCTTGCGGCCGGATAAGGTCAAGCCGAGAGGGTGATATAATGGATTCCTTTGAAAAACTGAAGATACTGGGCCAGGCCTCCAAGTACGACATGTGCGGCTGCGGCCGGCCCAACGAGGACGACTACATAAAGAACGGCATATACAGGGTGCACACCCCCGACGGCATCTGCTCTATATTTAAGGTGCTGCTCACCAATAAGTGCCACCGGGACTGCGCCTACTGCATAAACAGGTTTGAAAACGATACTGAGAGGGTGTCCTTCACTCCCGACGAGTTGGCGAGGGTCTTCATGTCGGTAAAGAGGAGGCACTCCATCCAGGGACTGTTCTTAAGCTCCGCCATCGACAAGAATCCCGACGAAAATATGGCCTCGCTGATAGACACAGCCAGGATATTGCGGACCAGGTACAGTTTTAAGGGGCATATCCATATGAAGGTCATGCCGGGAGCATCGGCCGCCGCTATAGAAGAGGCGGCAGGTGTGGCCAACCGGCTTTCGCTGAATGTGGAGGTCCCTTCGGAGAAGTATATGGGCAAGCTCACGAGGGCAAAGCGCTATGGCGAGATATTGAATGGAATGAGCGAGATAAAACGGCTAAAGGATAAGGGCGTCAAGGTCACGCAGACGACGCAGTTCATAGTGGGAGCTGCGGGGGAGAGCGACAGGGAGATAGCGGACGAGGCCTTTGCCTTAAAGAAGGACTTCGGCCTGGCCCGGGTGTATTTCAGTGCCTTCCGCCCGGTGGAAGGGACGCCCATGGAGGGCAGGGAGGCCACGCCGCTCATGAGGGAGTACCGGTTGTATCAGGTAGACTATCTCTACAGCCAGTACGGTTTTACGCCCAGAGACCTCTGTTATGAGGGTGACGGCAATCTGCCCATAGACAAGGACCCCAAGTATGTCTATGCGTTGAATCATCCCGAGCTCTATCCGGTGGAGATCAATGCGGCGGACTATGAGAGTCTGATACTCGTCCCCGGTATCGGACCTATATCTGCGAAGAGGATAGCGGGCAGCAGGAAGGCGCAGCCATACCATGATGCGGGCGAGCTGAAGGGCACGGGCGCGGTAATAAAAAGGGCCCTTCCGTTTATAACCATAAACGGAAGCAGCCCGGTAATTCAGCAGCGGCCGGAGCAGCTGTCATTCCTGTGAAACGCTCAGACCGGTGCCGGCCGCAAGATAAGTGACCGAACCGATGGAAGCCAGCACGGCCAGAAGGATAAAAGAGTATGCCGGAGACAAAAGGGCCAGCTGCGACAACGTCAGGTTGAGTGCTATTCCGACGACGGAATACAGCAGCGAATAGACGGATAGTACGGTAGCCCTGTTGTCGATTCTGACCGCCCTGTTTTTGATCACCTCCAAAACCGGCCACTGGAAGGCGACCGATGCGTTGATGAACACATAGGACAGGACGACGGCGGGGATGCTGCCCGAATATGCGAAGACCGCAAAGCCCGCCGACACTATGGCCCCGGTGACGGTCAAAAAGGCCGTCTCGCCCATCCTCTTAGCTATGTCGTATGACTTGACGGACATAAGGCATATCATCTGCGTCAGGGCGGCGATCATGCCTATTCCCTGCGTGTCTATGCCTATACCTATAAACCGTGGCTGATTCAGGAAGACCAGGGCCTGGCCGGCCTGGCCCACGAGGCAGTACGCCAGTACCCTGACGAACGTCGGCCGGTCGGCGAATATAGCCGGCATATCGCTTAATTTGACAGGCTCTTTGCCGCCCTCCCCTCCGCGCACATCATGCAGGGAACAGGTAAGCAGCATCGCGGCAAAATAAGAGACGACGGTCATAAACGAATTCAGGGAATACGAGTACGCGGCCATAAAACCTCCTGCAAACGACGCAATCACAAATCCCGCCGTGCTCGCCGCGGAATAGATGCCGAAATTCCTCCCGCTGTCGTTTTCGCCGGAGGATAGATAGATAAACGCCGAATCACATCCCGAAAGCCCCGTGATCGCCATGGCGCTCAATACCGCTTCCATGGCGAACAGAAAGAAGCCGCCGGCAAAGAAAAATGCGACCTTGGAGGCAAGGAACAGCGCGTTGGATATGAACAGCGTCTTTTTGTATCCTATCCTGTCCGCCACCCATCCCCATGGGATCTCAAGGCCGGTCGAAACCAGACTGAAGACGATCTGAAGCAGGAAGATATCCGACATGGAGATCCCCCTGTCCAGCCGGTACAGCGTGGCGATAGGTCCATAAAAGACGAGCCCCTGTAAAAAGGAGACCGCCGCCATTTTTGCTATGTTTCTATTCAATTTATCACCCCACCATATTAATTCTGTACGGTGGGCATTTTTAAATCGGCATGATCGCATTTCCCCCTGTATATTTATCTCATTATAACATACGCTGCGGCGTATTGGATAGAATATATAAGCCGTGATATAATTATAAATATTCGGCAAAGGCCGATTAGGGAGAAGGCGTTTATATGGCGAAAAGATATGCGGCGCTGCTGCTGATTATCACAGCGGTACTTACCGCAGGATGCTCGGGTAGGACGGCCAAGCAGGGCGATACCATTGTCGTGGGCTCTAAGAACTTTACCGAACAGCTCATCGTCGGCAATATGGCCGCCGATCTGATCGAAGCAAATACAAACCTGAATGTGGACAGGAAGCTCAATCTGGGCGGCACGGTAGCCTTCGACGCGCTGAAAAACGGCGGCGCCAAAGACGGCATAGACGTATACGTGGAATATACCGGCACCGGACTGGTGGCGATATTGGATGAACAGCCCACCGCAGACCCCGGCGAGGCTTACGACAAGGTTAAGAAGGGCTTCGCGGAGAAATACGGCCTGGCCTGGCTGCAGCCTTGGGGATTCAACAACACATGGGCCATAGCGGTAAAACGGGATTTTGCGCAAAAAAACGATCTGCACACCATAACCGACCTGGCCGGAATATCACAGGGTCTGGTATTCGGATGTTCGGTGGAATTTCCCGAGAGAGAGGACGGACTTCCGGGACTGGAAAAGACATACGGTCTTAAATTTAAAAACGTAAACGCCATGGACCCCGGCCTGCGCTACAAGGCGATAGACAGCGGAGCTTCCCAGGCGATGGATGCCTACACGACCGACGGACTGCTGGTATCGCACAAACTCGCTGTTTTGGAGGACGACAAACACTTTTTCCCTCCATACTATGCTGCTCCCATTATAAGGGAAGACGTGCTTAAAAAGCACCCCGAGCTTGAAGGCGTACTTGATAAACTGGCGGGCAAGATCGACGACAAGACCATGCAGCAGCTGAATTACCAGGTCGACGAGGAGGGCAAGGACCCCGCCGACGTCTCCAGGGAGTTTTTGAAGTCGCGGGGGCTTATATAACTTGGCAAATATATGAGGGGGCGAGATCATGTCTAAAATCTTGTTGACGGGTTTTGGGCCGTTCGGGGGGCAAGAGATAAATCCCTCCGGGCTGGCGGCAGAAAAGCTGAAAGGTAAAAATATCGGCGGGCTGGAGGTGGTCGTGGGGATCATTCCGGTAGTGACAAGGAAATGCATAGCCGATACGATAAAACTTATTGAAGAGCATCATCCGGCGGCCGTGCTGAATATCGGCCAGGCCGGCGGCAGGATGGAGATAAGCATAGAAAAGGTCGCCGTCAACATAAGGGATTACAGGATACCCGACAACGAGGGCAATCAGCCGAGAAATGCTCCCGTCGTCGAGGACGGGCCTGATGCGTATTTCGCAACCATTCCCATAGAAAAGATCGCCGGCAAAATGGTGGAGGATGCGGTGCCGGCTTCGGTGTCGTACACCGCGGGTACCTACTGCTGCAACGAGGTCTTTTATGGAGTGTCCCATTATATACATAGGAATGACCTCAAAATATCCAACGGGTTCATCCACATCCCGTTTATACCGCAGCAGGCGGCGGGAGCCAAACCGCCCCGGCCGAGTCTTTCCTTAGATACCATGGTAATCGGACTTGAAACGGCTATAGAGACCATTGCCGAATATCTAAATCAATGAAGCTGATTTTGTTTTTATAGTTTATATGACCGGGAATATTTGCCATTATCTACTTAGCTATACATAAGTGTTTTTAAGGGGGATGAGACGTTAAATGGGCTGGATGATCATAGGTACCTGGAGAATGGCCCTGGAGGGAATTGCAAAGTCTGCGGAAATGTTGGAGAACGGCGGCAGCGCTGGGGATTGTGTGGAAAACGCAATAAAAATGGTCGAAGACTGCCCGTATTACGAATCGGTCGGCTGCGGCGGCCTTCCCAATGAAAATGGGGAAGTGGAGCTCGACGCCGGCTATATGGACGGAGATAGTTTATCTTTTGGAGCGGTTGGAGGTATCAGGGATTTTAAAAACCCTGTCAGTATAGCCAGAAGGCTGAGCCAGGAAAAGGTCAATTGTTTTTTGACCGGCAGCGGAGCCGAAGAGTTTGCGCATAGATCCGGGTTTGAGAGAAAGAATATGCTCACCGAAAGCGCGGCCATGCGTTATAGGAATAAACTGAACGAGACCGGCAGGGATCTGATCCCCTATGAAGGTCATGATACGGTGGGAGTCGTGGCTCTGGACAAAAATCATTCGGTGGCGTGCGGAACCTCCACCAGCGGCCTGTTTATGAAGAGGCGGGGCAGATTGGGCGATTCCCCGGTCTGCGGTCCCGGATTTTATGCGGACAGCAGGGTGGGAGGATGCGTTGCCACCGGGCTGGGCGAGGATATAATGAAGGGGTGCGTTTCGTATGAGGCGGTCAGATTGATGGAGGAAGGGCACAGCCCTCAGGACGCTGCGGATATAGCCGTATCGAAACTCTGCGGACGGTTTGCGGAAAGACACAGGGAGATCGGAGACGTTTCCGTTGTTTGTTTAAATAATAGGGGCGAATTCGGTGCGGCCACCAACATAGGCGAGTTCTCCTTTGCAGCCGCAGCCGAAGGCCTGCCGCCGGCCGTGTATGTCTGCTCGGTCAGGGACGGCAGGACGGTCTACGAAGCGGAAGCTCGGAATATTTGACTGGGAGTCTTGGATAGGTATTATGAGGAAGGGCTGGAAGAGATATGATAATAGTACCCCGGTGGTCTCGCCGGGGTATATTTATACCATCATAATCGGACAGCCCAATCACCGTAATCAAAGGTGCCGCTGCCATGATGCAATTTACCGCCGGCATTCAGCCGGCGCAAAGCGTCGCGCATACGTATCAGGATCTCCGGTTGAATGTCTAAGCTGTGATGGCCCGGAAACACTCTTTCCACGGGCAATGCGGATATTTTCTCCAGCGACGCAAGATACGCCTGCGGGTCGGTGGAAGGGTAGTATGCGAACAGTGTGCCCTTGTAGACGAGATCGCCGGTAAACAGGTATCCGCGCTGCGGTTCCCAAAAGCATAGATGTCCCGGAGAGTGCCCGGGCGTATGCAGTGCGGTGATCACGCGTCCGCCCAGGTCGATGGCGTCGCCGTCCTGCAGTATGCGCGAAGGTACTCCGCGAAAGAGCTGATAAGTGCTGACGTCATAACCCTCCGGCGCATCGCAGCGGTCTATGACCATGCTCCGGACGGTATCCAGCGTAAGTGGAAATTGGCCGTTCAGCCAGTCCAATTCCGCCTCATGGGCGCAGAAATCCGGGTAGTATTCGAGTCCGCCGATATGATCCCAATGGATATGCGTGGCCGCGGCGGTCACCGGCTTGCCGGTCAGCTTTTTCACTTCTTGGGAGATATTGCGGATGCCAAGCCCGGTGTCGATGAGCAGGCAGCGTTCCTCACCTTCCAACAGGTAGCAGTGGGTCTCCTCCCAATGGCGGTATTCGCTTATTATGTGGGTATCGGGATCGATTTGATCGACTGTAAACCATTTTTCCATTTTGATCACTCCTTTCGCGGGGTGTGAGGCAAGTTTACCCAAGCGGCAATTAAGTTATACAAAATTGCCGCTGCGTATCCGATCATGCCCAAACCACGTTATTGCCTTTGCATATGGCTGCAGAGGTATATTTGCGGCAGGCTTCATGAAGCCTGCCATCATGTTACGAGTCGCAGACAAACTGTCAGGCCGTGACTTGATCGTCGGCCTGGGTAAATATCAATCCCTTAAACTGCCGATAAACTCATTTATGTCCTCTATATGTCTTTGTTCCATAAAGTTTTGTATGCCCACGATCATCTCCGCCATGACGTCCGGCCTGCTCAAATTCGCCAGGCCGGCCTGCACCGCGTTTGCGCCTATCATGAGGTATTCCAGGGCGTCTTTGTAATTTGCAATGCCGCCTGAAGCTATTATGGGTATATCCATAACGTGCCTCACCTCATATACCAGCCGCTGAGTTATGGGCTTTATGGCCGGGCCGGATAGACCGCCCAGCACGTTTCCCAGCACCGGCCTGCCGGTGTCCAGGTCCACGGCCAGGCCGAGGTATGTATTGGCTATGGTGAGGGCGTCGGCTCCGCCGTCTGCCGCGGCTGCGGCTATCTCCGTGATGTCCGTGACGTTGGGGCTGAGCTTTACTATGACCGGCCGCGTGGCCGCATCCTTTACTATCCTCGTCACCCTGCGGGTCTCGCCCGCGTACACGCCGAAGGCCTTTCCTCCCGCTTCTATATTGGGGCAGGATATGTTTACCTCGTAGGCCGCTATGCCCTCCGCCTCTTCCAGTATCGCGGCCACCTCGCCGTATTCTTCCGCGGAGGTGCCGGCTATGCTGGCTATTATGGGTACTCCAGCCGCTCTCATGGCGGGGAGCTTGTCATCCACGAAATTTCGCACGCCGCCGTTCTGTATGCCGACGGAGTTCATGGCTCCGCAGGATGTTTCCGCTATCCGCGGGGGCGGGTTGCCCAGTCTGGGTTCCAAGGTGACGCTCTTGGCGACGACCGCGCCCGGAGCTGTTATATCCGTATAGGAAGCGTACTCGGCCTGGCCGAATGTCCCGGAAGCGTTCATCACGGGATTGCTCAGCTTTATGCCCGCTATCTCTACCTCCATATTCATGTTATGGCCTCCTTTATATTGCCCGTATTATGTAAGCTAATATGTTATCCTGTTTCACTGTGCTTTTATTATTTCAGAGATGTTTCAGACTCTATTCTCTGCTCTTTATCCTCTATCTATCATCTATCCTCTTTCCTCTCTCCTCTGTATATACGACCCTGCCACTGCATATGGTCTTTTTGATCTTTCCCGTGAGCTGTGCACCCATATACGGCGAATTAGCCGATTTGGAGCGGAATCCGCTTACCTGCCATTCTTCCGCGGGGTCGAATATGGTTATGTCCGCCCGGCCTCCCTCCCTGATATATCCCCGGTCTAAGGAGTATATGCCCGCGGGCCCGGCCGTGAGTTTGTATATGAGCTGGTTCAAGGTGATATGGCCGGGTCGCACCAAGTACGTCATGCACACGGCGAAGGCCGTCTCCAGCCCTATCATGCCGCTGGGCGCCTGCGCAAAGGGGACGTCCTTCTCCGCAGCGGCATGAGGGGCATGGTCGGTGGCTATGGCGTCTATGGTGCCGTCTTTAAGTCCGGCGATTATGGCAAGCCTGTCCTGCTCCGCCCGCAGGGGAGGGTTTACCTTGGCGCTGGTCCCGCGCTCATGCACCGCCACCTCGGTAAGGCTGAGGTGATGGGGCGTGGCCTCCGCCGTTATATGGGCGCCCATCCTCTTGGCCTGCCTTATCATGTCGACTGAGAGCGCCGAGCTTACATGCTGTATATGTATCCTGCAGCCCGTCTCCGCGGCCAGTACCGCATCCCGGGCTATCAATATCTCCTCCGCGGCTGCCGGCGCGCCCTTGAGGCCCAGCCTTGCGGCCGCCGGCCCGCTGTTTACGCCGGGATCTTCTATTAACCGGCTATCCTCCTCATGGAAGGACAGCACGGCGTCCGATTTAGCAGCCTCTCTCATAGCTTCAAGGACGGTCTGCGGGTTTGATATACCCTTGCCGTCGTCCGAGAAACCTACCGCGCCTGCCTGTAAAAGAGCATCGAAGTCGGTAAGTTCCCCGCCGCGCAGGCCTTGGGTTATGCAGGCAGCCTGCAGCACCTCTATGTCTGCGTCTTTGGCTCTGTCCAGTATATATTGGAGCGTATCCGCATTGTCCACCGGAGGGAGGGTATTTGCCATGCAGATGACCGTGGTATATCCGCCTGCCGCCGCAGCCGCAGCTCCGGTGTATATGTCCTCCTTGTGCGTCTGCCCGGGGTCGCGGAAATGGCTGTGTATGTCCACGAATCCCGGGCATACGGCAAGCCCGCCTGCGTCAATGACCTTACAGCCGCAGGAAATGTCTTTACCTATCTTCACGATCTTTTCTCCGTCTATGAGTATATCGCCGGTCCCGTCGGCGCCGGATAGCGGGTCTATTATGCGGCCGCCCTTTATCAGAAGCATAGCAATACCTCCCTCAAAGATTTCATTATCCTCATTACTTAAATATACAATTTTTTGCCGTTCTGCACAAGTTGAACTTGATGATCTTACATGAGATAATGGCAGTGGGGGGATGGATATGAGAATATATGATATCTCGATGCCGATCTGCCATGATATGACGGTCTATAAAGACAGGGAAGAGAATAGGCCGGTTTGCGAGATGACCAGGGATTACCCGGAAGGAGCTCGGGAGTCTAAGATATGCATGGGCATGCATACGGGCACCCATGTGGACGCGCCCAAGCACATGATCGAGGGCGGCGACGGCATAGACGCTCTGGACCTGCGCCAGGTGGTGACGGAATGCAGGGTGCTGGACCTGACCTACTTCACGGGCGGGATAACGCAGCAGGGCCTGGCCGACAAGGACATACAGCTTGGCGAATTCATACTTCTCAAGACTAAAAATTCCTTTGAAGATGCCTTCGATCCCGAGTTCGTATATCTCGGAGAATCGGGAGCGCGGTTTTTGGCGGATAAGAGAATAAAGGGCGTCGGCATAGACGCTCTAGGTATAGAAAGGGCCCAGCCCGGCCACCAAACGCATATAACCCTTTTTAAAAGCGGCATAACCATAATCGAAGGACTGCGGCTCAAGAATATACCCGAGGGCAGATATTTTCTTTCCGCGGCGCCGCTGTCTGTAGTGGACGCAGACGGAGCGCCCGCAAGGGCCGTCCTCATAGATGCATGATATTTATTGCGGGAGAAAACAGGGGTGAGCCGAATTTCGCTCACCCCTGACATATGCGCTTGTTTATTTTAGAATGGTCACCGTTCCCTGTTTTCTCTCGGCGGCCGCGGGCGTTTCGCCTGCCTTATATCCGAATCCCGCGGCGGCGCATACGTTAAAGTCCTTGGGTATCTGCAGCTCGTCCTTCAATTGCTTTCCGCCCTCGCTCAGCAGCAGATTGAATATGGCGTGTATCCAGCATGCGCCTATATTCAAGGACTCCGCAGCCAAAAACATATTTTCCATGGCGAGCGCGCAGTCTATCTGAGGAGCGATGGTCTTCGTATCTCCCGATATTATGATAACTGTCGGAGCGTTATAAAAGATACTGAAGTCTGGCGACGCAGCCATTTTGGCCATTTGCGGGTTGGGCGATTTGGCTATGGCATCCTTGCAGGCCCGGTTCAATTTGTTCAGCATATCCTTGTTCTGAACGACGGTAAAGTGCCAGGGCTGCTCATTGGCAGCGCTGGGGGCATATTTTCCCGCTTCTATCAATTGATTCAGGTCGCCCTCGCTTATCTGCTGCCGTTTATAACTTCTGGTGCTCCTTCTCTTGAGTATGGTATTGATGGTCTCGTTCATAAAAAATATCTCCTTTCTATCGCTGGTATAAATTTCTCTTTCTAATGATATTATATCAAACTCAACAAATTTTACTTTATCCCGACGGTTTTTTTATTAAGAATTTGTTATTTAATACCAATCACAAGTATCTGGATTTATTTCAGGTATCATTATATAATAGTCTAAAGAAAAACAAGAATAAAAACCAAGAAAATATCAATAGTATGATATGAAAAAAATAATTGAAAGGAGAAATGACATGGACGAATTGGAAAAGGTAGATTTGATAAAGGACAGGACGGGAGTCAGCTATAAGGAGGCTAAGGAAGCCCTTGACGCCAATGACGGAGACGTGGTGAAGGCCCTCGTATACCTGGAGGACAATAAAAAATCATGGACGGAGAGCATGAACGTCGCGGGATCGGACCTCATAGACAAGGTGAAGGAGATCGTCAAAATGGGGAACGTGACCAAGATAAGGATAAAAAAGGATGATAAGGTGATAATGGACATACCGGTAACGGCGGGCGCCATATCGACCGTACTGCTGCCGCAGCTCACCTTAGTGGGCGCAGCCGTGGCGCTGGTCGCCAACTGCACCATAGAGATAGAGAGACCTAACAGCGGCACCGTCACGCTTATAGAGGAAAAGGAAGACAAGCATGATAAGCATGATGATAACCCCGGGGAGTAATTTCTTCCCCGGGTTTTTATATCAGTTTGTTCACATATTCATCGCTTGTCAGTATTGAGATAAAGTCGGTGTAAGAAGTGGATTTACAAAGTTTATTTATTATATTGGGGTCATTCAAGGCTTCCAACAGATAACTGTATATTTTTTTGAATGAATCCCGCTGATTCTCATTGATGCCTATCAGTATGACTATCTGAACGTCGTACATACTCCAGTGCATGGGAACGCCGTTGATGATCACATACGTGCAGTTTCTTACCGTGGAGGCCTTTATGGAGTGTGGGATAGCCACATTGTTATCAAAGGATGTGGGCGACATCTGTTCACGCTCCATTACCGAATCGATAAACGAGGAATCCGCCAGACGGAAGTCGACGAATCTTTTCGCCATATAGCGGATCATTTCTTCCGGACTATTAAAATAATGGTTTCTTTCGAACAGCCTTTCATCAAAAAATGATTCAAAGTGCTTCTTTAATATTTGCTTTTTTCTGGAGGCTTTTATTTCATCTATCTTTTTCCGGATCAATGTAATATCCGAGTCCGAGATTAAGGGCGATATATTGACCGAATTTATATTGCTGCTGCGAATACCGATCGGAGAGGCATTTATTATTAAGTCGTAATCTTCAATCGGGACCTGCTCAAATACATTATAGACGTTCAAGACCTCCATGTCGGAGGAAAATTCATGATTCAGATTAAATTTGACCGTATTTTCATAATTGTAATAGTTGGGGAATACCAATGCGGCCTTTATGATCTGGGAAAGCTGTTGTTTTCTGTTTATAACGGCGCCCACGTGAATGATTATAAAGGATAATTCGTCCGAGTTTATTCTGCAGTCAAATTTGTCCTTGATCTCCTCGCCGATGAATACTCCTATCTCATAGATCAAGGGATTGCAGTGCATCGCGTATTCGCTCAGGATATCGTTGTTGGAATAATTATTGCGTGTTCTAAAGATCAGGTTTTTTAAGTGCAGTGAAAACAATAGTATAAAATCGTTGTCTGTCAAATCTATAAAGTAATAGTAATTGATCTTTTTTATTATCTCATAGGTAAAATCAAGATATTTCCTCTCTATAAAATCATCGGCATTTTCCAAAGTCAATGCGGAAACATCGATAGCGCTTGTCTTGGAAACCAACAGGAATGTCAATTGGTTCCTTTCATTATCGTTGAAGAAAATATTGTATTCTCTGCTGAGCTTATCCACTATTTCAAGACAGCAGTTTGTCTCTGCTTCATATCCTGTAAAATCGTTAAAAGAGCTTGAACTGATAACAAGATCCTTTTTTAAACGGTATATGGTAATGATGACATGAATCAAAATATTGACTAAGTAATAATCATTCGTATAGATCTTATGTTTTGCAAGGGTATCGGTTATTATCGACTTGATTTTGCGCATGTCGATATTTACCTCGGCACATAGCTGATCGAGATAATCCTCAAGAGGTATTTTGCTGGAATTATAAATGATGTCCTTGATCAATTTCCTCTTGTCATTTTCCGCTCCGGTCAATGTTAAAAATCCTTTGGATCTGCGGATCGTCAGATTATACTTTTCTATTGTTTCTTTGACTTTTAATATATCTTTCTCTATGGTCGAATAACTTACATACATTTCATCGGCTAAATCATAGGTATTTACCATGTCGGTCGAGGCCATGATCCTGTTGATGATAAAGATTATCCTATCGTCCTGATAAGAGAAATCATAGGCGGCATTTAATTCTTTTCCCATGGGAACGCCCCCGGTCACGAGGGAATAGCCGTCTTGTGAAGCAACTATAAGGCGCCCTTCGGAGTTGATTTTCTTGATATAGTTTCTTATTGTTCTGTCGGTAACATTGAGTTTTTCGGCAAGTGTCTTCCCCGGGACCGGATTTTGCGACGCTTTTAAAATATCTATAATTTCTTCATATGATTTCATTTGTTGTACACCCGCCCCTACATGATCTAGGTTTATAGTAACCTATATAGTGTTAACTATAATTATAGAATAATAAAAAAACTTGTCAATATACGGGGCTGTTTGACAATAATAAGTAGGACTTGATTTAACTGTCCCGACATTGTTTTTTGACGGACTATTATTTATTTTTCCTAGGCATAGGAAAATGTATGTTGGAAAACTAAAAATGCAGATGAGATAATCTTGTTAAAAGGGAGGTGGGCTATATGAATATATTGTTGATCTGTGGAAATGGAGTTTCCAGCGGTATGATCGCTCAGAGGATCGCAAAGGCGGGGATCAAGAGGGGGTACCCGGATACAAAGGCAGAAGCCTATAGTTATTCGCAGTTGGAGGAGGTGGCAGATTCGTTTGATGTGGTTTTGGCGGCGCCGCAGTTAAAGTTTTTTGAGGCGTCGATCAAAGAAACCTGTGAAAGGCATAACAGGCCTTATGGAATAATCGATAATATGACGTATTCAATGCTGGACGGCGATAAGGGATTTGATATGGTGCTGAAACTATTAAATGAGAAGGAAAAGGAGGATTAGCATGAATTTCAACGAAAGATTAGAGAACTGGCTGAACAACTCTTTGAGTCCAAGGGTTGCCAAATTTACTCAGAACCATTATGTTATGGCTGTGCAAAGCGCTTTCCAAGTGGTGCTGCCTATGATCTTGGTGGGCAGTATCGCAAATCTGATAGGTACGCTGAGGAATTTTATTCCCAACCTGCCTGATATTTCGCTCATTAATCAGTATAGCTTCGGACTGATCGGGCTTTTTATGGCGTTTATAATACCCTACAATATCATGGAGTTAAAGGGTCAAAATAAGGCAAAGATCATCGCGGGGTTTACCGGAATATCGATCATGCTGGCATTGGCTCATCCGAGCTTTGCCGACGGCAACATATCTTTTAACGTATCATATCTGGGCGCGGGAGGAATGACGGTCGGATTGATCCTGGGTCTTTTGTTGGGCTGGATATTCTCGGCTTACTTTAAGCATGGATTATTTCCCAAGGATACAAGTCTTCCGCCGATCGTCGTGGTATGGTTTGAATCCATCGTTCCGATCTTTATTATGATATTGATAGCGATTCTCATAGCTAATTCCGGCATAGATCTATTCGGCATAATCGAAAAGGGAATGAGCCCTATACAAAATGTCGGCAACTCTTATCTGGGCTTTGTGCTGCTATATTTCCTGATGTGCCTGTTCTATGCATTGGGTCTGAGCGCATGGACCGTATACCCGATCTTCTTAGCATTGGCGATACCTAATATTGCGGCCAATGTCCAGCTGGCGGCCCAGGGTTTGAAGCCGATCTACATTACCACGGTCGAGGTCGTATTTGCCGGCTGGTGTACCTTCGGAGGAGCTGGCTGCACTTTGCCTTTGAACATTCAGATGATGCGGTCAAAATCGAAGAGGATAAGCAGTATAGGCAGGGTAAGTATATTCCCATCCATATTCAATATCAATGAACCCGTGATGTATGGTCTGCCGGTGGTCTGGAATCCTCTCATGATGATACCGTACCTGGTAGTATCCTGGGTGGTGCCCACTTTGACATACATCGTCCTGAAGAGCGGATTGGTGGCAATACCGGCCAGGCCCTTTGCAATGAACTATTTACCGCAGCCTATTTCCACATTCCTGACCAACTATGATATCAGAGGGGTAATCTTCTGGGTTGTCCTGTTCATAATCGCCTATGCGATATATCTGCCCTTCTTCAGAGTTTATGAGGCCAGGGAAATTGAAAAGGAGAAGGAAGCAGACGCAGCCGAGTAGATATAATGCAAACTAAAAATCAAATGGAGGTATACGCAATGAAGGAATTTCCTAAGGACTTTTTATGGGGCGTCGCCACGGCGGCGAACCAATGCGAGGGAGCATATGACGCCGACGGAAAGGGATTGTCCACGGCGGACATTCTCTGTGACGGGACCGCAGGGGAATATCCCGATGAATTAAAGGTATATCCCGATAAATACTATACGTATCATACGGGAATTGATTTTTATCACAGATATAAGGAGGACATCAAGCTGTTCCATGAGCTTGGGATCAAGTGTTTCAGAATGTCCATCGCATGGACCCGCATTTTCCCCAACGGGGATGATGAGCAGCCAAATGAAGCCGGCTTAAAGCATTATGACGACGTCTTTGATGAACTGCATAAATATGGGATCGAACCTGTCGTCACTATTTCCCATTATGAAATGCCTCTTAATCTGGTCAAAAAGTATGGGGGATGGAGGGACAGAAGGGTAATTGACTTCTATGTAAAATATGCCGGGACCGTATTGCGCAGATATAAAGACAAGGTCAAATACTGGATCACATTTAATGAGATCAATTTTATAAGTACGATCCCGTTTTGCGCCGGAGGGCTGTTCTTTAAACCGGGAGAAGAGAAGGACGCGGCCATGTACCAGGCGGCGCATCACCAGTTGGTGGCCGGGGCGAAGGCGGTTGCCCTATGCCATGAGATATCTCCCGATGCAAAAATAGGATGTATGGTCTGTGGAATGACCGCTTATGCCCAAACATGCGATCCATCCGACGTCCTGGATCAGATAGATGCCGACAGAGAGGTATTCCTGTATACGGATACGTTTGTGAGAGGATATTATCCATCATACGCCGACAGTTTCCTTGCCAAGAAGGGAATTAAGCTGGTCAGGCAGCCCGGTGATGACGAGGCGCTTCTTAAGGGCAAGGTCGATTTCCTGGCATTCAGCTATTATTTCAGCCGCGTAGCTCCGCTAAATCCTGATAACGATCCTAACATCAGCGATAATCAGCGTATGCTTGGACTGATCGAGAATAAATACCTCAAAAAGACCCAGTGGGGCTGGGTCATAGATCCGGTAGGGCTGAGAATAACCCTGAACAAGTATTATGACCGGTATCAGATCCCGCTCTTCATTACGGAAAACGGACTGGGAAGCAGAGACGTTGTGGAAGACGGCAAGATCCATGATGACTATAGAATAGATTTTTTAAGGCGTCATATCGAACAGATGCGGAAGGCCGTGACTGAGGATGGCGTAGATTTACTGGGGTATACCTGCTGGAGCGGGATAGATCTGGTTGCGGCGACATCAGGGAACATGACCAAGCGCTATGGATTTATTCATGTCGATCTTGACGACCAGGGGAACGGCACGATGAAGCGCCGCAAAAAGGACAGTTTTTCTTGGTATAACAATGTGATAAGGACTAACGGAGAAGAATTATAAATTTTTGCGGTCAGACATGTTAAATTGCTTTATAAGGAGTGACAAGGACAAATTTATGAATGATAATGATAAGATCGTGCAAACTTCTATGAATATTATTGTTAATGCCGGAGATGCCAGGATGTTTGTTACTAAGTCGCTGGAAGATATAGTCTCACGGGATTTTGAAAAGGCAGCCGAAGACTTGAAAGTAGCCGAGCAAAAGATAACGGATGCGCACAATATGCAGACGGAGATAATACAGGGAGCGGTGAAAGGCATCAAAGAGTATGGCGAGTACAACATCCTTTTCTCGCATGCTCAGGATACCATAATGACGATAACAAGCGAGCTGAATATAGCGAAGCAGATGGTAAACATTTTTAAATCTTATGAGGATCGTATCTCAGCCTTGGAAAAAGATATGGATAAATGATGCAGGATGAGTAGGAGGGCAAGTATGAAGCAGTTTCAGTATTGCGTCCAGAGTCCGCTGGGATTACATGCACGAACTGCGTATAAGATCATCAATTCCATAGGTTCCCTAAAATGTAATATAGAGTTGGAGAACAAGGATGCTGCGGCAAATATAAAAGATGCGTTCGGTCTTTTGAATCTTAATATTGTAAAGGGCGACTGCATAACGGTCAAGGTCGACGGACCGGATGAAGAAGCGGCATTAGGGATTTTACGGAAAGTCATAAGTGAAGAACTTTGAGAAATTTACTGTGGGAAAATAGAGAGCGAAGAGGAAAACATGAAATATGCCGGAAGGAAAGACTTCATAGCGCAGCGGCATAATGAAAAACCCCGGGATTAATCCCCGGGGAATATTTTCAGCAGCAGCTTTATCACAAAATAAAATATAGCTATTACGGCAAAAATTCCTATGAGTCCGTATCCGGACACTTTAAGCGCCTGTAAAAAGACGTCGTTCATTATATTCACCTCTTATTTGATCAGTGCAAGTATGAGGCCGCCCGCAATGACCGAGCCTATCTGGCCGGCTACGTTGGCGCCCACCGCATGCATCAGTAAAAAGTTTGACGGGTCTTCCTTCTGGCCCATTTTGTGTATGACCCTTGCAGACATAGGGAAAGCCGATATGCCTGCCGCCCCGATCATGGGGTTTATTTTTTTCTTCAGAAAGAGATTGAGGATCTTGACGAATATTACTCCGCCCGCCGTGTCAAATACGAATGCAAGCAGACCTATACCCAATATCATCAGGGTGCGGGGCTGCAGGAATTTATCTGCCGTCATGGTGGAGCCTATGGTGATGCCCAGCAGTATTGTGACAAGGTTGGCAAGCTCATTCTGGGCTGTCTTCGAGAGGCCGTTCAGGACGCCGCATTCCCTGATCAGGTTGCCGAACATTAAAAAGCCTATGAGGGAAACGGACGACGGCGCTACTATGCCGGCTATGAAGGTCACGATTATGGGGAAAAGCACTTTGGTGGTCTTGGATACGCCCTCCGGGCGGTATTCCATCTTTATACAGCGCTCTTCATGGGTGGTGAGCGCCTTGATCACCGGCGGCTGTATTATGGGGACCAGCGACATGTAGGAGTATGCGGCGACCGATATGGGGCCCAGGAGATTCTTTGCGAACCTTGTGGCGACATATATGGATGTGGGTCCGTCAGCCGCGCCTATGATGCCGATGGAGGCCGCCTCCTTGAGGCTGAATCCGCAGAGCGTGGCGAGGCACATGGTGAAGAATATGCCGAACTGCGCTGCGGCACCGAAAAACAGCATTACCGGGTTTTGCAGCAGGGGAGTAAAGTCTATCATGGCTCCCACCGCTAAAAATATGAGCAGAGGAAAGAGCTCCGTTATTATGCCGGCGTTGAAGAGCAAGCTTAGGGCTCCGGGCTGTACCGCCCCGCCCGATACTTGATCTATGGCGGATGAGAAGGGTATATTAACCAGTATGGCGCCGAATCCTATGGGAAGAAGCAGGGTCGGCTCGTATTCCTTTACGATGGCCAGGTATATCAGGGCGCCTCCTATGATATACATGACCACCTGCTTTAACGTAATAGACGTAAGACCGAGAAGTAATTGATCCATAAATGTCCTCCTTTGTTATGTATGGTTATTTTTGTATGTTAAGCGCATCCACGCTTGTGGCAACGTTTGCCCGGGGCATAAAAACCGGCCCTACATTAAGTCGGGCTGCAGACAAACCGGCAGGCCGTGACAAACCGTGCAATTTCGCGGTTGCGCGAGAATGTCATCGGTCTGAGCCCTCCGTCAGGAGAGCTTGCGCACGGCCCGCATAATGGGCGGTATCACCTGATTTTTTCTGGATACGACTCCGGGCAGATAGAAGCTTCCGCCGTCAATATTTACGGAAAAGGCCGTTTCCAGTACGTCTTTATGTTCCGAGGCCCAGAGCATTTCCGAGCCTTCGTCGACTATATTTGTGAGCATGAGCAGCAGCAGGTCGTAGCCGCTCTTTTTTTGAATGTCCTGCATGTATGCGAGCAGTTCTTTTTTTATGCCGCCAAGGTCGGCCATGACGTTCAGCTGTCCCACGCCGATCCGCAGTCCTTCCGTCCGGAACTCCTTGAAATCGGTATAGAATATCTCCTCGAGACTCTTGCCCGAGAGGGACGTGCCCTCCTCGAACATCTTGGCGGCAAACCGGTCTATGTCTATGTCGGCGGCTGCGGCCAGGCCACGCGCCGCTTCCGTGTCCTTCGGCGTGCATGTGGGCGACTTGAATATCAGCGTGTCCGAAAGGATGGCCGCGCACATGATGCCTGCCATGGCCGGGGGAGGCGTTATCCCCGCATCCTTATAGATGCCGTATATGATCGTAGAGGTACAGCCGACGGGCTGGTTCCTGAAGAGTATGGGCTTGTCGGTAATCGCTCCGCCGAGGCGGTGATGGTCTATTATCTCCAGTATGTTCGCCTCGTTGATCCCATCCACCGTCTGAGAAAATTCGTTGTGGTCCACCAGTATGACGTTTTTCGATTCGTAGTCCAAGACATGCCGCCGGGATATCAGGCCGATCACGGCGCCGTTTTCATTCAGTACGGGGAAGCTGCGGTATTTGTAATGAGACATGGTGTTGGTCACCTCATGTATGTATTCGTTCTCTTTAAAGGTGACTATATCCGAATTCCTCATTATATACGAGAGCGGTATGCTTTGGCTGATGCATTTCACCGCTTCGAAAGTGTCGCATGACGTCAGGATGATCCCCGTACCGCGGTTTGCGGCGAGATCGGTTATATCCCTGTCCGGCATCGTGCCGCCGGTGACTATGATGGTCCCCGCGCCGTACTCTACGGCGGCCTTCTGTATGTAGGGCCTGTCGCCTACGATTATGGTATCTCCCGCTTTTATCCTCTTGACGGTTTCATCTAAGGACATCGCGGCCACGAGGATATTGCCGCCCAGCCGCCCGCCGCCGTAGTTTATTATTTCACCGGACAGCACGCTGGCGGCATTTTTAATGGGTATGCTGTACTCCCCGATGTTGTTCATCTCGGAGAGGTATACCTTTGCCAGATCGCCGAGTGTGGCCAGGCCGATGAATCTGCCTGTGCTGTCGGATACGCATACCGTCCCCGAGCCGGACTGCTGCATCAGCTGCCATGCGGCCAGCATAGGCCAGGCCTCGCTTACGGTCAGCGGCTTGTCGTACTTGATGTCCTTTATCTGCGTGTATATATTTTCCAAAAGCAGCGGCTCCTCCACCCCGAAGTAGTCCAGTATGAACCGTGTCTCGCTGTTTACCGGGCCCAGCCTGCAGGGCACGGCATCCATGCCGTCATGCTCTCTTTTGAAATATGCGTATGAAACGGCGGAGCATATCGCATCGGAATCGGGGTTTTTGTGTCCTATTATATATACCGTGTTTTTCATCTGTAATCATCCCAAACTAAATATCATTTTTTGTCCTTGTCAAAGAACAGGTTCCAGAAAGTGGTAACCATGATGAGACCGGCCGCTATGCCGATGGACAAAAAGGCGGTCAGCAGCCCGTAATGCACGGCCTCCTTTATGTTGTCCTGCACCAGCTTGAGCATGGTCTGATATATATAGGCTCCCGGCACGAGCGGGAGTATGCCCGGTATTACGAACATGGTGGAGGGCTTTTTATACATTCTGGCCATAATCTCGCCCAGCAGTCCTATGACTATCGAAGAAAATACGGTGGCCGCGATGGGCGAATGGGAATAATGCATCATCATCGTGTATCCGGCCTGGCCCACCGCACCGCTGAAAGCCGCTGCCGGCAGCAGGTTCAGAGGAAGATTGAATATTATTCCAAAACCTATTACCGAAAAGAACATATACACTACGTTTATCATCTATATCCCCTTTATGTAGAGCCATACCTGCAGAGTGACGCCTACGCCTGCGGCTATGGCAATGGCTATCATTACGGCCTCTGCTGTCCGCGCCGTGCCGGAGATCAGGTCGCCGGACATGAAATCCCTCGCGCCGTTGGTTATCGCGACTCCCGGCACCAGGGGCATTATAGCTCCGATGACAATCTTGTTGAGGCTATCTCCGAAGCCCATTTGCGTAAACGACAGCGCGAGCATGGTCAATATTATGCTGCCCATGAGATTGGCCAGAAATACCGAAATTTCATGCTTCTCTATATTGTACAGGGCGCTTAAGGTTATAAAAACGGTTATGAACGTAGGCAGAAAATCCGCCCACGTGCCGCCGAAGATCAGCATGGACATGGATGCGCCCAGGCATCCGCCCAGCACCCTGTAAATAGTGCCGTATCTTTTCTTTCTGTCTATTGCATTCAGATATTTTATCCCCTCGTCCAAATCTATCTTTCCCATGCAGAAGTCTCTGGAAAAGCTGTTTACCATATCCACCTTGGAGAGATTAATGAGCCGGAAATGGACCCTGCGTATGGCCGTGCTCAATTCTCCCGATTCATCCTCAATGGATATTATTATGGTGGTGGGGGTTACGAAGGTATGGGATATGTATCCCAGACTGGACAGTATCATATCCGCCGTGGTCTCTACCCGGCTCGTTTCCGCGCCGTTCTTCAGAAGTATTTCCGCAGCCGCAGCCGCTATGGTCAATCCCTTTTCGTTTGCCATTTTATCACCACAACAAACATTATATCATAAATTGATACACAAATTACATATTCATTTTTTTATGATGATTTATATGGCAAAAAAACAAAGGAGCGCCGATTTTTTTGGTACTCCTCAGAAACGGCAGGTCATCAAATCGCGCAATTTCGCGATTGCACGACTTTGTCATCGGCCTTGATTTACTCCTTTTTGTAGCGGAGCATTACCTTGCGTCCGAACTTCTTTACGAATTCCCTGGCCTTTCCGTTGGCGACGGCCTCCTTTATGTCTGCCTCGTCTGCAAACTCCTCCACGAACTTCCTGCCGGCGCCGGGGTCGAGTATACGGCCCGGCCCGCCCACGCAGCCGCCGACACAGGCCATTCCCTCCACGAAGTTGGCGGCAAGTCCTTCGCCCGCGGCCTGGTCGAGGACCGCCCTGCATTCCTTTATGCCGTTGGCCCTGATCGTGTTTATCTGCATATCGGGTTTCAGCCGGTGTATGCTGGATATGATGGCTTCCGTGACCCCGCCGGTATGCCCGTATTCCCTGCCGTCATGGGATGCGTCGCTGATACTGCTCTTTTGCAGCCTGCTCAAGTCGAGGCCCAGGCCGGTAAAAAAGCCCGCGGTCTCCTCAAAGGTTAGCACCACGTCCACGGCATCCGCAAGTTCCGGTTTCTTGGCCTCGTTCTTCTTCGCTATGCAGGGTCCGATGAATACCACCCGGCAGCCGGGATGCTCGGTCTTGAGCATCCTGCCTATGCCTATCATTGGAGACACCGAGTCGGATATGAGATACGCCATCTCCGGCCGGTATTTCTCCACCAGGGCGAAGAAGGGGGGACAGCAGCAGGAGGTTATCATGAATTTGTCGCCCCTGTCCATCCTCTTGATGAATTCCTCGGCCTCTCTCACGGTTATGACGTCAGCGCCGAGGGCTACCTCGGCCACGTCGTGAAAGCCCAGCTGCAGCAGTCCCTGTTTCACCTGTTCCGCATCGGCTCCGAACTGGCCGGCAAAGGCGGGAGCAAGCACGGCGTAGACGGGAGTATCCTTGTCCTTGAGCATGCTCACGGTGCGCACTATGTCCGCCTTGTCCGTGATCGCGCCGGTGGGGCAGGCGGCGACACACAGGCCGCACCTTATGCACTTGTCCTCGTCTATGTAGACCTTGTTATTCTCTATCCTGAGGGCGTCGGAGATGCAGGCCTCCTCGCAGGGACGCTCATGAGCGCCGTCGTGATTGCATGCGCCGCTCATGGCGGAGACAAACGGCCCGGCCGGGCCTGCTTCAGCCATAGCCTCCCTTGCCATTTCGGCATATGAGGCGGCATCGTCAAAATCAATACCCAGAGCCGAGGACAGGCGGTATCTCACCACTTTGGCCACATCGGATGCATCTCTGCCCGGCAGCACGTTCGATATAATGGGCGTAAGCTCCGCCGACAGCTCCTCCAGCCCGCTTTCCAGCTCGCCGCTCATGGCAAGCCGCGCCACGCCCTGATATATCTTTCTCCTTATCTCCGCATTGTTGCCGTCATAAAACATATTAAGCGCCTCCGCTATTGCCGCCCTGACTTGACAAACCCGCCCAGGCCGCAAAATTGACCGTGTGGTCTGCCGGTTTTGCATATAAAAAGAGGCGGCACTTTGATATTTTTAGTGTTGCCTCTTTTCAATGGAATTATAAGGAGGATAGAGTGTCGTGACGGTATTTGTCCACCTCTTCCGTCAACCTATAGTTATTTTTTTCGGCTATGTCGAGAAAACCGTTCAATTTTCCGATCAACTTGCTGCCGCCGTCCTTGCCGATAGCGTCTCTGTATGCGGTTATGGCGTCGGCGTTCATGATATGGGTGTCATAGTCGTAGAGCGGCGTATTGTTGAGTCCCAAGAATATGAAGGCCGCGTAGTTCTTGTACAGGCCGGTGACCTCTTCCACCCTCTTGGAGCCCGGGTACTTTTGGATAAAGGCCTCCTGGGACAGCGCCCGCTTTATAAGATCGCTCCATCCTATGACCAGTTCTGCGTCCTTCGCGGGAGCCGCGTCGGACTCCACCGACATTATGTTGATGTAGTCCGCAAAATCCGGGGTAAGATGATCTGCGTACTTTTTGTAGAAACCGTAGTCTATTATGGGATAGTACATGCCCTCGGCCGTCTCCAGCTTGTATCCCGAGTCCTTCGTTTCCTTCAGCAGATCTTTGAGCTGTTCGTCGGTGACTCCTTCGAGGTCGTTTAGATCCGAACCGGGTTTATATGCGTCGTTGATTTCCTTCTGAATGTCTTCGCTGTAAAATTTATTTTCCAGCTCGTCAAGATGATCCTTCTGAGCCGATTCCAGGCCGTCTATCATTGATGAGGCGTCTTCCTGGTCGGCACTGGAGATGTTTTTATCGATAAAGCCTATGATCTGGTCCGGCCCGGGGTCTGTTTCCATAAGCGAGCTGAATTCGGCCATCACGTCTTGCTGTTTGCCGCCTGCATTATCCTTGCTCCCGGAACTGCCGCCGCTATTCGCGGAGCATCCCGCCAGCGACGCGGATAAGATGAATACTGCCAGCAGTCCTATTATTTTTCGCATTGTCATTGCCCTCACCTCAATACGATTATACCTGATCTGAAAAAGGAAAGGGTTAACAAAAAGTTAAGATTTTCATAGTTCTATCTTTTTCCACAATCCCCTTTTATATCTCAATGCCATCAGCGCTGCCTCGGCAAAATACTGCGCCACCGTGATCATCCAGACGTACTGTATGCCGAGCTTCCATACGAATACGGACATGAATATCAGCGGCAGGCGTATCATCCATGTGCTTATCAGAGTTACATAGAACGGGCCCTGTGTGTCTCCCGCGCCCTTGAGAGCGCCGGAGAGAGACATGGACAGGGCCATGGTGGGCTGTTCGAAGGCCGCTATCCTTATGCACTTTGCCGAAAGACTTCTGACCTCCGGTATGTCGGTGAAAAATCCCATCATCTGTCTGGGTATGAACAGGAACAGCAGGGCGATGACGCTCATGAAGGTGACCGCCTGCTTGGCTGCCTCTTTGGTTGCCGCCTCGGCCTTGTCCTCGTCTTTGGCTCCAAGGGCCAGGCCGGTCATGGCCGATGCCGCCACCGAGAAGCCCACGCCGGGCATGAAGGACATCGACTCCGCGCTCACGGCCACCTGCTGCGCCGCAAACGCCACCGAACCCAGCCGGGAGAGCCACAGCGAGGATATCAGTCTGCTCCCGTTGTCGGAGAGCTCATACAGCGACGCGGGGATGCCCAGGGAGATCAGCTTTTTGATCATTCCCATGTCCATATTCTTTATGTTGCCGAACCTCAGTCGTATGCCGCTCTTGTTGAAAATGAGATACCCCGCGCTCACGCAGAACGCCAGGGTCTGGGATATGGATGTAGCTATGGCCGCTCCGGCAACGCCCAGTTTGGGCATGCCAAATTTACCGAATATGAGGGCGTAATCGCCGAATATATTGAAGAGATCGGCCGTCAGTGTCGCCATCATGGGTATCTTGGTATTTCCCGAACCCCGGAGGGCGTAATTCATTACCGTGGTGGGCACCATTATGGACCCGCCGATGGTGATGATGCGGGTATAGATTATGCCCTGCGCCGCCACGTCGGCCTGGCCTATCATGCGGTTGAAAAAGAACGGTACCGCATTGTACAGTATCATGAACATGGCGGCCCCTATGATTATGGACAGAAAAAAGGATTGTCCCAGAACGTGTTCCGCCCGGTCGCGCTCGCCTGCGCCGCAGTATCTTGCCACCATGGCCGAGCATCCGACGCCTACGGCGGAAAATATGTACAGCATGGTATACATCAGCTGCCCTCCCAGACCGACTGCGCTAAGGGCGGAGGCGGTCAGCCGTCCCACCATGGCGGTGTCGAACATCCAGACGGAGGTCTCCAGCACCATCTCCAGTATCGCGGGCCAGGCCAGATAAAAAATCTCTCTCTTTAGCTCGTCCCTATTCATAAGTCACCTCAGTCATAAGTTAACTCCTCGATAAAATAAAAAGCCCGGATTATACCGGGCTCTGATAAGCCTTATCAGTTGAGACCGTCCTCGTCGAAAGTAAACAGGGTGGTCCCGCTGACGCTGTCAACTTCACCTATCAAGGTATAATCCTTATCGAAATAATCGTATGTGGCATCCGCAACGTCGGATATCCACTCCTTAACGTTCTTTGACGTTAAATCTTTATAGGCATCGGGTATGGTTATGGTAACATATACCTTTTCTCTGCTGCTGTTGCTTGTGACGTCAAAGGTCGCCTTCATGCCGGTCAATGAGCTGTCGTACCAGCCTCCGAGATTTTTGCTGAAATTCTTACTCAGGTAAGTCTCCAAAGCGTCCGGGTCGGCGGAGCTCTTCTCGAATGTGACCTTCAGCTTGCTGCTTGAGGTCTTGAAACTCACTAGAGTGTCCTTGCTCTTGGTATCGTATATTTCACCGGAGAGAGTCGCTCCGTATTCATCATCCGCGTAGTCGTATATGTCGTCCAGCCAGTCCTCTATATCATCCTCATCGAGAGCGTTCCACTTGCTGCTGTAGTCGGAAAGGTCCACTTTAATGGTAAGGTCTAAAGCCTTGGAATCGCCCTTGGCGGTAAAGTCAAAATCGATCTTCTTCCAGGTGGAATACTTATCCTCTAAGTAATCTTCAAAATCGGAAGCGGCATTTTTACTTGTCTGCTGAGCTTTGAGCTGCGCTTCAAGATCCGCTATGCGGGCTGCCTTTACGGCATTGTCTGCCTGCAGCGAAGCTATGGTCGCATTCTTCTGCGCGATCTGTGCGTTCAGATCGTCCGAGTTAGTCGTACCGCCCGATATAATGACCGAAGTGTTGGCCTGGTCCCAGGTCACCTTCTGGCCTAAGGACTCGCTCACCAGCCTTATGGGTACGTATGTGGTGTTGTTGTACAGGAAAGGCTGCGGGTCTGATGCCAGCGTCTTACCGTTGGCTATTATCTTGATGTTGCCGAACCAGGCATTGATTGCCTTATATCCGCCGGTGGTAGCTGCAAATCCCATCGTGGCAAACAGGGCTGACATCGCTAGAACAACCGCTATCATTACAGCTAATTTCTTCTTCATATTCATCCCTCCATATTTTATTTGGCCCCAATAATATATTCTCCATCTGTTTCCAAAATTCCTCCCGGCCAGGAAAAAATAATTTTCACGGCATGCGTTGCGGCTGCTGAAGAATGACAAAAGGGCTGTAGTCAATGTAAGATTTTTATGGGATAAAAATACAGAAACCTGTGTTGAAGAAGTGAATAAAAATACCGTAGTAGACTATGCTTTGATCTCCAGATATGCCTGTTTTATTTTATCCGGCATGCATTCGCAAAAAAGGCCGGATAACTTCTCGGGATTCTTTTTCATACCGGAAAGAGCCCAGTCGGTCGTCATCTCCGCAGTTCCATATGCATGAAAGCGGATCATATCGGATAACGTTTCATCCGCATAATGGCCGGAACCCGGAGAAAGAAGAAAGGCCGAGTGCGTACGGATAATATATTCCGCAAAACCGTTGGTAAGGGAGTTTTGCCCCTTATATTTCAAGGCATTCGTATAAAAGAGATGTTTTTCCCGCATGATTTTTAAAGAATTGGATATCACCACATCCCATCTACCGGAAAATGACTTCAGGGATGCTTCGGAATCGTCTACGAAAATTTGATAAACCAGATCGTATTTGTCCTGAAAGTTGTCATAAAAGCTTTGCCGGGTAAGGCCGCTTAACTCCACTATTTCCTTTATCGTTATGTTATCAAGGGACTTGGAATTAAGAAGTTCGGTCACGGAAGCTTTGAAGAGCTTTTTTGCATTTTTCCCCATATCTTATCACCCTAAAGTATTGCATTACGCTTGACTTTATAATGATTTTGTAAATACAACTTCAGTATAACATAAGGTATGATGTAGGTAAATAAAAAATTAACAAATAAGGGGGTAACATGATGGATCAGAAGTATGCAAGCATGTATCAGCCTATCACAATCGGAGGAATGACAGCCAAGAACAGAATATTCATGATGGCTATGGGCATCCATACGCCAAAACACGTTAATGAAGACGGCAGCTATACGCGCATCGGAGCCGACTATTTTCTTGAACGCGCAAAGGGCGGGGTGGGAGCCGTCGTCACCGGGGTGGTTCAGGTACAGAGCATGTTCGATAAGATCAAAGACAGCGCGAATGATGTTACGAGCAATGAAGAGTCATTCGTGGCCAACTCCCAGTATCTAGTTGAAAACATGAAAAAGTATGACTGCCGGGCAATAATACAGCTAACTGCCGGTATGGGACGAAATAAGGTTCCAGCCATACATTATGGTGAAGATATTGCCCCATCGGCGATCCCAAATCTCTGGAATCCTTCGGTCATGCACAGGCCGCTCACCACTGAGGAGATCGAAAAATACATCCATGGCTTCGGCGAGGCCGCCCGGATCGTAAAAAGGGCTGGATTCGACGGAGTGGAGATCCATGCGATACATGAAGGCTATCTTCTGGATCAGTTTACGCTCGCAAACATGAATCACCGTACCGACCGTTTCGGAGGAAGTTTGGAAAACCGCTGCCGTTTTGCTACCGAGATCGTGCAGGAGATCAAGAAAAAATGCGGCGATGATTTCCCGGTGCTGATGCGTTACAGCTTCCGCAGCTATATGAAAGGCTTCAACAACGGAGCCCTTCCGGAGGAGAGCTATGAGGAGTTCGGCCGTGACATGGAGGAGAGCATCAAGGTCGGACGTATCCTTAAGGATGCCGGGTATGATGCGTTGGATTGCGATAACGGCACCTACGATTCTTTCTGGATGCCTCATCCGCCGGTCTATGCGCCGAATGCGCTCAATCTGAAGGATGCGATTGAATTCAAGAAGCATGTTGATATTCCTATTATTCTTGCGGGAAAGATGGACCTGCCCGAGCTTGCAGCCGAGGAGATCTCTAAGGGACACATCGATGCCGTAGGGCTTGCACGGCCGCTGCTGTGCGATCCGCAGTGGGCAAATAAAGTGGCTGACGACGATCTGGAAGATATCAGGCCATGCATCGGCTGCCACAACGGCTGCGCGTTGAGAGTCGTTTCTCATCATGATATGAGCTGTGCCATCAATCCTGCAGTGGGCAGCGAAAGGGAATATGAGATTATGCCCGCAGATGAAAAGAAACATGTCGTCGTGATCGGCGGAGGAGTAGGCGGCATGGAAGCGGCTCGGGTCAGTGCTCTGAGGGGACATCGTGTGGATCTGTATGAAAAGACCGGTGAACTCGGCGGCGTCTTTATTGCAGCTGCGGCACACGATTTTAAGGAGAGGGACAAGGAGCTGCTAAAGTGGTATTCGCGGCAGCTGGAAAAACTGGGTGTCAATGTGCATCTCAACACCGAGGTTACGGAGGATATTTTGAAAAATTCCGCAGCCGACGAGGTCTTCGTTGCCACCGGTTCTACCGAAAAGACGATCCCGGTACCGGGAATGAACAGTAAAAGGGTCGTTTCCGCTATCGATTGTTTGCTGGGCAAGGTCTCCGTCGGGAAGAATGTCGTTGTGATCGGCGGAGGTCTTACCGGGTGTGAAATCGCATATGGCCTGGCCAAAAAAGGTAAATCGGTAAAGATCGTGGAAGCTATGGACGATATCCTCAAGGTTGAAATTTTCCCTGCAAATGATCTGATGCTCAGGGCGTATTTGAAGTATTATGGCGTGGAAATCTATACGAATGCTTCTTTGACTGAAGTGAACGAAAATGGCGTAGAGATCATGACGGAAGGCAGGAAGCTGCATCTCGACGCGGATACGGTGATCAGCGCCGTCGGCTATAATAGCAATCACGCTTTGTTTGACGAATTAGAAGGCAAGGGTTACCCAGTCCATCTGATCGGGGACGCACGCGAGGTTACGAATTTGATGGGCGCTGTCTGGGATGCCTATCAGACCGCCATGAAAATCTGATAGGGTTTCACAAGTGATCGCCGGCAGATCGATAAAGGACGTTAGAATAACGTCAATTTGATTTTTACCGGTTAATTTATTGCGGCATGGCAATATTGCCATGCCGCTCTCTATTGCCATGCTGCTCTCTATTGACAGGCATATAAAAAGCCCGTATCAACGGGCTGCTTTTTACTCTTCGCTTATGGCTCCCACCGGGCAATCGGACATCGCCTGGGTCGCAGCATCTGTGTTTGCATCGGGCACGTCCGCGTCTATGGCCTTGGCCATGGTGCCGTCCTCGTTCCAGTCAAATACTTCGGGGCAGGTGTCGATGCATGCGCCGCATCCTATGCAGTCCTCGCTTACAACTAATTTCATTTATATTACCTCCTATTTTCTTATGATTAACCTATTATGCTTTATTATATAACAAAATATAACGCAGTACAAACGTTTTGTTATAAAAATCACATTAGAACTTATTACTATGTTTAGGCGGCCGCGTAAAAAAATATGCAAAGCTGGGCATTATAATTTGTGATGATTATTTTTCTCCGGTATATAATTAATATAGTAAAAAGAAATGAGGTATGCCATATGGATGCCCGGGACATAAGACAGAGTGAAGACCGGTTTTACGGTAAAATAGACGATGCCATCGGACGCATAAAGGACCCCGGCTGCATAGATATGGTGGTCGGCATTCCCTTTTACAACGAAAAGGAGACCTTAGCGGGCGTGATAAAGACCGCGGCGGAGGGGCTCGCAGCGTTTCCAGACAGAAAAAAGCTGATAGTGTGCGTAGGAGACCCCGCGGGACAGGAAGCGCTCGAGTCGGCAGAGGATATAGACTGCGGCATTCCCTGCGTCTCTTTTCTCATGGAACAGGGTATAAACGGACGGGGTTTCAGCATTAGGGCGGTATTGGAGATAGCCAAAAGGCTGGAGGCCGACGCCGTTTTGCTGGAGGCCGATCTGAAAGGGGAAGGAGAATGGGGCTTAAAGCCCTCATGGATAGAGAGGATGATCCGTCCCCTAGACGAGGGATACGATATGGTGCTTGCCAATTTCAGGAGACACTATTTCGAGGATACCACGGGAGACCTGTTTGTGAAGCCGGTGCTGGAGGCCCTCTACGGCTGCCGGCTGAAGGACCCGCTGTCCGGCGTTTATGCCTTTTCTCATGATATGGTGGAGCGCTATTGCACCGATGTAAACCAGTGGTATGAATATGCGGGAGGTTACGGGGCGGACCCATGGCTGGTAACTAAGGCGGTCGTATGGGGCAGCGGGATATGCGAGGTCAGCCTGGGTGCCAAGATAACTATACCGTCTGCCGGAAAGAGGGCGTTCGTATTCAAGGAGGCGGCGCGGGCGGTCTTTGAGTGTCTCGGGAATGATCAGGATTTTTGGCTGAAGTCCGGTATGATCTTTAAGCGCCCGGCCCTGTACGGCTTGGAAGACAGGGACAGGCGCATGGATATTTCCTGCCGCCTTACCGACTTTGTCCAGTCGTTTCAGTCGGGGTATGAGAGCTATAAGGCGGTCTATGACAAACTGCTTCCCGAGGATATCAAGGCGGAGACGGACGAGATATACGGCCTTCCAAACAGGGATTTCCGGTTTGACGAGAGGTTGTGGGCCAGGCTCATCTATCTGTTTTTGCTCACCTACAGCCTGAATAAAGATATGTCAAAGGATGATCTGCTGGACGCCTTCACGGTCATGTATGAGGGACGCACGGCCGGTTACATAAGACAGGTGAAGGGATACAGAAGCATCTTCGTAAATGTCAGGGGAGCCGACATGGACGGGATCACCTATAAAAAGGCGGATGACTATTACGCCCGGCAGGTCGAAGAGCTTCTGTCCGGGAGGGAAGAGCTGATAGAGGCATGGAATAAAAAGAATACGGAGACCAAGCCCGCCATTACCCCGCTGGACTATCTTGAATTTGTGCCCGGGGTGCCCGTCGTATTGCCCAAACAGCTTACCGGACTTGGCGGCAGCGTGATAAACACCAACGGTATATTCAGAAGGCTGGTCAGGAGATACAGGGAGGAATTTCATAAGTTCAACCGCGATGTGCCGGGCATACCCGGGGATGCCTCTCCCGACGAGGTGGGCAGGCTTATGGAGGCATTTATGCACAGCCTGGAGGAGGCCGCCGCAAGGGTGCTGGAAGGAGACCTGTACTCGGCGGACGGCGTCAGCCGGCTGGCGGAGGGGATACTAGACCTTGTTCCCCATGAGAAGACGGTTGCGGTAAAGGATGAGGTGCTGCGCAAACTACTGTATGAGTTTCCGCCGATGGATCTTATGATACGCATGGATTTCGGCGGCGTGACCGAGATGCTGCACAATATAAGCCCGAGGTGCGCGCTTACTCTGGCCTCGCTGATCGAAGAGAGGCAGTATATGGACGAGGTCATGCTGTGGCTGGAGGACAATCTGCGGCCGGACAGCATAGAGGAGGCCGACCTTGATATCATTATATTAAATAGGGGAAACATCCCCGATATAACCGATATGAAGCAGATAACCGTGCTCAACAGGGTGACGGGGATGATCGCCGTGAGGTGCCTCAGCAAGGGCATGGGAGGGGAGTATCCCCGCCTGCGGTATCTGACCCATATGGTAAAGTGCGTGGCCGAGCAGGAGCATTATTCCTTTTTGTGGAAGTTGTATGCGAGAGAGCGCCGGGGCTTCGGCCTTAAGGCGATAAACTCTGTCCGGGGGCATCACGGCAGGGAGGCCTTCAGCGCCCACAATATGTTTGAAAACTGGCACCAGAGGGATGCGGCGGCAAAATTCAAGAGGATCTCGGAAAAGCTGGATTCCATGGGGAAAGCGGAGGAGGCCAGGCTGATCTATGGGATGGCCGAGGGATACGGCCTTTCCCTTACCTTAAACGACGATACGTTTGTGTCGTGCACCGCATGGACGTGGGCGAGCTACAGCTTCCGCGGAGGGAAGGGGCTGCCGACGCCTCTTTCGGCACATGTGGACAGGGATTGGTTCAACTACGATCTCCTGGAAGAGATATACAAGGAGATGGGGTACAGGATTGATGAGATCCCCGAGGAGATCTGCCAGCTTTTGGGCGAAGGCAAGGAGGGAGTAAACCTCGTCAGCGTTCTGCTGGGCGTCAATGTGCACAGGGACGCGGTCATGGTACAGGATGTGGAGAAATGGCCGCAGGCCGGGCCGCTGGTGAGGTACGGCGGCAATCCGCTGCTCAAACCCGTGCCCGGCCACTGGTGGGAGTGCAGGTACGTCCTCAATTCCGCTGCATTCAGAATAGAGGACAGGATATATCTGCTCTACCGGGCCTTTGGCAAGGACGGCATCTCGCGGATCGGCCTGGCCGTTTCCGACGGCTACAACATCGTGGAAAGGCTGCCCGATCCGGTATTTTCCCCGGGGAGCGACAGGGAAAAGGAGGGCTGCGAGGACCCCAGAGTGGTCATCCTGGACGGTAAGATATATATGATGTATACCTCCTATGACGGGGTGGTGGCGCAGGTGGCGGCCGCATGCATAGGCGTCGGGGATTTTTTGCAAAGGGACTTTGACCGGTGGGAAAGACTGGGCCTGGCCTTTCCCAATCTGTGGGATAAGGACGCCATACTCTTCCCCGAAAAGATAAACGGCCAATATGTTATGTACCACAGGATAGAGCCCAGCATGTGGGTGACCTACTCCGACCGGCTGACGTTCCCCTGGCCCAGGGAAGGACATAAGATAATCATAGGCCCGCGTTCCGGGATGATGTGGGACTCGTTCAAGATAGGCGCAGGATCGCAGCCGCTTAAGACCATGTATGGCTGGCTGCTGATATACCATGGAGTGGACGACAACATGATATACCGCCTGGGCGTCATACTCACCGACCTTAAGGACCCCGGCAGACTTCTGTACCGTTCGCCCAATCCCATCCTTTCGCCTGAAATGGAATATGAGACGGGCGACAGGGTATCGTCCTGGGTGCCCAACGTGGTATTCACCTGCGGAGCCGTGCCCGAACAGAACAAGGAGGTATTGGATGCCGACGACGGGATACTCGTGTATTACGGCGCCGCGGACACATATCTGTGCGTCGCCCATGCGAAGGTGGGCGATCTGCTGCCGCAGAAGATCAGAGAAAAGATGAAGAGGTGATCGATTTGGACATCTATAACGATGATATTCCGAGGAGCAGACCATCCGTCTGCATACCTATCGCTGCGAGGGGCGCCGGAGATCTGGAGCGTCATATAGCCTTTGTTAAAGATATGTCTCCCGATCTTGTGGAATTCAGAGCGGATTATTACCGCGGCCCGGACTGTGCCGGGGCGGCCAAGATCATCTCGGACGGGCTGCCAGGCATGCCTCTGATCTTCACGTTCAGAAAGAGGAGCGAAGGCGGGGCGAGGGATATGGAGGAGAGCGAGCGGACGGCGGTCATCCTGAATGCCATATCCTCCGGGTACATAAGCGCTGTCGACATAGAGGAATCCACCGTGGAGGACCGCCTTGAGGAGGTAGCCGCTGCATCGCGAAGCAATGGAATACCTGTAATAATGTCCTACCATGACTTTTTTGACATGCCTTCCTATGAGAAGCTGCGGAGTAAGATTCACAATATGAAGCAAAAGGGTGCGGATGTTGCAAAGATATCGGTCACCCCCAGTAACAGGAGCGAGGCCTTTGCATTTATAGATAATTTCGTAAGGATAAAGCGGGATACTGACATGCCCACCATAGCCGTCACCATGGGCGAACACGGCCTGTTCCTGCGGCTGTTCGGCTGGGTCCTGGACAACCCTATAATATATGCCGCCGGTCTGGTCCCCACCGCGCCCGGCCAGCCTCCTGCGCAGTTTATAAGATGGTTTGAAAAATAGATAAGAAATACATTGATTTATGCTGCATTTTGTGATATTATCGGATTAGATAAAGCGGGGGGCAAATGCTTATGGAAGAAAAACTTCTCAATATGATCTTGGACGGCATCAATGAGATCAAATCAGATGTAAAGACGTTAAAGAGCGACGTAGGATCATTAAAGGATGATGTAGAGACATTAAAGAGCGACGTAGGATCATTAAAGGGTGATGTAGAGACATTAAAGAGCGACATAGGCTCGTTAAAATCTGAAGTGGCCGATTTGAAAGAGCATATGGACTATATGGAAGTGCGTATGAACCATATGGAAGAACGTATGGACAATATGGAAGAACGCATGAACCATATGGAAGAGCGCATGAACAGCATGGAAGGAAGACAGGACGAGATATATCACATGCTTCGCGGCTGGGAAGAGGAAAGGACGATCACAAAATCACAGCTGGACAAGCTGAGTATAGATTCGGAGAAGATGAAAAACCACACGCACAATGTGGAGATAAGTATTTCAAAAGCTGTTGTATAAATAAAGAGAGAAATCAATCTCTCTTTTTTTATACATACTGGCAGCGCGGCCTTTTTATATTACTTTTAAAATTTCAGAGGCACGGCCCTGTGCAGCTCGGCCAGTATGCTGTCCAGGCCGTTCTGCGTCTTAGCCTCCGCCCGCAGGATCACTTCCGGCCCCGTATTGGAAGCCCGGGCTAAGCACCAGCCGTCGTAAAGATACGCACGCACCCCGTCGATATCTACGATGGGGCATCTTTTTTCTGCAAAGTATCTTCTGGCATTTTCCACTATGCCGAATTTTTCACTGTCGGTACTCTCGGCCCTTATCTCCGGTGTGGAAACATAGGAGGGCACGTCGGACAGCAGCTGCGAAAGGCTGTCCTTGCTGCGCGACAGTATGCGCAGCAGCCGTCCCGCGGAGTAAAGGGCGTCGTCGAAGCCGTAGTATTCGTCGGCGAAGAACATATGCCCCGACATCTCGCCGGTGAACGGGGAATTCATCTCGCACATCTTTGCCTTTATGAGGGAATGGCCGGTCTTGTAGAAGAACGGCTTGCCGCCCAGTCTCTTTATCTCATCGGACAGAGCTTCGGAGCACTTTACCTCCACGATGCAGTATATGCCGGGGTATTTGGGCAGTATCTCCCGCCAGAAGAGCACCATCATCGTGTCTCCCCATATGATGTTTCCCTTGTCGTCCACCGCGCCTATCCTGTCGCCGTCCCCGTCGAAGCCTATCCCCAGGTCGGCCTTCTCCCTTAATACGGTTTGCTTGAGATCAGCCAGGTTTTCCGCCTTTACCGGGTCGGGAAAGTGATTGGGGAAGGCCGGGTCGGATTCACAGTATACGGGTATTACGTCGCAGCCCCAAAGGTTCAGTACCTGGGGCGCTATTATGGAGGCGGTACCGTTGCCGCAGTCCACGGCAACCTTTAGTTTTTTGGGCAGCTTTATCTTTTTTTCCAGCATATCCGCATAGCCGAAGATGGGATATGCATAGTCCGTTTCTCCCTTGGGCGCGGAAATAAAGTCGCCGTTTTCTATCATTTTGCATATCTTGCGCAGGTCGTCTCCGTATAGAGTGGCCCGGCCGAAGCACACCTTAAAGCCGTTGTATTCGGGCGGGTTGTGGCTTGCCGTTATCATCAGCCCAGGATTTACGTTGTATAGTATCCTCGAATAATAGAACATGGGGGTGGTGGTGAGCCCGATATTGAGTACGCCGCTGCCCGTGCTTAAGACTCCTTCCGCCGCGGCGTCGGTAAGCTCGCCGGAGGAAGCCCTGTTGTCATGGCCTATAAGGCATATGTTCTCGCCGTTTTCCTGGAGGTAGGTACCAAAGGCCCGGCCTATGAGATACGCGGTGTCCTTGTTCAATTCCTCCGGTACCTTTCCTCTTATGTCATACTGCCGGAATATAGTGCGGTCTATCCTGGCCATTTTTTGACTCCCTTCTTTCTTCCGATACTTCCTTGATCATGCGGTCGGCCAACAGGAAACTAACCGTGGCCTCCGCTCCCTGGTTCACATTGAGCCCGTCGGGTATCAGAGCGTCGTGGCAGCCCCCCGTCTCCTCATCATAGAGGCTCAGCTTGTTTATATTTTTGCCCCAATACCATTCATAGGAGAGAGATGCCTTGTCCATGTATTCGCTCTTTCCTGTGACACGGTATCCCTCCAAGCAGGCCAGTATGGTGGAAGCGGCATCCACAGGCTGCTGGTCGTAGTTGGGTATGCCGCTGTTTCTGCGCCACCAGCCCCTGTTGCCCACGATCGACAGATAGCCCTTCTTCAGCAGGGCGTCCGTTAAAAATCCCAAGGACTCTTCGGCGATATCCAAAGAATCTCTGTCTCCCGTAAGCGAGTAATATGAAAAGAGCGCGTGGGGAAGCACGGCGTTGCAGTAAGTGAGCCAGCCCTCATACCATTTCCACGTATCCGTCTTGTTGCCGCGGTAGGCCTCTTTCAAATGCCGCCCTATATCACCGGCGTATCCGTCTATGGCCGGATCGCCAAAGCCTCCTGCAGACAGTGCGGAAAGCCCTATGAGCATATATGCGCCGGCTCTGAGCGAGCTTATATCTCCGATGGCCGGCATGGTATTGTCTATGATCTTCTTTGAGGTTTGCTTAAAGCCGTCGGACATGCCGCCGGCCCGCAGTGCAAAACAGCACGCCATAAAGGCGCGCCCTATGCTGTCCTCCGAATCGATGGCCGGTAGGAAGGTATTTCCTATCTTTAAATTAGTAAAACCGCCGTCCGGCTTTTGGGCGGCGGATAAAAATCTCAGATAAATATCCGCCATGGACTTGACTTCTTCATCATCCGCGCTGATCGCGGCGAGCAAAGCCCGGGCATTGTCATCCACGGTGTATCCGCTCTCTATAATGGGTTCTTCCTTATTTGCGAACTGAAACATGCCCGTATCGTCCGTCATCCTCTTAAGGTGCTTGTACGAGACTGCCATATTCATTCCCCCTAATGCTGTTTTGTATTACTGCTCCCATCAGATTTATATATTGTTTTGCCACATTGCTCCATATCATCGTCTTGCCTAGTTTGGCGGCCCGGCCTTCCAGGCTGCGCTTCAGCGTGGGATTATCTATGATGCTTTCTATGAGATCGGCCAGCTCTTTATAGCTGTTGGTGCTTTGGGAGATCAGTCCCCTGTTGTTCCCCAGAATGTCCAGCGCGTAATCATACGGGGTGGACACTATGGCCCGGCCGCAGCCGACCGCATAGGTCAGCGTGCCGCTGACGGCCTGGCCCCTGTTTGGATACGGCGTGAGATACACGTCGGTCATATACAGGAAGTCTCCCAGTTCCTCCAGCGAAAGATAGTGATTGATGAACTCCACGTTGCCTTCCAGACCGAGATGCCTTACCAGATCGATGAGCGACTCCCTGTATGACTCGCCGAATTTTTTTACCAAAGACGGATGGGTCTCCCCCAGCACCAGATACAGTATCTCGGGGTGCCCTGAAGCCAGCTCTCCCATGCACCTTATGCCGTTTTCTATACCCTTTCCCGGGCCGATCAGCCCGAATGTGGAAACTATGCAGTGCCCGGCGTATCCGTATGACTCCTTCAGCATATCCCTGTTCTTGACCTTGAAATCAGGGACCCCATGAGGGATCACATAGATCTTGCTGCCCGGTATACTGTATATGTCTTCAAGCAGACAGGCGGAGCGCTTGGTCATACAGGCCACGGCCGCCGCCTTGCTTCCCAGGCCGCGCATTATCCACTTCTGCCGGAAATCCGGACTGGGCAGCACCGTGTGGGTGGTCAGTATAAAGGGTTTTGCGAGATGCGCCGCAAAATCCAACACAAACTTGCCGTCCATCCCTCCGAATATACCGTACTCATGCTCTATGACCACCACGTCTATAGAGGAATCGTTCACAAAATGAGCGGCATTGATAAAACTCTCCTTCTTGTCCTGCATGATTTCATAGATCACCTCGGGCGGATAGCTATAATCCGCACCGCTGTCCGTTATGGCCAGTATCCTCACATTTTTGCCCATTTTAGAAATATTGTCTTTCAGGTCTTTGGAGAATGAGGCTATACCGCATTCCCTCGGCGGATAAGTGCTTAATACGGCTATGTTCATTTGAATCCCATCCTTTAATTGGCAATAACGCCGTAGGAAACATTTTTGTAGTCCCCGATGGTACAATTGATCCCCACGATAGTATTGCTTAATTTGGTTCTTCTTCCTATGCGACAGCCTTCCCATATGACCGAGTTTTTGATGTAGCTTCCCCTGTCTATATCGATGCCGTTTCCTATGACGGCGTGCGGCCCTATGATGACGTCGCCCGCTATATGGCAGCCGTCGCCTATGGTTATCGGCGGTATCAGCTTTGCCGTAGGGCTGACGTAGGTATCGCCGCCTATGACGATACTGTTTTTGTACTCGGCCTCCATAAACGGATAAGAAAACGCCCCGTCAAGCACGTTTTGATGAAGTTCCAGATACTTATGAGGTGTTCCGATATCGATCCAATAATTATCATTTTTGTATGCGGACATCCTTATACCTGAGGACAACAGACCGGGATACACCTCTTTTTCCACGGATACCTCGCATCCCGGTTTTATGAAATCGAGCACGTTCCTCTCGAATACATATATCCCGGCATTGATAAAATCCGTGGTTATATCCTCCGGTTTCGGTTTTTCCTTAAACGCCGTTATCCATCCGTCCGCATCCGTATCCACGAGACCGTAGGCGGAGGGATTGGCTACCCGCGTCAGGGCTATGGTGACGCTTGCCCCTTTATTTCTGTGGTAATCTATGAGTTTTTGCAGATCTATATCGGTAATTATATCGGAGTTGAATATCAGGAACGTATCGTCCAGATATTTTTCCGCGTTTTTGATAGCACCGCCCGTGCCCAGAGGGCTCTCTTCGATGCAGTAGTATATCTTAACCCCGAACCTGCTGCCGTCTCCGAAGTATTCCATGATCTGTTCGGGTTGGTAACACAGGCTCATCACTATTTCATCTATGCCGTATCCCCTTATATACTCTATGGTCCTCTGCAGCAGAGGTTTGTTAAGCACCGGTACCATCGGCTTGGGGATGGAATGAGTCAGCGGATATAGCCTTGTCCCCTTTCCCCCTGCCAATAAAAGTGCCTTCATTAAACCATCTCCTTCAAAAATATTCCAACTACCAACTTTATTTTATATTTAAGTGTGTCTGTTTGTCAAACACGGACTCCCCGTGATTTTGCATCACACACGTAGTTATCAAAAGATATATCTTAAAATATATCAATTTTGGATTTTTTAGCGTATATCTTCCGATATATACCAACTTTTTATAAAGCACCCCGCCAAACTTTAAAATTCGGTTATGGATGTCGTGCGAATTTGTAAAAATGTAGGGTACTCGTCATACTTTATTATTATATTTAATAACCGTGTTCTTTATACCTGTGCAGCACCGCAGGCCTATGAATTTACAGAAATGCATATAGATGTAAATTTTATTAGATATTTTTAAATAAAATTTGATCGGCCGGCTACTGTGTGATGTAACCGGAATTTAATATTAGCTTAACCATTTGTTAACACTTTATGAACGGGCCGGTGATATAATCGAATTACATAATGTTGGAGGTGATCTACATAAAGAAGTATATATCGGTAATTATTGCATTGGTTACAGTGCTCTCCGTTATAACGATAACCGGCAGCGTCTATTGCTCGACGGCCGTCAATGTGCCCGTGCTCATGTATCACGATATAAGAGAAGGGGCCGTAAAGCCGTCCGAGACTGGCGTCGTCGTAACGCCGGAGACTTTCAAAGAACAGATGGAGTATTTGAAACTGGCTGGATACCACACCATTAATGTGGATCAATATATAAATTTTATGAAGAACAAAGGGTCCCTTCCCGCCGATCCTATAATGATAACCTTTGACGACGGCTATGAAAGCGGCTATAAATATGCGTATCCGATCCTGAAACAGCTGGGTATGAAGGGCGTGGTAAATGTGATCGTCTCGCAGACAAAGGGAGAGCCCAACTATCACTATTGGCCTCCGACACACCTCATCTGGGAACAGATGAAAGAGATGAGCGATTCGGGCGTGTTCGACATAGAGAGCCATACCTATGACCTTCACTACTATGCCTCCAACGGCAAGCGGAATTTACCCGCCGCCTCGGGGCAGATAAAGATAAACGGAAAACTGGAAAGCTATGATCACTATGTGGCCAGGGTGGGAAGCGATTTTAAAAGGTCAGCGTCCATGTTGGAGAAGAACACGGGGAAAAGGGTCAGGCTGCTGTCCTATCCCTATGGAGTAGGCAATGCCACTACCATACGACTGGCGAAGGAAGCCGGATATGAGGCCGTCTTTACCATCAAAGAGGGTGTGATGAGACCGCAAAACGACATCATGATGGGAAAGAGGGTAAAGGTAAAGGGCACGCATACGGGATATGACATTGTGAGGAATATCTATAAGGACGGCGGCATAAAGACAAAACCGCCCTATTATGATCTCGAAAAACACTGGGCCGGCAAAGATGTAATCCAGATGATGTCCAAGGGATATATGAAGGGTTATCCCGATAAGACCTTCAAACCTGATAATCCCGTTACGCGGGCGGAAATGGCCACAATGATCTCCTCGGTCTTCGGCGTAAAGGATAAGGCCGCGGCTCTGCCGTTTACCGATGTAAAACCCGATTCATGGTACTATGGCTCCGTCTCCTCCTGCTATGCGCACGGTCTCTTCACGTATTACGGGACCGCCTTCCGGCCGGACGCAAAGGCCACAAGGGAAGATGCCGCGGCTGCGATCGCGCCTTTTCTGCCTGATACGGCTTCTGCGGATCTTTCCTCATACAAGGATGCAGGGGAAGTCTCACAATATGCCAAGTCCGCCATACAAAAAGCCGTTGCCGCCGGGATAATCAAAGGAAGACAGGGCGGATACCTCTCGCCTAAAGGCAGCGTCACCAGAGCCGAGCTCGCCGTTATGATCGAAAGGGCGCTGAACCTCGGACATGATGCCGCCAACTTGTAGATAAAATCGTAAAAAGTACTTGCATAGCAAAAAGACTCATGCTATAATATCATACGTCAGTGAAATTGCGGGATTGTGTAATGGTAGCACTCATGACTCTGGATCATGCTGTCTAGGTTCGAATCCTAGTCCCGCAGCCATTATATACGGCCCTCTGGTCTAGCGGCCTAGGACGCCGCCCTCTCACGGCGGTAACAGGGGTTCAAATCCCCTGGGGGCTACCACTCAATTTTACATTTCTAAGTGTGCCTAAACTCCAAATTTTTAATATAAATCCTAATAAAATGTTTTTGCACGTTTCTATGGCCTTTTAATTATTTATAAGTAAAGAAGGCTTTATATTTAAGTATAAGAAGGAGGAATAGTGCAAAGGTGTAATATGATATTACATGCCCGGTATGTGGTGCAAAAGTAGATTGGTTTGATATTTGCGATATTGTGGATATTGAAATAACGGGCCTAAGGAAAAGGAAGGAGATCCATTAGGACCAAATAAAATGACATTAAGAGAAGCAAAAGAAGCTTATAGCACGGCGATACGCATCAAAGTCTATGTCGATTAAGGTCGCTATTTCATCAGGTTTATGATCGACAGCCGGCTTTGACGGTTTCGGTACTGTACGGCCTGCGTCCTGTTCCGCAATTCCCCATATACCTATGGCGTCCCGCGCCATATTGATTGCCTCTGAAACATTATGCCCTTGAGTGTTTATACCGAGATCAGGGATAGATACTACATATCCGATTTTTGCCGGTGTGAGAATAACAGGGTAAACATATTTCATGGAAACACCTCCATGATAACGGTTTCTATATCCTCACCCATGATTATACGCATTTAATACGTATAATCAAGCGGGGCACAAATTAAAACAGAGAGGCTTAGCTTCCCTGTTTTAATTTTAAGTAAAGGTATATAGATCATCTTTAAATTTGGTACTCTGCCGCATGGGGGGCAACTGATATAACCTCCGCTGTTTTCCGCGTCAAACTCAGTTTATGAGACTCTTGTCCTCGCCGTTGATCTCATTTTCTATCTCCGATGACTTTAGAGCTATGTCCGATTTGGTTATGATGCCTTTATCTATAAGACTCTCTATGATGCTTATTATTGCCAGCGTATTTTTGTAATCCGTCTCCTTCAGCCTGGCCAGCTGTGCGTAAATATCCAATTCTCTCACTGCGCCTTCCTCCTTTTAAGTAATTATTTCCAGCATGAATGATTATTATGCACAGATGGAAGGGAGAAGCGTGCAAAACTTATCTTTCGATTTCGCAAAAAACCGTATCTATGATCTCATCCAACAAATCGTCGGGGATGCATTTAAACCAGAAAAAGGAAACATTAATAAAATATTTTAAAAAAGTCTTAAGGAAAAGCAGGAATACATTATCTTTTGTCGTATCTATTATATAGACTTAATAAAAACACTTAAGAAAGTGAGCATAAAATGAATAATCTTATACCGGTCAGCTATAAACTATTAAAGGGAATGAACGAGTCTTTGATATTGAATGAGATCAGGGAAAAGGGGCCTATTTCCAGGTCTGATATCGCCAAACTGACCAACCTCACTCCGCCGACGGTCACCAATATCACCAACCGCCTGCTGGATTCGGGGTTTGTGTTTGAATATATGGTGGGAGAGTCCAACGGCGGAAGGCCGCCGGTGCTGCTGCGGATTAATCCCGGGGCGTTCAACATAATCGTGGTGCACGTGAGCTCCAACAGGATAGACGCATATCTCACCGATGCGGAGCTGAATGTGAAAACCAGCCTGGCCGAAAACATCACTCCCTCCAAGGACAGGGAATGGATAATGGATAAGGCCGAGGGCTTCATATCCCGCTTAAAGGATGAGGCCGGCAGGGAGGTCGACGGGATAGGCTTTGTGATCCACGGCCCGGCCAAGTCGCGGGAAGGCATTTCGCTCTTCGCCCCCAATCTGGGGTGGAGAAACGTACCGGTAAAGTCCATAATCGAGGACAGGTTCAATATCCCCGTGTATGTGGAGAACGACGTCAGGGCCATGGCCCTGGGAGAATACCGTTACGGAGCCGCGAAGGACGCCGGGGATATGGTATTTCTCAAGGTGGGATACGGCCTGGGGTCCGCCATCATATTGAACGGCAGCATCTACGGCGGCGTCAATGACAGCGCCGGAGAGATAGGCCATACCACCATAGACATATCCGGCCCCAAATGCAGCTGCGGAAACTACGGTTGCTTTGAGGCCATGGCCTCGGAACATGCTCTGGTCCTGCGCTTCATAAAGGCGGTCAAGGAGGGGCAGTATTCGTCCGCAGCGGGAAAGTCCGCAAATCCCGACGAAATAACGCCCGCCGATATATACGCCGCGGCGAGGGAGGGAGACGGCCTGGCCGTTTCCGCCATCAGCCAGGAGGCCACCTACCTCGGCATAGGCATAGCCAATATCCTCAATATCTTCAATCCCGAAATGGTCGTCGTGGGCGGCGGCATAGCGCAGGCGAAGGATCTCATCGAGGATAAGATGACGGATACGATAAGGGAAAGGGCGCTGGAGAGCTGCTATAAATCGGCCGATATAGTCTTTGCCCAGCTGGGCGACGGGGCGACCCTCAAGGGCGCCGCCGATATGGTATTGAGAGAAACGATATGAGGAGTGATAAAAGATGATATCTTCTAAAGAAATTTTGATAAAGGCACGGGACGGCAGCTATGCGGTTGCGGCGTTCAACATACACAACCTCGAGACATTAAAGTCGGTGGCGCAGGCTGCCGCAGATTTGAATGCTCCGCTGATACTGCAGACCACGCCGGGTACGGTAAGGCATGCGGGTTTGAAATACCTTGCCGCCATGGCAAACGCGGCTTCGCAGGAAAACGGCATACCCATAGCCCTGCATCTAGACCATGCCGAAGACGTTGGCTTGATCAAAGAGTGCATAGACGGGGGTTATACATCCGTGATGTACGACGGCTCCAAGCTGCCCTTTGAGCGCAACATAGCCGTGACCAGAGAGACCGTGGAGTATGCCCATGCGAGAGGCGTGCAGGTGGAGGCGGAGCTGGGCAGGCTGGGCGGCAGGGAGGAAAACATAGACGTATCCGATTATGAGTCGTCGCTTACGGACCCCGAAGCGGCAGTGCAGTTTGCCGAGGAAACCGGCATAGATTCGCTGGCCGTGGCCATAGGCACCGCCCATGGGCTGTATAAGGGAACGCCCAAGCTGGATTATGAAAGGCTGAAGCAGATAAAGAGCAGGGTGGAGATACCCCTGGTGCTCCACGGCGCCTCGGACGTACCCGACGAGATGATAATCAAGGCGGTAGACTGCGGTATAAATAAGATAAATATAGCTACGGATATAAAAATCGCCTTTGTCAACGCACTCAGGCAGTATCTGGCGGAACATCCCGATGAGAATGACCCCAGAAAGTATTTTTCCACCGCCATGGATGCCGTGAAGCAGGTGGCGGAGCACAAGATAGGCATTGCGGGATGCAAAAACAAAGCATAGGAGATGACGGCAGTGAATGTGGATCTGAATGATGCAAGAAGGATAAGGGAGATAGATACCATGGGCTCCGTGGAGTTTACGGAGCAGTATGATAGGCAGTTCGCCGAGGCTCTGGAGATGGCCCGGGGTTTTGAGGTGGGAGAGGCCGCGGGCAGGACCGATGAGATAGTGCTGATGGGGACGGGCGGAGGTTCTTCCGTGGCGGGAGGTTTTCTGCGCTCATACCTGTTTGACGAACTCAAGGCGCCCGTGATAGTGAATCAGGGCTACGATATACCGGCCTTTGTCGATGAGAATTCACTGGTTCTGGTAGTGTCGCACTCGGGGAATACCGAGGAGATCCTGAGCGCGTACGGCCAGGCCGCGCGGTCCGGCGCCCGCATGATAGCCATAACCTCCGGCGGGAAACTGGAGGATATGTGTAAAAAGGATAATATTCCCTGCCTTATAGTTCCCCACGATATAGGTCATCCGCGCAGGGATATAGGATATATCTTCGTGCCCATGCTGGTCATACTGAACAAACTCGGCCTTATAGACGACAAGACCGCAGACATAAAGGGCCTCATAGAGCTGCTCGGCACTCTCAAGCATGAGTACGGCGCGGATGTGCCCGTGGACAAAAATATTGCAAAGCAGATAGCTATGGAGCTCTACGGCCACATACCGCTGATCTACGGCTCGCTGGACTGCTACGACTCCGTGGCCTGGCGCTGGAAGAACCAGTTCGGCGAGAACGGTAAGCTGATGGCCTTCTACAACGTCATACCCAATCTGCATCATGACGAGGCGGTCGGCTGGGATATGCCGCAGGCCGAGATGAAAAAGCTCTATCTCATCATGCTGAGGGACGACGTTTTAGACGGCGGCAGGATAAGCAAGAGGAAGGATATAACCGCCGGCATGTTAAGGGAGAGGATGGGAGGAGTGAGAGAGGTATACGCCACTGGAGACGGCACCCTTGCCCGCATGTTTTCCCTCATATACCTCGGCGACTTCGTGACGCTCTATACCCCCATATACAGAGGAGTAGACCCCACGCCGGTGGATGTGGTGAATTACTTTAAGGAGAAGATGGCCCAATGATCCTGACCGTGACCCTCAATGCGTCGGTAGATAAGGCCTACATAGTGGAAGGCTTTGAAACGGGTAGGGTGCAGAGGGTAAAGCAGGTATCCGCTACGGCGGGAGGCAAGGGACTGAACGTGGCGCGGGTAGTCGCCGCGCTGGGTGAGGAGGTTGCCGCCACAGGCTTTGCCGGGGGGTATTCCGGCGAGTTTATAAAGCGCGGGCTGGATGAAGGCGTCATAGGGAATGAATTTGTCAGTACCCCATTTGAGACGAGAACCTGTATCAATATAATAGATGAACTATCCGGGCTCCAGACAGAACTGCTGGAACCCGGCCCCCTCCTTGACAAGTCTTATGAGGAGAGGTTTAAGGAAAAATATCTGCCGCTGCTTGACACAAGTGACGTAATAGTCATATCGGGCAGTATGCCGAGAGGGATAAGCACGGATTTTTATGCGCAGCTCATCGGCCTGGCCAAGCAAAAGGGCCGCAGGGTGATCCTGGATACCAGCGGCAGGTATCTTACGGAAGGAGCCAAGGCCGGGCCCGCAGTCATAAAACCCAATAGATCCGAAGCGGAGGATATATCGGGCAAACAAATAAAAGATGAGCAGGATATAATAGACATAATGAAAACGTTTATCGACGGCGGGGTGGAGACCGCATTCATCACGCTGGGTGCGGAAGGCGGCTATGCGTCGGCAGGCGGCAGGGTATACAGGTATCTTCCGCCCAGGATAGAAGCGGCGAACGCCGTGGGCAGCGGCGACGCCATGGCGGCAGGCCTGGCCGTAGCCATGCACCGGGGCTACACCGACGTGGAAGCCATACGGCTGGCAGCGGCGGCTTCGGCAGCCAACGCTATGACGAAGGGCACGGGATGCGTGCATAGACGGGATGTGGAGATCCTGCTGGATCAAGTCAATGTTATGCAATTAACATAGAGTTTGCAGTAACTATTAAATAAAAGGAGGTGATGCCTGGGAAAATGCATCTCGCATCATCGGACGGACCGCCAATAAAAATCATATTCCATTGCTTACAGTCACCTCATTTTTTTCATTTCTACCAATACCTATGTGGAATTTTCCCAAATCAATTTGTCATACTACCACCAACTTTAGAAAACCTGTGTTGAAACTCTGGTTTGAAAGATAAGAAGTACATAAAAGGATTGCTTAATGTGGGTATAAGTCTGCTAAACATAAGAATTAAGGAGTAAATTTGTCATGTATATAGAGTAAAAACAGTCATTCTGCTTGGAGAGACTTTATAGATAGATTAAAGGTATCAATCAGAAGTAAGAACTCATGCAGTAATGTATAATTTAACTATCAGAAATCAGCAAAGGTCCTAGGACTGTCTGATTAGCATTATTGTGAAACGACTGAATAATATATAAGATTTTTTTAGGACAGATATATTTCAAATGCCTATGGTCTTTATTTTAATTGGGTGGGGAATAACTAGATATAAAATATTATTTACTATTTTGCAATATTGTTGAATAAGTCCTAAAATAAGCGGCTTGTACAAAAGCTGCCATAAGATTTGCATGAAATTTGCATGTATATCTTTATAGGAGTGATGTGGTAGTGGATAAAATTATAGATATTATTCAGAACGAAGACAAGAAAAACCCTCTGACAGATGAAAAAATAGCTTTAATGTTAAATATGAGCAGAAAAGATGTTACTGAACATAGGTTAATAAAAAAAATACCCGATTCAAGAGAAAGAAGAAGACCATATATATATAAGGATATAGAAGAGATTCTGACTACAAAGGGAAATATGTCTGACAGGAAACTTACAAAAATATTAAATGAATCAGGGTATGAAATTTCCCGGTTTACAGTATCTCAAATAAGAAAAGATATTCTAACCGTGGCAGATAATGCCAAGGCAAATGAAAGTACGGAAACGGTTGATAATGTCTATCTGAATAATGGGGCAGAGAATACGGAAACGGCTGATAATGTCTATCTAAATAATGATGCGGAGAATAAAGGAAGTATGGAGGGTAATGTTTACCTACAGCAGGATGATCTTTCATCATTTAAAGAGATAATAGGATACAATGGCAGCTTAAGTATGCAAATTAATCAAGCAAAGGCTGCTATACTGTATCCGCCGCATGGTCTGCATACATTAATACTCGGACCGTCTGGTGTAGGAAAGAGTCAACTTGCGGAAGCCATGCACAAATATGCTATGGAATCAAACAGTTTTGCAAAGGACAGTCCGTTTATAGTATTCAATTGTGCAGATTATGCTGATAATCCGCAGCTTCTTATGGCGCAGCTCTTTGGATATAACAAGGGCTCTTTTACGGGTGCAGATACATCCAAGGCCGGACTGGTAGAAAAAGCAGACGGGGGCATACTTTTTCTTGATGAAGTACATAGACTACCCAGTGAGGGCCAGGAGATACTGTTTAGTTTACTTGATAATGGGAAATTCAGAAGACTGGGAGAGACAGAAAGCACAAGGGATTCCAGGATAATGTTAATAGCTGCAACAACAGAAACCCCCGAATCTTCATTACTGCTAACATTTAGAAGAAGAATTCCTATGGTTATTGAATTGACGCCAATTAACGAAAGACCATTTTCTGAACGGTATCAGATAATAGAAAATTTCTTTACGGAAGAATCATTCAGGATTAAGAGGCCCATAAAAATTGATCTTGATGCTCTGAGAGCATTGATGTTGTACGACTGTCCCGGCAATATAGGCCAGATAAGAAGCGACATACAGGTTGCGTGTGCGAGAGGCTTGTTAAATACGCTTGATAGTAAGGGTGAAAATATAAATATTAATTTATCCAATCTGCCGACGCATATCAGAATGGGAATTCTAACGGTCAACAAGAGAGATCCGGAGATAGAGAAGTATGTTGACAAAGATATGATGGTATATCCAGATAGAAGAGCCAATCCGTTTCCAAAGGGAGACAGGTATATGCTTCCAAACCAGATATATCAGTTTATAGAAGACAGGTTCAACGAGCTTAAAAACCAGGGATTTTCAAAAAATGATATATATGAGATAGTTGGCAGTCAGGTGGAGACTAAATTAAAAAAATTTGTAATTGATGCGAAATCAAGTACTTTAGTTTCAAAAAAAGATTTAAAAGAAATTGTAGGCGGGAAAATTTTGTATGCAGTTGAAGATGCTCTCGAGATTGCAAAACAAAACTACAAATATATTAGGCCGAACTTTTTATATTCTTTGGCGATCCATATAAGCGCCGCATATGACAGAATTAAATGCGGGAAATCCATAATCAATCCTCAGCTTAATAATGTTAAAAAAGAATATTTAAATGAGTTTAAGATTGCCAGGCAAATGGTGGAAAGGATAAATAAAGATCTGGGGATAGAACTAACTGACGATGAGGTTGGATTTATTGCGATGTATTTAAGAATATTTTCTACCAGTGAGGATAATAGCAAAAAAAGAGTTACTGTGATCGTATTAACGCATGGGCATGTAGCCAAAGGCATGGCAGAAGTTGCTAACAAACTATTAGGCGTCAATATTGCGCACGGCATAGAGATGGATCTTGATGAAAGACCCGAAGACGCGCTCCTCAGAACGGTTGAATTAGTTAAAGAACTGGATGAAGGTAAGGGGTGCGTAATTCTTATTGATATGGGGTCGCTTATAACATTTGGAGAAATAATTACAAAAAGGACAGGCATACCGACGCGCACAATAGGAAGAGTCGACACCGTAATGGTTTTAGAAGCTGTGAGGAGGGCAATTGTACCAGATACGACGATTGATGACGTTGTAAATGCTCTTGACTCAAGTAAATCTTATGTCGGACATGTTGAAGGTGCAAAAGATTCATATAAATTACCTAAAGCCATAGTTACAATATGCATAACAGGCGAAGGGACTGCCCTCAAAATAAAAAAGTATATTGAAGATAAAATCCATGGCATTGAGAACAATTTTAAAATCATTCCTATTGGAGTGTTTAACGAGCATGAAATCGATGAACAAATAATTAATATAAAGAAGAGGAATATTATAGCAGCTTTTGTAGGAACAATAGATCCTCAAGTTGATGGCATACCATTCATACCCGTTGAAGAGATAATGAGCGGAGAAGGTTTGGACAAGCTTGGGAAGCTTATAGGAATGGATATTGAAGCTAAAACCCAGCTTGAAAAAGTTATTACTGAAGACCTGATATTAAATGATCTTGACGTATATAGCAAGAACGATGCTATTGACAGAATAATCAAACTACTAGAAGACAGGAAATGTGTAAGTGAAGGTTTTGCGCTAAGCGTTTATAAAAGAGAATCGGTAGGCGCTACGTGGTTGGAGGGAGGCATAGCAATACCACATGGCAGTACAAAATATGTCAATAAGTCCTCAATAGCAATTGCAAAATTAGAAAGGCCCATATGTTGGGAGGATGGCATGAAGGTTGACTTAATATTTATGATCGCTATGAAAGAAGATTCTAAGGTCTATATGTATGATTTGTATAAAGTACTCAAGAATGAAAATATCATGAATGCCTTGAGAACAGCAAAGAGCCCGGTGGAAATGGAAAAAATAATTTTAAAAAGTACAATATCATCCAACAAGTTGGAATGAAACTTGCATTAATAAGGTTATACAAGAATGGGAGGCAAAGCAATGCAAATATCAGAGTTTCTTCATGAAGAATTGATTGTGACAAATTTAAAAGTGGAGAGTAAAGAAGATTTATTCAAAGTGTTATATGAAAAATTATATAATTCAGGTTTTGTTAAAGAGAGTTTTCTTGACGGAATTAAAAGCCGTGAGGAGAAATTTCCTACAGGCTTACAATTAAATAAATATGGAGTCGCACTTCCTCATACAGATCCGGAGCATGTAATTTCACCGGCAATAGCCGTTGCAACATTAGCAAAACCTGTAATATTTAAAGATATGGCAGCGTCATCAAATGATTTGGAAGTAAATGTAGTTTTTATGTTGGCATTGAAAGAAGCGCACAGCCAGGTTGAAATGCTCCAAAAATTAGCTTATCTGATTCAAAATGATTCTCAGCTCGAAATGATAGTTCATGCAAAAAATGGTGAGGAGATAATAGGGATAATAAAGGATGCATCATTATCAAATTTAAATTCGTAGAAATGATACTTTAGACGACGGCCTTAAAATTATTTATAAATATAAATAGTTGGTGGGCCATTATTCGAGGCATGTATTTTGAAAGCTAAAAAATTGCCTAACCTACTGTTTTTATATAAAGCAAATACGAAAGGAGGTGTAAAGAAATTATGTTTAATAAAGCAAAAAAGGAAAAAGAAGTATTTAAAGAAATCAGAGGGTTGGTTGTATGTGCGGATGGCGTTGCCACTTCTACAATTGTGCTCGTGGCGCTGAGAGAAGGACTAGAGGATATGAGAGTAGAAGCAGATTTGCAGCAAGGCCGTGTACTGGATGCAGGCAGGACGACTAAGGATGGTAACTTTGACTTTGTCATATCCACAGCTGGAACAGCTTTGGAAGATGTAAACATACCAATCATAAGCGGTGTTCCATTGCTGACAGGCATTGGCAAGGATCAGGTATTTGAACAAATAAAGGAGATTGTTAATAAAAAATATGCAGGGAGGTAGTAGAAAATGATATCAGAATTTATGAAAACTTTTGGCGCCGCAGTTATGCTTCCTATTATAATACTCGTACTTGAATTGGTCATCGGAGTTAAACCTTCAAAGGCCATAAGGTCAGCTATATATATAGGCGTTGGGCTTAATGGTTTGGTAACAATTCTTAACCCATTCTTTACAGGGTTAATTGGAAATGCAGTTTCCGATATGATTACTACAAGTGGAGTCAATCTGCCGTATGTTGATACCGGATGGTCTCTTTTAGCTGCAATAGGCTATTCAACAACGATTGGTGCGCTTGTCATTCCAATGGGCATAATTATTAACATAATAATGGTCTTATTGCACTGGACAGATACACTGGATCTGGACATATGGAATTTCTGGCATTGGGCTTTTATAGGGAGCATGGTTTATTATGCGACTGGTAGTCTGTTATATGGTATTTTAATAACAATAGCAGTTGAAATGTTCCTCTTGATAATTGGTGATATAACGGCCCCCACTATGCAGAAATTCTATAATTTACCGGGAATAGCTTTTCCGCACGCAAGTGCTCAAGGTTTGACGATAATAGCTGTCCCTTTGAGATGGTTATTTGAGAAGATTGGATTAATGAAGATAGAAGTTGATTCAAAGACTATAAGGAAAAAATTTGGTATTTTGGGAGATTCGGTAGTAGTTGGATTTATCATTGCAGTAATTATAGGGCTTATTGCATGGAAGAACAAATTAGGCTTAATGACAACATGGTCCGGAATATTATCATTGGGTATTGGTACAGGCGCTTTTATATATTTGTACCCGAAAGCGACGGCTGCTCTTCTGGAAGGCTTCGCGGCTCTCAGTGATAAGGTGAGAGATATACTTTCCAAGAGAGCTGTTAAGAGGGAAATTAATTTCGGTATGGATGGCGCGCTTACAATAGGAAACCCGGATGTTCTTACAACAGGTCTTTTAACTATGATAACTACTGTTCCACTAATTTTCTTCTTACCTGGTAACAAGTTTATTCTGATGGCAGATTTAGGAGTCACGCCATTCTTCCTGGCTTCAGCTACAGTAGCAATTATGGGAGGAAATATCATTTGTTCATATATTACTGATGTTATCGGCGTTGCACTTACGTTATATGGTGGAAGCTACTTCTCACCGCTTTTTTCCCGCACAGTAAAAGCCATTGGAGTTACGCTTCCTAATACGGGATCAGCAACTGTTGGCGCTGATATGAGACCTATACACAGTATCTTTACTTTCTTAGGGCAGTCGCCTATAGGAATTGCAGTTGCATTCGCATGCACATTTGCAATGCTGTACTCATTTAAAAAGCATCCGAAGGCATGGTATAAGGCTTTTGGATATGTTGATAATGATAATGATTCAGCAACCAAACAGGATGCTGTATAAAATAAAGTAACCTATAAAGTAATAAAAAATACTAAATTAAAACCAAAGAAACTAGTGCTAATAAATATACCGTTAGAGAATTAGATAATAAGCTGCCTGTTCTAATGGGCGGCTTATTATCTAAAAACTAAATGAAATATAGTTCTTAATCAAAAGGAGTTGCTTAAAGATGAAAAAATGGAAGGTTGTTGCTACGGCAGTTACATTCGGGAAAGTTAATAAAGAACCTCTTGAACGCCTTCAACAAGCAGGGTGTGATGTTACAATCAATCCCTTTGGGAGACCTTTTACCAATGATGAATTGGTGGAATATGCTCATGATGCAGATGCAATTATTCTTGGAAATGATAAGGTTCCAAGCAGCGTTATAAAAAAGTGTAAAGATCTTAAAATTATCGCTAAACATGGTGTAGGTACAGACAGCATTGATATTAAAACAGCAAATAGCATGGGCATAGTTGTTACAAATGCACCTGGTACAAATAGCCAGGAGGTCGCCGATCTGGCTTTGGGATTTATGCTTATGCTGGCCCGGGGATTATATCAGGCAAACCGCGATACTAAAGACGGCAAATGGATAAAACCCACGGGGAAAAGCCTATATCAAAAGACTATGGGTATTGTAGGGCTTGGGGCGATTGGAGTTGCGCTGGCAAAAAGAGCTGCAGGCTTTGATATGAATATTTTAGGATATGATATTACACAAAATCCTGCGGCATTAGCTGCTGGAGTAAAGTATGTTCCACTGGATGAACTCCTTTCAAAGTCGGATTTTATAAGTTTGCATTTACCACTGACAGATAGTACGGAGAATATAATCAGCGCGGATAAATTTAAACTGATGAAGAAAGATGCTATCCTGGTAGATACGGCCAGAAGGAAACTTATTGATTATGATGCTCTCTATAGGGCGTTAACGGATGGAACATTAAGAGGTTATGCTACCGATGTGTACGATTCTGAACCACCGGCACATTTAGCGCTATTTGATCTGCCTAACGTTTTACTGTCGCCTCATATTGGGGGGACGACTGTTGAATCAAATAGACGTATGGGTGATACTGCAGTTGATAATGTTATTGCTGTTATAAATGGACAAACTCCTCCAAATATTGTTGTATTGAAGTAAGCAAAATTAAAATATGAATGAGAGGAATTTGCATGGCTGATTTAAAACAAGCTATTTTGATGAACAAGAAAGATAATGTTGCAATGGTTTTGTCACAGATTAGAAATGGTGAGAGAGTAAAAGTTGTTTGCAATAAGGAAGCAGTGACTGAAGTTACTGCACTGGAGGATATAGAAATATACCATAAAATTGCAGTAAGGACTATCCCTGTTGGAAATATAGTTTATAAATATGGCGAGATAATAGGGAGATCTGTATGTTCCATAGGGGTTGGTCAACGTGTCCATATAGATAATATTGAGAGTGTGATGGTAGGAAATGAAAGTAAAAGCGTATAAAAGACCAGATGGCAAATATGGAATAAGAAACAAAGTAATAATATTATCAACCGTAGGATGTGCTAATGAAACTGCCAGACTGATATCCCAGCAGGTGCATGGTACGGTAAATATACCTAATCCAAAAGGCTGCGGCCAGATCGGAAAGGGCATAGAGATCATGCGGAGAACGCTTATTGGTTTGTCACTAAATCCTAATGTATTTGGGACCATAATTGTTGGATTAGGGTGTGAAACAACTCAACCCTATAAACTGTATGAAGAGATAAAGGAAAGAAGCAGCAAACCAATTGAAGTGATAACGATACAGGACGAAGGCGGTACATTAAAGGCAATAGAAAAAGGTGTTAAGCTAGCCGGAAAAATGGTTGGAGATATGTCAAGGGTGGAAAGGGAAGAGGCAGATATATCCAATATAATTCTGGCAACCAACTGTGGCGGGTCTGATGCTACATCCGGTATTTCTGCCAACCCGGCCTTGGGTTATTGCAGCGACGCTCTGATAAATATGGGAGGTACGGTTATTTTAGGAGAAACCACTGAACTTATCGGTACTGAACACATATTGGCAAGGAGAGCGAAGGATGACACTGTAAGGAAGGACATATTAAAGATTGTTAAAGATTTGGAACTTGAATTTCACAGACTGGGGATCGACGTAAGGGGAGCCAATCCTACTCCGGGAAATATTAAGGGAGGCTTAAGCACCTTAGAGGAGAAGGCCTTAGGAGGAATCAGCAAGGGTGGGTCAAGTACCATCAATGAGGTTGTACGCTACAGTGATGCCCCTGAAACTAAGGGCCTGGTAATAATGGATACTCCGGGTTATGATGTTGAATCGATTACCGGTATGGCGGCCGGAGGAGCTCAAATATGCATATTCACGACCGGAAGGGGTACTCCTATCGGGAATCCTCTAATGCCTGTAATTAAAGTAACCGGTAATAAACGAACTTATGAGAAGATGTTAGATAATATGGATCTGGATGTTTCAGATGCATTAAGCGGCAAAAGAAGCATCGGTGAATGTGGAGAAATGATCTTTCATGAATTAGTAGATGTATGTAATGGGAAATATACAAAAGCCGAAACCTATGGATTCTCAGATATATGTATATATAGAAATCAAGAGGTCTGGTGTTATTTATAATAAGCGGCATATAAAAACAAGTGAGTGTTATCACAGGACTTAGAGGAGGAATATAGAAAAATGAAGGTCACATCCCTGCAAATATACAAAGTGAAACCAAGATGGATATTCATAAAAATAAATACTGATCAGGGAATATCTGGATGGGGAGAACTTATATCCGGTACCAGAACGGAAACAGTAGTAGCAGGTGCTATGGAGATCGGCGATTACCTGATCGGCAAGGATCCGACTCAAATTGAAGATATATGGCAGGTACTTTACAGATCGTTTTTCCGGGGCGGCCCCATTAATATGACCATTTTATCCGGAATTGAAATGGCATTATGGGATATCAAAGGCAAATATTATAATATGCCGGTATATGAGTTTCTTGGCGGTAAGGCGAGAAAAAATATATTAGTTTATTCATGGATAGGCGGGGATAGGCCGTCGGATGTTGCTGATGAAGCTTTAAAGAGAAAAAAC
>DHDI01000007.1 GCA_002399285.1 Thermoanaerobacterales bacterium UBA4880
AGACAGGGTCCTTAATGCCGCTCTTTCCGATGTGAGCGGCATTAAGGACCCTGTCTTTGCGTCCAAGGCCCTGAGATACGCGCGGCTTGCCGGCGTTCCTCTCATGTTCATGCCGGAGGACTGCGGCGGCCTGATGAATGAGGGCAATTATTCCACGCTCTACGGCCTGGCCGGTATTCCCGCCGAGATCGAGGAGATATTGATAAATATCATGGCCGTGCTGTCCGAGCGGGAAGGAGTGCCCGTCCACATAATGGATATGAGCACCGCAGCATCGCTCGAAGACCTATGCCGGGGACGGGAGCAGGGCGCGCCGATAACCGCCGACGTCACTCCCTATCATCTGGTATTGGACGAGAGCGAGATGGGAGATTATGATACCACGCTCAAGATAAACCCGCCCCTGAGAGGGAGAAACGACGTCGAGGCGCTCAGGGACGCGGTAAGGCAGGGCAGGATAGACGCCATATCATCCGACCACAGGCCGAAGTCCAAGGTAGTCAAAAATACGGAGTTTGCCAAGGCGGACTTTGGCATATCCGGCATAGAGACTGCGTTCCCCATCATCGCCACCTATCTTTTGGGCGAGGGCGTAATAGGGATAAAGGACCTGGTCAGGCTGATGTCGGTAAGGCCCGCAGAGATACTGGGGCAAAAGCCGGTAAGGATGGAGGAGGGCGGCCGGGCCGATATAGTGATAGCCGATATGGATAGGGAATTCACGCTGGACGGGATGATCTCCGAAAGCAACAATCCATTCCTAGGCAGCACCCTTACGGGAACGGTGATGTGCACCATAGCTTCTGGCGAGGTCGCATGGGAAAGGAGCGGATCCTATGCTTATGCAGAGATTAGCGGAGGGTATAGATAGGACCGGCAATCCTTCGGTCATCGGCCTGGACACCAAGACCGGCTATCTGCCCCAAGGGGTGACGGAGGTCGCCGAATTCAACAGGGGCATCATGGACGCGCTGTGCGGTGCCGTCGCGGCGGTGAAGATACAGATTGCCATGTATGAGGAGAGGGGCCTACGGGGCATGGCGGATTTCTTTGATGCCGCGGAGTACGCCAAGGAGAAGGGCTTCATCGTAATAGCGGACGTAAAGAGGGGCGACATAGGAGATACCGCCGCCAGCTATTCCAAGGCGTACCTTTCCAAGGACTGCATCGACTTTGTGACGCTAAACCCGTATCTGGGATACGACTCCCTGCAGCCCTTCTTCGAGGACTGCGGCAGGTATGATAAGGGGGCATTCGTTCTGGTGAAGACCTCCAATAAGGGCTGCGCGGACATACAGAACCTCATGACGGAAGGGCGGCCTCTCTATGAGGCGGTCGCGCAAAAGGTCACGGCATGGGGAAAGGGCTATATGGACGGGGAGTATTCGAGGATAGGCGGGGTGGCCGGGGCGACATACCCCGGGGAACTTAGAAGGATAAGATCGATCATGAAAGAATGCTTTTTGCTCATTCCGGGCTACGGCGCGCAGGGAGGGACCGCGGGAGACATAGCGGCCGCGCTGGACGGCAACGAGCGGGGGATACTGATAAATTCCTCCAGGAAGGTGCTGCTGGCATACAGGAAAAGCGGAAGAGACTACAGGGACGCGGCACGAGACGAGGTATTAAGGATGAGGGAGGAGATAAGCGATGCTTTTGCAAACAGCCGAAAAGACCGGCAGGATCTTATATAATGAGGAAATATCCGAGGGAATATACAGGATGGGGATAGAGGCGCCGGACATAGCGCAGGAGGCCGGGCCGGGCCAGTTTGTCCATATCCTCATAGACGACGGCGCATATCTGCTGCGCAGGCCGTTCAGCATAAGCGGAGTCACGGACGGCGGCATAGAGCTGCTCTATAAGGTAAAGGGAATGGGCACCGGCATAATGAGAAAGATGCCTGCGGGCGGGATGCTTGATGTAATGGGCCCGCTGGGCAACGGCTTTGACGTCATAGGCGGCAGGACGGCGGTCGTGGGCGGCGGCATAGGCCTGGCCCCGCTGGTTTACCTTACGCAGCGCTTAGACGGAGATACCGACGTATACCTTGGCTTCAATGACAAGCCCTTTGCATTGGACTGTTTCGACGGATATGATGTCAGCATAGCGACTATGACCGGCGCATGCGGATATCGCGGAGACGTCACAAAGCTGCTTTCAGAGAAGCTGCGGGAGAGGACCTACGACAGGATATACGCCTGCGGCCCCAAGGCGATGATAAAGAGCTTAAAGCGCATAACGGACAGGCTGGGCATACCGGCGGAGGCTTCCTTTGAGGAGAGTATGGGCTGCGGCTTAGGCGCATGCATGGTCTGCAGCATCATGGTCGCAGACGGCGGCAGCCGGACATATAAGAGAGTATGCAAGGACGGACCGGTCTTTGATCTCGATAAGGTCGAAATGTAGAGGGTAAATAATATAACACGGGGAGAAGATAAATATGACGGGAAATATAATAGATATACTCACGGAGACGGGAGCGCTGCTGCAGGGACACTTTCTGCTGACGTCCGGCGTTCACTCCGATAAATACGTACAGTGCGCCAAGGTGACCCAGCATCCCAAAGAGTGCGAGGAGATATGCGGCGCGATGGCGGCCAGCTTCATAGATAAAGGGGTGGACGTGGTCGTCGGCCCGGCCGTGGGCGGTATACTGGTGTCCTACGAGGTGGCTAAAAGCCTTGGGGTAAGGAGTATCTTCGCCGAAAGGGAAAACGGAGCGTTCACATTGAGGCGGGGGTTTGAGATAAAGAAGGGCGAGAGGGTGCTGGTCGTAGAGGACGTCACCACTACGGGCGGGACGACTAAAGAGGTCATAGACATGGCACGCGTATACGGCGGCGTTGTCGTAGGGGCCACGTCCATAGTGGACAGGAGCGGCGGCAGCATCGACCTGGGCGTTCCGTTTAAGCCTCTGGTCATCATGGACTTCGATACCTACAGCCCCGATGAATGCCCTCTTTGCAGCCAGGGAGTTCCATATATAAAGCCGGGGAGCAGGCAATTGCCAAAATAGGTGAAGCGATCGGCATCACCTGTTTTTTTATGCCGTCCTGTAGCTCGGTCCCATCACCAAAAACTTTTAAAGATTTAACATTGTCAATATGTTTGCTATAATGGTATGGGATGAAAACAAAGGAGGACGGATATAAATGTATCATATGCTGGTGACCGATATCGACGGCACGCTGCTGGATAAGGACGAGAAGGTGCCGGAGGAGACGAAGCTTGTGCTTCAGGCCCTGAGGGAGCGGGGCTTTATAACCACAATAGCCACGGGAAGGCCGCTGCCCGATGCAGAGCCGGTGGCAAGAGAGATAAATATAAACGCGCCCCTTATCTGCTACAACGGCGCGCTTACGATAGATATATACACCCGGCACAGGGTAGCGGAAAGGTATATTCCGCCCGAGCTTATTGTAAAGGCGATCGGAATTCTTAGAAAATATGAATATGAGGCCAGCGTATTCCATGACGATATCGCATTGATCGGACAGTTAAACGATAAGACAAGATGGTATACGGGCATGATAAGGAAGGGCAGGCATGAGGCGGTGGGTGATCTGGAGGGATATATAGCGTCCTCCGGCATAAGTTCACCCAAGATATTTGCCATAGGAGACCGCGGAGAAAATGCGAAAGTACCCGAGGGACTGTTGAAAGAACTGTCCCGCGACTTCGAGGTGTCCTACGAAAATATCAACCTGGAGATAAGCCTTAAGGGAGTGAATAAGGGCAGCGGCGTGAAGTCGCTGGCGGAAGCCTTTAAGGTGAATAGAGAGGACGTAATATGCATAGGCGACGGGTTCAACGACGTATCCATGCTGAAATATGCGGGGCTGGGCATAGCCATGGGCAATGCGGATGAGAATGTCAAGGCCGGTGCAGACTATACGACGTTAGCCAACACGGAAAACGGACTTTTAAAGATAGTAAATAAGTTTGTGGTCCCTCAGGAGAAAATAGTTTTATAGGTAAATACCGAAATTTATAGAATGGATTTTCCTGCATAGATATAAAGCAGAGTATTTGGATAGATACTTTGCTTTTTTTGTTTACTGCCGTTTGAATAGCACAACATAAGAGCGCAGCCGGATGAAGTAAATTGGAAAATCCAATAACCTATTCTACTCCTTATGATTTTGGATTTGCGCCAGTACTTCATGGTACATGTTGATTGAAACGAGGCCATCACTGTCAAAATTGACGTCGGGGGCTTCGACAGAAATAGTTTTATCATAATTCTGCGAGGCTAAATAGATGCATAGATCCAACAAATATTTCCTGTCTTTTTGCCGCAGGTAAAAGCGGTTCAAGTCCTTATCCCAGGAGCAGACATGAACATGTTCTACCCGATCAAAAATGTCCGTCAATTCTTCATATTGTTCATTGGCATTGATCGAGTGGAAGACGTCCCAGACGATTTTTAAATTTGAAATATCAAGTTCTTTCACGAGATGATAAATTTCATGGGTCGAGTTGCCGAAATTACAGCTTTTAGGGTTAATTGCCTCATAAAGAATGCTTATATCGTATTTGGAGGCTTCATGAGCAGCGTATTCTAAAAATTGTTTCATCTGGACCGCTGCCGTCTCATAAGGGAAGGATTCAGGCAGGATCCGTGCCGCGGGAGCACCGATCCCGATGTTCCGGCAGTTCAGTCCGGCAGCTCTTACGATCACTTTATCAACATATTGCGTAAGTCTTTCATTTTTTACGGAAGGTCCTACAATTGGATCCCCTTCATCGCAAAAGGAATTAAAGCCGATCACCGGAATATTGGATGCGAGGATTTGCCTTTTTGCTGCTTCCCAATCGGTATCGCCGATGCCCATAATTTCCTTTGCAGATAATTCTATAAAGTCATAGCCGAATTGCTTAGCTTTTAAAGTATTGTTGATCGAAACGCAACATCCAAATTTCATAAAGCGCTCCTCCTTAGGCGATTTTAAACTGTATGTTTTTTTCGGCAAAATAGTCCAGATAATATTGCGGAACGGTGCCGGATGTAATGATCATATAGAAATCCTCGATGCTTGCAAAGGTAATCAAAGATGTTTGATCAAACTTTGAGGAATCCATCATCAAGTAATTTTCCGAACTTCTTTTCATCATACCGGTTTTAATGATAGCTTCGGCATTATCGGGATTGGTTGCCCCTGATTTGATGGTCAGCCCTGTCGTGGCAATAAATGCCTTATTCAGATTTAAAGTGTTCAGGTAATCCCAATTCATGACGTTGATAAATGAATGTGATGAATGTTTGAGTTGAGATCCTACGACAATTACATCCCAGTTATTTATTTCGGTGACTTTCCTGATTACATGAAGATTGTTTGTCACGATGGTCAAGCTATAATTACGATCGATATAATCAACGAGCAGGGGCGTCGTTGAACCGGAGTCGATGAATATAAGATCATTGTCTTTTATTAGTGCCGCTGCATATTCGGCAATTTTTTGCTTTTCATTCAAATTTGATAGAATACGATAATCATACGTACTATCACTTTTTCTGGCTAAGCGCACGCCTCCGTAAAATTTTTCGACGTAATTCGAATCAGCTAGTTCATTGATATCACGGCGAACGGTATTCATGGAGACGTTAAATTTTTCAGAGATATCCTTGACTGTTCGATAATCTACATCACTTAAATATTCTAATATTTCTTTTTTTCGCTGGCTATTGATCATAAATAAACTAATCCTCCAATTAATTCAGAAATAATAATTTGCAAATGTATGTGCGAACTAATAATAACATAAATTGAGTAACTTAACAATCAAATACACAATTTAAAACGTATATAATTATAATTTACTGTCAAATTGCCATATATGGTTGAATATGCCGTTGATTTTGTTGAAGCTACTTGTGTATTATTGTTATAGAACAAGTATTTTACTATACAGGTGCAGATCGTACTGTAATGGATTTAACAATCATTTGCACAATATGAAATAATTTTATCATATGATATGGGTAAATTACAAGGTATATTTTGATTAAGTTTGTAAATCATATTGACTTTATGTATAAATTGTGGTTAAATGTCTCTTGAAAGGATGATATAAAGATATGAAAAGAATTCTGCTTGCATCACACGGGAAGCTTGCTTTGGGATTAAAGGACACGCTTGAACTATTTATAGGCAAGAGTGACCTGATCGTAGCTGTAGGAGCTTATGTCGATTCAACCAGCCATTATATTGAAGAGATCCAAAAATTTATCGATTCGGCAGATGACGACGGTGCCATTATCTTTACCGATATTTATGGCGGAAGTGTGAATCAACAGGTAACGAGAATGGTATTGGCCGCCGGCAAAAAAATACCGATCGTTACTTCTATGAATTTACCAATTGTGTTGTCCGTCGCACTATCTGAGGAAGAAATGACATCTGCAGCCATAGAGCAATTGTCCAGGGATTGCATTCCTAAAGTTGTGACGCTGCAAAAGGAGGAGGAAGGTGATATGGATGCGTTCTTTGAGTGAGATTTCACTGAAAAGGATTTTTCGATTAAGGACTGAGCTATATTCGGAATCTGATCCGATGCTCTGTTTTGGAAAACTGGGGATGAATGAAAGCGATTTGGTCATTGCAGGTCAATCTGTCATCAATCAATTTAAGGGTACGGGAGTTTTTCAAAATGCGGATGTGTTGAACTTGGCGGAATATGGATACGGAGAACCTAAGCGAGATTGGGTCGATAAAGTCATCGCCAAGGCGAATGAAATTCCCTACAGGAGGATTATTGCGGTCGGAGGCGGCGCAACGATCGATATTGCGAAGCTGTGTATATTTGGAGACGGACGCAGTGTCAAGCAATTGTTTGCCGATAAATCATCGCTCACAAAAAGGCGTGAGCTTATCGCAATACCGACAACATGCGGTACGGGCAGTGAAGTGACCAATGTATCCGTCGTGGAATTTGAAGATTTAAACAGCAAGTTGGGATTGCAAATCGATGAACTATTTCCGGATAGAGCCATTCTTGTGGACGGCTTGCTGCAATCGCTTCCCTATAGGGTCTTCGCGGTTACCTCGATCGATGCGCTGGCGCATGCCGTGGAATCGTTATTGTCTCCCAAAGCCGATGAATTCACGGATATGTATGCAAAAACAGCGATAGAAGGAATTATAGAGAATTTAACGGAGGTTCAAACAAAGCGCTGCTTACCAAAGGATTTACAAAAGAGCTTGATCTGCGCAAATATGGCTGGTATTGCTTTCAGTATCGCCGGATGCGCAACGATGCATGCGCTTTCATTCCCGCTGGGTTCCAATTACAGGCTGGCGCATGGTGAAGCCATCAATGCGGTATTTGGCGGCGTTCTTCAATATTACAGATCACTGGATGTCAAGCTGGACAAGCTTGAAAAAATACTGATGAATGCTTTTGGCAGTGATGACGACCCGATTCAGGATCTGCTGGACCTATTGAACGACGTCTATGACTGTCCTGACTTAAAGGCTTTGGGTGTCACCAAACGGGAATGCAAAGAAATGGCGGCGAGCGTTTACGAAAATCAGCAGAGATTACTGGTTAATTCGCCGATTACGTTAAATGCCGATGATTTGGCCAATATCTATATAACTTGTTTATAGGGGGATAGGTAGCATGATCATTCAAATTAGAGTCGATGACAGATTGATTCATGGTCAAATTGCAGTCGTTTGGTCAAAACAATTTGGAACGACACATATGGTTGTTGCAAATGATAAAGCTGCGAAAGATGAAGTTCAGAAAATGACCTTAAAGATGGCGACTCCAAACGGCGTTAAAGTACTGATCCGCAGCGTCGATGATTCCATTCAGGTATTTAATGACCCGAAATCCAAAGAGCTTAAAATGTTTGTTTTGACCGACAGTATTCAGGATGCATTGAAAATTGCAAGAAGTTGTGAAGTGGGTTCAATTAATGTTGCAAATGTCGGACGGTTTGATACATCGGAGAAAAAATTCAAGTTAGGGCAAGACGTCGTTTGCAATGAAAGGGAATTGGCTGCTTTGAAGGAAGTGGCCGGTTTAAATATGGAAACGATCCATTGGGTGATTCCATCGCAGCCCAAAGTCAGTATTAAAAAGATGCTTGAAAATATTAAGGAGGATTAAATATGTTAAAGGTCGCTTTACTATCAGCACTCGCTTATTTTATCTGCTATGGAGGCAACTGGCTTATAGGACAGAACATGGCGGACCGTCCTATCGTAATCGGCGCGGTAACGGGATTGCTGTTGGGAGATTTGGGACAAGGGCTTATTATTGGAGCAACACTGGAAGCTGTATTTATGGGTTCCGTTAATATCGGCGGTCAAATTTCGGCGGATCACTCGGCGGCAACGGTCTTCGCGGTGGCATTTGCGACTAATGCAGCCTTAAAGCCCAGTGCCGCTTTGACGATCGCCGTCCCGATAGGGATTTTGATGGGATTTGTAACGATGGGTGTTAATAACGTCCTGTTAACAGCATTTGCTCCTTTGATGGACAAATGGGCCCATGAAGGAAACGAAAAGGGACTGCTCATTTATTTGAACTTTGGCGTCTGGTTTGTCAAAAACCTATTCTTCTCCGCCATCGTATTCTTAGGCGTTTACCTTGGCTATAATGCGGTCGCCGCTTTTGTGGACGCCATTCCCCCGGTTATTATGACTGGTTTGACGGTATGTGGACAATTATTGCCTGCCGTTGGTCTTGCACTCTTAATGAAGATGATTTGGTCAACAGAAATCGGGATTTATTATTTATTAGGTTTTGTCTTATATAACTATTTTAAACTTCCAATTATTGCGGTTGCTACCGTAGGTATTATATTAGTTGTTTTGACTGCATACCGCGATATGGAGATCAATAAACTGCAGAGGCAGCATGTGACCGCCGGCAACGAAAGTAATAATGATTCTGAATTGGAGGACTTTCTACAATGAAATTTATGTCTGATTTATCAAAGGAAGATAGGAAGATGGTCAATTCCATCGCATGGCGATCATTAAATGCTCACTGTTCCCGTGTCGGTGGTCAGGCGCGTCAGATGGCAATCGGATTTCTTTGGCAGATCATGCCTGCACTGGACCGTTACTATAAAGATCAGCCTGAAAAGAAACGCGAGGCAATGGAGAGACACGTTCAATTCTGCAATGTAAGCAATGCGATTTATCCATTCTTAGCAGGGATTGTTGCTTCTATGGAAAAGGAAAACAGCGAAGTCGATGATTTTGATACCAGCTCGATCGTTGCTGTAAAAGCGGCTTTAATGGGCCCGCTGGCGGGAATCGGCGATTCATTGCTGTTCAGTGTCGTACGTGTTATTGCGGCAAGTATCGGTATTAGTTTTGCATTGCAGGGTTCAATATTGGGTCCGATCATTTTCTTCTTGATCTATAACACATGTACAATGATCCTGCGTTTCGGATCGGCATATGTCGGATTTGCAAGCGGCCGGCAATTCATCACGTCGATGTATAAAAACGGAACGCTGTCCATATTGACGAAATGCGCCGGTATGCTGGGGCTGATCATGGTAGGTGCAATGACTGCGTCGACCGTTAAATTTTCAACAGCGATTATGATACCTATCGCAGGCGGCGATCCGGTGGCGCTGCAGTCGTCATTGGACACGCTGTTTTTAGGACTCGTACCGCTGCTGCTCACCTTTGGATGCAAGAAGATGTTGGATAAAAATGTAAATATCAATTATATTATGCTTGGCATTCTGGCGTTATCGATCGTCATGGCAGTACTGCATATAGTGTAAAAACTTTAATATGAACGTATGCCGGTTTATACACAAGATCGATAATATAGCGCGGCAAGACGAGGAGGAATTATATGCATAAAAAGATAACGGTTATCCATACGACGATCGCGACCGTAACGTCGGTTCCGCCGATGATCCAGGAGATGTATGACGGTTTTGAGATCGTCAACATATTGGACGATTCGATGTTGAATGAAATCAAAGAAAAGGGACGTTTAACGAAACAAGTGATCGAAAGATTTATCCAATATGTGATCGTAGCGAAAAATAACGGCAGCGATGCGATATTGCTTGCCTGCTCGTCGATCGGGGAAGCAGGCGACATTGCCAGGAAGATCGTTGATATACCGTTGTTTAAAATTGATGAACCTATGGCTGCCATGGCGGCTGAAAAAGGACATAGGATAATGGTCCTGGGAACGGTACAAAGCACCCTATATCCGACATCAAAACTGATAGAGAGTAAAACTCAAGCTTCACAGACAGTCGAGTGTAAATTGATTCCGAACGTCTTTGACTTATATTCGGTGGACCGTGAAGAGCATGATCGGAAGATTGCCGACGTCATAATGGAAAATCAGGACGACTATGACGTTATAGTTCTGGCGCAGGCCAGTATGTCCAATGCGGTACAGTATGTCGTGGATAAGCGCACGGAGATTTTGACAAGCCTGCCCTTAGGGCTGATGCAATTAAAAGAGATTATTAAATAAATTATAGGGAAAGGATCACTATGGATTATATAAACAAGAAGAATATTGCAATTGATCCTCTGCCCGGCAGGGGACTCGTCAGAGCAGTTGGAAAGCAAAGCCATTTTGAAAGCAGCAACATGACGGTGGGCTATGCAATGTATAGCTCGGAATACGGCGTTATGGAACCCCACCACCATGCCGAGGAGACCGTAATTATCACAAAAGTGAAGGACGGCTGGATCTCATGGGGTGAAACTCCGGAAAACCTGAATCAAAAGCTCAAGCTTGAAGAGGGTATGATTTTTCACATTCCAGAAAACGAGTGGCATGTATTCACCTACGATGAAGACGGCTATGTAGAGATCATCTTTATCTACGGCGGAACGAATAATCTAAGACCCGAAGACAAATAAAAGGAGATAAAAATTATGCTGGTAACGATGAAAGAAATTTTAGTTCGAGCAAAAAGAGAGGGGTATGGAGTAACGGCTCCGAATGTACAGAGCGAGGATACGGTCCGCGCCGTCATCGAAGTCGCAGAAGAATACAATGCCCCTATGATCATAGACGTAAACTCTTTTATCCATCCGGATCTGCCCTGGTTCATTGCTATGATCCGTGACTTAGCTTCAAAGGCATCGGTTCCCATCGCGATCAACTTAGATCATGGAAAGACCTATGAAGATATGATATTGGGGATACGTTCCGGTTTTACATCGATCATGGTCGACCGTTCGGATCTCCCTTATGAAAAGAATGTTGCACAGACAAAAGAGGTAGTCAAAATGTGTAGGGTTTTGGGGATCAGTGTAGAAGCGGAATTAGGACATGTGGGACAGGGTCAGAACTATGATCATGATGGATCCAATAACTTGACGGTTCCGCAGGAAGCGGCCCAATTCATTGAAGAAACAGGGGTAGATTGCCTGGCGGTCGCGATCGGCACCGCACATGGACGTTACAAGGGCAAACCGCACATCGATTTTGAAAGGCTGGGAAAAATCGTTGAAGCCTGTAAGGATACGCCCCTCGTATTACATGGCGGCAGCGGAACGGGTGATGAAAACTTATCTAAAGCGATCCAATGCGGAATTCAAAAGGTCAACTTAGCGACGGAATTGATCGTGGCAGGTAAAGAAGAATTAGAAGAATTTATAAAAGACCCTGATTTCGATAAATGGAAACTGGTCCCGGCTTTTAAAAAGGGATATATGGACCGGTTGGGTCATTATGTCGAGTTATTCGGTCAGAAGGGAAAGGCCTGGACCAGATAACTTAACGAATACTGATCGACAGTTCCCAAGTTTAATGTTTCATCATGCATGAAAACTTGGGAACTGATTTTATGCCTGCAAAGTCGGAGGAGGAGGTTATGCAAAAAAACAGCAGTATAAAACTGGGAGTAATTGCAGATGATTTTACGGGCGCGAGCGACGCGGCATCGTTTCTGTCGAAGAGCGGCGCCGACACCTTGATGTTCACATCGATTCCGCAGAACTTGGATCATGACTGCGAGGCGATCGTGATCGCGTTGAAATCACGAAGCGCGAGCCTTGAGAAAGCCGTTTCTATGACAAAGGAAGCGGTCGATTTTCTAAATCATATCGGGTGTGAAAAAATATATTTTAAATATTGTTCAACCTTTGATTCCACTCCGAAGGGAAATATCGGGGTCGTACTCGACTTTCTAATGGAATATTTAAAACAGCCTTATACGCTGCTCTGTCCTTCTCTGCCGGAAAACGGCAGGACCGTCAAGGATGGGATATTATACGTGGACGGTGTCAAACTCAGCGACAGCCCGATGAAAAATCATCCGCTCAATCCGATGTGGGATTCCTATATTCCAAATTTGATGAAGGATCAGAGTCATTATCCCTGCTTTGTATTAACTAAGGAAGACATGGAGAGCAATCCGTTAGAGGAGAAAATAAAGGATATCTCATTGAAACATCAAAAATTCTACCTCATTCCGGATTATGAAAATGATGAGGACGGACGATTGATCGCGAAGCTTTTTAAACATCTCCCTCTATTGAGCGGCGGGTCTGCGCTGCTTGAACATATCGCCGGTGCAAAGGGATCTAAACGCGCGGTCTTTGACGGGCAAAATTTGAAGGGCCGCCGTTCGATCATCCTTTGCGGGAGTTGTTCGAGGGCAACCAAAAGACAAATCGAATACTATCGGTCGGCGGGCGGGATATTATATGGGGTCGATTCAAAGGAGTTGTTAAGCGGCAAATTAAATGTGAATGACGTCTTTGAGTATGTCAAGAATCAAAGCCGGACAACGTTGGTGTACAGTACTGCTATAGACGGCGATATGGCAAGCTTGAAACGATCGCCGACGTTTGATATGGAATCCAATCTAATTGAAAGCATGATGGCTGATTTGAGCAGCTTGGCAATTGCGGATGGTTTTAAAAATATCGTTGTTGCCGGCGGCGAAACGTCGGGAGCGGTGACCCTGAATTTGGGATTCGACGGTTTTCTGATCGGTGAGAGTATTGCGCCGGGAGTTCCCGTTCTGACTCCGCTGAAAAACGACGATATCCGTCTGATATTGAAATCGGGCAATTTTGGATGCGACGATTTCTTTTTGAAAGCGATCGGTGAACATGACGTCATGGTTTGAAAGTGAATACGAATTTCTTTATTATGCGCCGGGTCAGCCCGGCCTTTTTTATTTGACTTTTTATTCTCAGTCATATATAATCATATTAAAGCAAATAAAAGCATAAATAATTATAAATGAGCAGGTGAGATGATGTTTGCCGAAGAGCGCCGCATGAAGATCTTGGATATTATAAACTCGGGGAAAGCGGTTACAGTGGAAGAACTGAGCAGGAATATGGATGTGTCCGAGTCCACGGTACGAAGAGATCTCAGGTACATGGAGGATAAGGGTCTGATACACAGGACTCACGGGGGAGCGATGAATCCGCTGCCCGCCGATTATGAGCCTACGTTTACGGAAAAACAGGAGGAAATGACGGAGGAGAAAAAGGCTATAGGCATAAGGGCCGCTTCGCTTATAGAGGACGGGGACACGGTGGTCATCGATTCGGGTACGACTACGATGGAGATAATCAGAAATCTTAACGTGAACAGGGCGATGATCATCACCAATTCACCCCATGCCGCCATAGAGCTTCAGCACCGGCAGGGCATAGAGGCGGTACTGGCGGGGGGGACCTTGAGGTACGAGACCTTAGCGCTGGTGGGTCCGATTGCCGACGAACTCTTCAGGAGGGTAAAGGCAGACAAGGCGTTTATCGGCGCCAACGGCATATCCTTAGATGGATTTATGACTCCCAACATGACGGAGGCGGCCACCAAGCGGTCGATGCTGAGGAGCGCGGAGAAGGTCTATGTGGTCGCGGACAGCAGTAAATTCAACAAATCTTCATTGATGAGGTTTGCCGATTTGGACGAGGTGGATGGTATAATAACGGACCATAAGCTGCCCGAGGATATTTACAATGAATTTTCACAGAGCGGCAGCGAAATTATAAGGGTTTGAGGATGATGAATATGATAGCGACAGTCACATTAAATCCGGCGATAGATCATACGGTCTATCTGGACAGATTTATCCCCTATAGTCTCAACAGGGCGGCCGATGCGGAGTATTCCATAGGCGGCAAGGGGATAAACGTATCAAAGGTACTGGCTGAGCTGGGGATATCCAGCATTACGCTGGGTTTTCTCGGCAAGAATGCCGCCCATATATCCGATGAACTGAAAGAGATGGGCATAACGACCGACTTTATCGAGGTGGAGGGAAATACCCGGACCAATATAAAGATAATAGACCGCGGCGATCCGGCATTTACGGAGGTGAACGAGGCCGGGCCGTGGATAAGTCCCGGGAAGCTGGGCGAGCTTAAAGCGCGCGTTTCCTATTGGGCGGAAAGATGCGGATACATTACGTTTTCGGGCAGCCTGCCGCGGGGAATAAGCGAGGATATATACAGGGAGCTGATACGGACTGCCGGGCAGAAGGGGGCGAAGGCGATCCTGGACGCCGACGGCCCGGCCTTGGCGGAGGGCATAGATTCCGCACCCTACATGATAAAGCCCAATATCAGTGAGCTGGAAGGCCTGATCGGGCACCCCATAAGCGGCGACAGGGAGCTCAAAGACATATGCGGGAAGCTTAAGTCCAGGGGGATAAGCGTCGTAATAATATCCATGGGCAGCCGGGGCAGCGTATATGCGGACGCAAAGGGAATATACAGGGTCCGCCCGCTGGAATTGGAAGTAAAGAGCACCGTGGGCGCGGGCGACGCCATGGTGGCGGGTTACCTCTGCGCGGCAAACAGGGGCCTGAGCGGAGAGGCAGCGGCGAGAATGGCGGCGGCCTCATCCTGCTGCCGCATCATATCGGACTTTAAGAGGATGGAAGAATTCTGTCAGACCATAGACATAGAGAGGTGGGCGTGATGGATATTTCGGAGGTTTTGCAGCCCGGGCTGATGCTGTTTGATCTGAAGGCAAAGGATAAGAGAGAGGCCATAGAGGAACTGGCCGGGCCGATGTTGGAAGAGGGCTATTTGACAGACGGGGATGCCTATGTGCGGGCGGTAATGGAGAGAGAGACGGTCTATTCCACAGGGATAGGCATGGGCGTAGGAATACCGCACGGCAAAAGCGCCGCTGTCACACAGCCGGTGGTCGCCTTCGGCAGGTCAAAACAGGGAGTGGAATTTCAAGCGATGGACGGAAAGCCGGTATATTTGGCGTTTTTGATAGCCGTCCCCGAGAATTCCGACAACGAGCACCTCAATATACTGAGCATGCTTTCCAGATCACTCATGCATGAGGAGGTGAGGAATGCGCTCTTGAATGCAGCGACTCCGGGAGAGGTACTGGATGCGTTCGGCAATATCTGACTTAGTAATTATTATCGGGAGGGGATAATATGAAGATCATTGCTGTTACCGCATGTCCTACGGGTATTGCCCATACCTATATGGCGGCGGAGAACCTTGAAATGGCCGCAAAAGAGTTGGGAGTGGAGATGAAGGTCGAGACCGAGGGGTCTGTGGGAGCCGAAAACGCCCTCACGGACGAGGATATAAGAGAGGCCGATGCGGTGATAATAGCCGCAGCCACCAAGGTCGCGACAGAGAGGTTTGCGGGAAAGCCCATACTGGAGGTCCCGGTGGAGGACGCCATTAAAGACGCTAAAAATCTTGTGCTCAGGGCAATGAAGATGGAAAAGCCCAAGACGGACTATGTGGATAAGGTCAACGAAGTTAAACAGGAGAAGTCCAAGTCGGCAGCGGGGGTATATAAGCATCTGATGACGGGCGTGTCGTATATGATACCCTTTGTCGTGGCGGGCGGCATACTCATAGCGCTGTCCTTTGTGTTCGGTATACACGCATCCGAGGTGGAGGGCAGCCTTCCGTGGGCGCTCAATAAGATAGGCGGCGGCACCGCCTTTGCGCTGATGGTTCCGGTTTTGGCAGGCTTTATAGCCTACTCGATAGCCGACAGGCCGGGCATAGCTCCCGGTATGATAGGCGGTCTGCTGGCGGCGAATATGGGCGCTGGATTCTTAGGCGGCATAGTCGCCGGTTTCCTCGCGGGCTATGTGGTGGCATGGCTGAAGTCGGCCATTAAGCTTCCCAAGGCGATGCAGGGACTCATGCCGGTTTTGATATTGCCTTTGCTTTCTACTCTCATTGTGGGATTGCTGATGGTCTATGTGATAGGCACGCCGATGAAGGCGCTGATGGATTGGCTCACTGCGTGGCTCACGGGTATGACCGGGGTCAATGCGGTGGCTCTGGGAGCGATATTGGGCGTGATGATGGCCTTTGACATGGGCGGTCCTCTCAACAAGGCGGCCTACGCCTTTGCGGTGGGACTGCTGGCATCCAATGTAAATGCGCCCATGGCCGCGGTCATGGCGGCTGGCATGACACCGCCGCTCGGCCTGGCCTTGGCTACGACCCTTGCCAAAGACAGGTTTACCAATGAAGAGTTGGAAGCGGGCAAGGTAGCGTGGGTACTGGGAGCCAGTTTCATAACTGAAGGCGCCATACCGTTTGCAGCGGCGGACCCGCTCAGGGTGATACCGGCCGATGTGGTGGGTTCGGCCGTGGCGGGAGCGCTCTCGATGCTCTTTGGATGCCGGCTCATGGCGCCCCACGGCGGTGTATTTGTCCTGTTCATACCCAACGTGGTCACCAATGTGCTTATGTACGCCGTCTCCATCGTGGCCGGGACCGTAGTAACGGCCGCGGTGCTGATGGTGCTAAAACCGAAATTGAAATGAGTTTTGCAATTTATTGTGCCGGGCTTACTCCCGGCCTTTTTTATTTACTTTTTATATTTCAGCCTTTTTGATATAATTGAATGAAGGCAATCGTATTCAGGGTGTGACCGCCGCTTTTTACAGAAAGGGGTCGGTGTGACATGGATACATATCAAATATTGCAGTTGCTGTTTAGTTTTGGTATGCTTCTCGTGTCGCTGTTTTCTTTTATTGTTATTCTGATTAAGGATTACAATAGAAGAAAAAAATAATCACCCTGTCCTAACACAGGATGATTAATGTAAGCTTTTAAAGTCCAGCGGCGGCCGCACTTTGCGGTACGGTTGCCTTCTTATCTATACTATATCAAAATAGATCGAAAAGTAAACATAAGAATACAGTTATTTTGTTTTAAGTATCGAAAACGTTTTGACGGAGGAAAAGCCGATGACGGAATTCCACAGATTCAGAATAGATACGGGAGACCGGGTGGGTATGACCATGGACGTGCTCAAGGTGTTTTACGGCAGGGGTATAAACCTCAAGGACGTGGAGGTAGAGCCGGGCACCATATGCGTAAAGTTTGAGAGATTATCTGATTTTGATATCGGCTCGCTGGTATCGGATATACTGAACCTGGACGGTGTGACCGGAATAAGGGAGATCGAGCTCATTCCCCATGAGGAAAAGCAGAAGTACCTCAATACGGTCCTGGATGCCGTGACGGAGGGAATATTGGCGGTTGACAGGCATGGCGTTATAACCACTCTCAACCCCTCGGCGGAGAAGATACTCAAGATGAAAAGGGAAGAGGCGATAGGCAAAAATATCTCCGCCTTTTTATCGGCGGAGCTTCCCATTGAAAAGACGATAAGCCGTGGCGAGTCCTATGACAATGTGGAGATAATCCTGAAAAACGGGAACGACCATACCCACTATATAACTTCGGGCAGGCCCATACTTGACGAAGCGGGCAGGCCGATAGGCGCGGTCGCGTCCCTGCGGGATATAGAGAGCGTGATGGATCTGGTCTATTCCTTCACGGCGAGCCCCATGGTGACCTTCGACGACATAATCGGGCAGAGCGGGAAGATAAACAGGGTTAAGGAGATGGCCAGGTCGGTAGCCAGGGGAAATTCCACCGTACTGATAAGGGGCGAGACAGGCACGGGAAAAGAGCTCTTTGCGCGGTCGATACATATGGCCAGTTTAAGGAGAAACAAACCCTTTGTAGCCGTGAACTGCGCTGCGCTCCCCGATACCCTTCTGGAGTCGGAGCTGTTTGGATACGAGGAGGGAGCGTTTACCGGCGCAAGGAAGGGCGGCAAGCAGGGGCTCTTTAAGTATGCGGATAAGGGGACCATATTCTTAGATGAGATCGGCGAGATACCGACTCATATCCAGGTAAAGCTGCTGAGGGTGCTGCAGGAGGGCAAGATCAGGAAGGTGGGAAGCGAGGAGGAGATACCCGTGGACGTGAGGGTGATCGCAGCTACCAACAGGGACTTAGAAAAGATGGTGGCAAGCGGCCAGTTCAGGGAGGACCTCTATTACAGGCTGAATGTGATACCCATATTTCTTCCCCCGCTCAGAGAGAGAAAAGAGGACATACCGGTGCTGGCCGGGCACTTTATAGACACCCTGTCGCAGAAGATGGGAAAAGAAGTCAGGGGCATAAGCGGCAAGGCTATGGGTAAGCTCATGGACTACGACTGGCCGGGAAATATCAGGGAGCTCTCCAATATAATCGAAAGGGCGCTCAATCTCTGCGCCGATTATATTCAGCCGGAACATCTTATACTCAATGAGCAGCAGCTGGAAAGCCAAGGCGTACCGGCGTACGGCGGGGAATTAAAGCTCAGGGATATAGCGGCGAAGGCCGAGAGGACGGCGATAGAATCGGCCTTGAAGGAGAACGGCAGCATACGCAGGGCAGCGGCGAAGTTGGGGATATCCCATTCGACGCTGATCGCTAAGATGAAAAAGTACGGCCTTGAACGAAAACCGGTTGCAAAATAGACCGTTATGGTATAAAAACAGACCATAATAATTGGGAATATGGGCTGTTTTTATACCATATTTCCAAGGAAAGTCAGCAAAACATGGATTGGCATGGTAATTGCTGCTATTTATTTTGGGAGGCGTATGAAATGAATATCAAGAATATGGGATTCAATACAAAGACGATACATGCAGGCAGCAGACCGGACCCCGCCACGGGGTCCCATGCCGCGCCGATATATCAGACGTCCACCTTCGTATTTAAGGATGTGGATCAGGGCGCCCGCAGGTTTGCCGGCGAGGAGGAGGGGTATATCTATACCCGGTTGGGCAATCCTACCGAGACGGAGTTGGAAAACAAGATCGCCGCTTTGGAAGACGGAGAGGCCGCGGCGGCGATGGCATCGGGCATGGCGGCTGTGTCGGCGGCTCTTTTGGCGGCGCTGAAGAAGGGAGACCACATCGTAGCCGACGAATGCCTTTACGGCTGTACATTCGACTTTATAACTACCATGCTGCCGGAGTACGGCGTGGAGGTCACCCTTGTGGACGCGTCGGACCCCGACAATGTCAGGAAGGCCATTAGGCCGAATACCAAGGTGCTGTACTTCGAGTCGCCGGGCAATCCTACGCTCAAGCTGGTGGATATAGCCGCGGTATCCGCGGTCGCCCATGAACACGGGATAACGGTCATGATGGACAATACCTTCATGAGTCCGTATTGCCAAAGGCCGTTGGAACTGGGGGCCGACGTGGTCATTCACAGCGCCACGAAATACATCGGCGGACACGGAGACGTGATAGCGGGCATCATAGTGGGCAGCAAGGACTTCATAAGTACGGTAAAGACGACAACACTCAAGAACCTTGGCGGCGTGATATCGCCGTTTGACGCATGGCTGCTGATAAGGGGACTTAAGACGCTGGGAATAAGGATGGAGAGACATAACTCCAATGCCATGAAGGTGGCGGAATTCCTTGAAAAGCATCCTGCCGTAGAGAAGGTATACTACCCAGGGCTGCCCTCGTTTCCCCAGCATGAACTGGCAAAGAAGCAGATGCACGGCTTCGGCGGAATGATATGCTTTGAGCTGAAGGGCGGGCTTGAGGCGGGCAAGATCCTCATGAACAACCTGAATATCATAACTCTGGCCGTAAGCCTGGGTTGCGTGGATTCCCTCATAGAACATCCGGCCTCCATGACTCATTCGCTGGTCCCGCAGGAGGACAGGCTGAGGGCCGGCATAACCGACGGGTTGGTCAGGCTGTCCGTGGGCATAGAGGACGCGGACGATATCATAGCCGATCTTGACCAGGCATTGGCAAAAATAAAATAGCGGCAGCCGCATTGAAGAAATTTGAAAGACCGCATTTTGACGCGGTCTTTTTATTATGCGCTTTTTTCTTGAACCTTCAAGTTTCATAACGGCGATCTATAGGAATAATTTATTATAAAATATTTTTTTGACCGGTCATAGTGCCGGTTTTATTTCATATAAATATTACCATGAAATGCGATAAAGAGAATCAGCGATATTGTGGACATGACGTTAAAGGCCCGGCCAAAACCAGAGGGCCGCAAAGGAAAGCCGCGGCCACAGGCACGGGCCTTTGATATAAAGCAATGAAAGGGGGGATGGGCCTTCGGGTATTAGAGCTCTTAATATTTTTCTGCTCGATCAATATTTAATGGAGGAGGAAAAGTTACATGGCACAGTATGTTGCGGAATTTTTCGGTACTATGATACTCGTACTTTTGGGCGACGGCGTTGTGGCGAACGTCAATCTTGGTAAGTCAAAGGGGCAGGGCGGCGGATGGATCGTGGTAACGGCCGCATGGGGATTTGCCGTAGCGATTGCCGCGTACATCACGGGCTGGGTAAGCGGTGCGCATCTTAATCCCGCGGTGACTATCGGCATGGCGGCCATAGGAAAGTTTCCGTGGAGCATGGTTCCCGGCTATATCATTGCACAGGTAATAGGGGGTTTTGTGGGAGCCGTACTGGTATACATCACCTACGCGGATCACTTTGCCGCCACCGACGATCAGGCGACAAAGCTCGGCGTATTCGCAACGATCCCGGCTATAAGGAATATAGCGGTGAATTTCATCACGGAGGTCATCGGTACTGCAATGCTGCTCATAGGTATACTCGGCATCACTAATGCCAACACGAATGTGGGCGCGCTGGGCAATTTAATGGTAGGTATCCTCGTATTCGCCATCGGCCTGTCTTTGGGCGGACCTACCGGATATGCCATCAACCCTGCCAGAGATTTCGGGCCGAGGTTGGCTCATGCCGTTCTGCCTATACCGGGTAAGGGGAAATCGGATTGGGGATACGGTCTCATCGTCCCGATATTCGGACCCATAGTCGGCGGAATACTGGGAGCTTTTCTCTATCAGCTGTTCATATAGAGAGCTGTCTATAAAAAAACGGAGGGGGAATTTTGATGGTAAAGTATATACTGGCTTTCGATCAGGGAACGACCAGTTCCCGCGCTATACTCTTCGACCGCAGCGGCAACATCGTAAGCGTTGCCAACAAGGAGTTCACACAGATATATCCCAAGCCGGGCTGGGTCGAGCATGACCCCATGGAGATATGGGATTCTCAGATAGGCGTGGCCAAAGAGGCCATGAAAAAGGCCGGCGCGACGCCCGGCGAGATAGCCGCCATAGGTATCACCAATCAGCGGGAGACGACCATAGTATGGGATAAGAATACGGGAAAACCTGTTTACAACGCCATAGTATGGCAGTGCAGGAGGACCGCGGCCATATGCGACGGGCTGAAGGCGTCGGGCTTCGATAAGAAGATCATGGAAAAGACGGGCCTGATCGTGGACGCATATTTCTCAGGAACGAAGATCAAGTGGATACTGGATAATGTGGAGGGCGCGAGGGAAAGAGCCGAGAAGGGCGATCTGCTGTTCGGCAATGTGGATTCGTGGCTGATTTGGAATCTCACCAAGGGAAAGGCGCACGTCACGGATTACTCCAATGCCTCGCGGACGATGCTCTTCAACATCCATGAGCTCAAGTGGGATAAGGAGATTTTAAGCGAGCTGGGCATACCGGAGTGCATGCTGCCTGAGCCGCTGCCTTCCAGCCATGTGTACGGCATGACCGATAAGGAGCTTATGGGAGCGGAGATACCCATAGCCGGAGCCGCGGGCGACCAGCAGGCGGCGCTGTTCGGCCAGGCCTGCTACAAGCCGGGCATGGCTAAGAATACCTATGGCACGGGCTGCTTTATGCTGATGAA
>DHDI01000002.1:0-67727 GCA_002399285.1 Thermoanaerobacterales bacterium UBA4880
TTTGTTCTCCCGTATGACTGGATGAGTTTTACTTTATCATGGTCAATAGGGTTCATTCAGTATTTCGAATTTGCCCGGGTCGGATATGAAGCTGTCATAAAGCGGGCCCTCAATAGTAAATGCCTGTTTGTAGGGCAGGGTGTTTACATCGCACACGCTGATCTTTTCTATCGGCGGGTAGTTTTTATTCCAATCATATCTGATGCCTCCGGCGTTATCCTTGAATACCAGTAGGGGAGCTCCTCGTTTCTGTTTCAGCAGGCTGTAATCCCCGCCTGTCGATTGTGATATGATATCGCTGAAGATGAAGGGTTCGTCTCCGACGTTTATCGTGAGATGATAATATTGTTTTGGAACTATGAATCTATCTCCCCGCTTTACTTTGACTATTGTAACGTCAAATCCGTTATCTCCAGGCAAAAAGAGCAGGAAATAGCCTTTCCCATGGATCACCTCCATCATCTCCATCATGCCCTTATCGGGACAGGCCTTCACATAGTGTATATGACCGTGAGCCTTGAGGTATTCGCCTGCTATCAATTTAGGCAGCAAGACCGTGTATTCGTATTTTAGATTGCTTTTATCAAAGATCTCTTTATGCTCCGGGTAACATACGCCGTTTATCATATAGTACAGCGGTTCGTCTTTAAAATCCGGTTTAAGGTCCCTAAAGAGGGTGTCCATATCCGAAAGCATTCTGACGGCGTTTTCTTGAATCAACAGGTCCTTCTCACTGACAAGCCTGTTGCTTTTTGTATCATATCTAACTTTAAAAGCTGAATCAGTAAAGGATAAGTCTACTATCATGATCTGCCTCCTCTTTGTAAGCGGCGGGTGACGGCTGATTGCCCGCTGCTCATTTACTTTTTAATGATCTATTCTTATTAATGGCTTCCACAAACCTTGTCGTAATCAATTGAGGCGCCGTTATTGCCGATCCGATCACTACCGCGTAGGCACCCAATTCAAAGGCTTTCACGGCATCTTCTCTGGTCCATATCCTTCCTTCGCAGATTACCGGGATACTGACCCGCTCCGTGAGGTCGGCAAGCAATGCAAAGTCCGGGCCGTCGGCAGCCGGCATGGTATAGGGTGTATATCCCGCCATAGTTGTCGATATTATATCCGCGCCCGCACTTTCAGCCTTTATACCCTCTTCGGAAGTGGATATATCGGCCATTACCGGCACATTCAGCCGGCGCTTAACATCGCCGATCAGATCATAGGTATACCTTCCGTCAGTCAGCTTTCTGTCGGTTGCGTCCATGGCAATTATATCGGCCCCAGCCTCCACTATCATCCTGGCGCTGTCCAGTGTGGGCGTTATATATACCTCCGTATTGGGATCATGTATCTTATATAAGCCGATTATAGGCAGCGTCACTGCTTTTCTGATTGCCGATATATCATCCGGGCCATTGGCACGGATCCCAACGGCTCCCGATTGATAAGCAGCTACGGCCATTCTTTCCATATATATTGCTCCATGCAGCGGCTCGCCGGGATAGGCCTGGCAAGAGACCACTAAGCCGCCTTCAAGTCTTTTTAATGATTCCATATATATTTTCACCTCTCTTTTAACCAAGAAAGCCTATATATACCGCGGCAAAGGCAAATACAAAGATCCCGGCAATTATATAATTTACTTTAGCATTTTTAGAGAAGAGCCAAACTACCAGCATAGTCAGTGCTAACGGCATCAATCCAGGTAAAATACTGTCCAATACGTCCTGCAGCATTAGAGGCTCAGCATTCCCCATACTGACTGCAATTGGCGTAGACATAGAAATCCAGCTGGCAACCAATACTCCAAGAACCGTAAAGCCAATCACGCCCGCTCCCTTTGTTACTTTATTCAATATGTCAGATCCCTTTATGTCCTTTAATATTCCAAGACCAGCTTTGTAACCGTAAAGTGTCCCCCAATACCTGAAAGGCAGCTGAATGCCATTCCATGCTAATAGAAAGAAAATAGGTCCAAAGATACTCCCTTTAATTGCAAAGCCCGCGCCTATAGCTTGAAGAATATTGCGGATAGTACCGTCGAACAGGGAATCGCCGATACCGGCAAACGGTCCCATCAAGGCTACCTTCATACCATTTATAGCCTCGTCCATATCCTCGCCCGAAGCGTTTATTTCTTCCAATGCTACTGAAACGCCAAGTATTGGATTCGCCATATAAGGGTTTGTATTAAACATCCTCATATGCCTCTGCAATGCCTTCGCCATGTCTTCTTTTTCAGGGTATAATTTGCGAAGCGCAGGTATCATAGCGTAAGCGAAACTCATAGATTGAAAGCGTTCATAATTGATCGAAGACTGAATAAACAGCGAACGCCACCATACGCTTATAAGCTCTTTTTTCCCAATTTTTTTACCTGTATCAGTCCGGTTAATATCCATTACTATTTCCTCCTTTGCTAAATTTAAATTATGCAGCTTTATTATCGTCTGCTCTTACAAACTGCACATAGAGCAACGCCCCTGCAAGGCCGAACAATGCCGCCGCAATAAGACTGATCTTTAAAAATGCCGCCATTGCAAAACCTATTATGAAAAATGGCAACAATTTTTTGTCATACATCATGCTAAACAGCATTGCAAACCCTACTGCCGGAAGCATGCCGCTGGCCACCTGCAACGACAGCATTACTTTCTCCGGTATCAAAGCAACCAATCCTTTAACTGCATCTACGCCAAAATAAACAGCTAAAAATGCAGGTATAAAACCTATGAGAAAGAAACCAAACGAGCATAGATAAATCATTTTTTCGATAGACCTATAATTACCGGCCGCAGCCGCCTTATCCCCTTTATGCATAATGCCGATATAAATTGTCCACATCAGCATCGACAAAAAACCTCCGGCTACGGCAACAGGTACTGCCATGGCCGATGCGACTTTTGCATCCATCCCAGACATAATGGCAAGTGCCGTAGATATAGCAGCTCCAGTCGTAGCATCGGGAGGTATGGCAGCCCCCACATAAGTCACGCCTAAATACATAAACTCTATAGTGCCTCCCACAATAAGGCCGGTTTTAATATCACCTAAAACTATTCCGATCAAAAATCCTACTACAAGAGGCCGTTCTGTCATAAGTTCTCCCCAACCAAAGATGTCCCATTCGCATAAGCCTGTTACAAGACCAACAAGTAAAGCTTTGATCAAGAGACCATTTCCCATAAATATAACCTCCTACTTTCTTATTTTTAATAAATGCCATACATCTTCTTTAGGATCTTGGAACGCCATTTGATAATACATCCTGACTCCCTTTTCTTTGAACTTCTGCATTGTTAATATGTCACTGTCGTCGACAAACAGCGCTTTCGCGTATTGCTTTTTATTGGGTTCATGATACATCCCGCCAATGTTTACTTCATTGATGTTCACCCCCTTTTCTATCAACCTCAACATATCCTGAGGATTCTTTACAACGACGATAGCTCTGTCCAGCTTCTCCTCAAGAATGTATTGGGCCGTCTCTTCAACTTTCAAGATATATAGCCTGATATTGGGCGGTGCTGCGAACTCCAGCAAGGTCCTCTGAAACTCATCTTGAGCCGCTTCGTCATTAGCTACCACTATCTCCGTAGGATGATAGTTCCTGACACATGAAACCACGACTTGTCCATGAAGAAGACGGCCATCAACTCTGTACAGTAAAATCTCCATTTTGATTACCTCTTTTTTATGTTTTATTCATTAATAGAAAATTTACGTTTTCTTACGCTTGTCTTTAAATCCGCGACTCCGTCGATCCCAGCATTCACACAACATTTTGCCACATCCCGTGCGGTCTTTTCATTCTTTGAGAATATAGCTTCAAGCAGCATAGGCAGATTAAGGCCGGTTACTATTTCTACGTTCTGTTTACGCAATAGTTGTCGTAATGCTTGGTTGGAAGGAGTTCCTCCCATGAAATCGGTAATTACCAGCGCCTCATCATTTACTCCAAATTGGCTGACGGCATCCTTTATCAGTTGGCCAAATTGTTCGGCACTCATACCCGGTTGCAAGGATAAGACCGTTATATCTCTCTGTTTGCCGCAGATCATCTCTGCGGCTGAAAGCATGCCGGAAGCTGCGTCTCCATGACATGCTATAATGATATTGACCATTAGAAACTACTCCTTTTATAAGCTTACATTTCGCTTATCTCATTTAATATTTATTCGAACCGACTCATACTAATATATAGCAAAAAGGATGCCAAGCAGTGTGACATCACTCGGCATCCTTTATAACATCAGGCATTTTGGCGCTCAGTATCTCATATACAAAATATATCTCGGCTAGTGGGATATTCACACTGTACAGTTGCTCTATGGGGCTGAAGCTTTTTTTTACGGCATTTATAAATTCTTGGTGATGTTCAATAAAGGACTTCATTACATCGTTGTTATATTTATCGATTTGGTTATGGGTGACCAGCCGCTCTATAAGACAACCCAGGTGCACATAGAGAGATATTTTAACGCCGTTGGTAAAATGGACCTTCATTTCATATTCCAGCGCCTCTATGGCTACTTCGATCTGGTCTATGATCTTTTTGGGATTAAGTATGGTAATATAATTCAATACGCTCTCCAAGGAAAAGTATTTGAGTATAGATTGATTTATCTGTTGGATCCCTTCTTCATTGATTATGTCTTCCAATACTTTGCTGAACATTCCCTCTCCTTCCCCCGAAATGATCTCCTCCAGTGAAAAGAAGGGAATTCCTTTAATAAGCGGATCCTTAGTTCCTATAATGGCAACCACATTATAGTTTTCAAAGACGCTGTCATAATGTCCATTATTTTTTAATTTATGATAGTCATATGCTATTATCTCTAAATCATTTTCATAAGGTGCAAGACTCTTAAGCAATAGATCCTTTATCCTTATGGCGGTGCCGATACCTGTTATACACGTGGTTATTAGCGCATTTTTCTTCTTCTCCGTCGGTTTGATTATTTTATAACGCGAATGATTGGCTACGGTGACTTCTTCTACTATATCTTCTACGGCAAGCCCTCTCATTATTTTATTCCCCGTATCAAGAGCCAATTGTGTGGTTATATTGTTTACCACGCCTATAACTCCATGATTAATGCCCTCAAGACCTTCATAGATTTCTTCCAGCGAGCCCATATCGACCAATATGATGATGCCTTTGGACGTATCTATTTCCTCAAGGTATTGCCTCAATTTCCCCAATATCTCTTGAGTCATGACATCCACAGGCATGTCAAAAGACTCGAATATATGCTCGCCCAGCAGATAATTCGCTACATTGGCAATACTGCTGGCTGTGTAGTAACCGTGAGCTATAATGACCGCTTTGATCTTTTTGTTATCCTTTAGTTTGTTCATGTTTTTCAGGTAGAGCATCAGTACCAAAAGATTAACCGCGTTGAGGCTTATATCATAATTTGATTTTAAAAGCCCGGCAAGCTTATTTGTAATAATATATTCCTGCTTTAATTTGTCTTTCAATATATCGTAGTATTTTTTAAATTCCCTGTCATAGCCGTTTGCATCTAAAAAATACCGCTGTTCTATAGATATCATAATGTAGCAGGATATCTTATAACCCATGCTGTCATAGTACTTCAGGTCGAATCTGTTCTTTAAAATTCCGAAGGTGTCATGGAGCATCGTGTAGATCATATTGAATCTTTCCTTGGCAAATATATCGTTATTTGAAACATTTCCACTTAGAATGAGATTGTCAAATAAATCATCTATGATACTTGCTATGGTGTCCATCCGGGCAAAGTTTTCATTTTGACTTTCTTTCAATTGTACTAGTAATTTATCATAGAGCTTATATGCTCCTGAAGCAGATTTAGTTAATAAATCGGCGTCATAGATTTCCATGGGCTTTTCCAAATCAATAATCATATCCTTGACAACATCATTTATTACATTAAAATTCTTTGACGCCTCCGTCTTGCTTGTGGATAGATAATCCGGCAGATCCAGCAGGGTTATCTTCATGCATTCCCCTTTCAAATTTTTATTGCAGTGATCGTTGTAGACACTTGCGCAGGATAGCTTGATGACATTTCTCAGCTGGCCCACATTTCCCTTATATTCCGAATATAGGAGAGCCTTTACCGCCGGCTTCGTTATGATCAGATTTTCTCTTATAGCCTTTGCCTCATCGTAGAAAAATTTATAAATGAGGCTGAGCTTTTCATTTAAGGGCCTTTCATTTAAGGATGGCAAACTTATTACGATAGGAATTCTCCGCAGAAAAGTATCAATCAAAAAATTTTCTATTATCTCGGTAGTGGCAAATACAAGGCGCACCTTTGAGGTCCTGAGGTCCTTGCTCTCCCCCAGCCTTCTGAAAATGCCCTTGTCCATAAATAAAAATAATCTTTCCTGTCCTTTGGGAGAAAGCCTGTGGATCTCATCCAGAAACAAGAAACCGCCGTCCGCTTCCTCAATGACTCCCTTAGTGTCCCTTTCCGCACCGGTAAACGACCCCTTTGTATATCCAAATAGGTTTGCCGAAAGCAGTTCGGGGTTATCGGCGTATTCGGCACAGTTGAAAATGATAAGAGGCGCTTCCCTTTCTATAATATTCCTTTCCTTTGCATATTTGACCATAAGACCGGCCAAAAAGCTTTTCCCAGAACCTGTGGGACCGGTTATCAAAATGGGCAGTCCTTCGGGCGGATATCTAACCGCCGCCTTACAGTGCTCCACCTGATAGTGAAGGCTCCCGTCATATCCGATAAGCTCTTCAAAAGGATCTGTGCATTTATCCTCGCTTTTAGCAGCCTTATCCTGCTTTCCTTTATAAGCCGCTGCCTTATCCTGTCTTCCCTCATGTGCAGTTGCCATATACTCCTGCAGTTCGTAATAGCTCTTAAACAAATTTTTATCGGAAAACGATAAATCCGCTTTACTTCCCAATGTCTCTTTGGCAATAAACACTACCGGTCTCGTGTTTATTTTAATGAGTTTATTATCTTCAAAGAGCTCATTCAATATCCGGCTGGCAAAATTGCGTTTAAGGCCGGTCTTCTGCGCCACATATTGCGTAGTAATGCCCAAATTTTCCAATCGTTCCTTTCCCCCCTTGGAAAAGTTCATGACAATGTTGTATACACTTTCTTTGTTGTTCATAATCATTCACCTCTTTGCACATTAAGCATCAAATATTATTTAGACCAAAACTACATTTATACGTGAATCACCATATAAAAAACATCTAATATTAATATTATTGCAAAAAGCATGCCATTAGTGTGAGTCACATTGAAAGTCCATTTCCATTTTGTTTTCCTTATAATAGCCCAATCTGGGCATTTTATTACATGATATATTATTTCTACAACAAAATCCCTATGGTATTTTTATAAAACCGATTAAATATTATTTTAACGATAATATTCTCTGCAGAGGGCAGACGGCTAATTTTTGCAAATAAAAAAAGCCGGCCAAACCGGCTCTGTGCTTTAAATCCCATATTATATAATACATGACACGAGGCAGGTTACACTGCCCTTAATGGTATTATCCCCATAAAGCGCAAACAATATTCGGCGGAAGATATCCCCAACCCGTTCGAGCTCATCTTCCGCCTTAATATCGTCTACTGCATATGCCGGAGTCCAAACCGAATTTCATAAGCGCATAAATATCCTTGACGCATATCTGCGAGAATCTCCGGCACATTACCTGTGAAATGCCCAGCACCATACGTTCTTGCCAGACACATGCACGTCATATTACGCTCCGCTTAAATCAGTCCTGACAAATCATCCGCACAGTTCACATATCTTTGCTTTAAGCTCGCCGATATCAAACGGCTTCTTCATGTAATATACCCCTGTTTCCGGGGGCGTATATTGGGTATCAGGATATTCGGATGCCGACACTACGATAGGTACCATTCCTGGATTTCTCTTCCTTATATCCGCAAGCAGATCAAGTCCGTTACAGCCGTCCAGATTGATATCAAATATTCCTATCCTCGGCCTGCACTGCTCTGCAATGCACCGTGCTTCCGCATCGTTTCCGGTACACCTGACGTCAAAGCCGGCGCTTCTGAAAACCTCGCTCATGAGCATCCTGATACCCGAATGATCGTCTACTACCAGAATGCTTTTATCCATTCACCCTATCCTCCATAGCTTAGCATGCCGCTATGCTACGCTTCTGGAGTAATAATTCTACAAATTTTTTATTATTCCTTCTTTTTTCAATAATTCTTTAAGACTATATTATTACTTAATTTAAGCAGGCAGCTATTCTACCGATATAAATACGGCGTTTAATATACCGCCCTCATTCTGTACCTTTGCGGTGACGTCGTCTCCCTCGTCCAGATCTCTCAGCCTCAGCAGATCTCCGTCTTCATCGTATATTTTTGTATCCGACGTTATGAGTATCACCATATCCGAAGTCTTCTTTGTGGTTTCATCATATACGGAAAGTGAGATCAAATTGGAATCCGTATCTATCCTCTTTATCGTGCCCGAAACCAGGCGGTTTTGCTTTTCCGATGAGGCGTTCAGCTTAACTATTTCGTCGGACTCGACGTCGGTATCGACCTGATATCCCAGGCGCAGGTCATATATGCCGTTTACGGCGGTCCTGCCGTCGATCTTTATCCTCGCATCCTCAGAGATCGCATAGGTCGCGTCTCCGTCTTCATTGGTTATGGTTATTTCGGGGTCCGAGGATATATTTATACCGGTTATGCTGCCGCTCACGCTGCTGTCCGTGCTTGTAGCGGTAAGTGATGCCATCACACCGCTCTCGGTAGTTACCGTGAGCTTATCGCCTTTTTTAAGATCAGTCCATACGGCAGATTTTTTGTTTCTCTTTATGTTTGCGTCATCAGCTACCTCAAGGCTCACGCTGCCATTATCGGTGTCCATGGTAAGCATGATCTTAGCGCCGCTCATCTTAATATTGGCAAGAGTACCCGTATACTCGTTTTCACCTGCGGTCACTTCAATGCTCAGTATGGTGTCCCCCGATACGACCGCAGTTACGGTATCGTTAGGTTCGATGTCGCTTGCCGCCGCGGTTTTGCCGTCTTTCTTCACCGATGCGTCCGCCATATGATAGGATACCCTGTCACCATATTTATCCTCAATTGTAACTATGGGGTCGCTGCCGTAAAAGATCGAATATACCGTGCCGCTTATCTCGTCACTGGTTGAAGTGGCTGCGATCTTCGTTATCACATTATTCTTCAGTTCTATGTTTGCAGACATGCCGCTCTTTATGTCGGTGAGTTTGGCAGTCTTGCCGTCCAGCGTTACCAAAGCAGTCAAATCAACGTCTAAGATCTGAGACTTCCCATCTGAATCCTTGCAGCTCATATAATTTACACTGCTGCCCTGAGTCACGCTGCTTATGGTCACTTTTTCGCTCGTGGTGGTCCCCGGGGTCGTGTCCGTACCCGAAGTTTTATTTATTTTATCGTAAGAAACCGACAGTATTTTGGCTATCTCAGATCTCTTGACCTGGTCAGTTGGATTGAATCTGCCTCTGGTGTCTCCGTTCTTATCGAATACGCCTTGGTCTACCGCCACCTTGATATAGGGGAGCGAGGCCTCCGGTATGCTGAAATAGTCGGTGAAACTGACGGTAGGATATTTTGTGTCCTGCGCGGTACTTTCAAGACCCATGGCCTTTACTATGAAGACCGCGGCCTCATGCCTCAAGAGCTTTGTCTGACTACCGCTGCCGTCTACAAACGCCTTTATGTCGTCCTGGGTGACAACGCCCCTGTCCATGGCATAGGCCACCTCTTTTGCCGCCCAGTCGGGTATCTTCGCCTGATCCAGCGCCGATTTATACTTCGTATAGGCTGCGGCGGCGGCGGCCGTATTGCTGCCTGAGCCCATCATCCTCGCTATAAGGCTTATTACCTCTACCTTGCTTATGCTTTCTTCCGGCTTGAACAGTTTTGTACTGCCCTGTGACGATCCCAAAATTATCCCTTTGCCGTACATGTCGAGTATATACTGTATTGCCCAGTAATCATTGGGCACGTCGGAAAATGGGTTGCTATTCGATACTTGCAGCGGTGCGGCGTATGCTGCCGAAAGGATCATCATAAACGACAGCAGAAATACGAAAAATCTCTTGATATTTTTTCTCATGGGTGTTATCCCTCCTTATGTTATATTACTTGTGCCTTGATATGCTTAAAGCTTTGCCACAAGGGTATTATTTAAGGAAAACGGCGGGACAGACGCCTGTATTTTCCAAGAATCCTTGCCGCGCACATTTCATGTATATATATTTCTGTATAAATTAAGGAAATCCTTCTGATTAACCAAAGTTTAACCTAATTGTAATATCGTCGTAATATTACCCAGATTGTAGACAAACCGGCAGACCGTGACAAATCGTGCAAGGCAAGGCGGCAAACTTGCAAATAAAGGAGCATACTTAACCGTATGTGACTGCAATTTGCAGGCACAGCCAACAAAGCTAAGCAAAATTGCTGTGCAATTTCGCGGCCTAAGCGATAATGTCACGGTCTGATATTACCTTGATATGCCATGAAGGATAACATCCACGACTTCATCCACATTCCACCGCTCGTTTTCGATAAGGCCGGTGGAGAAGAGAGTTCCGCTTATGCCCCAGATCATCTCCGCCGTCATTCGCTTGTCCGCATCCCGTATCTCCCCCCGGCTTTCCGCCAAGTCCAGCATCTTTACCGTCGCATCGATCACATCCGCCCTGAGCAACTGAAAGTATTTCCGGGTATCCCTGCTGATATTCTGCGGCTGCATAAGCACAAGATCGGCAAGATCCCTGTGTTTTTCCAAGAACTCATTATATATGAATATATACTCCCTTAGTTTTTCCTCAAACGGCCGGTCTTCGCCGTCTATACCCTGTATGAGCATTATATAGACTTTGCAGGCATGTTTTACTACCGACTGAAAGAGGTCTTTCTTGCTTTTGAAGTATTCGTATATCGTGCCCTTCCCTATACCGGCCCGGCCTGAAATATCCTCCATCCTCGCTCTGTCGTATCCTTCCCTTGCAAATACGAAAGCGGCCGCATCGATTATGACTTCCCTTTTATCGCCCCTCATTCTACCACCATCTCGCCGAGGCTACATCGCGCTTCCCGAGCTTGCCGTCTGAGTAAGCTTGGGCAGGCCGATGCCGGTGGACACTTCATAGTTTATCTTGGCAAGATTGAGCATGTGCTGCGTCTTTACCTGGTCCAGCTGATTCGTAAGCAGCGTGTTCTGAGCGTTCAGGACGTCCACCACCGTACCTAGGCCGTTTTCCTGCCTAAGCTGCGCGATCCTCAGGGACTCCTGCGCCTTGTCCACATTCATCTGCAGGACGGGCAGGGCGCTCGACGCGCTCATGAGGTCGAGATAATTTTTCCTTACGTCCAGTTCCACATCCTGTCTGTCCGATTTTGCAGCCGCCTTGCTGTTGTTGAGCTTTAGCAGGCCGTCCTTGTACTGGAACGTGATATCGGAATAATAGGACTTTATCAGATCAAAATCCTGCTGCTTTATATCCAGGTCCTTATCGTCTTCAAGAATTTCCATACGGTTTTGCAGTGCGGACTCGACGCCTGCTTCTACGTCTATGCCGGACGCATCGGGCACCTTGAAGGCGGTCTCCAGCTTCAGCTGTGCATCCAAAGGAAGCCCAAGCTGTCTTTTCAGGCTGAGCATATCCTTATCGAGAGTGTTCTGGGCCTGGCCCATCTGCATCTCCACGCCCGATACCCCTATCTGTGATTGAAGCAATTGATCCTTTGTGATCATCCCGTTGTCAAACTGTACATTTGCTATGCCGTCGGCCTTCTTCGCCAGCTCGAGGCTTTTTTTCAGCACATCCAGATTCTGCTGATCCTCAAGCACGGAATAATATGCCTTTTCCACCGCTATCTTTATGCCCTCCGCAGCCTGAGCCTTTGTATTTTTCAGCGTGTCCACCCCGTTTCTCAGCTCCTTAGGGGCGATCAATATTGACCTGTCCGAGGTATACGTCCCAGTCTCGGTGGTCGGCGCTTTTCCCATATTCTTAAAGACTTCGCTGTCCGCTATCTTGTCTATATCCTTTACACCGAACTGCCTCTTGAGTTTATACTCCACCTGGTCATAATTATTCTGCAGTATATCTGTCTGCTGGTCAAGATTTTTAAGGTTGTCGTTGTTTTCCAGCGCATAATCCACGGCTTCCTCCAATGTAAAACTCTTTGCATCGCTTGTCTGCACAGCCTCCGCGGCCAGGCCTGCACCCGGCGCGAGGAAGGAAAACATCATGACCATGCTCACAATTGCGGCCAACCACTTATTGTTCTTTCTGTCACAAATCATATTATACCGCCTCTTCCTTTGCCTTTTTTCCGTGCAGTTTTCTTAAAACAAAACTTTCCGCATCGTCAAAGTAGGAATATATCGCCGGGAGTACCAGCAGAGTCACCAGCGTGGAGAAGGTGAGCCCAAAGATGACGGTTATAGCCATGGGCTGCTCCATCTCGGCGCCCTCTCCTATACCCATTGCCAGCGGCACCAATCCCAGTATGGTGGTCAGGGTCGTCATGAGTATAGGCCGCAGCCTTGTAGGCCCGCCCTTTATGATGGCCTCGTTCCTTTCCATACCGTCCCTTCTTCTCAGAATATTTATATAGTCTATCAGCACTATGCCGTTGTTTACCACTATGCCGCCCAGCATGATAAGGCCGATATAAGCCGGAATGCTCAGCGCCTTTCCCGAAAGTACCAGGCCCAGTATGCCCGTCGACAACGATATGGGCACCGACATGAGTATGGTAAACGGATGCAGCAGCGATTCGAACTGAGACGCCATTATCATGTAGACCAGGATTAGAGCCAGCACGAGGGCCAGGCCGAGGCTGGAAAACGCCTCGTTCAGCTGAGTCGCGCTGCTACCGAGCTCTGCCGAATAGCCGCTGGGAAGCTGCAGTCCTTTTATCAGCTTCTCCGCGTCCTTGTTCACGCTTCCCTGATCCCTTCCGACGACCGACGCCGTAACATGGGCGACCCTCGACTGATCCTGCCTGTCTATCTCGGACGGCCCGATGCCAGCGGAAACGTCGGCCACCGTTGACAGGGGAACCTGTACGCCGATAGGCGTCTGTATATACATCGATTTTAGATCTTCGATACCGCTGTTCTTATCATGCGAAAGCCGGACGACCACATCCACATCATTGCCCGCCAGTTTATACCTGGTCGCCGTAGCTCCCTTGACTGCGTTCTGAACGGCTTGAGCCACCTGAGCCGTAGTGAGGCCGTAACCCGTCGCCGTATCGTCTCTCAGTCTGATGACGTACTCCGGCTCTCCTTCGCTGAAGCTGGTCTGTATATCCCTCGTGCCTGTGATCGACTTGGCTCTCTCCGCGACCTGCCCGCTTATATCTCTCAATACATCGAGATCGTCTCCCTTGATATCGATGCTTATCCCGGTACCCGTCAAGTCGTCTGCAGATCCTCCCGCCATTGCCATCAGGCCCGTCGATACGGTTATCTTAACGCCCGGCACCGGAGAGAGCCTGTTTCTTATCTCGTCAGCCACCTCGTCGGTGGATCGCTTCCTTTCGCTCAAAGGTTTAAGGTTTACATTAAAACTGCCCGAATTGCTGCTTCCCCCAACCGATAGACTGGCGGTACCCATGGAGCCTATGCTCAGATAGGTGGTGCCTATCTCGGGTATATCCTTGATCCTACCGTATATATCCTTCATGGTCTTATCCGTAGTCTCTATGTTGGTTCCCTTGGGCAGGGACGCACTGATCGATATCTGTCCCTGATCCATCTCAGGTATGAGTTCAGTACCCACCATAGGCACCGAGATCATCGTAACGGCAAAGGCCAGTACGCCGATCAGCACCGTCACAAACCTGTGTTTCAACGACGTTTGGAGCAGCCTGCCGTATCCCTCGTTCAGCTTATCGATCCCTCTTCCTATCCAATCGGAGATACGGTTAAATATATTCTTCTTTTTCGGTCCGGACGGCTGCGTGCCCAACATTTGATAGGACAGCATGGGCACTATAGTCACGGCCACTGCCAAAGAAGACAGCAGAGAAAATGTGACCGTAAGCGCCAGCTCCTTGAATATCTGAGACGCTATACCCTGTACATAGATTATCGGAAGGAAAACAGCCACGGTGGTCAAGGTGGAGCCGCTTATGGCCATGCCCACCTCTTTTGTGCCCTCGCTGGCAGATTCATACCGGCCGTGTCCTTCCTGCCGGTACCTGTATATGTTGTCCAGCACCACTATGGAGTTATCGACCAGCATACCGACGCCTAAGGCCAGGCCGCCCAAGGATATCAGGTTGAGCGACATGCCCGAAAAATACATCATGACAAAGGTCGCCACTATGGACACGGGTATGGATATAGCTATGACCAGGGTCGACCTTATATCCCTCAGGAAAAGGTACAAAATGATGATCGCCAGAATACCGCCCAGGACTGCGCTGCTGGCGACGTTGCTTATCGAGCTGTTTATAAACTGGGAGCTATCCATTACCTTTATCAGTTTCACATCGGGATACTGCCGCGATATGCCGTCCAAAGCCTTATTGATCTCTCTCGCCACGACGACTGTATTGGCATCCGATGCCTTCTGTACTACTATGCCCATGCCCGGCTTGCCGTTCATGTAGGCCAGAGAACTCACGTCGGCATACCCGTCCGTCACACTGCCCAGATCCTTCAGCAGCACCATGCCACCGGTAGGCGTCATTATGGAAGTATTCTTTATCTGTTCCACCGAAGTAAACTCTCCCTGGGTCCTCACAGTTATCTCCTGATCGCCGCTCTTTATGGAACCACCCGGCATATTCAGATTCTGTGCAGTCAGCACATTGGAAACCTGACTCACGGAAAGGCCGAGAGCATTCAGCTTATCCTGATCCAGCTCCACATTTATCTGTCTGGTTTTACCTCCCGACACAGTGACGCTGGCTACTCCGGCTACTTTTTCCAGCGCCGGTTTTATATCGTTCTCCGCTCTGTCTTTAAGGCTGATATCGTCCATATCCCCCGAGACGCTCAGCATCATGACCGGCATCATGGAGGGGTCCAGCTTCATCACCATAGGGGTGCCCACCTCGCCGGGAAGCATGCCCTTTATCATGTCCAGCCTTTCCCTCATCTGCGCCGTCGCCGTATCCATATCGGTACCTTCGTTGAAACTCATGACGATTATGGACGTACCCTCCTGCGATATAGACTGAACGTTATCCACATTGTTGACACTGGAAAGCGCGCTCTCCAGGCTTTTGGTCACCATGCTTTCGACCTCTTCAGGTCCCGCTCCGCTGTAAGTGGTGATCACCGCAGCCACGGGCAGGTTGATATTGGGAAGCAGATCCAGCGGTATCATGGTAACCGACACTACCCCGAGCAAAATGACTACGAGGATGCACATCCACGTGGTCACGGGGTGCTTTATTGATAAGTCGACTATGCCCATCAGTTGCTCCCTCCGTTTTCGATACGGAGTTTTTCTCCGCCGCTCAAAAGATTCTGTCCCTTGACTATGATCTCGTCTCCCGCCTTTATTCCGGAAACGATCTCTACGTTTTTGTCGCCGCTTATGCCCGTTTCCACAACATTTCGTACGGCCTTGCCGTCCTTCACGGTAAATACCACGCTGACGGTGCTCTGAACGGCCACGGCCTCTTTGGGCACGGTCACCACGTTCTTATGGATCTCATTGGACAGCATTACATTGGCGGACATGCCCGCTTTAAACTGCCCATCCTTATTGGCTATACGTATATTCACGGGAAATAATCCCGTCTGCTGGCTTGCCGCCGGCGCCACAGTGTCGACCACGCCGTCAACGGCCTGGCCGGGATCGCCCACCTCAACGCTCATCTTATCGCCGGCTCTCACCTTATTTACCAATGCCTCCGTGAGATCCACCTCCGCAAGCATGCTGGAATTATCCATAATGATGAACGGCGGCATCGCAGCTCCGACCATCTCGCCGGCATTCACATTTCTCGCCGCCACCACTCCGCTCATGGGCGATGTAACGACCGTATTATTCAGCATTGATTTTGCGGAATCATAAGACGCCTGAGCCTGAGCAAGCTGCGCCTGATAGAGCTTCACCATGTCGGGTGATACCGAAAGCTTCGCCTGCTCATACTGCTGCTGTGTTATGGCGCCCTCCTTAAAAAGCGCATCATATCTGGCAAAATCCGCCTGCGACTGCTCATACTTCTGCTTGTTGAGCGTATAGTTGGCCTGCGCCATGTTCAAACCGGCGCCGGCAGTCTTTACCTGAGTCTGTATATCGCTGTCGTCTATCTTCAAAAGTACGTCTCCCGCATTCACATGGTCTCCCACGTCAAAATTGACCGCTGCCGCCTTGCCCTGCATCTTAGGCACAACGTTCACAGTTTTGTTTGGTTTGAGCTTGCCCACAAGGCTGCTCACCTCGGTTATGTCCCCGGTAACGGCCTTTGCGGTCGACACCGTGACCGCCTGCTCTTCGGGCGGTGCCGCAGTATCTTTTGCCGTACCGCACCCTCCCAGCAGAACGGTCAGCCCCAGAATAATCAGTGTAATAATTGCAGTATGCTTTTTAAACACGTCAGTCCCCCCTGTTTTTTTGACCGAACGGTCAGTCTGAAATAAAGTATAATTCCTAATAGGTATGAAGTCAATAAACAAGAAAAACTATATGTAAATCTTTTTGCCAGGAAAAATTGATATACATTTCATATAACGACAAGAATACTTGCACATGATTTAAAAGCAGTTTATCGGAGTAAAGAATCCCAGGCTTTTCGGAAAGTGTAGAAAGGAAGTATGGAGGTGGCAGCGTTATAAAACAACACTTGGCCAATATTCAGTTTTTCAAACCTCCAAGCCCATCAGAGCAAGGCGGTCAAGCGCACCCACTTTGTTATCAGGTTAAAAAGCGGCGGCTTTGATTTTGTTTCAAAGCCGCCGTCCCACATTTTATTATATATAATGACTAGTCACCGAAGCTTCGGTTTTTTCTATAGTTTATACAGTTCCAGCTCCTTGTCGCCATAATGCCTATACCCGTTCTCCGCGGCTTGTTCCGGCATAAGCAATTCAATTTTTTGATAATAATATAAGGTTTTTATTGTCACGCCGGATAATTCTGCCACCTCATGCACCGTGTATGTCATGCAAATTTGCCTCCCAAAAATAACTATAAGGCCTGCCCTAAGGTTGGAGTCAAGAACTTTTTAAAAAAGCATACGAATATTAGATTTATATATCAGGCAGCATGAAATTATTCCAAATTGATTTCTCGGTCCTCACGCAAATACCCGGTCAACGCCGATGATAAAAGGCAGAGGGCTTTATAAGCGGCGAAACCTACGCGGAGGGTACCTCCGACACCCGGCTTATACCGCTGTTTATGGATACCATATAGCTTTTGCCCGCCGCCTGCGCAAGATGCTGATTGTGGCTCACCATTATCACCTGAAAATCGCCCTGGCCGGTGAGATAGCTTAAAAAGTTGGCTACGTTGGGGGCGAACTCCTCGGATACCTGTTTTGCCGGTTCATCCAGTATGAGCACGCCGTGTCCCTGCATCATGGCGATCCTCAGGGCCAAGGATATGACGTCCACCACGCCGCCGCCCCTGGCGTCCTGCGGCCTGGTCTTCACCGACTCCTGCCCGCCGTACTTGGATTCCACATAGAATTCCGCCTGCGGTCCCGACGCGTTGTCCTCCAGCTCTATTATGAACTTGAGGTCGTTTTCAAAGACGTACTGAAGGGCCTGGGTCACTATGTATTCCATATCGCCCTTTGCCTGTTCCCGGGCATACTCCGCGGCCATTTCCAGAAGCTGTTTCACATTTTCCTGCAGCTCCTTGGTCTTTACTATATCGTTCAGACTGTCCGTATCCTTTTTCAGCGTATCCTCCAGCTGATCCTTCTGTCCCCTGCGCCTGTTATATATTCCCTCCAGTGCGGATATGCTGCGTCCCAGATCATCCATACCCTATCCCTCCAGTATATCCCACGGTATCATCGAGTTTATCTCATCCAGCTGTGATTTGAGCTGGGCCTCCAGCTTCGCGATCTCATCCTCCAGGTTGTCCGGGTCCACGCCCAGCGAGGTTATCTCAGACAGTATCTCTTCCTTTTGCTTAGTGAGCATCTCTATTTCCGTCTGAGCCTTTACCCGCTTGTTCTCAGCATCCTTGACGGCCTTCTGCAGCCTCGCTATCTCATTTTCATAATTCTCCATGCTGTTTTCCCCCTTCTATCTGAGTTCGGCAATGATCGTCTCCGCCGTGTGTTCGTCTATGCGGCTGCCGCATACCGGGCACCTGCCTATGTCTTTCAAAACCTTCCCATAATCCGTCAGATATCTTTCCTTTTCGTCCCGCGCCCTTTGCTCTCTCAGCCGGGCGGTCCTTATGTTGTTTTCGATACCGGACAATTTAGCGAAGCGGCTCTTCAGGACGGCCAGATTTGAAACCGCCGCTCCCGTTTGCTGCAAATGCTCATGGCAATCCTCGCACGCTTTTAATTTCTTAAGACTGGCCTCGCATCTTTCGGCTGTGGCATTGAGAGCTTTGAGTTTTACATCACAGTCCCTCATGCGGCCCAGCCTGCGGCTCAAATCATTCAGACTGCTCACTCCCTTGGATATATCCGCCGTATCCCGGGTATTTTGCAGCACGGCGGACGAAATACCGGTCCGCTTTTGTATATCCTTCAAGCGGGCATAGTCACGGCTCAAAGTTACAAACTTTGAGTATACGGCAGCCAGTTCCGCTATGCCCTTTTCTGGGAGGTCAGCCAACCTGTTTTCCGTGCGCCTGTCCACTTCTATACGGGCTTCCAGCTTGTCCAGTTTATCATAGGATACCCTGAGTTTGCCGAGCTTGTCCTTCAGTATCTCCGTTTCATTGTATTCCGTTTTGATCTTTGGAAGGAGCTGTTCGAGCATGTCCAGATCGCCGAAGTCTTTAAGCTCGCCGGTGATTCTCGATATGCTTTCATTCTTGCTCCTCTCCTCGGCCGACTTCTGCTTTATTTCCAGAGAGACGTCCCTTATGGCCTTGTCTATTATGTTGACCCCGCTCAAATAGCCTATGGTCTTTGCCTTGGTGGGCTTGCTCTCCGAGAGCAGGAAGGGGCCGTCCAGCTGCTCGCTCAACGGCAGCCGGAGCGACAGGTTCTCATCCAGCTTTACGGACGTTATGCCGTGGGCATTCAATATCTCCTTGGGGACGCCCCTGCCGAAGGATTCAAAGACATACTCGTCCTCCCCCTGCCTTAGTACGTATCTGTTCTTCTTTCCCCTCTCCCTTATGATGACGGTGCCGTCGTCCAAGGTGAGGGTGACCCTTACCTCGGAGGCACCCACCCTTATAAACTCGTCTCCCTGAGGCTCATTGAAAAGCACCCATTTGAGCGCCCTTATTATGGCCGACTTGCCCTGATCCGACGCGCCCACGATCACGGTGAAATTTTCGTCGAAGTCTATGGTGGTGTGTTCATGGGACTGAAAGTTCTCCAGGGTAAGGCTTTTAAACTTCTTCATCTGCCGCACCTCCCGATTCGTCCGCCAGCGCTATCCTTCTCAGGGCTTCTTCCTTAACGCCGCTCTCTATATCCTCATTGGCGGCTATCTCGTCTATTATATCCCTTATGTTGACGGCCCGGCCTATGCCGGAGGTCCTTATCTGCCTCGCGAATTCCTCCAGCTTTTCCCGGTGCATGCGGGTCGCCTCCAGCGCCGTCCTGTCCAAGACCTCCTCGCCCTTCTTTGCGGTCTTGAGCCTGCGCTTTTTTACATTGATTTCCCCGTCTATATCGATGATCACGACCTGCGGCATTCTCTGTATCTCGGACAGGTGATTGGTGATCCTGGCCAGGCCTCCGGGATTGATGATATACCTGCCGCTTTGTATAACGTCCTTAAAGCCGGCATGATTATGCCCGGCCAGGGTTATGTCCGCCTTAGTGTCCATTATCGCGTCTATGGTGGTATATCTTACCCCCTCGAACATCCTGACGTCGGTGAGAAAGCCGTGGACCATGTGTATGGCGACGTCCGCCTGCTTGTCCTTCACTATATATCCATCGCCCGAGCCGTCGTCCAGGCTGTATATGAATTCCTGACCGGTGAGCTGCACCCTTGTACCGTCTTCCTCCAGCATGACCCTTTGGCCCGGCCTTATCAGGCTGACGATGCCGATGGAGTTTAAAAACCCTATCATCGTCCTGTCTAAGGTGTCGGGATTGTGTCCATACATGTCATGATTTCCCGCCACCGCATAAATTGGTACGTTCATTCCTTTCAGTATCTTCACAAAGCGCGTTGCCACCGATATGGAGGGCATGGGGCTGTCAAAGAGATCGCCGCCGCACAGGGCGTAGTCTATGCTCTCCTCGCCTATGATATCGCCTATCTCGCAAAGCTTAGCCTCTAAGGTGTCGGGAAAGTTATCCTTCCTGTTGGCCGGGGAGTTTCCCCTTATATGTGTATCGGTAAAAAACAGAAACTTCATGACCTCGCCTCCGTTATCATCTCGCCCAGCGGCGTCCTCTCCCTTTTGGCCCGGCCGCTTGCCACCAGGTCATCGACCGCCTGCAGTATGTCCTCCCTTGTAAAGACCATGCCGGTCTCTTCCTTGGCCGCTTCCATGACCGATTTCAGGTTGCCCAGATATACCGGTGTCTCCTTCAGGATCACCTGCTTTAGCCGGCTGTCCTCCGTCTCGTAGTCCCTCTCCAGCTCCTCGAAGGGATTTACCGCATGGGGGCTTACCGTCTTGGCCGCCCTTATCCTCACCGCCGTCGTACGGCCGGTGACGGCCGAGGAGATAAAGGCGCTGCCCGAGGCCATATAGGGAAGCCGGTTCGCCTCGTCGGGGCTGATATCCGTCTCCTCCTTTATGGTGGCTATATCCACCGATCTTACCGTCCTGAATATGATCTTGGTGTTCAGCTGGGCGGTCACCGTATCGTCCAGCAGGGCCGGACGCTGTGTGGCCAGGATGAGGAATACCCCGTACTTCCTTCCCTCCTGCGCTATCTCCCTTATCACGTCCTTTGCGGGAGACTGGGAAGCGCGCGGCGCGAAGTTATGGGCCTCGTCGGTCGCCACCACGAAGGGAGGGAATTTCTCCGCCTTTTCACCTGAGAATTCGCTGTCCCTGTACTTCCTCCGCCTGCCGTAGAGGTTCTTTATGAGATAGGAGGCAAATACGGTAAGCACCCACAGGGATGAGCCCCTTACCACGCATGTCTTTCTGCTGCCTATGGCCTTGAGTATGGGCTGTATATTATATTGGAACATATTCTCCCGCGCCACATTGTTGAGTCTCCAGAGTATGGCCTTGACCGTCCCGGAATAGGGCACGGCGTTGCCGTAAGCGTCGATGAGCCCGAGGTATCCGGCAAGCTTGGCGCGGTCCTCCGTGTCATCCTTCATGCCGCGGAAGATCCTGTCCCTGCCCATGTCCAGGGCATCGGCCAGGTCTATCAGCCTGTCCCTGAATGTGGTAAAGGTGTCCTTGTTCTTATAAAGGGTCCTCGCGGCGTTCTCCATGGACTCAGAAATGCTGCCTCCCGAAGCCCTGAGGATGTTCACCAGATCCTCCTGCGTAAGCTCGGTAAAGTCTATTCCCACATCCTTGCCCGCCGTGAATATCTCATAGCAGCCGCCGAAGTCTTCCGCAAAGCCGTCCGGTATCCCATCCATGGCATTGCCGAACTCCATCTCAAAGTGCGGGTCGAACACCACTGTAGGTATCTTCTTCTTCATAAGCTCCTCCAGTATCACCCTGAGGCCAAAGGACTTGCCCGATCCCGACCCGCCGAATATGCCGATATGCGGATACTCGCTCATGGCCTTGTAGTCGAATATGAAGGGAACTCCGCTCTGCGGCAGTATGCCTCTGTCCCTCTCATAGAGGTATGCGATATTTTCCAGCTCTTCCGGCATACCCTTGGAGACCTCTTCCGTCCCCATGATGGCGCCCAGGGTAAGGCCCTCGGAAGGACCCCGTTTTACCAACAGCTCCCTTATCTCCGCGAATTCCGGCAGCCTTACGCTGCTTCCTACCTCCGCCGGGGAGGTCAGCATGTCCAGTATCCTGACCTTGGCTAAGTGGGTGGATTCGTCCTCTATGGAAAAACCCACCTGCTTCATAAACTCTAAGGTATCCCTGTCCACAAACCCGTTTTTCTCCCCAGCCATGGGTATGTATCTGTTGAAGGAGGCGGTCGCCACCACCTCGCCCTTTATATCCCCGTGCTTGCCGCCCTGTATGATAAGCAGCTCGTTTATGTTGAACCTCCTGTCTTTGGAAGCCACATATACAAACTGTTCCGTCGTCGAACCCACTAACTGCATCAAAACGCAAACCTCCTGTCCCTCTGGGGCCGGAAAAGCCCCTCCTTTATATCCCTGTCCAGAAAGGAATCCACCATGGCCTCCACCTCCCCGGACCTTATCTTGGCCTCGCCGTCCACTATGTCCAATATCAGCGGTATACCGCGGCTGGACGGCGGAGTCAGCGACATCAGGAAACTTACGGCATCACCGGCCGTGCCGCCGTCCTCCTCAAAAAAATCGTATGCCACGGGATTGGGGTGCAGAGACGGCCGGGCAAAGACCGTATACAGCCCCTTCTTGAACTGCGCCTCATCTCTCACCCGGAGCACCTCATAGGGCTGCAGGATGCCGAACAGCAGCTCCCTGTCATCCTCCACGGGAAAACCGAGGCCGTCCCGCAGTCTTCTCGCCATATCAAAGGTACCTATCTCCTCTATGACGCCCACGCTGACTATGCCCTTCTCTCTGCAAAGCCGCCTGTATTCCCCGAATATATCTCCAGCCTTGTCCATATACCTCAAAAAGCCGCCGTCGAAGATCACCAGCGACGGAGAGAACCGCTTTACGCCCTCCATGGCCGCCCTTACCTCCATCTCAGCCATCCTTCCGTCCCTTATATCCTTCATTATATCCTCGTTGTCCTCATCGCCGTAGCTTTGCATATCCAGAATGGGCGTGTAGATGTCGTTTAAAGTGATGCGCTCATTGCCGCAGGAATAAATAGCTAATGATCTGAAAAAGTTGATTATATAGGGAAATGATGACCCATAAGAATTGAATGAACCGTCCACTGCAAGAACGCTGCGTATCCAGTCCGGCTTGCGCCCGCGTTCCGCCATTATGATGCTTCCCAGCTTATCCTCTATGGCAGCCCTCATCACATCACGGGAAGCGCCCGCGTCCCTCTTCTCCCGCAGCACGCCGTTTACCTTTTTGAGGCTCTCTCTGAGGTCGTTCTCCATAAATCATCACACCTCACAAAATGTATTCTAATACAGATTATATCAATAGATACTTTCATATAAAGAAAAAGCTAAAAATATTGTATTTTTCAGCCTAAGGGTTTAATTTTTATTTTTTGTTTTGGTATAATATAAGTTAAAGGTGGCAACCGTACCGCATAAGTGCGGCTGCCGCAAGGTAATTAAATTATATGATCACCCTGTGCCGGCAGGGTGATTTTTCACTTTTTATCGCACCACACCCTGCCTACGATTGCAATTTACATTATATCATAAATATAGTAGCAAATATTCCGGATCATATACAAACCGGCCTAAAATTATTTCTCTTTATTCTTAAGCATCTGGATCGCCGTCTCCAGAACTACGTCCTTGGGCTGGGGATGAGCCAGTTTGTCCATGGCGTCCGCCATATTGAGATATGTATAGCCGTCGAACACCCCCGTCTGCGAAAGACCGTGCCTCTTCTGAAACTGCTTCAAAGCCGTCTCCGTATCCCTGCCGAACGTCCCGTCGGGTTCATATGCAGTGTACCCCAAGAGTTTGAGCCTCTGCTGTACGGCGAATACCTGCAGATTTGCGCTGTCTCTCTTGACCGCCGTGTTCCTGAGCGGCGCGAGATTGGAAAGATCGGGAACGGCAGGCGTATCGTTGGCGAGCTTAATGTCCGGGATAATGCCTATGCCGTCTATAAACCGCCCGTTGGGAGTGGCATACTTGGCCACAGTCAGCTTAAAACCGCTGCCGTCCTCTAACGGCACCAGCGTCTGAACGGAACCCTTCCCATAGGACTGGCTGCCGATAATTATACCCGCCCCCGTGTCTTGTATCGCTCCGGCCAGTATTTCCGCTGCACTGGCTGTGTTTTCGTCTATCAGGACGGCCAAATTGAACTCCGGCTTTTCCAGGTTGGAATTATATATATCGGGCGGGGAGTTTTTATACTGTATCTTCACGATAGGTCCCTTGGGCACAAAGTGCTGGGCGACCTCGATGGTTTCGGGTATAAGTCCGCCGGGATTGCCCCTCAGGTCCAATACGAGGGACTTTATACCGTTTTGCCGCATGAAGTCCAGAACGGGCTCAAGGTTTTCCTCGGTGTACTCCGTAAACTGGATTATCCTTATGTAGCCGATGCCGTCTTTGACACTGTATCTGATGGGGTTTAGCCTTATCTCGCCCCTTATCACGTCGACGAGAGACACTTCATCAGTACCGCCGCGCATTATGCCTATCCTCACCGTGGTGCCCTTGTCGCCTCTGAGAAGAGCGGACACCTTGTCCCCGGCCAGGCCGCCTATATCGGTGCCGTCCACGGATATTATCCTGTCCCCCGCTTTGATGCCTGCGACGTCCGCCGGCCCGCCTTTAAGCACTGCGGACACCTCCTTATACCCGCCGCTGTCGGACACGCTGATCCCCACGCCGTCATATCCTCCGCTGGTCTGCTCCTCAAACTCCTTGATCTCCTCGGGAGTAAAATACTCGCTGTACGGGTCCACGGCCTGAAACATACCCTTGAGAGCGCCCTTTACCAACTGATCCTCCGTCACGTTCCTGACGGTGGACGACATGATGAACTGCAGCACGTAGTCCAGCATATCGGCATGGTAGTCCGTTTCTGCAAAGGCGCAGACAGGCATGACGAGCATGGCAATAAGTATAGTTAAAGCTATAATTTTTTTATATTTCAATGGGTCTTCCCCCTTGCACGTACTTTTTTCTTCATTATATCATCAAACACATCCATTTGGTATATATATTATGACATAAAAATAACCGGCTCAGACCGTGCCGAACCCGCCCAATCGCAAAATTGTACAGCTATTTAGCTTGCACGATTTGCCACGGTCTGCCGATTTATCTACAACCTGACGTATGTTTAGCATTTTGCAGGTTTACTTCTTTGCGCTGTATTGCTTGCCGTGGTCTGCCGGTTTGTCTGCAGCCTTAACCGGGACCCGCTGTTTGTTATAACTATCTATTGTAGAAATCCAATACATACAGCTTTGTAGTCTGCGGAAGACTGCCCGCCGTGACCTCCAGCTCGTCGCTTGAGAGTTTCTCTCCCTCCCCGTAAGCCTTTATGAATTGATCCACCGGCTTTATGGGCAGATCGCCTGAGGTGGTCTCCACGGCGTAATGCATCGGGATCAGGATCTTTGGGCCGATCCTGCGTACCTCTTCGGCTATCTGCTCCGGCTCCAGGGTAAAAAATCCGCCCGCCGGGACGAACAGAACGTCGACCCCTGCTATCTTCTCTAAGACGTCGTCCCTCAGCCGTTCTCCCAGGTCGCCGAGATGGCAGAGCCTCACGCCGTCCACGTTATCTATGTCGAATATGATGCTTTTGCCCCTCTGACTGCCGCCTTTGCTGTCATGATTTACCTCATATCCGTTTATCTTCACGCCTTTCACGTTATGTTCGCCGGGAATGTCCACAACGGCCGCTCCCGGCCTTACCGCCTTAAGATAGTTGTGGTCGGAGTGCTGATGCGATACCGTGACTATGTCGGCCTTTAACTGCGGAAGATCATAGCCGACCGACGGATCGTAGGGATCGGTCACGATCGTGATGCCTTCCCCCTTGAACATGAAGCAAGAGTGTCCGTAATACTTGATTTTCATAGTACAACGCCTCCATCCATATTATACCGCTACTCATAATGCAGCGCATCTATGGGGTTTAACTTGGCCGCCCTGTTGGCGGGATATATGCCGAACACTATGCCCACCAGCAGCGCAAATCCGAATGATATCCCCACCGTCAAAGGTGTGGTCTTGGTGGGAAAATTCGCAACGGATGAGAGTATCTTTGACAGGGCAAACCCGACGCCTATGCCTATCACCCCTCCCAGCCCGGAGAGCACGGAGGACTCTATGAGAAACTGGGTCAGTATATCCTTCTTCTTAGCGCCTATGGCCTTCCTTATGCCTATCTCTCTCGTTCGCTCGGTAACGGTGACCAGCATTATATTCATAATGCCTATGCCGCCCACCAGCAGGGATATGCCGGCTATGCCGCCCAGCATCATGGTCATGACGGACGTCGACTGACGCACCGTATCCAAGAGTTCGGTCTGGTCAAATACATTGAATGAGTCCTCATCACCGGTGATGTGCTTTAGCTCGGCCTCCAAGAGCGCCTTGGCAGACTCGACGGAGCCCTCCGACGAGGCCTGTACAGTGATGGATCGTATGGCGCCTGTCCTAAACAACCTCTGCGCCGTGGTTATGGGGACTATCACCATATCGTCCTGCGACCCCATCATGCTGCTGCCCTTTGATGCCAGCAGGCCTATGATGGTAAAGTTATTGCCCTCCAGCTTTATGGTCTCGCCGACCGGATTGAGCATGCCCAGCTCCTTGGCCGTCTCCGTACCCAAAACGGCGACCCTCGCCCTGCTGTCCAGATCAGCCTCAGTAATAGACCTTCCCGACTGCATTTCCCTGTCGTTTATAGTGAAATAATCGGGATTTGTTCCCGTTATGCCGGTACTATAGGTCTTGGCCATAAATTTTACCGTCATGCCGGTATTCACGGTAGGCGCGATAGCCGATATATACGGATTCTTGAGATTCATGGCCTCCTGATAGGTAAAATCAGATTTTGTTCCCCTGCCCATCAGATTTACGTTCAGTATATTGGAGCCCATGCCTTCCAGCTGGCTGGTCACCTGCGACGTGGCCCCCGAGGCAAAGGAGACCAAGGCGATCACCGAGGATACGCCTATTATTATGCCCAGCATAGTTAGAAAAGAACGCATTTTGTTGTCTATTATTCCTCTCAATGCCAGCTTGATCAGCTGCAGCAGATTCATGCGACCACCTCGTCCCTTAATATCTTGCCGTCCAGAATATGCACTATCCTCTTTGCCTCATTGGCTATGCTCATGTCATGGGTTATGAGGATTACCGTCCTTCCCGCTTCGTTGAATTCCTTCAGCATATCCATTATCTCATGGGCAGAGTGGCTGTCTAAGTTGCCCGTTGGCTCATCGGCCAGGATTATATTGGGCTGTCCCACTATGGCTCTGGCTATGGCAACCCTCTGCTGCTGTCCGCCCGACATCTCTATGGGCTTGTGATTTATCCTGTCGGCCAGGCCGACCCTTTCCAGCGCCTCTGCGCACCTTTTCCTGCGCTCGCTCGCCGGCATGCCCCTGTATATCAGCGGCAGCTCCACATTCTCCGCGGCGGTCATCCGCGGCAGCAGATTGAATTCCTGAAACACGAAGCCTATCTCCCTGTTCCTGATCTCCGCAAGTTTATCCTGCTTTAGCTTGGAGATCTCGCCGCCGTTCAGCATATAGGTCCCCGATGTAGGCGTGTCGAGGCAGCCGAGCAGATGCATGAACGTGGACTTGCCTGAGCCGGAGGGCCCGGTTATGGCGACGAACTCTCCTTCGGCTATGTCGATGCTGACGCCGTCTAAGGCCCTCACCTCCACCTTACCCATGCGGTATATCTTGCTCATATCCTCAATGTGTATCATGGTATCGCCCCTCATCGTCTCGACCTGACCTCAGCTTCCCCACCACCGCCGCCGGGACCCATGAACATGCCTCCGCTGTTTCCCGCAGTGACCTCGACCTCGTCGCCCTCTTTAAGACCGGAGGTCACCTCCGCATAATTTTCGTTGGTAAGCCCCGTCTCCACCTTCACCGGCTTGTCGGAACCGACCTTCGTCACAAAAGCATTGCGTCCTTCGTATTTCAGCGCCTCTATAGGCACGAGCAGCACATTATCCTTCTTTTCCAGAATAATGTCCGCATTCGCGGTCATACCGGCCTTCAGCTCCGGCGTTTTGTCCAGCGTTACCTTTACGTCGAAGGTGGATACGCCGTTCTCCGCCTTGCCCTCGTCGGCTATATCCGCGATCACGCCCTTAAAAGTCTTGCCCTCCACGGCGTCGGAGGTGATGATCACGCTCTGGCCCGTCTGCAGCTTGCTCACGTCCATCTCGTCCACCGGTATTATGACGTTCATCGAGCTGTAATCCACTATGCGGGCATCCACCGTATTGGCATCCAGCGATATGCTGGACAGATCGTCGCCGGCGTTTACGTTCTGCGCGACCAGAGTCCCCGAAATGGGAGCGTAGACATACATATCGCTCAGTTCCTTCTGCTTGGAGCTTATATCCGAATTGGCCTGATCGATCTTCAGCTTTTGCAGTTCTATCTGTTCATCTATGTTGTCCGAGTGTACGGCCGCTATCAGCTGACCCTTTTTGACTATATCGTTCGCCTTCACATACAGCTTTTTCACATCGCCCGATAAAACGGCCTTTACATTATCCACGTCCGCCCTCTCCAACGCAGTGGTCGTAAACGCCTGCACGTTTCCCGCCGAGGTAATCACCGAAGCGTTTACGCTTTCGCCGCCCTTCAAGCTGCCCGGATTCTTTATCTGTACCTCTATATTATATAAAATACCTCCTCCCGTGGTCGGCTGAGGACTTGCATCCACGCCGGTAACGGTCCCGGTAATATTGGCAATATACGACGGCAGAAATACGTTGACCTTATCGCCCACTTTTACAGAACCTATCTCCGACTGGGTTATGCCTGCCGTAAATTTAAAATTGCCGTCCGACTCGATGGTGGCTATCAGGCCCCCCTCGTTTACCGAATCACCCTCCTTGACGTTGACGGCCGTTATCCTGCCGTTTATCGGCGAGGTGACCTTTTCTCCCGCCTTCTGCTTGTTTAAGTCATTCATTTCCATATTGAGCTGTTTTAGATTGAGTTCCGACTGCTTAAGGGAAAGGGATACGTTATCATCCGTTATAACATACATAAGGTCCCCCTTGTTCAGCAGATCACCTTCTTTATAATTAACCTGCGCCAGTTTCCCGCTTCTCTTCAGTCTGATCGTTTCCTCATCGGCCGCCGCCAAAGTGCCGGAGCCGCTTATCTTATTCTCTATGGACCCCTTGGTCACCTTGACCGTGGCCGTAGCCGCATTATCGCCCTGCGCGTTTTTTACTCCCGCCGAACATCCCGTCAATGACAATATCAATGTCAACACTAAAATTATGTAAGAGAATTTTTTCAATGATCTCCCTCCTCGAATCCATTATAGCAGAAAATAATGGGTATAATTAGTAAATAAATTGTTAACTTTTATTAACTGGACTGCCTTTGCCTATTATGCTAAAATGAGTGTACTTTAAGGAGGTCCAAAATGCGAAATTTGCTCTGTATTCTGCTTATATTTATTATAGCGCTGCCCATGCCCGGATGCGCCGTACGGAACGCCTCGCCAAAACAGCCCGACGGCAGGTTTTACGACGTCATAGTTTTCGGCGCCGGTCCCGAGGGGATAGCCGCCGGCGTATCTGCTTCACGAAACGGCCTCAAGACGCTTCTGGTAGAGCGCAGCGGTAAGATCGGCGGCCTGTATACGCGGGCGGGACTGAACACCATAGATATGAACTTCGGTCCCGATAAGGAACTGCTTACCAAAGGCATATTCGAGAATTTCTACAATGCCCTCGGCAGCGATTCCTTCGACATTGGCAGAGCCGAAGGTATATTCAGCCGCATGCTGACAAATGCGGGCGTGTATCTGATGCTGAATGCGGACGTGGGAAAACCGGAAGTGGAAGACGGAAAGATCACCGGCATCGAGATCAACGGGGCTAAATACAGGGCAAAGAGATATATAGACGCCACGGAGGACGCAGATATAGCGGCGATGTCAGGCGTTCCCTATACCTATGGACAGGAAGATATAGGACATCCCGAAAGGGTGATGGCACCCACAATGGTATTCAAGCTGGAAGGGGTCGACTGGAACAAGGTAAGACGCTATTTGAATACGGACGACAGCAAGGAGACCGGCGCCAACGACCGCTCGGCATGGGGATATCATGAAATGTATAAATATAAGCCGAAAGACCCCGATATACTGATGCGCGGTCTCAATATGGGCAGGCAGGACGATGGCAGCGTGCTGGTAAATTCCATGCTGATCTACAACGTCGACATTATGGATAAGGATTCCCGTGAAAAAGCCGTGGAGAAGGCCACGCGGGAGCTGCCCTATGTAATAGAGTACATGCATAAGCTGCCCGGGCTGGAAGATGTGCGCTTGGCCGGCATTATGGACGAATTCTATTCGAGAGAATCGCGGCATATAATAGGCGAATACAGGCTCAGCTTAGACGACGTGCTGGAAAACAGATACTTCGGCGATGCGGTGGTACTGGGAAGCTATTCCGTCGATATACAGGCGTTCATGCGCGGCAACTTCGGGTGGATCTTGGGAAAGCCCCAGGTATACTCCATACCTTTCCGCTGCCTTGTTCCCAAGAAGATAGACAATCTTCTCGTGGCGGGAAGAAGCGCGTCTTTTGACTCTCTGGCCTCCGGTTCTGCCAGGGTCGTGCCGGTGGGCATGGACGAAGGCCAGGCCGCAGGCGCAGCCGCCAAGATCTCTATAAAGAAGAATATGCCCTTCCGTCAAATGGCATACGACGAGGGCACGGTAGATCAGCTGCAAAAACTGCTGACCAAACAGGGCGCATATATAAAGGATTATGAGGCCACGCCCGATATAGTGAAGTCTCCCTATTACCCATATATAAAGAGGCTGCGCCGGTACGGATATATACAGGGCAGTTATGGCAACGACTACCGGCTGGATGAAGTGATATCCCGCGACGATTTTACCAAGATATTCAACTCCATAATGGCCGACCATATAGCTAACTATGAATGGCTGCCCGGCAAAGTGAGCGGCATGCCGATGACGTACGGCCAGGCCGGAGAAATATTTAAAGACTATGGCATAAACTTTGAGTTATCCAATTCCGACGAAGAGCTGTACTATAAGGACGCATATAAGCTGCTGTGTACGGTGTTGGATCAGATAGAGTGAAGATGAACTAAAATCCGCGTCGGTTAATAATAATTCCCTCCGATACCATATTCTGCTCATTGTATGCATTTGCCCGGCAATGTATAATTGTTTGTTAGTAATACCCTGTTTTATATCAAATATGGAAGGTATGACAACATTATGCACGGAAAACATTATAAGAAAAGAAACTTTTCGGGTAAGGCAATAATAATCCTCATCGTTATAATTGCGGCCTCAATCATCTCGGCCGCCATAGCCTACACGTATGCCGTTAAAAATAATCCGCAGGTACCCGGCCAGAGCGATACGCCCACTGTACCCAGCGAAGGAGGCAATACCGCAGAGAACAAACACCAGCCCACCGCCGAGGAAGAAGCGGATAAGCTTGTCTCCGGCATGTCTCTGGAGGAAAAGATCGGACAGATGGTGATCATAGGATTCAAAGGATATGACGCAGATGCAAATACGGCATCGCTGATAGAGGATAAGCATATCGGCGGCATCATACTGTTCGAGCGGAATATAGAGAACGACAAACAGCTGGTAGACCTCAACAATCAACTGAAATCGCTCAATAAAGACAACAAATTGCCGCTCTTCATATCGGCGGACCATGAGGGAGGCCGAATAGCGCGTCTGCCCGCAAGGGCGACGGACTTCCCGTCCAATCTGACCATAGGCAAAAAGAATTCGTCCGATCTGTCCTACCAAGTAGGCCAGGTCCTTGGAAGCGAAATGGCGGCGTACGGATTCAACCTTGACTTTGCTCCCGTAGCGGACATCTTCAGCAATCCCAAAAATACGGTGATAGGCGACCGTTCCTTCGGCAAGGACCCCGATACGGTGAGCGGCCTGGCCGTTGCCACCATGAAAGGCATAAAATCGCAAGGAGTTGTCCCGGTGGTAAAGCACTTCCCCGGTCACGGCGATACCGCAGTGGATTCCCATGTGGACCTGCCCGTATCCTACAAAAGCATGAAGCAGCTAAAGTCGTTTGAGCTTCTGCCCTTTGAAAGCGCCATAGATCAGGGAGCCGATATGATGATGGTGGCCCACATAAAGCTTCCCGAGATAGATAAAACGGGTCTGCCAGCCTCCCTTTCCCATGCGGTCATAACCGGCCTGCTTCGCGATGATCTGGGTTTTAAGGGCGTTGTAATAACCGACGACCTTGAAATGGGCGCCATAGCCAAGCATTACGGTACCGGCGACGCGGCTGTAAAGGCCGTCGAAGCAGGCGCCGATATGGTGCTTGTCTGCCACACCTATGAAAGCCAGACAGAAGCCATAGATGCCATAGCAAAGGCGGTAAAGAACGGTCAGATAAGCGAGGAGCGCATCGACGAATCGGTAAAACACATAGTCATGTTGAAGCAGAAATACAAGCTCTCCGATAAACCCGTAAACCTGAGCGGAGTCGAGGAAACTGTCGGAAGCGAGAAGCATCAAAGCATAGCTGATAAAGCAAGGGTAAAATGATAAAACAAAATTTGACGTACAAAAACCGGTTCATAGCGGCCGGTTTTTTATATGGGTTTTCAGGCATCTTCAACCTGCGAAAGATGCCGGCAAGAGCATAAAGGCAACAAATTGATGTCAAATCCCGGCATAGAAATTTCCACATCTTATGATATAATCTGATATAGAGGGTAATCGAAAACAAGGTGCGGCCGCCGCCTTTTTACAGAGATGAAGCGGTGCGATATGAACAATACATATGAAATTCTGCATCTTTTGTGTGACTATGGTGTATTTCTAATATTGCTTTTCCTTTATTGTTATCCTGTTAAATAACGATAAAAAGTGAAAAATATAATCACCCTGTCTGGCATAATAACTGCAAAAATACGCAAATTCTATTATCATTTTTACTTGATACTGCCCGGCTATTTTTTGCTGCTTTATTGACCAAATCGGTTATTCATGATATAACGACATGCCGCAGGAAGAAGTCTATGGGGAAATGCTGCGGTATCTTGGATTGCTCAAATCAGCCATGTATAAACCAAAATATACGGGAGGAGCACAATGAAGATATTATATTTTACTGCAACCGGCAACAGCCTTGCCATAGCAAAGAAAATCGGCGGGGAGATGATCTCCATTCCACAGGCACTAAAGAACGATCAGTATGAATTTGAGGACGACGTCATCGGTCTGGTTTTCCCGACCTATTGCTGTTATCCTCCGAAAATCGTCCGCGACTTCATTGCGAAAGCAAAGCTGAAGGCAAACTATCTATTCGCCGTTGCCACCTACGGAAATGTTATGGGTAAAGGCGGCGACGGCGGCGAAATGCTTGAGTTTGACGAGATTGCAAAGGCCGCCGGTTACAATTTCAATTATCTGAATGCCATTCTTATGGTCGATAATTTCATTGACAATTTTGAAATTGGTAAAGAGATCGAGAAGATCCCTTCCAAAAAAATTGATGACAATCTCGCAGTTATTATTGACAATATAAATGCAAAAAAAGACTATGTCAAAGATCCCGGGTTTTTCGGCAAAATGATGACTAGTATGTGTAAGGGGCTTGTCAAGTCACAAGATGAGGGCCTGGCCGCGCAGAAATTCATTGTCAGTGACGCTTGTGTCGGCTGCGGTACCTGCGCTAAAGTCTGTCCATATGGAAATATAACCATTAAAGACGGCAGACCGCAGTTCGGCACAAACTGCCTGAGCTGCTACGGCTGCATACACAGCTGTCCTCAGACTGCCATTCATAAGAAGAGTGAAAAAAGCGATAAGCGTTGGAGAAATTACAACGTCACTCTAAAGGAAATCATCGAAGCAAACAATCAAATTTAGCCAAAAATACTCTCGGCGGAAAGCATCAGAACATATATTAATATAACGGAATCCGGTACACAAAACCGGCCCATTGCGGCTGGTTTTTTGTATGGATTTCCAGCACCCGCCATCTGCGAAAAATGCCGGCAAGAACATATGGACAGCAAGCCTATGTCAAGTCCTTGTTAAATTCCCCATTGCCCTCTTTTGTGATCTCAGTGATCCTGTCTATGAAAAACCGTGCATATTCATTGGGATCATAATTTGTGCGGCAAATCCATCCAATTTCCTGAGTAATGTGAAAGTCCCGCAGTTCAATGGTTTTAAGCTGCGGATAAAAGGGCGTGAAGTGATAGGGCATGCGGGAGAGGGCGCCGATATTTACGGCATCGGTAGCGCTGACGAGCTCCGTCATACCGGCCCTGTTGTCCACACGGATCACAGTATCGGCTTTCAGCGGGATGTTTCTGAGTGAAGTAACCAAGTTGGACTGATAATCTTCCTCATATAAAACCAACGGATAGGGTTCGATATCCCGCAGGGTGACATGATCCAGCTTCTTATGAAACAGGGGATTCCGGGAGCCGACGATGATCCAATAGCCGTCGTCCAGCAGCCTGTGATAAGCTACGCCTTTGCTTTCGAATAATTTCATCATAAAACTTTTCGTACTACTGAGAATGTACAGCACCCCAATATCAGACCGATTGGAGGCAACGTCCTCCAATATCTCCCCGCTGTTGGCTTCTCTGCAAAAGTAATTGGCAGGATCGGTCTTAAAATGGTTCACAAGCTCTATAAATACATTCATGGCGAATTTGATATGGGAGTTTGACATGCTGAACGACATACGGTCAGATTCCCTTCTTGCGGCGAAAAGCTGCGGTATGATGGATATCTGATTATAAAGCGGCTCAAGTACGGCCACCAGCTCCGTCCCAAAGTCTGTCAAGGTCATCCCCTTCGTTCCACGCTCAAAAATAGGACTGCCAAGTTCCTGCTCAAGGTTTCTGATGGACAGGCTGAGACTGGGCTGGGATATATACAAATTTTTAGCGGCCTTGCTCAAGGAACCTGTCTTCGCGATCTCTAATACCTGTTCTACCTGTTCGATCTTCATAAAAACATATCCCTTCTTAAGTTGCCTCTATGAAATATTTTATCATATATCGCAGCAGTAAGTCAGTATATAAAACCCGTTAAATTTACATATAAAAGGGGGCATCCTTATGATGATAAATATTTTAACGGGATGCCCTCTTATGTTCAATTCATATGTTTTTTATTTACGCATGCTATGCTTCAGGCGGCATGACCAGTACGACCGCAAGATCCTGCAGGCTGATGTTTTGCGAGACCTGCATGCCGCAGCCCAGTTTCCAAAGCGGCTTCGAGGTGCCGTGGGTCTGCAGCGGAGTGATCATGTCGACGCCCTTTGCCTGGGCCTCGCCGATGGTGTATCCATCGACGATTCCTCCGCTGAGCACGGTAACACCCTGTGCTGACGCCTCGTCGTCAAAATCTCCTCCCGGTCCGTCCGTACCGTCGGTGTCTACGCTTCCGATCACTATACGCTTCTCGTTTTGGATGACGTTCGCGGCGCTGAAGGCACACTCCTGATTTCGTCCGCCTACGCCCGTGCCGCCGCCTACGGTGACAAGCATCTCTCCCATATAAAACATTGCGCAGGGAGCGGGGAACGGCTGGCCCTCGCTTATGGCAGTCTTGCCCATGAGCCCAAGAAAGCGCCCCGTTACGGCGGCTTCCAGTTCATGCCCGCGGCACATCAGGTGGGCCGGATAGCCAAGCTCTTCGGCACGTTTCATGGCCGTGGGCAGCGGCCCCTTGCTGTCGGGCATAATACCGTAGATCAGGCAGCCAAGCTTTTCGAATTCTTCCTGACGCATGACGTCCCGGCCGATATCCTTATTGCTCAGGTAGTTTCTTATGCTCTCATCCACCTCATCCCATGCGCCCCACTTTTTCAGTATTAGTGTGGCTAATTCACGGGAGCCGCATTCCGGCATGGTATGCAGCCAGACATTGGCGCGCATAAGCCCCGGATACCCGACGATACCCGTATTGCCATAGTTGCAGTCTATTGCCAGCAAATGCACCATTTGTGCGGGCTCAAAGAGCCGGGTCATCCGGCCGCCCTTTACCTGGTCAAGATGATTGCGTACAATGCTGAGCTCCGCCGTCGGCACACCTTTCTCGATCTGCATCAGGTGTACCATATCGCTCACCGCGGAAAGCGAAATGCCTTCCGCGGGAAGGGTGAGCAGCGAACCTACCCCATTGCCTATGCCGGTAAAGACCAGATCCCGCTTGGTGAGCTTGAGTTCGGAAGCCATTTCCACCATACGGCGGCAGGCTGCCACACAGTTCTCATCAGGGATAGGGTGTCCCGCATGATAAACCTCAAACTTGGACGTATCGTCAATATCGCCGTATTTTACTATGCACAAGCCGCCCGTAAGATAATCGCCAAGGACGTCTTCCAAGGCCTTCGCTACTCGCAGCATGCCCTTTCCGGCAGCAAATACAAAGACACGGTCGTAGTCTTTATCCAGGTCAAATACATGGGGACCGGGGTTTGGCGTTCCAATGGGTTCAAAGTCAGGGCAGTCAATGGTAAGCTTACCGCCCTCCAGCTTTAGCATATCCCTTGTTGCATTGTATGGGTCGGCAGCCTGTAAGGCCGTCTCAAGAATATCGCATACCAGCTTGCGTCCCTCGATATTGCCATGGGATGTAAGCGTATCTGAATTTTGTATTCTCAATTACAACCCCCCTATACGAATTTATACCAAATTGAATTTATCGCCTTGAAGCCCGCCTCTGCCATAAAAGCGCGAGCGGGGACCTATCTCATGTTCAATCGCAAGAAGGCCGTTTCCTACTGCGTCGATACCCGATTCGTATATGGTCCCTGCAGAAAAGCCCACGGCATAGTCCGCCGTGTCCATATCCTCGCCGGCAAGATTCTGCGGCATTACATCAACGCCGTGGGTCTTTGCGTACCGGACGACCTCTATGGCATCGCTGACAGTGGCAAAGCTGCATACCGAAAGAAGGACGGAGTTGATGCTTCCATGGTTTATACAGGTCTTAATGCGGTCAAGATCGGTGCCGCAAATGTCCCGTCCGACTATTTGTATGCCCGTTTCCTCCAGAATCTTTGCATATCCGCCAAGATCATTCTCCTCCAACGGATCGTGCAGTATCACAAACGGATATTCTTTAGCCATTTCAATGTACAGCGCGATCAATTCATCGCGCGTCTTATCCTCTGCGCTGAATAATCCCTTATAAAGCCCGGTTTCCGCGTCATAATAGTCGTTGGCGCCGATATCCGCCTGGATGCCGATCTTGCCTGTGTATCCGGCTTTGTCGATACCTTCGGCCATGAGCTCCCAAAGCTTGCGGTCATGATCTATCTTTCCCGCTGGGACTGCCAGGGAAAATCCACGGTGAACGAGCAGAGAATAGCTCTTTGACAGAAGTTTTTCGTAGACGTTGGCGGTTTCCCACAGAGCGTAGTGAGCCTCTTCAAAGGAGTCAAAGCCGTAGCTTGTGAGCAAATAAATCGGGTTTCCTTTAGAGTGCGCGGCAGGATCGTATCGCTTACTGCCTGATGCCGCCACCTGGCCAGCTGCGGGAATCACAAAAGCAGTCTGCCCGCCCACATGGCGGTAAAGCGGCAGACCCTTCGCCTGCGCGCCTGCCTTTAGCGCCGCTATGGACACCGGCGCACTGATGTTGACATAACAAGGTATATTGACTTCCTTAAGCGACCTTTTAATAGCGGCGTCTACCTCGCCCTGACAATCGGCAGGCAGGCCGATAATGGCCGGCGCCACGATGCCGTTGATGATGCCCGCGGCAGTTTTAACGCCGAATCCGTTATACTCACAGGTATTATCATACAGATAGATGGGGTTCCATCTGCCGGCAGGCAGGGCCTGAAATACCGAACCTACTCCAGCCGCCCCGTCTTCGGTCTTTATTATTACCTCGACGGCAGGCTTGTCCTGATCCGTGGAGGCCTGCACGGCCGATACTGATACAATTCTTGAATTATTCATGGCGCACCTCCTTGCCTGCATTTTGAAATCTTTTGCCCTTCAGACCCCTTGTCCCGGCATAGACAGCGCTGGAACCAAGTTCCTTTTCTATTTCCAGGAAACGGTTCCCACCGGGGCCAAGGCCCGATTCACGGATGGTCCCCGCATTGATGCCCACCGAGTAGTCGGCGATCTCAACGCCTTCGCCGCGGCTGGAACAAGGCATCACGCCGTAGCCGTTTTCATAGGCGAATTGAACCATTTCCAGAGCCTGCGTAATAGAGCCGACCTGGTTTACCTTGAGCAATACGCAGTTGGTCGCTCCCGCCTTTACGCCTTCCGCGACTCGCTCTTCGTTTGTGGTGAACAGATCGTCGCCGACGATCTGGATATCGACGGCCTTGGTCAGCAAGGCATGGCCCTCATAATCATTCTCATTGAGTGGGTCCTCCACGCTGACAAAGGAGTATTTGTCCGCCATCTCCTTTACCATCGCAATCACTTCGCCGCGGTCCATCTTGCCCGGCCCGAAGAGATTATCATAGGTCTTTGTCTCTTTGTTGTAGAAGCAATCGGCCGCAAGGTCTACCTGGATGCCTATTTTTCCTTCCTGGCCCGAGCGCGCTATACTCTCGCACATCATCTGCCATAGCTGTTTTTCATTTTCAACGATTCCCGGCGGTACATACACAAAACCGGTCGACGTACCGCTGCCGGACGACGGCAAAGGCAGCAGCCCGTATTTTTTCTGCATAAAGTTCTGCCAGTCGGATACTGCCGACCAAAGTGCGTAGGAAGCCTCCGAAAAAGTCTTATAATCGTGCGCAAGGAATGCATATGTGGGTTTTGCGCCTGCCTCGTGGAAATGATCATAGCGGTTGCTGCCTCCGGCTATGCCATAAGCGGCGACTGGTAAAACGACTGCCGCGCTCCCTCCGATGTGGCGGTACAGCGGTATGCCGGATGCCAAAGCGCCCGCCTTCAGCACTGCTGCGGATACGGCCGCTATTGCATTGCCGCCGACTACCTTGTCGGAATTCTTTTGATGAAGTTCCAACATGGTGTTGTCGACCAAGAACTGATCGGCTGAATCAAGACCAATGATGGCCGGGCCAATAATATCGTTTACCTGATTTACGGCATTCATCACGCCCCGGCCATTCCAACGGCTGCCGCCGTCATAGCTGAATTCCACCTCATGCGTGCCGATGGAAACGCCGGCGGTGCAGCCTGCGGAAGCGACCGTATGATCCTCCGTGACCACGGTCGCCTTTATAGCCGGATAGATACGGCCCATCACCTGCTCGGCATACACCTGCTTAATAGTTGTAGCTCCCATGAGTCTCGCTCCTTTCCGTTTCATATAGATTTTGTATGGTTTATTTAAAATTATATAAGCGCGCATCTCCGTCTGAGGATGTACACCGTTTGCGCTTAGTATTGCCCGAAGCTCTATGCAATACTATAATAAATACTCTATCATTGATTCAATTATTGGTCAATTCATATAATATTTTTATGGCATGGTATTAAACTTTTTCTATGGCCGGTCCTTTATATTAATTCGCATCTTTTTCCACAAGCATCGGAATCTGCGAAAAATGTCGGTAAGATCATAAAGACAGAAGATCGCTGTCAAATCCCGGCGTAGAAACTTCCACATTTTATGAATAATTTGGATCGATATTATAAAACCGGTCACGTCAGGTATTTTGCCTGAATGTGACCGGTTCGTCTTTTCCTATTATATTCTACATCTTTTCGGGTGCATTGACCCCCAGCAGGCTAAGCGCATTGGCCAGCACCTTTCTCGTGCTGTCGGCAAGCACCAGCCTGGCCTTCATGACCTCTTCCTCTTCGCCTATGACCCTGCACTCGGTATAGAAAGAGTGGAAGAGCGAGGCTAAGTCGCTGGCATAGTGGGTTATCCTATAAGGCTCCAGCCGCAAAGCGGCCTGGCCTATTTCCTCGGGATAGCTGGAGAGCTTTTCCATAAGCTGATACTCCGCATCCTTATTGAGGCGCGTCATATCCACGTCCGCCAGAGCGGGCACCTCCGTCCCTATGGACGAGGCGTTCCTGAGTATGCTGCATATGCGGGCATGAGCATACTGCACATAGAACACCGGATTCTCATTGCTCTCCTTTATGGCCAGGTCCATGTCGAACTCGAACTGGGAATCGGCAGACCTCATATTGAACAGAAATCTCACCGCATCCCTTCCCACGGCATCGACTAAGTCCCGCAGGGTCACCATGTTGCCCTTCCTCTTCGACATTCTGGCAAATTCGCCGCCCATCTTGAGCCTCACCAGCTGCATGAGGATCACCACGAGACGGTCGGGGTCTATGCCCAGGGCCGCCATAGCGGCTTTCATCCTGCCGACGTGTCCGGCATGATCGGCTCCCCATATGTCTATTACCGTGTCGAAGCCTCTTTTTATGAATTTATTCTTATGGTAGGCTATATCGGAAGCAAAATATGTGGTCAGTCCGTTTGCCCTCACCAGCACGTCGTCCTTATCGGCTCCGAAGTCGGTCGCCTTGAACCATATGGCGCCGTCGCTCTCATATGTATGGCCCTTATCCTTAAGCTCATTAATAACGTCACGGATCTCGCCGCTCTCATACATGGAGCTCTCCCTGAACCAGACGTCGTAATGAATGCCGTATGCCTCCAGATCATCCTTCATCCTGTCTATATTCTTCTCCAGCGCCCATTCCCTGAGCTTCTTCTGTCTCTCTTCTGAATCCATCTTGAGGCATACGTCGCCGTACTTTTCTATGTATTCCTTCATGAGCTCCACGACGTCCTCGCCGTGATACCCTTCTTCCGGCACCTCCGTATCCTGCCCGAAAAGCTCCAGATACCTCGCCTCCAGGGAAGCGCCGAATTTCTCTATCTGATTGCCGGCGTCGTTTATGTAGAATTCCCTCTCCACATAATAGCCCGCCTTTTGCAGTATGGACGCCAGTACGTCGCCCAAGGCGCCCCCCCTCGCGTTGCCCAGATGCATGGGACCCGTTGGGTTGGCCGAGACGAACTCTATCTGCACCCTGCGCCCCTTGCCTATATCGAGACTGCCAAAATTATCGCCCATACCGTCTATCTCATTCAACACGTTATACAGCCCGGCCCTGTCCAGCTTGAAATTTATAAAGCCGGGGCCCGCTATCTCTATGGAAGACACATACTCGGTATGCGGAAAATTCTCCTTCATCAGCCCGGCCATCTCCCTGGGCTTCTTGCCGAAGAGCTTTGCCGAAGTCATGGCCGCGTTGGTGGCATAATCGCCGAAGCTCCTGTCCTTAGGCACCTCCAGTTCGGCCTCGGGTATCAGCGACGGATCTATCCCGTTATCCGCGGCTATCTTTTTGTAAGACTGCGTAATGCCCTGCTTAATATCATCCTGTATCTTAAAAATACTGTACATCGGTCAGTTAACCTCCCTCACGATCATTTTCAGTTCGTTGGTACCTATATAAGCGTCATCCAGCATGAGATGATAGCGCATATCTATTTCTCCGCCCGTGCCCTGCAGGTCTATATGCAGCTTCTTTCCGACCACGCCGAGGTCGAATATTCCGTCGGCGGTTATGTATGGGCTCACATTCTTTTTATCCCTTTCAAACACGAGCTTGCTGTTATATTTCCCGTTATTGAACACCACTACTCTGTCCCTTTCGACTTTCATGGTGGTGACAGTATCCATGCCGCTCTTATAAACGATATAACAGCTGTTCATATCTTTGTAAATTTCAGCCTCCGTAGTAAGTTCCGCTGTCTCTTCACCACGGGGTGAGATTTGGGTGCTTACGGCCCTTACCCATGCCTTCGCCATTAAACCTCCCCCTCATCATTTTTAATTAAATTATAACACTTATTTATCATGCATGGTAATTGTTTATTTTGACTGTTATTCTATCATTTACTACGCCGGCAAGGCTAATAATCTTTCATTTTTATGTACTAAATATGCATAATTTGTGCTATAATATCATTGGATTATTGATTTTGGAGGTATTTGATCATGTTGTCACATGAATATTATAGTCATTATATAAAATATGAGCAACAGTTCGGAGCGGTAAGAAGGGGCTGCGCATGCGAATACTGCGGATACGCGGCCAGGCCGTCCTCCTCGGGTGACTCCTGCTCATACTGCTTTAGATACAAAAAAGCAGGGCGCAAAGCCCTGCTCAAGACCGGCGGCAAACTCACGAAGCCACAAAACCGTATGGCAATTTAGCCTGCACGGTCTGCCGGTTTGTATACAGCCCTACCTACATTGTAATTACCGTACCCGTCCTTCCCTCTATGGCGTCTTCCGCCCTTTCCAGGGAAGTGATTATCACCCTGCGTCCAGGCCGGGATTTCGCGAACATCATCGCGGCCTGGACCTTGGGAAGCATCGACCCGGGCGCAAACTGTCCCTCGCCTATGTACCGCTCGCACTCCGGGACGGTCATGCTGTCCAGATCCCTTTGATTCGGCTTCTTATAGTTTATCGAAACCTTTTCCACGGTCGTGAGGATCATCAATATATCGCTGTCTACCAGCTCGGCCAGCTTCTCCGAGGCCAGGTCCTTGTCAATGACCGCCGCAACTCCTTTAAGGCCGTCCTCGTCCTGTATCACCGGCACTCCTCCTCCGCCGCATGATATGACCACATGCCCGGCCTGGATAAGCGTCCTTATTATATCGTCCTCAACTATCTTCTTGGGCATCGGCGAGGGTACCACTCTGCGATAGCCCCTTCCCGCATCCTCCTTCATTACATATCCGTAATCCCGTACCAGACCCTCCGCCTCTTCCTTGCTGTAGAAGGACCCTATGGGCTTGGTAGGATTTTTAAATGCGGGATCGCTCCCATCCACGACCACCTGAGTGACGACGGTCGCTATGGATTTATCAATGCCGTTTTTGGCCATCTCGTCACCTATGGCCTGCTGAAGATGATAGCCTATGTATCCCTGGCTCATGCTTCCGCATTCCGGCAGAGGCATGACGGGGTTACCGTCGGACCTGGCCGCAGTCTCATAGGTGGATATGATCTGACCGACCTGCGGCCCGTTTCCGTGGGCTATAATGACCTGATGTCCCTGTTTTATCAGCTTGACTATGGTATGTGCGGTAAGCCTCGCCGAATCATACTGCCCCTGAGCCGATATATCCTTAGGGTCGGCCTGGAGGGCATTGCCCCCCAGAGCCACTACTATTCTTGCCATGATTCTCCCCCTTGTTCTTAAGCCAACGTGGCGACCATGATTGCCTTTATGGTATGCATCCTGTTTTCCGCCTCGTCGAACACCTTGGAGTATTTGCTCTCAAACACCTCGTCGGTGACCTCCATCTCCCCAATGTTCTTGGACATATCGGTGTCATCGTTATGGAAAGCGGGCAGACAATGCAGGAAGATGACGTCCTCCTTGCCTGTGGCCTTTATTAGATCCATATTTACCTGGTATGGCTTCAAAAGATTTATCCTCTCCTGCATCTTGCTCTCTTCGCCCATGGAGGCCCATACGTCGGTATATATGGCATCGGCTCCCTTTACCGCTTTCTTAGGATCGTCGCAGAGCTCTATTATCGAGCCCGTCTCTTTGGCTATCTCCTTGGCCTGGGCCACGACGGACTCTTCCGGCCAAAGCTGCCTCGGCGCACCCGCTGAAAAGTGCATTCCCATAATGGCGCATCCCAGTATGAGGGAATTGCCCATGTTATTTCTGGCATCGCCCATATATGTAAGTTTTATACCCTTAAGATACCCGAAATGCTCTTTTATGGTGAGGAAATCCGCCAATATCTGCGTTGGATGCGAATAATCCGTAAGTCCGTTCCATACGGGCACGCCGGAATACTTCGCCAGGTCATCCACCGTCTTCTGTTTGAATCCCCGGAATTCTATACCGTCAAACATCCTTCCCAATACCCTGGCAGTATCGGCGACGGTCTCCTTTTTGCCCAGCTGTATGTCACCCTTGCCGAGATATTCCGGATGCGCGCCCTCGTCTATGCAGGCAACGGTAAATGCACACCTGGTTCTGGTCGACGGCTTTTCAAACAGCAGCGCCACGTTCTTACCTTCCAGCAAATTACCCTTGATACCCGCTTTCTTTTTGTTCTTTAGAGTGGATGCCAGATCCAAAAGATAATCCATCTCTTCCATCGACAGCTGCTCTATCGTAAGCAGTGATTTGCCCTTCATGTTTATCGGCATTCAAAACCCTCCTTCGAATATTATGACGTTAACAACAATATATCACATAAATTCGTTTGATTAAAGTGTTATTGCACCTATGCCGATCTGATATCCCATAAAGACCGCGATAGCAGTTATGATCACCATGGCGACCATCTCGCCCTTTGCGATCTTCCTTTTCCTCTCTTTCATGGAGATGCAATACGGGATTATGCCTATGGCATACATTATAAAGGTCGCGCCAAGATAGAAAACACCCACGGCATAGATGACGTACACAGAATATACTATTGCCACCAGCGCTATGATCCATGACTTTACGGACAGTTTATCGTCTCTGCAAACCTTTGCCGCATACAGCGCCGAGAAAAAGTAGGGTATCAGGACCAGACTGGTAGCCATATAGTATATCGAATAGTAGGCTGTCTGCAGTTTTTCAGACAGCAATGCCACCAAGAATATCTGCGTCAGAAGGTCTGTCAGGAACAGGGAATTTATCGGCACTCCCTTATCGTTTTCCTTGGCAAACCACGAAGGCATAACGCCGTCTTTAGCCGCAATGTATGGATTCTCAACAGCAAGAAGTATCCAGCTCAGCGTCGCACCAAACAATGAAATTATAATACCGAGTTTGACGATCACGCTGCCTGCTCCCCCGAGCACGGTAGCCTGCAGTACGTCGGCCAGAGGTGTGCTTGCGCCTGCCAGTTTATCCGCCGGTACGACACCCATAGCTATAGTGGAGATCAGCATATACATGACCAGTGTTATCAGTAAGCTGCACAAAGTTGCTCTGCCCACTATCTTTTGAGATTCGGCTCTCTCGGACATCACTGATGCCGCTTCAACGCCGATAAAGCACCACAGTATCGTACCCATGGCCCCGTTTATCTGCCCAAACAGACTGGTGGCGTCCCCCGTTGAAGCAAGAGTGTTTTGCCAGTTGGGCACGCTGAAGGTAGCTCCCTTGAATGCAAACACGCCGAATAAAACTATCAGAATAAGCGGCAGCACCTTTGCGATCGTGACTATGGAGTTTACAATACCGGCGCTCTTTATGCCGTTGGCAATAATAAAGTGTATGACCCACAGAAGTATCGAAGCCGCAATAAATGTCATATACGGTTTTAACGCATACACGCCGAGCAAGCTGTTCAGCGTCTTAAAGAGCAGCGCCAGGAAGGCTACATTGCCCAGCCATGCGCTGACCCAATATCCCCAGGCCGAGTTGAATCCCACATACTCGCCGAAGCCCGCCCTGGCATAGTTATAAATACCATTGGTAAGATCGGGCCGTTTGTCGGCCAGCAGCTGAAATATCAAGGCTAAGGAAATAACGCCTATACCGCCGATTATCCAGGCTATGATCGTTGTCTGTGGATTGGCAACGCCGATAAGGTCCGTAGGACTGTTGAATATTCCTCCCCCTATCATTGACCCTACTCCAAGCGCCACCAGCAATCCAAAACCCAATTTCCTGCTGTCAACAGCTTCCATACGACACATTCCCCCTAATATTAAATTTTAAAAAACTACCATCGTACCGCTTCCCGCAAGAGAGGCATGCTCATGCACCTTGGTCCCCCTCTGCCCCGCGAGAGTTCTGAACTGGGTATTGTGATGACCTTTATCCCGTTCTTCTCCAAAATGCTGTTCGTGATATAATTTCTGTCATAGGTCACAACGACGCCGGGTGCTATTGCCAAGGTATTAGAGCCGTCGTTCCACTGTTCCCTGCCCGCAGCTATCATGTCTCCGTTGCCGCATTTTATAAGCTGTATGGACGGAAGATCCAGTGCCTCCTTTAAAATGTCCACTATCGGCATTGCCTTATGCTCTATGTTTAGTGATCCCCCCTCTCCCCTGGATATCTCGTATATACTCAGCGGTCCTTCCACACCGGGGTGTATGGTGAACTTATCATAATCCACCATAGTAAAAACCGTATCCAGATGCATGAAGGCCCGCGATTTGGGTATTTCGAACACCAGTACCTTTTCAAAATCCGATGACGCAAAAAGACTGTGCGCCGTCATCTCTATGGCCTGCGGCGTCGTCCTCTGACTGCAGCCTATCGCCACCGTGCTGTCGTTTAATACAAGCTCGTCTCCCCCCTCCATACTGAATGGGTTTGAACGATCATACCAAATATTAAGACCATCCGAATTGAATACGGGGTGATACTGCGAAATATATTTTATGAAGAGGCTCTCCCTGCTCCTGGCAGCGGTCGCCATTCTATTTACGGTCAGTCCCCTGCCGATACATGCGGCCGGGTCTCTTGTGAAATAGAGATTGGGCATGGGATCTATGTAGAACGGGTATTCGTCGTCGATGATCTCCGCCAGGGTAAATCCTCTCAATTTGACCTCGTCTTTCCTTACGCCCGACATCAGCTTCAATACCATATCCTTGGGGTCCATTCCCAGGAATAGATGTTTCAATGTCTCCGTCAATTCCGGAGACGTTATGCCGCTCTCATTGAGGAATTCATTCAAAAAGCCGTCGGCTACTTCACGATCTCCAAGTATATCCGCAAGAAGGTCCTCTAGGTATAGTACCTCTGTGCCATTTTCTTCCAGCACAGATGCAAAATAGTCGTGTTCCTTCTGAGCTATTTTAAGGTACGGTATGTCATCAAAAAGCAATTTTATCAAATATTCCGGTATAAGGTTTTCCAATTCCCCATTGGGCCTGTGCAGCATAACCTTTTTAAGTCTGCCTATCTCAGATTTGATCTCAATCACGTTACCCCTCCTAAGACTGTCATATGTCGAATAAATTATACAGCAATTGTATAAACTATTAAAATGCAGTTTGATGCCGTTCTGTCCAAATAGGCTCATATTCATCCCATTATCATGAATTTAGACTGTTTTTCAAAGAAAACTGCTTTGTTCTTATCCATAACCTCATTTTATTCTAATTTGATCTATATTTATACTTCATTTTTATGCAGCTGTATAATATTTATTCATTCATTCAGAGTTAAGTTTGGAACAAGTTAGTTAATTTATAAAATTGCTAAAATCCGCGCCGGCGTGCAGAGCTGTCAAACATCGTTTTATAGAAATCCTCAACTATTCTGCAAATTAAAAAAATACGGCCGCATATAAATACGCCGTAATTTTTTAATTGTCCGCAATCTTATCCAAAAAATTGTTTTTTTATTACTCCGTCGCAGCAGCGGGACAAGGTCTTAATTCTCAATTGTCCTGAAATCTTTCCAATGTGAGGTCTATGAGCTCATCCAACAGCTTCCCATAACTTGTGCCGCAGGCCTCCCAAAGCTTTGGGTACATGCTCACATCGGTGAATCCGGGTATGGTGTTGAGTTCGCTTACGTATATCCTCTGCGTATCCTCCTCATAGAGGAAATCCACCCTGGCCATCCCCTTGCAGTCAAGGGCCTTGTAAGCCCTAACGGCCAGGCCCCTTATCTCCTCTATCTTATCTTCCGGTATTCCCGCGGGTATGAGCAGTCTGGTCGCCTTGTCATAGTACTTGGCCTGGTAGTCATAAAACTCTCTTTCTGGTATTATCTCTCCCACCGTGGAAGCGGCCGGGTCTTCGTTCCCCAGGACCGCGCACTCGACGTCCCTGCAGTTTATGGCCTTCTCCGCTATCAGCTTGCTGTCATAGCGGGACGCAAGATCGACGGCCTCCTTGAGCTCCCTCCTGTCATGCGCCTTGGTGATGCCGACGCTGGAACCCAAATTGGCCGGTTTTATGAAATTGGGATATCCGATATCGGCCTCTATCTCCTCCGTCAACGCATTTTCCTCCGCGTGCCATCTCTTTCTGGTAAATGCGTCATAAGGAGCTATGGGAAGCCCGGCATGCTCAAAGAGCCTTTTTGTGACCACCTTATCCATGCCTGTGGAAGATGCCGTAACTCCGGCGCCGACATAGGGTATATTCGCCAGCTCCAGCAGGCCCTGTATGGTGCCGTCTTCTCCCTTGGGCCCGTGCAGCACGGGGAACACCACATCCAAATGCATAAGTTTCATGTTGCCGTCCGCAAAATACAGCAGCCCCTTGTAGGACGGGTCGGGCGGCAATATGGCCTTATAGGAGTCAGACACCCAGTCCCCCTTGGGAAGATCGTCAATACTGCCTTTATATAGATACCAATGCCCTTTCTTGGTTATACCTATGGGCACTATATCGTATTTTCTTCTGTTTAGATTGTTCATCACGGATACGGCGGACATCAGCGATATTTCGTGTTCTCCCGATTGTCCTCCGAATAAGACCCCCAGTTTTAAAGACAAATAAAACTCCTCCAATCATTTTTGTAGAATTGCATTGTTTTATCTTATTCTATTCTCAAACCGCGGGAAATAGCAACATAACATATTGAAATATCCTTCAAGATTGTTGCTCTTTACTATTTTCTTCGTCGGGTTCGATATGGATGGTGACGTCGGTTATGCCGGGATAGGCAGCTTTCAGTTTATTTTCTATGACGTCGCATATTTCATGGGCCTTTAATACGCTTAAGTCTTCGTCCACCAACACATGCAGGTCCACCTTTATATCATCCTCCCGGCCCCTCGTCCTTACCTTATGGCATGATTTCACTCCTTCTATGCCATTGACGAGCCGTTCGATGCCTTGTTCATCCAGTACAGCCGAATCGACGAGCACGTCGGTACTTTTGGAAAATATCTCAAAAGCGGCCCGGCCTATCATTATCACAATAAATATCGAGACCGCCACGTCGGCGATGCGTATCCCGAATCTGGCAAATATGAGACCGGCGATAACGGAAAGTGAAACGAGAACGTCGCTGGACGTATGGATCGAATCAGACTCCAGAAAGTCGCTTTTGAGTTCCTTGGCTTTTTTCTTTTCAAATCCCGCCACAAATATATTTATCAATATGGTTATTATCATAACCGCAAAGCTGTACACATTGGCGTCCACCTCGACCGGGTGATTGATCCTATCAACTGCCCCCGATACAACTTCAAAGCATACGGCTACCAGCATCACGCCTATTACCAGCGTCACCATGGTCTCAATCTTTTTATGACCGTAGGGATGCTTCTCATCGGAAGGCTTGTATGCAAAGGAGATCCCGACAAGCCCTATGATGTTGCTGCTTGCATCGGCGAGGGAATGATATCCGTCCGCCACCATGCTCATAGAATTTATCATATGCCCCGTCGCTATTTTCAGAGTACACACAAGTATATTGCATAAAAGCACCGTAAGATTGACGCGGGATATACTTTTATAGCTGTCCATCAATAAATCCTCCTCAAAAACACTACCGGCTTCTTTCAATTGAAATTTATTAACCCTATTATATGCATGTTATATGATAATTGCAACAGTTATTTCTTAATATTAATTATTATCAATTGAAAATAAAAACCGTTTGCGGTTATCATTTCCCCTTTGCCGAGTATTTTATTTTGTTTCCGCACTTCTGCGCAGAAAACAAGCGAAAAATCGTTATGCTGCAAACGCCGTATTCACAGTAAAGTCAATAATTGACACCCTTGCATCACGATCATATAATTAAAGTAAGCGGGGCATAGATGATCAAACGGAAAGGAACACTTTTTAATATGAAAAAGTTATTGACCGTATTGCTCAAATCGATCATATTCTTTATAGGATGGACGCTGTGCGTAGGTCTCATACCGGTACCGGAGTCGGATGATCCGGCTGTCTGGCGGTTTTGGGCGGAACTTATACCGTTTTTAAGTATCGCTGCTTTGAGTTATATTTTTTGGCTCGTCGAAAAGAAAAAAATCAGTCTGCACATATTTGATAGGCCACTTTATAGTATTCTTATAGGCATTATAACGGGTGCCCTATGGCTGGGCTTATCCGTTGGCATATTGGCATTGATGGGAGTCATACGTATAGAAGGCGGTAACAGCATTCCGTTGTTTTGGTTGTGGCTGATCTCGGCATTATTAAACACCATAATGCAGGAACTATTAGTCCGCGGCTATCTGTACAGACTGATAAAGTACGGTTATAGCACCGTTGCTGCCGCCGTCGTTACGACCGCCCTGTTTACCCTTATGCATGGGGGAGCCTTTGAGGCAGGCATCATCCCCGTCTTAAACGTCGTGACCATGAGTCTCTTTATGACGGCGGTCATGGAATATACCGGCTCCCTGACGGCGCCCATAGTGATGCACTTTTTGTGGAACGGCGTCGGCTCCATCATACTCGGAGGGGTATCCTTAGCGGATGATTATCCCCATCTGCTCAATATGACCTTTGCCGGAAACCGGCTGCTGTCGGGAGGCATATATAAAATCGAAGGAAGTATCATAGTACTGCTGCTGAACATGCTATTTACGGCAATATTTGTCCTGTCGATCAGGAAACGCCGGCTAAGCAGGTAAAAGCACCGCTACAGAAAAAATAAATAATTTTTGAGATTTTTTCTCAAATATATTGTATTTTACTGTTGAATTTGGACATCTTTGGATATGAAAGCCGGGTCACAGCGGACCCTTGATGAAAATCTTATACTTCAGGATGGGCAGCGTATCTTAGCCTCCGCCGTTATATATGGTGCAAACGCAAGCGGAAAATCTTCTATCATTATGTCCATGGCTCTCATGAGAAATATCATATTACAGGGCTCGCTCGAAGCCGCATCTCCCGCTTTGAATAACCTTGAATTTTATCCTTTTGTTCATAGTTCCAAACAGAGTCCTATGTTATTTGAAACAGAATTCATAGATGAAGGCTGCCATTTCATCTATTCTTTTGAAATTATGATAAAGACCTTTGACATGGAAAAACGGCGTCAGATAACTTCGGAACAGCTTTGGATAAAGAGAGGCAAAAGAATGGTCCCAATTTTTGAACGAGATCTGCAAAAGGTTTCTGTCAACCGTGATAAGCGGGTGCTCTCCCTTATACAATATGATGAAAAGCTCTTGCTCTGCCGACGTCAGAAACGATCAGAATTACCTGATAAATTACTTTAAGGGGAAATACGGCGCGCTTCCTTATATGGATTTTTCCAAACTACTCCATGGAGAACCAGGGGGGAAGGAGTGATGTACCACAAAACATACTTTTGCGTTTGCGAAGGCCGGCAGGAAGAGATAATCCCGATTTTTCCATTCATGAATTTTTAAGAAACGTCTTAAAAGAATGCGGTGAAATATAAGGACCGGGGATCACTCCCCGGCCTCAGACCGATGACAAAGTCGCGCAACCGCGAAATTGCACTGCAATTTTGCTTGCTGGCGTTGGCTGCGCTTGCAAATTGCAGTCACATACGTTTAAGTATGCTCCTTTATTTGCAAGTTTGCCGCCTTGCCTTGCACTATTTGTCACGGTCTGCCAGTTTGTCTACAATCTGGGACCGGGGATCACTCCCCGGCCTTTTTTAAGGGCGGCTTCCGTGTTCTTTTTGAACGCTCTTTTCCGCCCTCTCTATAGCCAGCTTGACCAGATTGCCGCAGTTACGCGAAGATACTCCTCCCCAGCCCTCCCTGGCTACAATGTCGTCCACTCCTAATTCTCTGGCAAGTTCGTACTTCAAATTGTCAGACATAACTCCGTTTTTTCGAGACATATCTGACTCATCTCCCCACCAGAATTTGAGGTTTCCCTCGTCCTCTATTATGCCCTTAAGGGTGATAATTATTGAACTCATCACATGGTAAGTTTGCCCTCATCCGTGTCGATGACCTGCAGTACCTGCTCCTCATTGCCGTTTTGTGCATTTATATATACGTAATAGGTATTGCCGCCGTATTCTCCCATAAACTCGTATGTCAGGACTTCTTTTCCGCCCGGCAAGGGTATAACCGCGAGCCTGGTCTGCTTTATGTCAAGGTTGAGACTGACCTTGTCTTCGGCCTGGCCTTGTGTCAGCTTAGGTGCGGGAATTGCCCTCTCCATATGCGACATATAATAATTCATTGCGTCGAACCCTACCACGCTGCCATTGTCCAGCGCTACCTTGACCTTTATCAAATCTGGATAGTATATGGTGCCGTCCTTGCAGTATGCATAATTTATAACCGCCGTACTGTCGTACTTCATGGAGTAGGTAGGCGTCATTCCCTCGTATCCGTTTGCCTTCAGAAATTTGTCCGCATAATTTTCGGCCTGCTTGACCGGCATGTTGACCTTGCTGACAGTCCTGTTGTCTATCATCCATATGATGTGTCCGCCGATCTTGCTGACATTGAGGAAACAATCCGAAACTCCGTTTTTGACCTCTAATCCCAAACCCTGTATGGGCTGATTTACATAGCTGTATTGACCGATGCTGTCGGCAGACTTTATGCCGAGAAAACTCAGCACCTTCTTTTTTGCGCCGTTCAGGTCAACGCTTTCGCCCGTCACGCCCTTTGGCTGCGTCTTTTCCAGTGCAGATGAAAACGGGCCGTCATATATCAGCGTCGGCATGCTGGCCATGTTTTTTTCAACGCTTTCAAAATTACTGCCCACAAGTTTATCCGAAATATTATCCAGCCGGGTCCCTCCCCTGCTTCTCAGGTCGCTGAACGCCAAGTCCCCCGCAGCTAGCTCATCCTGCAGTTTATGAAGCTCGGTCGAGACCTCACCCGTCATGCTGTGCAGCTGCGATAGATTTTTTCTGTCCTCGTCGGAGAATTCCTCGCCCCTCGCCCTCTTTCTCTCAAGACTGTACGAATAGTCGCCAATCTGATTTAAAAGCTTGGTCGTATTCTCCACCGTACTCGACGGCACCGGCAGCTGCCCCAGCGCCTCTATGGCCGTAAACGCCCTCCTGTGTATATCCGTGAGCGTCAGGATATCCATATCCTCTTCCTCTGCCACTTGAAGCTTAGACAAGCTTATCTGCATGTTTTCCACATTGTCCACAAGCTGATAAAACGCTCTGTCATACTGGCCGTTAAGATAGCGGTAATAAAACGTCTTCTGATTATACTGATATATCCCGAATACGCCCAGACCGATCACCGCAGCAACCATTATTATACTTATTACGTTAGTCTTTTTCAGTTTCACTCTTTTCACCTCGCAAACCTATGCCGGCCAATAACGGTTATTACTTGCCTGGACCATATCCAGCCGCTCGTGGCTTTAGCCGGATTGTAGTAATAGATCGCCCCGCCGGAAGGGTCCCAGCCGCTTAAAGCATCCCGTGCCGCCCTTATCGAATCGCTGTCCGGCTCCAGCCACATCTGACCGTCCGCGACCGCAGTAAAGGCGCCCGGCTGATATATCACCCCGGAAATGGAATTGGGAAACTTAGAACTCTTCACCCTGTTTAAAATCACGGCGCCGACAGCTACCTTCCCGACATACGGCTCGCCCCTCGCCTCACCGTGTATCAGCCTGGCCAGCACCATATAGTCGTCCCTGTTGGATACGCCCCGTGACGGAGACGCGGCGGATGCCGCAGTGATCCTCATTCCCAGAGCGCGTTTTGTCGCGTTGCCCATGATGCCGTCAGGCGTAATTCCATTCTTTTTTTGGAATTTTATAACGGCCTGATACAGTTTTGCCCCATACACCGAGTCCAGAACGCCCTTATAATAACCCCAGTTTTTTAAATTCTTTTGCGCCTGCAATACCTCCCCTCCCTTGGATCCCCATGACAGGGAAGCACAGTAAGCCGCTCCCTCTATACCCATCGTCATTACCAAGATCATTGTCAAAAACAGACTTTTATATCTTCTCTGCATGATATCTCCTCACAGTCTTCGATAATCATCATATTCTCTGTATAATCGCTATTTTTTGTCTAAAGCAGTATTTTTATTCTCAGTAGTTAATTCATATAATATATTAAAAAGACTGAAAATAATTTTACCGCGTCAACGGTATATATAATCAAATAAATATATGGGAGGGATAGCTTTGAAAGGGAAAACAGCGGTTTTAACGGTAGTGCTTCTTGTCTTGAGCATGGCCCTGTCCGCATGCGGAGTCCAAAACACCGGACAGAACAAGCAGCAGTCTTCACCCGGCGATCAGGTAAAACCGGCGGAGATAACGGCAAATCTGCAGACCGAACCTCAAAGTATAGATCCCGCAAAAAACACGGCCATCGACGGAGGTACCGTCATCTATCACGTCTTTGAGGGACTGACCCGCCTGGATAAAAACAACAAAGCCCAGCCCGCCGTGGCAAAGAGCTGGGATATATCGGCGGACAACCTCACCTACACGTTCCATCTGCGGGACGGCGTCAAATGGTCCGACGGCACAGCCGTAACCGCAAAGGATTTTGAATATGCGTGGAAGAGAGTGCTGAACCCAGATACCGGCTCGGAGTATGCGTATCAGCTGTATTACATCAAGAATGGAGAGAAGTACAATACCGGCAAGGCAAAGGCCGAGGATGTCGGCGTTGCGGCCAAGGGCGACGGCACTTTAGTGCTTACCCTGGAGTCGCCCACGCCTTATATACTGGAACTTCTGGCATTCTTTACTTATATGCCCGTAAGGAAGGATATTGTGGAGGCACATCCCGAGGACTGGACACAGTCCCCCAATACTTATATAGGCGACGGGGCCTTTGTCATGGACGCCTGGAACCACAATGACTCTATCATCCTTGGAAAAAATCCTGAGTATTGGGATATTAAGAGGATCAAACCCGACAAAGTCACATTTTTGATGATAAACGACTCCAGCACCGAACTGGCGGAGTTTGAAAACGGCCGCCTTGACTTTGGAAGCAATCCGCCCGCCGATGATTTTCAGCGGCTGAAAGAGAAGGGCGTGCTGAACATAGACCCCAATCTGGCTACCTATGGGTATTTGTTCAATACGAAGGCAGCGCCCTTTGACGACCCCAAGGTCAGAAAGGCATTTTCCCTGGCCATAGACAGAAAGGCCATAGTGGAAACGCCTCCGTCCACCGGCGAAAAACCTGCGGGCGGATGGGTATCCCCCGGTATACCCGATGCGGACCCGACCAAGGACTTCAGGGACGTAGGTGGAAACTATTATGATATAGATAAGGCCGACGCCGAAGAGGCTCAGAAGCTGCTTTCCGAGGCCGGCTACCCCGGAGGCAAGGGCCTGCCTAAGGTAACGCTGCTGTATAATACCAGCGAGGATCATAAGCGGATAGCAGAGATGCTGCAGGAGATGTGGAAGAAAAACCTGGGCGTGGACGTGCAGCTTTCCAATGAGGAGTGGCAGGTATTTTTGCAGGACAGGGCAAACGGCAAATATCAGCTGGCACGGCTGGGATGGTTTGCCGACTATATAGACCCCATGACCTTCCTCGACATGTTCACCACGGGCAGCGGCAACAATGACGCCGATTGGAGTAATGCGGAATACGATAAGCTGATAGCCAAGGCCAAGCAGACAAACGATCCTGCCGAGCGCATGAAATACATGCATCAGGCCGAGGATATCCTCATGGACCAAATGGTGGTATTGCCCATATACTTCTATATAGACGACTACGTCGCGCAGACCAATCTCAAGGGGTATCACGAGGACCCGTTGGGATACAGTTATTTCCACGAGGCATATAAGGAATAGGACATATAAAGATCAGTCTCCCGAAAGTTATGAGAGGCTGATCTTTTATGTTACTTTTCACCGCCGGTGGTCAGCGGAAATGTGACTTTCCAGTTTCCCTTCGTGTTCATCCTATTGGAATAGTAGTCTCCCAGCAGCTTATAGTTTGCTATCTCATCCGGTGAAACATCGAAGATGAATTCCTGATAGTCGGTGCGCTCGCCGGTATTCATATCCTCCGCAAAGGAAATACTGTCATAGAACACATTGTTTCCTCCGGCATCGGTCAGCCGAAGGTCCCCATGGGTATCCAGCGTCAGTTTATCCCGCGTCATTACCTGAATGTGCAATTCATCATTTATATAGCCTATCCCCGTTATATCCATGCCTTCTCCCGCGGAACATATGGGGTCTCCGGGAATCAGCACCGTATATGAGTCGGGTTCCCTTCCATTGACGGAGGAATATCCGACGACCGTATACTTAATTCCATATCCCGAGTTGAGCACATATGTGTCCTCTGCTTTGACGGCCGAGGTTAGATCAAGCGGAATTGGGATATTCTCCTCAGTTACCTTGCGGCTAAGAAATTCCCTCACAGAAAACGTCACCTTACTTTTTCCCGGTGCAATGTCTTTGCCGTTCATTGTGGAGATAGTGATGAGAAAAGCCGCGGTATTGGTCTTTTCATCGAATGCTGCCTGCGTGCAGTTTGCCGCGCTGTCAAAGGGAATATGCAAAGAATAGCTGTCAAACAGATCTGTGGCGGCATCCACCCTGCCTCCGGTGAGGTCGCGCATCGTTACGTAGATCTGCGCCGTGTCGCCGTGAATATGCGTAGATACGACCTCCATGCGGATGCCGTTGTCATCGCAGGATTCCTCTATGGGAATGAAATACTGTGCGGCCGCCGGCGAAACCCCCCTCTCTACAATTAATACCTTTTAAAGATATTAAAATGGCATGGTCTTAATGGCCATGCCTCTATATCATATATTAAATTTCACCGCCGCCTTAATCAAGCGCCTTCTTTTGGAATGCAAGCTTGAATGTATCCGTGACCTTGCTTGCGATGTTCTCTATTATTTCAACGCCCTTCAGCCTGATCTGCGGTTTGTCGGTGGATATCTGCTCGATCTCCTTATCCGTAAGAACCTTGGACAGTTCCTCCTTGGTCTTGGCATCGGCCTGGCCGTGAGCCACGTCTATGAAACAGAGGGGCGGAAACATCACGCACCACCAGTTCTTGCCCTTGCCCTCGCCTATTACCACGCGCAGCGCGTCATAGTCGCCTGCCGGCAGGGTAATGTCTCCATAGGACTTCACCGGAAATTCGTATCTTCCCATGGCCACCGTGACAGGGTAATCATATCCCTCGCGCCTTATTACCTCCTGCGCCCTGCTGGAGATCTCGTCCAGCCGTCCGCTGATTATCCTGCCCGCATCCTCTTTGCTGTCGGCACCGGCAAGGCAGCCGCTGAGATAGCCCGTGACCGCATCCTTCACTTTAAGCTTTAACTGCTGGTCTTGCGGATCATCGCTGTTGGCTATGCAGTGAAACCTGAGCAGCTTGCCGGACAGGTCCTGTTGCAGGCTGTCCTGCGGCATGATATACCCTGTAAGCAATGCGGTCATCATTATTACCGTTAATATCACGGCTGTCCATTTCATACAAAAACCCCACCTTTCTTCGCTATTTAGAATTATTAACAGCAGGCAGGGATTTTATACATTTATAGAAATATTTCTATTCAAGTATACTTTTCGCCATGGCAAGATCTTCCGGCTTATCGACGTCGTTTCCGATCTCGGCATAATCCGAGATTATGGCTTTGGCCGTTATATTGAGCATACCGCATACCTTTTTTTCCACCATCTCTATGGTAAGATTTTTACATAAATAGGCAAATATGAGTCCAGGCCCCAACAGAGTCCCCATTTTCATAGGATTTTTCCTGTTTTCAATGGCATGGCGCATGACCGGCATACACCGTTCTATAATGGACGGATTCAAATAAAAAATATTGCCGCCGGTGAAGGTACCGTCTTTCAAGGTTACATACGTTCTCTTGGCTCCGGGAAATTTCTGCTCGCACACATTTTTAGCAACAATGGGATAGCAAAAGTCCACGCCCACCCCTTCGGACTTTTCTATGAAATCCCTTATGGCATCCGAGGTGATGTAGGGTATATCGCCCGCCATGATAATAATGCGGCTGTCGCCCGCAAATCTCTCTATACCCCTCATGACGTTCTCAAGAATATCCGGATTTCCCTCCGCAAACTCCAGTCCATTCGCGTCGCAAAATCTGCCGACTTCTCCGTTTCCCACGGCAAGGATCCTATCGATCATACCGGAGCCCTCGGCGGCGTCCGCCACATAGGACAGCATCGGTTTGCCGTTTATATCGGCCAGTGCTTTGCCCGGTATCTTTTCCGTTTCGCTGTTTCCCGCTAAGATTACAGCATTTAACATAATTAACCACCTTTATCTAGTATCGGTTTTGTTGAGAGATTTCAAAAAGTCCTCTCTGGTCGACTCCATATGCTTTTCCGCCGCCCTTCTTGCGGCTCCGGGAGCACGTCTCTTTATGGCCTCGAGTACGCTGCCATGCTCGAGTATCAGTTTGCTCGGCCTGCTGTAAGCTTCAAGGTACATCATTCTGAACCGCTTCAGCTGTTCCTGCAGATTGCTGTATACCTGTATCAGCCTGTCATTTCTGGTCGACTGAAATATCAGATTGTGAAACTGCGTATCCGTATCCATTATACCCTTTATATCGCCGTTATCTACATAGACCTTGAAATTTTCCATGACGTCCGAGAGCGAGCGCAGTTCCTCATCCGACATCCTCTCCGCGGCAAGGGACGCGGCCAGGCCCTCCAGCACGGTCCTTACCTCAAAATCATCCATTATATCCTTCTGTGAGAGATCGGATACATAGACGCCCTTCCTCGGCACCATGACGACAAGCCCTTCCATCTCCAGCTTCCTTAAGGCCTCCCTCACGGGCGTACGGCTGACTCCCAATTTTGACGCCAGCTGCACCTCCATGAGCCGCTCGCCGGGTTTATATTTGCCTGACATAATGGCCTCCTTGGTATAATCGAATACCAGATCCCTCAAAGGTTTATAAGATTCGACAGGATTAAAATCATCATCCATACACATCTCACCTAGATCGTTTTAGTATAGTAAACAAAAGGATATTTCCTTTTGAGAACCTCATACGCTCTCATCAAAGTATTCCGGCTGCGGAAAATGCCGAAGACTGCCGAACCGCTCCCTGTCATCATGGCTGCGGCGGCACCGCGTTCCACAAGATCCCTCTTTATATCCCCGATGGAAGGCAGTACCTTGAAGGCGGCTGTCTCCAGTACATTCACCATGTCGCTGGTATCTAAGGAAAGATAATTATCCAGAAAACTGCCGATATCACCGTGACTATATTCCATGCCGTCGAGCATACCGTATATCTTCTTGGTCGAAATGGAGGCCTTGGGCTTTATAATGAGCAGATCCACAGAGATCGGCCGCAGGGCAGTGATCACTTCGCCCCTGCCCTCTGCCAGCGCCATTCCTCCCTCTATGAAGAAGGGAACGTCGCTGCCTACCTCGGCCGCGATGCCCTCGAGCTGCCTACCGGTCTTGCCGAGATGCCATAATCTGTTCAGTCCCACGAGCACCCGTGCCGCGTCGGAGCTGCCGCCTCCCATCCCCGAACCTATCGGGATATGCTTCTTTATACGTATATATGCGCCTAAGCCGGTCCTGTCCCCCCTGAGGAGACAGGCGGCTTTATAAGCTAAGTTTATCTCTTCCGGCATATTCGTCATGTCCACCCGTATGCCCCTCGATGCAGGCCTTATGTATACCGTGTCATGCAGGCCTATGGTATGCATGACCGTCACTATATCGTGATACCCGTCGTCACGCCGGCCTAAGACGTCAAGAAAAAGATTTATTTTTGCATGTGCTTTTAAAAACATGGATTACCCCTTATATTAGAGTTTTATTATATATGTCTCAATTATAATCATTTATCGAATGCCTGTAAATAGAAAAACAGCCGCCCTGTTATAGGCGGCCCAGATCAATGCCAAAGTCGCGCAATCGCAAAATTGCCCTGCACGATTTGCCACGGTCTGTCAGTTTGTTACAAATTATATTATATTCAGTTTCTTGCCCACCTTGCCGAACACCTTGAGTGCAAAGTCCAGATCGTCTTTGGTATGCCCGGCGGTGACTATCGTCCTCACCCTGGCCTTGCCCATCGGCACCGTAGGATATACTATGCTCTGAGCAAAGACTCCTTCCTCGAACAGGCTGTCGCTGAGCGTATTCGCCAGTTTGCTGTCGCCCACCAATACGGGCGTTATCGGGGTCTCGCTGTGTCCCGTATCAAAGCCCATGTCCTTAAGAGCGGCTTTGAAGTACCTCGTGTTATCCCATAGCCTGTCGGTATAGGATGTGTCGGTCGAGAGTATGTCTATCGCGGCTATGCAGGCTGCCGTGGCACCCGGCGTCATCGCCGTGCTGAAGAGCAGGGGCCGGCCTCTTTGTATGAGATAATCCTTGAGCTCCTGCCTCCCTGCCACATATCCTCCCACCACTCCTATGGCCTTGGAAAGCGTGCCTATCTGAACGTCCACCCTGCCGTGCAGGTTGAAATGATCCACCGAGCCTCTTCCGCTTCTGCCCAATACGCCGCTGGCATGGGCATCGTCCACATACGTCATTGCTCCGTATTTCTCAGCCAGCTCTACTATCTCCGGAAGTTTTGCTATATCTCCGTCCATGCTGAATACGCCGTCGGTTATTATCAGCTTGTGATCATATGCCGAACAATCCTTGAGCACCCGCTCAAGGTCCCTCATATCGCTGTGTTTGAAGCGCTTTACGTCCGCCTTGCTCAGCCTGCAGCCGTCTATTATGCTGGCATGATTGAGCTCGTCGGATATTATGACGTCGCCGGCATCCACAAGAGCGGCAATGGTACCCATGTTGGCAGTAAATCCCGACTGATATACGGTGACTGCTTCGACTCCCTTGAATTTTGCAAGCTTTTTCTCCAGTTCCTCATGGATGCTCATGTTGCCTATTATCGTTCTGACCGCTCCTGCGCCTGCGCCGTACTTCTCCGTAGCCGCAATCGTAGCCTCTTTCAGTTTCGGATTATTGGCCAGGCCAAGGTAGTTGTTGGACGACAGGTTGACGACCTCCTTGCCGTTGATCACCGATCTTGCGCCCTGAGGACTGCTCAGCACCTTGAGATCATGATAGAGCCCCTGCTCCTTCAGATCCGCGATCTTGTCCTTTAAAAACTCCAACTGGTTTGCCACATCTATCCCTCCTTAAATATTATTCCTGATCATGCCATACTGTAATTATGGCAGCAGGACCACCTTGCCGCAGTTGCCAGCGACCATCAGGTCCAGACCCTTCTTATAGTCGTCCAACGGCATCCTGTGCGTGATGATGGGGGCGACGTCTATCTTGCCCGAATCCAAAAATGCCCTGACATTGTACCATGTATCCCACAATTTCCTTCCGGTGACGCCGATTATGGTTATTCCCTTGAAGACCATATCGTTTCCCCAGTCAAAGGAAATATTGTTATCGGGCACTCCCAGCGCCACCATGACGCCGCCGGAGCGCATTGCCTTCAAGGCCTGGCTTATTGCCGTGTTGTTGCCGGACATCTCCAGGACGACGTCCACGCCCCGTCCGCCCGTGGCCTTACGGGTCTCGGAAACCACATCCTGTTTGATCGGATTCAGCGCCAGATCCGAACCCATCTTGACCGAAAGATCTCTTCTGTAATCGTTTACTTCGCTGGTAAACACCGCCACGGCTCCCGCGGCCTTTGCCACCTGTATCGTCAGCAAACCGATAGGTCCGCAGCCGGTAACCAGAACAGTCTTGCCTACCAGATCCGTCGAAAGCGCCGTATGTACCGCGTTGCCCAAGGGCTCCTGTATGGACGCCACATCCGGCGGCAGCGAAGCAGCATTTTTCCATGCGTTTACGGCAGGTATCTTGACATATTCGGCAAAACAGCCGTCCATGTCCACTCCCAGTATGGACAGATCCTGGCATACGTCGGCATGGCCGGTCCTGCACTGATAGCACTTGCCGCATACCACATGGGTCTCCGCCGACACATAGTCGCCGACCTTTACGTCTTCGACATCCTTGCCTGCCTCCACCACTTCGCCGCTGAACTCATGGCCCATGGTCTGAGGTGGATTTATCTTAGCCTTGGCCCAATCGTTCCACACATAAATATGGGCATCCGTTCCGCAGATCGAAGTTGCCTTTACCTTGACCAGTATTTCACCGGGGCCGGGCTTCGGCACCGGAATATCAACCATCTCCGCTCCCGGAGCAGGTTTCAGTTTTCTGACAGCCTTCATAAAAATCCCCCCATATCATTTTTATTTCTCCTTTTATTTTAAACCTTATAAATATTTATGTAAAGACATAAAATCGCTTCCTGTCCACGTACGGCGCACAAAAAACCTCAAAAAAAGACGGCTCGAAACGAACCGTCTTTACGCTGTCTGCTATTCCGAAAAATATGCATGCTGGAAATAAATATATCCCAGCGGGTCAACTGTAAATCCCTGCAGCTTGGGATTGACCACCGCATAATTGGTGTAGAAGTATATGGGCAGCACCACGGCGTCATCCATGAGTATGTCCTCGGCCTGATGCAGATAGCTCATCCTCTCCTCGGACGTCGCGGCAGTCTTGGACTTCTTTACCGCTTCATCAAACTTAGGATTGGAATACTGAGCGTCATTATTGCCCATGCCCGTCTGCAGCATATCCAAAAAGCCCATGGGATCTATATAATCCGATACCCATCCCCATCTGGCTATCTGAAAATCGTGGGTCTGTCTCCTGGTTGCCAGAAATACCTGCCATTCCTGATTGGATATCTCAACATCCACGCCCAGGTTCTTCTTCCACATCTCCTGCAGGGCCTCGGCTATGGCCTTATGACTCTCGCTGGTATTATAGAGCAGGGTTATCTTAGGCAGTCCCTTACCGTCGGGATAACCTGCATCGGTCAGCAGTTTTTTAGCCTCATCCGTATGGGCCGTCGTAGGATCGAAGTAATCGCCCTTGGTCTTTCGGAAGTCCTCTCCCGCCTCGGTATCGGGCATTCCATACGGCACCCACGCCGCCGCCAGCTTTTCGTCGCCTTTGACTACCTGATCCACTATGGCCTTTCTGTCTATAGCCAGGGAGAATGCCTTCCTCACCTTGGGATTGTCAAAGGGCGCGGCCTTAGTATTAAATACATAGGCATATGTGGAAAGCAGCGGATACTCCTTGAGCACGCCTTCCTCCTTCAGTCTTGCGAGATCCGCAGGCGGAGGGTTATCACCGAAATCCAGCGAGCCTGCCTCAAAGGCGGAAAGCTCGGTGGACGGTTCGGAGATCATCGTGAATATCAGCTTATCCGGCTTGATGCTGCCGGCATCCCAGTAGTTATCGTTTTTAACGAACGTCATGGAGTCGTTGTGATTCCATTCCGTCATCTTAAATGCGCCGTCCCCTATATAGGTTTCGGGTTTTTGCGTCCAGTCCTCCGAATGAGCTTCCACTACATCCTTTCTTACCGGCATATAGGTCATAAAGGCAAACAGCTCCATCATGAAGGGAGTCGGGTTTTCCAATGTGACCTCCAGGGTCTTGTCGTCGATCACTTTTATACCTAGATCCTCTTCTTTTGCCTTGCCCAGGTTGTAATTCTCGCCGTTTTTGATGAAATAAAGCTGGTAGGCATAGCTGGATGCAGTCTCGGGATTCAAGACCCTCTTCCATGCGTATGCGAAATCTTCCGCAGTCACGGGTTTACCGTCCGACCACTTGGCATCCCTCAGATGAAATGTGATATTCAGACCGTCGTCGGACATATCCCAGCTCTTTGCGATTCCAGGCTGGGCCTTGGAGTTTTCATCCAGGGTCGTGAGACCCTCGAAGTTATGCAGGATGACTTCGGCGCCGTCGACGGCGCTGTTGATCGCGGGATCTATCGACTGGGGTTCGGAGCCCATGTTGTAGCGTATGACCGCCCCTTTCGCATCGCCTTTCCCCGCATTCTTATCCTGTTGCCCCGTGCCGCAGCCTGCGGTCACTGACATGACCATCAGTATGGCCAGGCCGAATGTCAAAAATCTCTTCATTTGTCCACTCCCTTTCCCTTTGTGTAAAGCATATTTTTATAATATATTACATTAAATTTCATATTTATACAACTATAAAATTTAATTTTTTCCGCATTCCTTGACTATGATGAGCCGGTCTCCCTCATCCAGTTTGTCTTCCGTCAATTCGTTGACCGCCATTATCCTTTCCTTGGTCGTTCTGTATCTTTTTGCAACGTCCCAAAGCGTCTCGTCCTTGTCCGCGACATATACCGTAATGCTGGCCATTTCCGGCACGTCCCCGTCCTCTGATTCCGTGACCGACGATATGTACGTGATATTATTCTCCCGGTACGATCTTATATCACAGTCGACGGTGCATCTCAAATCCAGGATGTTTCCGTTCAGGGTCGAGTATATCTGCGATACGGCAAACTCCGCAAAAATATCGTCGTCCTCCTTGATCTCGCCGGCATCCGCAACATGCCTGAAGGGCACTTCCTCCATGGCATATTTGATGCCGGCGGCACCGATGTAATAGACGCTTACCGGAAGTACGCCGTCTATATACAGCTTGCCGTCGGAGATCTCATGATCGCCCGGCTGGGCCTGGCCCCTTACAAGCAGCACATGCTGTACGTCATCGGCCAGTTCGACCGATTCCTTGATATCCAGTTGAGTGTTCGACCTGTATACCTGCTCCAATCCGGAAAAGCTTTCCTTCTCCTCGTCCAGATTGCTGCTTATGCTGTACACATCCTTTATGATCGTCTTTTCATCCTCCTGATAGAGCTTCACGTTCACATTGAGCACTGCTTCTACGCCTATGGTGTTGCTGTCCTTAGGCTCTGCATTGACCTCCTCGACTACGCATCTTACTTCGGGAGTCATAAACTCCTGGGCGTCGGCTATATCCACAAAATGAGAGAAATTGACGTCGGTGCTGTAAGAACCGTATTCGGCATCCTCCGTATCCTTCATGTATATGACGTCCAGACCCAGAGTACCCTCGACAAGCACCTTGTTCTCAGAAATCTGAGGCTGCAGTCTGGTCACGGCGGCAGAGGCATAGAGCACATCCCGTATGTATACGTCCTCGCCCGGGCTTATGTCCTCCCTCACTATCGTCTCCGAGGAGCCCTCGTCCGCCATGAATCTGGCTTTGATATCCTCTTTCCTGGCAATGGCGTCCTCCAGGTCTATTGCCGTAACAGCCTCGGCCTTTTCACTTCTGCTCAAAAATATATCAAGACTCACCATGTGTTTGATCTGTAGTTTCCTGCTGTTCAATACATCGCAGTCGCTGTGTTCCACATATCCCCTTATATCCGCCGCTGCTCCGTCGTCTGCGTCCGCCGCATCAAAATAATGGCTGAATTCCTTTACCGCGGTCACTCCCGCTATCGGCCTGTCAGAGAGAGCCGTGGAATAAAGAATATGCGACAGCACCCTGCCCTCCACAAGCACCCTGCCCGAGGTGACCTCGCTGCCGTCGATCACAAGTTCCGAGTCGATGCCAATTATATCCTCCGCGTCGGGCTTCACATCCGGTATAAGGATATCGCCGGTGACCATTGTCTTGGTGCTCAGCCTTTTTATCAGACTATCAAAGTTAATTACGTCCCTGATAACATCTATAGACATAAAAATTCCCTCCCACGTATTACTAATTAATATATAAATATAATACATGAAGGGAATTTATGATAAAAATTTAAAAAAACCGAGTTGATCCCGGTTTTTTTAAACGCACTTTTGATTTAAATTGCTACACAGGCTAAGTTCAACGGTCTCAGTTAAAATATCGGAGTAGCTATAAGAGATTCGTCTGACGGAGTTATCCATATCGACCTTCACTATGAAAATGCTGGGATAGGTTTCTTCAATGATCCCCTCTTTGACAATGGTCTTTTTCCGTCCGCCGTTGGTCTTGAGTCTGACCCTTTCACCAATATGCCTGTCGATTACCTTCTTAATCTCAACCAGGGTATTTTTATCGGACAAATATACCACCCCTCTACATATCCTGTAGATATTGTAGCATTTTCGGCGGCAATTGTCAAATGGAATATTATATACCCATATAAACGACTTGTCAATCGCCATATATTTATATTTTTGCCCGATCTACACTCATGACTTTATTCAGACTGCGATTATCTTTTATTTCTTAGCTATTTCATCTCATTCTTACTATAGCCCGGCAAACCCTCCCTGTATTTACCCCTTGTATTGAGTCCCCCCATGCCGTCCTTACCAGTGATGGTATTCTCCAGAACATCCGAGGCATTTATGATATCCTTTATATCCGTATATGCGACCTTCTCACATATGATCACGGGGTCAAGGCAGTGGATGAGCACTCTCTGCGGAGAGCTGGCGTAATTTGCGCCCGCCTCCATGAGCGCTTCGTAGAACGACTGGCACGCGCCTGCGATTATTACCAGATCATCCAGCGACGGTTCATATTCCCGGGCATTTTTGACCGCTTCGACAAAATAGATGGAATTTTTGTAGTTAGCCGGGTCCATTTTATCCTCCGCGCCCTTTTTTATCGCATCGTGACCCGTTATCACCAATATATCCGGCTTATACTTCGCGAGCAGTTCCTTCACGACTCCAGGCTGTTTCTCCTCCTTCGCCTCTATTCCGACCGCGTCTATATAAAATTCATTATAGAATTCAAGGCATTGTTTCAAATATTCCACATCACTGTCGAGATGAAGCACCCGGCCCGGCCTTTTCAGTATGCTGTCCGAGCTTCTCATGTCGTTCCGATAAAAATTGGATTGTTGCTCGTTTCTTATTTTCTGTTTGATTTTTTCCAAAACATCGTCATAGCATTTCGTAAACTGAGATATCCTCGTCTTTTCCACAGGCACCAGATCTTCCTCATCGGCATCGGCCTCTATCCTGACACATTTCCCCCTGATCCTGTAAACAAGCCTTCCTCTGCAGTATCTGTAGCCTGACACGGTAAAGAGTATGTCGCTGCCATAGGACTTTCGAACGACCATATCGCCGATCTTTAACATACTGTTATGCACCCCCTTCATATGTGCCTATGATATAATATGAAAATATATATCCCTGCGTTCTTTTTCTAATCAAATCATTTAATTACATTAGTGATGTATATTTTTCATAAAAGGAAAAATAATATAAATAAGCTCATTTGAAGGAGGTTACTAACTTGAAGGCTACTGGCATTGTAAGAAGAATTGACGATCTGGGCAGGGTAGTTATACCCAAGGAAATAAGGCGTACACTTAGGATCAGAGAGGGTGACCCCCTGGAGATATTTACCGATAGAGAAGGAGAAATTATACTGAAGAAATACTCACCGATCGGGGAATTAAGCGATTTTGCACAGCAATATTCCGACGCCTTATATCAATCCACAAAACATACGGTACTCGTGACAGATGGAGACACTGTCATTGCGGTTTCAGGCGGAATCAAAAAAGATTATCTTGATAAACCGATAAGCCCGGAATTGGAAAATGTTATAGGTACGAAAAAGACCTCGCTCCTGGGAAAAGGAGGGGAAGGAAACCCCATACCGCTTTATAATGGAGAACCGGAAAAGACTTTTGGATCTCAGGTGATAACCCCGATAATATCCCGGGGAGACTGTATAGGAGCAGTTATCATCAGCAGCAAGGATGAAAACGCACAGCTGAACGAAACAGATATCAAGCTGGCGGAAACGGCGGCATCTTTCCTTGGAAAACAGATGGAAGATTGAAAATGACCCACCTTTCGGTGGGCCCAGACCAATGACAAAATCGCGCAATCGCGAAATTGCACAACAATTTTGCTTAGCTTTGTTGACTGCACCTGCAAATTGCGGTCACATAC
>DHDI01000002.1:67909-75356 GCA_002399285.1 Thermoanaerobacterales bacterium UBA4880
CCTGCCAGTTTGTCTACAACCTGAGCCCACCTTTAGGTGGGCTATTATTTTATACAAACTGTCATGCGCCCGAAAGCTGCAGAAAATTAAGCAGTATCCGTGCGGTAAGCCCCCAGATGACATGTCCTCCGTATGTATAGAAGTATTCGGGATATTGCGAGGTGCGCCATTTATAGTTATCGCCTCCGGGAATGAGATCATAGGGAAAGTCCTTGGACGGAACTACCTTGACGGATACATAGTATGTCTTTGGTTTATTGAGAAGAAAGTAATCTATCGGTACGCAGAATATCTCTTTTACCTCCCGGTCATTGGGATTTATAGCGTCATGATCCGGCATTCTGCATATATAGGGGTATATCATCAGGTCAAAGGGCGTGATTACAATATCCAGAGGGGCTATTATGCTCATCTTTTCACGGGAAAGTCCCAGCTCCTCCGATGCCTCCCGCAAAGCCGTGTCCCTGCTGTCCCTATCGGTGTCCTCCATGCCGCCTCCGGGAAAGCATATCTCCCCCGGCTGTCTCTTTATGGTATCCGTCCTCACCTCAAAGAGTATATGTTCCGTTCCACCCTTATTCACTATGGGTACTATCACAGCCGACCTCTTATATCTCTCACAATCCATTATTTCCGGCTGTCTTGCCGCAAGTTTGATATAATCCATAGGCTACCTCCGAAACTCAAATTAATGAACGTATAATACAATTCTCAATCTATATTATACACAATGCGGCATGCAAATAAAAAGAGAGGCATACGAACTGCCTCCCTTGATACTTATTTCAGTCTATTCCCAATAGGCATATCTGAAGAAATTGAACTGAAGCGGACTTGCGATGCAGCCTTTAAGGCCGGGCCTCACCACCACGTTTTCGGTATAGAAGTATAACGGCGCCACGGGGTATTGCTTCATAATGAGCTCATCCGCCTTGTGCATAGCTTCCATCCTCACCGCGGGGTCGGACTCGCTCCTCGCAGTCTCCACATAGCCGTCATACTCCGCGTTGCTCCAGTGCGAGTTATTGTTGGCATTATCCGTGTGTAAAAGATCCAGCATCCCCAAGGGATCTATATAGTCCGATATATATCCGTCCCTCGCAATATCGTAATCCCCCTGCCTCCTGGTATTGATAAATACGTTCCATTCCTCCTGCTTGAGCTCCACGTCTATGCCCAGATTCTGCTTCCACATCTGCTGCAGCGCTTCGCCTATCTGCTTGTGCGTCTCGCTTGAATTGAACGTATAATTCAGCTTGGGGAATCCCTTACCATCGGGATAACCCGCATCGGCAAGCAGCTGCTTTGCCTTTTCCACATCGGCCTTGCTCGGATCGTAGAAATCGCCGCCCAGCTTTCTGAAATCTTGTTTAGTGTCTACATCCGGCAGTCCATACGGAACAAAGGCCCCTGCCGGTATCTGCCCTCCCTTGGTCACATTTTCCACTATAGCCTTTCTGTCTATTGCCAAAGAGAGCGCCTCTCTCACCTTCGGGTCGTCCAGCGGCTTTTTATTTACATTAAAGCTCAGATAGTACGTCCCTATGGTAGGCAGCGTAGTCAGCAGCCCCTCATCCTTTAATCTGGCCAACTGCGGTGCCGGAGGATTGTCTACATAATCCACCTGGCCCGATTCGAAACTTGCAAGAGCCGTATTCTCATCGACGATCTCCGTAAAGGTCAGCTTGTTCAGTTTAACGTTTTTCGCATCCCAGTAATTAGGATTCTTTTCAAACTCTATGGAATCGCTATGGACCCATTTAGTCATCTGGAAGGGTCCCTCGCCCATATATGTCTCGGGATGCATTGCCCATCCCTCCGGGTCCTTCTCCACCATATCCTGTCTTACCGGTACCAGCTCATGCCTGGCAAATATCTGCAGTATATAGGACGTCGGGGCCTTGAGCGTCACCTCCAGCGTCTTGTCATCCAATGCCTTGATTCCCACGTCTTCCCACTTTGCCTTATTGTTATAGAACTCCTCGGCATTCTTCACATAAAACAGGTTATAGGAATAATCCGCAGCCACTTCGGGGTCCAGCGTCCTCCTCCATGAATACACAAAGTCGCCCGCCGTGACCGGCTTGCCGTCATACCATTTTGCATTGTCCCTGATTTTAAATGTCCAGACCAGTCCGTCGTCGCTCACATCCCATTTTTCCGCAATGGCGGGCTCGATCACGTTGTTCTCGTCATGTCTTACCAGCGCCTCGAAGTTATTGTATATGATCTGATCGCCCGGTATTTCACTGCAGAAAGCAGGATCCACACTCTGCGGCTCAGCAGCCACGTTGTAGACCATGGAGTCCTTCTTGCTTGAATCTTTTGTTTCTCCCTGCTGCGCAGGCTGCTGGCCAGACGAGCACCCAGCTGCAAGCGAAAGCACAAGAAGAATGGTCAATAGAAAAACGGCACACCTCTTCATTCACAAACTCCCCCTTTAATTTATTGTGAGACACTGCCGTCGGTCAAAAGCTGACCTAGATGAGACCTTTTGCCACAGCGGCAGCAGAATTGCCCGTTATATCACATTCTGATCAACTTATGCATAGGCTTTATGACTGCATAAATTTAATCAGGTAAAGCAAGGGCGTCGATATTAACCACGCAGCTCTGCACTCGGCATCGGATATCGTATAAATATCAATTTATTATTATAATAATAACACAGAATATTTTAGTTGCAAGTAATTTATTTTGAGCCTCGTCTATACTGACATTTATACCAATTTGTGCTATTTATTTTATATTAAAACCGCCATAAGGAGGGGGTAACATGGACAGATTCAAACCAGTCAATAAAGTAATTATAGTGACCGGCGCAAGTTCCGGTATGGGAAAAAGTACTGCTGCACTGTTGGCTTCCGCAGGCGCGAAAATATTTATGACGGCCCGCCGTAAAGAGCGCCTTGAAGCTTTGAAGGCAGAGATAATCGACTCGGGAGGCGCTGCCGATTATTATGACTGCGACATTACTAAAGAAGAGAATTGCAAAGCGATCGTAGAAAGCTGTGTAAAAACATTCGGCCGGGTCGACGGACTGGTCAACTGCGCCGGTTTGGTAACAAACTCGACAACTCTTGAAGAGGAATTCGATACCGAAACATGGGAAAGCATTTTGCAAATGGATCTGTACAGCCCGATGTTCATGGTCAAATATGTCTATCCTGAAATGGAGAAGGCCGGCGGCGGTTCCATCGTCAACATATCTTCGGTCGCCGCATTCCAACACCGTCCTCCGATCTGCTCAGGTCTGGCATATTCCACAGCAAAGGGCGCCGTAAAGACCATGAGCAGGGTGCTTGCGGATGAACTCGCGCCTAAGAAGATCCGGGTAAACAGCGTGTATCCCGGTATCGTCAAATCAGAAATGACTGAGCTTGCTTTCCAAAAGGGCAATGAGAAGGTCCTTGAACAGCTGGTATCGAAAATTCCCCTGAAAGATTATGGGGTGCCCGATGATATTGCATATTGCGTATGCTATCTGCTTTCCGATGCTTCGAGATATATCACCGGACGGGATTTCATCGTTGACGGCGGTTATGTAGACTAAACGGGCCTGTGCACAGATTCTTAGGCAGAGTTCCATATATCTAATGGTACTCTGCCTTTTATATTCCGGTCACAGGCCTTTAACCTTTAGAATAATGTGCCAATCTATAAATGATGCAGTTTGCAAAAGAAAAGGCCGCCTTGCGGCAGCCCTGCAGCCCTACATGTTCTCCGGATATTTCTTTATCTTTGCATCGGTCTTCCACTTGTCGACAAGCTGACTGAACTTCTCGTCCCTCTTATTGGAAAGCACCGTATCGTTTATCTCGCCCTTCACCGTATCAAAGGACTTTACGGGATTTATCTTTTTGTCCGACACCTTTATTATATGGTATCCATCGTCGGCCTTGATCAGGCCGGATATGTCTCCCGGATCAAGCGCAAACGCTGCTATGCTTATCTCCTGCGGCTGTTCGTTATAGGTGAATTCGCCGAGACTGCCGCCGTCCTTTTTTGTCGTTTTGTCTTCCGAATACTGCTTGGCCAGAGCGGCAAAGTCTTCGCCGGCCTTAACCTTTTTCAATACCTCGTCGGCCTTCGCCTTGTCCTTTATAAGTATATGCGCCGCCGTAACGGTATCGGGCTGTGTCTTATAATCCGCCTGATGCTGATTGAAGTACTGCTTTACCTCTTCATCGGTCACCTTAATATCCGCGGTGGTCTTTTCCCAAAGCTTATACTGCAGCAGCTGTACCTGCATGAGGTTAGTATAAAATTCCTCCGATACGTTCTGGCTCTTGAGATATTCTTTAAACTTATCGTCGCCGCCGAAGGAGGACTTTACGGAATCCACATGAGATTTGAGCTCATTCTTGAAGTCCTTGGAATTGACGTCTATGTCGTTCTTTTTTGCCTGTTGATTCAGTATCTTCTCGTATACCATCTCATCCAATACGTTCTCTTTGAGTATATCTATCATCTTTTTGCCCTGAGACTCTGTCTCCCAGTATTTGTCATCTACATTTGGCTGGGCTTCATAAGATTTCTTATAACTCTCCACGGTCTTATCGAATTCGGATTTTTTTATATCTTCGCCGTTTACGGTCGCCAGAGTCTTATCCTGCTGCTGGCAGGCAGTGGCACTGAAAACCACGGCGATGATAAGGAACGTCAGTATTATTTTTTTTCTCAAACCCACCACTCCCCATTTGTAATAAATCTATTATACACTATCAGACGGCGGCCTTCAAATCCAAAGACTGCCTCATCGACATTAAAAAGTTCTCCAGGCAGCTTAAGATCTCGTCTTCCCGCTTATTCGCGACTCCTATGGTAAAATATGGAGGAACTGTGGCCGAATAGAGGATATTCTTATTTTTCTTAGTCAGTTCACTGACCAGCTCTATATCCGAACCCATATTTTCCTGCAAGGTTATTATCAGGTTGTCGCCCTTTTGTTCTATCGAGGGTATCCTGAGCGACCGCGCGACGGCCTTTAAAAATGCGATCTTTGTAAGGTTGAGCACGGGAGCCGGTATATCGCCGAATCTGTCGATGAGTTCTTCCCTTATATCCAGCACATCTTCAGAGTTCTCTATGGAAGCCATCTTTTTATACATATCTATGCGCAGCGACTCGTCCTTGATGTATTCGCTGTCTATGTAGGCGTTTACGTCAAGGTCTATGGAGGTATCCACCTTTTCTTCTGTCTTTTCACCCTTGAGCTTCCTTACGGCCTCCTCCATCATTTTAAAATAGAGGTCGTAGCCCACCGCTATCATGTGTCCGTGCTGCTCGGGGCCGAGTAGATTGCCTGCCCCTCGTATTTCCAGATCCTTCATGGCCAGCTTGACGCCCGAGCCGAATTCCGTGAATTCCTTTATGGCTTTGAGCCGCTTCTCCGCCTCTTCGGAGAGCATTTTATTTCTTTCATAGGTGAAATAGGCATAGGCAAGCCGGTTGGAGCGTCCCACCCTGCCGCGGAGCTGATAGAGCTGGGCCAGGCCCATCCTGTCGGCATCCTTCACGATGATCGTATTTACGTTTTGTATGTCCAGCCCAGTCTCGATTATCGTCGTGCATACAAGCACGTTGTATTTCTTATCGTAAAAGGCCTTCATCACCTTCTCCAACTCCCGCTCAGACATCTTGCCGTGAGCGACGCATATGTCGGCCTCCGGGACCAGCGCCTTCAGCTTTGTAGCTGTTTTGGCAATATCGTATACCCTGTTGTAGAGGAAATAGATCTGGCCGCCTCTGCCTATCTCCTTTAAAATGGCGTCCCTCGCCACTTCGTCGTTGTACTCCATCACATACGTCTGCACCGGATACCGCTCCTGCGGCGGCGTCTCTATCTCACTCATGTCGCGAAGGCCGATCAGGGACATATGCATAGTCCGCGGGATGGGCGTGGCCGAAAGCGTGAGCACATCCACATTTTTGGCCATCGACTTGAGTATCTCCTTCTGCTTTACTCCGAACCTCTGCTCCTCGTCTATGATGAGCAGGCCGAGGTCTTTAAACCTGACGTCCTTTTGGATAAGCCTGTGCGTGCCTATCACGATATCCACGTCCCCGGTCCTGATCTTCTTCATGGTGCGCTTTTGCTGTTCGGGGGTGCGGAAGCGGCTGAGCATATCTATGGTCACTGGAAAGTTCCTGAAACGCTCCACAAAGTTATTGAAATGCTGCTCGGCTAAGATGGTGGTGGGGCAGAGAAGCGCCACCTGCTTGCCGTCCATTACGGCCTTAAAGGCTGCCCGTATCGCCACCTCCGTCTTGCCGTAGCCAACGTCGCCGCACAGAAGTCTGTCCATCGGGCGCGGCTTCTCCATGTCGCTCTTGACCTCTTCTATGGATTTTATCTGGTCGGGAGTTTCCTCATAGGGAAAGCCCTCCTCAAACTCCTTCTGCCACGGCGTGTCTGGAGAGAAGGAGTGCCCTTCCGTGGTCTGGCGGACTGCGTACAGGTCTATCAGTTCCTTAGCCATTTCCTCTATATTTTGTTTCACCTTGGTGCGGGTCTTCTGCCATTCGCTGCCGCCCAGCTTATTGATGCGGGGCGCTTTGCCTTCCTCCCCCACGTACTTTTGCACCATATCCATCTGATCCACAGGGACATACAGCTTATCCGCTCCCGAATATTCCAGATTTAGATAGTCCCGGGTAACGCCCTCCACCTTGAAGGTTACTATACCGGTAAATTTTCCTATCCCATGGTTTTCATGCACCACATAATCTCCCGGATGCAGGTCGGCGATCTCCAGCTTATCCCTGCGGGACTTTTTTGAGGGCGCGGCCTTTTGCTTTGACACCCCGAAAAGCTCTGCGTCCGTCGCCAGCGCGAAGCCTGCCTCAGGTATCTCATACCCCTCGGACACGCTGCCCGGCATTATATTTATTTCGTTTTCCCTTATGTCGTCCAATTCATCAATATAGTTGGAGTATATACCGAATTCGGCCAGACTCTTCACCATGGAATGGGCCCTGTCTCCGCTGCCGGCGAGCAGCAGGGCGGTATATGCCTTGTCCCTCCATGCCTTGAGTTCGTCTCTTATGAGCTCCGGCTTGCCGTGGAAGGGGTGCATGCCCTTTACCGCGAAGTCGGCCGATACCCTCGGGCTTATCACCGTGTTCCTGGGAAATGCCGACAGCGTCAGGGTGGTCCTGCTCTCCGCCGAGGAGAGTATATGGCCGAATTCAGCCATCAGCCTGGCCTGGCCTGGCAGCGCCTCGCCCCTCGCCAGCAGATCGGCAAAAGTCTCGGAAAACGTCTTGAGCTCCGCCTCCGATTTGGCGGACAGCCTGGAGGGTTCGGCAAATACGACCAGGGCGTCGTTCTTCAGATAATCTATGAGGGTGTATGTCCTGCCGAAAAAATACGGAATGTACTGCTCGATCCCCTCAAAATATGTGCCGAGATTGAAATTTACCAGTCTGTCCTCCACCTTTTCCC
>DHDI01000002.1:75469-106968 GCA_002399285.1 Thermoanaerobacterales bacterium UBA4880
CACCTTTTCCCGCAGTCTGTCCTGTATATTGGGAAGCTTTATCCTGCCCATCTGGGAAGACAGGTCGTAGGACATCTCCTTATATGCCCTGGCAAAGTCCTCAGGGGAGGCTAGAAGTTCCCTGGCCGGGGTTATGCGCACCCTGTCCGTCTCAGCGGCCGAGCGCTGCGTGAATGAGTCAAAATACCTTATCGAATCCACGTCGACGTCAAAGAGTTCTATCCGCACGGCCTGCTCCGTATCCATAGGGTACAGGTCTATTATGTCGCCCCGGACGGAAAACTGCCCCCTGCCTTCCACCTGGGCTTCCCTCTCATATCCCATATATACCAGCGTGTCTATCAGTTCGTTTACATCCAACGTATCCCCGATGGCTATATCCAAACACGAGCGCGAATACACCTCGGGAGACATGAGGGCCTGCATGAGCGATTCCACCGACACGCACACGGCGGCGGCGCGCCCCGACGATACAGCGCTCAGGGTATTCAATCTGGCGGCCGTAATATCCGTGCTCACCGCTTCCACAGAGTAAAATACGAACTCCCGCTTGGGAAAGAGGCATACCTCTTGATTTTTTAAATAAAAGGACAGATCCTCATAGATTTTTCTCATTTCATTCTCATTCTCAGTTACTATAAGGACCTGTCTGTTAAATTCTTTGTTTAAGACCGCTACCAGCGGTACGGCCTGGCCGGGCATCAGACCCGAAACGGCTATCGGCTGCACCCCGGAGTCGATCGCTTCTTTCAGTCGATCGTACTGACTCAGCTTAGAAAAGGGATTAAACGTCAAGCTAACACCACCTTAATCAGGATTGTAGCGGTTCATAGCCGCATCGACCCCGTCTTTTATGATACACGCCGCAGCATCCGCCGCACTCTTTATGCTCTGTGCCATCACTGCCGACTCCTCATTGGAAAATCTGCCCAGCACATGGGACACCATATCGTGCTGCGGTGCATCTATGCCAATCCTTATACGGGGAAAATCTTCGCTCTTAAGATTATATATTATGGATTTAAGTCCGTTATGCCCGCCGTCGCTGCCCTGCCTTCTTATGCGCAGCTTGCCCAAAGGCAGGTTTGCATCGTCACAGACCACTATCACATCCTGCACGGACAATTTGTAAAAATTTACCACATCCAAGGCACACCGCCCCGCTTCATTCACATAGGTAAGGGGTTTTATCAGCAGTATCTTCTCACCATCTATTATTGCCTCACCTGTCAGTCCTTTAAACCTCTCTCTAAAACTTACGTTATATATGGCGGTCAGCTCGTCTATGACCATGAAACCCACGTTGTGCCGTGTCATGGCATACTCTCTGCCCGGATTTCCTATCCCCAACACGATCTTCATCACTGCACCTCCGATTATAATTATACACCAAAAGTCAATGATTTTAACCATGGGAAATTAAGAAGTCTTCCGCCATAATAACTCGGAGTCCCTCCATACCTGCAGCCTCAGTTGAAGATCTGCGGCTTTCAGACCGCATGGCCATAATACCCGTTTATCCTGATCCATACGTTAAAAATACGTAAAATACGCTTTTAATCAGAGTATTTCACTTTTTTAATTGACTTTTTCGCTCATAATTGATTGTTAATACCTCAACAATCGTAGAAATACGTTTTCATATCTGGTATAATTTGATCAGAGGGCAGAGTAGGCATCACGCGTCAAGTGTCAGGAGATGGGAAGTTGCTCCTGAACGAAAGGTTTCGCCCTGCGGTGTCGATGCCGCTTCCGCTGCCACATTAAAGACCCCTTTCTCTTTAGTGTGGCGACGTCATATTGCCTTGAGCTAAAGAGAGAGGAGGTGCCAAAGTGGAACGCCATTCGCTTTCTGCGCAAAGCATAACCTATGCCGGGCTCTTTATAGCCCTGAGCATAGCCTTGACCAGGACGATGAGTTTTTATGCGGTCGTCGGGGGCGTGCAGGGGGTCAGGATAGGTTTTGGAAATATACCCATAATACTTTCAGGCATGGTCTTGGGTCCTAGCCTGGGCGCCGTTGTGGGTGCGGCCGCAGACATCATAGGCAGTCTAATAATGCCCAGCGGGCCGTATTTTCCGGGATTTACACTATCCGCAGCCATAACCGGGGCGTTGCCTGTCATCATTTTCAGGCTTCTGAACGGAAACAGGACATATTCCTTTAACAGAATACTGGCCTCCGTGGCAGTTTCGGACATCATAACGTCCCTGGCCTTAGACAGTATCTGGATCCATATACTGTATCATGTGCCGCTCGCCGTACTGCTGCCGCCCAGGATAATTGCCAGGATCATTTTGATCCCGGTCACTTCATATCTTATATATACGCTCGTAAAATATGTGCCTAAGCTCAAAGGCACCATATAAATTTAGGGCTGCCGATTTCGGGCAGCCCTTTAAAGGTTGTAGACAAACTGTCAGACCGTGACAAATCGTGCAAGGCAAGGCGGCAAACCTGCAAATAAGGGAGCATACTCAGACGTATGTGACTGCAATTTGCAGGCGCAGCCAACACAGCAAGCAAAATTGCGGTGCAATTTTGCGATTGCGCGACTTTGTCATCGGTCTGCTTTTATTTTAACTCCCCATTGAGGATTTGAGTTTTACATCGACGTCGACGTTCCTGCCGTCTCTCACCACGGTAACGCTTATGGTCTCTCCCACCTTATGTTTGTATATCTGCTGCTGCATCTCATCGGTAGTAGTTACCTTCACCTTTTCTATAGCCGTTATGACGTCTCCCACTTGGATGCCCGCCGTCTCCGCCGGGCTTCCCTGCTGTACCTGCGCCACATACAGTCCTACGGGCAGGTTGTATGTCTTGGCGTCGTCTTCGCCTATCTGCTGGATGCCGACTCCCATCATCGGCCTTTCGACGTATCCGTTCTTTATCAGTTCCTCTACGATAGGCCGGGCCGTATCAACGGGTATGGCGAACCCCATACCCTCCACGGGGGTACTCGACGAGCCCATTCCAAACATTTCATTCAAGTCGTCGCCTCCGGTAGAAACCAGCTTGACGCTGGTAATGCCTATCACCTCTCCCTTGGTATTTACCAAGGGTCCGCCGCTGTTTCCCGGATTGATGGCCGCGTCGGTCTGTATCAGCTTAAGGTTGGTATCTCCCGTATTGAGAGTACGGTTGAGACCGCTGACTATGCCTGCGGTGACCGTTCCCGAATACTGTTCTCCCAGCGGATTGCCGATCGCTATGGCCAGTTGGCCCACCTTTATCTTATCCGAATCGCCCAGCGTGGCTACGGGAAGATTGGTCCCGTCTATCTTAAGTACGGCCAGGTCTGTCTTTGAATCCGTTCCTACCAGCTTTGCCACGACCTTGCTGCCGTTTTGCAGACCCACCTCGATCCTTTGAGCTCCCTGAACCACATGGTTGTTTGTAACGATATAACCGTCCTTATTGAATATAAATCCGCTGCCGCTGCCCTGAGCCTGATACTGGATGCGAAAATTGCTGTTTACCGGAACCATATTATTTACGCTGACGACGGCTGGACTGACCTTCTCGGACACTGCGGATATCAGTCCGGAGACATTGTCCGCAGGTATGGTCACGTCCTGCGCGGCCATGGCGGAATCATAATTTTTCGGTACTATATATGCCGCGATAACGCCGCCCAGCATGGCCGAAATTACGGCGACCACTATGATGACGCCCCACGGGAATTTTCCCTTGCCCTTTGTCGCTTCATCAGTAACCTGAAATATATCGTCTCTGTTATCCATAAATTTCACCTCCGAAATTATAAAATTTGGGGGCAGAGCCCCCGGGGGATAGCATAAGGTTTGAACCTTTGCTTCAATAACTATTTTATCAGTTAAATATTAAAAATGTATGAATAAAATGTTAATAAAATGTAACAAAAAAAGAGCGGCACAATGTACCACCCCCAGAGTGTAGACAAATTGACAGACCGATGCCAATCTCGCGTCCCCGCATAATTTGTTTTATATCGCCTTGAGAGTGAACACAAACTCCGTGCCGTCCCCTTCCTTGCTCCTGACATCTATAGACTCTCCATGCTGATCTATGATGGATTTGACAATGGACAGGCCCAGTCCGCTGGATGTATCCGTCCTGGCCTTGTCGCCCTTATAAAACCTTTCAAAGACGTGCTGCAGATCCTCTTGCTTTATGATACTGCCGTTATCCTTGACGGATATATACGCCTTTCCTTTATTTTTGAATGTCCTCACCCATATGCTGCAGCCCTGCGCACTATACTTGACGGCATTGTCCATGAGGTTATACACCACCTGCTCTATCCTGGCTTTATCGGCATAGACGGCAAGGGTATCATTTTCAAACCGGGGGATAAAATCGATGCCCTTTCCGTTCAATCTGTACTCCAGCTTTATCACGGTGATCCTGATGACCTCGTTTATATCAAACTCCGTCATATTGAGCGGCTGCTGCCCCGACTGTATCTGCGTCAGATCCAGCAGGTCGTTTATCAGCTCGGTAAGTCTTTTGGATTCCTGCAGCGCCACATTGAGGTATTTCTCCCTGTCCTCTCCGGGGATCGTCCCATCCAGTATACCCGTGATATAGCCCCTTATGGACGTCAGCGGCGAGCGCAGCTCGTGGGAAACATTGGCTACAAAACTGCTCCTCATATTCTCCAAATTCCCCAGGTCTCTCGCCATGAGGTTGAGGGCATGAGCCAGCTCTCCTATCTCGTCGTTTCTTGACTCGTCCAGCTGTATATCAAAATTGCCAGAGGATATATCGGTCGCCGCCCTGCCCATTTGCACCAGCGGAATGGATATCCTACGCGAAGCAAAATATATCAAGACGGCGGCGGTAATGACGGAAATAATGGCGGAAAACAAAACGAGGTGAAAGACGCCCATCATCGTTTGGGTTATGCTCCGTATAGGCGAATGCATGAATATGGCTCCCGTTATTCCCTTTTCGGTCGTGATGGGTATGCCTACGGTAAGCATGGGCATTTTGAACCTGCCGCCGAAATAGCCTCTCTTTACAACGGTCTGCCCGTTGAGGACGTTCTTTATCTCACCCTCCGTCAGCCTTATGCCGCCGAATCTCTCGCCTATGGGCCCCGTCTCGGTAAAGATCACGCCCCGCGTATCCACGACCCAGATCCTGGTGTTGGTCGAACGGTCGATGCTCTGCAGCTCATAGGTAAGCACGTCGCTGCTTATCACCTTATTTTGATAATCGTTCAGTATGAGGTTTATTTCCCTTCCCCTGTCCAGCAGAACGTTCTCGGTCTCGTTATAGAAGTAGCTCTGCATAAGCTGATACAGCATTGCCGACAGTATCATCATGGTGATCAGCAGAATCAGGGCATATGTCCGTATGAGCTGGTCAAAGAGCCCGCCTCGTTTCATGGTTTCACCTCAAATTTATATCCCACGCCCCATACGGTCTTTAATTCATAGGCCTCGGTATCGGGTATCTTTTCCCTCAGCCTCTTAATATGGACGTCCACCGTCCGTGAGTCGCCGTAAAACTCGTAGCCCCACACCAGATCCAGAAGCTGTTCCCTGGTAAATACCTGATTGGGATGGGCGGCCAAAAAGTATATAAGTTCCAGTTCCTTAGGCGCTACCTTGACCTCTTCCCCATCCACCACCAATCTGTATTGGGTCTTGTTGATCTCTATCCCCGGATAATTCACCGCCTCTTCGGATACTTTTGGTTCATACCTCCGCAGCACTGCCTTTACCCTCGCGATCAATTCCTTGGGCTCAAAAGGCTTTACAATGTAATCATCTGCGCCGGTCTCCAGTCCCGCAACCTTATCCTGAGTCTCCCCCTTAGCGGTGAGCATGATTATAGGCACGTTGGATATCCTTCTCGCCTCACGGCAGAAGGACATTCCGTCCATGCCCGGCAGCATGAGATCAAGTATCACAAGGTCGGGAGGGGAATCGCCAAAATCTTTGAGCGCCTGTCCGCCGTCGGTCTCCTTGACGACTTCAAAACCTTCCTTTTCCAGATATATGGACACCAATTCCAGTATATTTTTGTCGTCATCCACCGCCATGATCCTCATAGAGATTTCATCTCCCTAAAACAAACATTATAAAGCAAAAAGCGGCATTACAGCCGCTCCGATTACAAACAAACTGGCAGACTGGCGCCAGTCTTAATTAAATAAGGTACTCACCGACATATGCTCATAAATCCGCCTGATGGCTTCGGCGAATACGGGAGCCACGCTCACAGTCTTGATTTTGGATATGCTCTTATCCTTCGTCAGCGGTATCGTATCCGTAACAAGCACTTCTTTTATAGGCGATTTATCCAATCTTTCCAAAGCCGGCCCTGATAACGCCGCATGAGTACAGCAGGCATATACCTCCTTGGCCCCTTTATCCATAAGGGCCTTGGCCCCCAGCGTGATGGTGCCTGCGGTATCTATGAGGTCGTCGGCCAGTATGGCAGTCTTTCCCTCGACGTCGCCTATTATATTCATCACCTCGGCCACATTGGCCTTTGGACGGCGTTTATCTATTATCGCCAGCGGCGCGTTGAGTTTTTCCGCGAAGCTTCTCGCTCTGCTCACGCTGCCCTGGTCGGGAGATACGACGACGACGTCCTTGGAGTAAAAACCCTTGTCTATATAATATTGAGCCAGAATAGGTATGCCTACGAGGTTGTCCACAGGTATGTCAAAATAACCCTGTATCTGTCCCGCATGCAGATCCATAGTGAGCATCCTGTCCATACCGGCTACCGTAATGAGATTTGCCACTAGCTTGGCCGTGATCGGATCCCTTGCCCGCGTCTTCCTGTCCTGTCTGGCATATCCATAGTAAGGAATGACCGCCGTTATGCTTCCGGCCGATGCCCTCTTAAAGGCATCCGCCATTATCAGAAGTTCCATAAGATTATTGTTTACGGGGTTACAGGTAGACTGTATGACAAATACATCCGCTCCCCTTACGCTCTCGTCGATCTTAACGCTTATTTCGCCGTCGCTGAACGTTGAAACATCCGACTCGCCCAAGGTAACTCCCAATTGTTTAGCCACATCTTCCGCAAATTTTACGTTGGAATTACCCGCGAATATTTTAATTACACCATCGCTGTGCAAGGTTATACCCCCTGTTTCTTAAATTTTTTTGTGACCCAACCCTCAATATTCGTCTGTCTGCCTCGTGCAATGCCCAGGGCATTTTCGGGTACCCTGTCGGTAATTGTGGAACCTGCCGCCACAAAAGCGCCCTCCGCCACTTCCACGGGAGCCACCAGATTGGCATTGCATCCTATAAATGCCTTGTCCGCTACCTTGGTCCTGTGTTTTACCTTGCCGTCATAGTTGACGGTTATGGCTCCGCAGCTGAAATTCACGCCGGAACCTATATCTGCGTCACCAACATAGGCAAGATGCGGCACCTTTGTCCCCTCTCCTATGTTGGAGTTTTTTAATTCGACAAAGTCTCCTATTTTTACCTTGTCCGCCACATGGGAATTAGGCCTCAGATAAGCGAAAGGACCTACCGTACAGTTTGCACCCACGCTGCTCTCCAGCATTATGGAATAGGTGACGCTGGTCTTGCTTCCCACGGTGCTCGAAACTATCCTCGTATAAGGACCTATGACGGCGTCACCACAGATTTCCGATGCGCCCTCTATCATAGTGCCCGGTTGCAGTACAACGTCTTTTCCCAATACGGCCTCCCGGGAAATATAGGTCGTATCGGGATCGACCACTGTGACCCCTTCTCTCATCCAGCCCTCTACAATTTCTCTGTTCATCTGCCTTTCTAGGTCAGACAACTGTACCCTGTCATTTATTCCAGACAATTCGCTTTCATCTCCTATAAAGGCTCCGACCGAAGCTCCCATGCCGCCTACGGCGGCTATCGTATCCGTCAAATAGTATTCTCCCTGGTCATTGTCATTATTTATCATATCCAGCGCCCTCTTCAGGTATTTCAACTCAAAACAGTATACCGCCGAGTTTATCTCTTTTATGCGCTTTATTTCGTTCGATGCATCTCTGTCTTCAACTATTTCCCTTACATTTCCTCCGGCATCCCTGACTATTCTCCCATAACCCGACGGATCGTCCATAATGCAGGATAGTATCGTAACGGCGTAACCGCCGTCTCTATGGTATGTCACAAACTCGCCTATCGTCTCCTTACTTATAAGGGGCACGTCTCCCGGTAGCACAAGAACAGTCCCGGCGTCGGGCAGCATCGCCACGGCCGACTTGGCCGCATCGCCCGATCCCAATTGTTCCTTCTGAATGCAAAACTTTGCCCTGTCTTCCAGATGTTCCATAATTTCTTCCCGATTTGAGCCGACGACGACCGTTATGTCGTCGGTAACGGACTTCGCAGCTTCGACGCAATAGTCTATAATAGGCTTACCCTTAAGGATATGCATCACCTTTGCATGTTTCGACTTCATCCTCTTACCTTGACCGGCCGCAAGGATAAGCCCGTACACATCTTTCATAATGGTCTCACCTCATATTTATGTATACAATAAACTTATTTAATTATAATATATATATAAGAAATTGCAAAGGATTTGATGGCATTAAAACAGCGGAGACATTTGTCCCCGCCCCAGAATATAAATGCCTATTCAGTTTCTCCGACCTCTTGGGAAGTCGCTTTCTCGAATTCACTTAATATGGCTTCCTGTATCTTGGCTCTGGTTTCCGTATTTATAGGATGAGCAATGTCCTTATACTCTCCCTCCGGAGTTTTCCTGCTGGGCATAGCTATAAAGAGGCCGTTACTACCTTCGATCACCTTTATATCATGGACCACAAATTCATTATCAAAGGTAACCGAAACCACTGCCCGCATTCTTCCTTCGTTGGTAACCTTTCTCACCCTTACATCTGTGACATTCATGAGTTCACCACCTTCCGTCGGTTTATCTTTATGTGAGATTTTCTACTTATGTTATATATTCGCTAAAAATGTAATAATTCCTTCAACAGACAAAAAATTTTCTGAATTATAATTTATCCCAGTTTCCGACTTCCAGTCTGACCGTGTCCCGTACTTCGTCTATATCCACAAGATCTATGAGGGAAAAATAGTCGTCCACCAGCTTTATCTCGGGCTGCTTGGTTGCTACCACCACGCCTATGCCCAGCACCTTTGCGTTGAATTCCTTCATTAAATTTATTATCCCCCTTGCGGTGCCTCCGCCCTTCATGAAGTCGTCTATTATGATCACCTTCGAATCAGACTTCATGGACCTCTTTGAAAGGGACATCGTTCTGATGTTTTTCGTAGAACCGGAAATATAGTTTATGCTGACGGAAGGTCCTTCCGTTACCCTGCTGTCGTGCTTGCATATGACTATCGGCACGCCCAGCGCCCTGGCGGTCATAAATGCCGGGGGTATGCCCTTGGTCTCCACAGTAACGACATAATCCGGTTTTCCCCCGGCGAAACATGATGCCAGTATCTCTCCTATCATCGAACATGTGCCCGGCGAATAGAGCAGGTCGGCCGTATATAAAAAACCACCGGGTATAATTCTTTCCACATTTGACAGATCTATGCATAAATCGTCAATAAATTCCCTGTATTTTTGTTTTGAACCGGCAGGAAGATAGAATACGCCTCCGGCTGCTCCGGCCTCCGTTACCACCCGTCCCATTCCCATTTCCATGAGCATATGGTCTATAGTATCGATATCCTCGCTTATAGTGGATTTGGCTGAACTCAGCATGTCCATAAAGTAAGAGAGATGAAACAGTCTGTTGGGGTTATCGGTAAGTATCTTGACTATGGCGGCTATCCGCTCGCTCTTTTTATATTCGCTCATATTTTCCTCCGTTTTATGTATACTGTGTTCTATTATCCGTTATTTTTATATAATATAGTAAGAAAAACATCGCCGTCATGGCGTTCATTTCACTTTGCACTGAAGCTGCATATGTTCTATAATATATCCATGCCACGGAATAGTTATCTTTATTAATGGCAAAAATCATTATGTAAATCAAATAGTTCATCTGGGAGTGATACATATTATGGATATAAGCAGTTACAAACATATACATTTTGTAGGCATCGGCGGCATAAGCATGAGCGGCCTGGCCATCCTCTTAAAGTCGCAGGGCCATGAGGTATCCGGCTCCGACATTAAGGAGTCTAACCTTACGGATAAGCTCAAATCCCACGGCATAACCGTGTATATCGGCCACAGCCCGTCTAATATAACGGGCAGCGATCTGGTCGTGTATACCGCCGCGGTAAAACTGGATAATCCCGAGCTCGCTTCGGCGAAAGAGCTGGGCATACCGGCGATAGACCGTGCGACCCTCCTTGGGGAGATCATGCTGTGCTATCCAAAAGCCGTTGCCATAGCGGGCAGCCACGGCAAGACCACGGCCACCTCACTTATATCCGTCGTCCTGATGAGGGCGGGCCTCGACCCGACCGTACTGGTGGGCGGCGAGGTGGACATATTGGGCGGAAACGTCCGCGTGGGAAACGGTCCATACATGGCAGCCGAGTCCTGCGAGTATCAGGACAGCTTTTTAAAGTTTCATCCCTATATCGGGGTCGTACTGAATATAGAATGGGACCATGTGGATTACTTTAAAAACATGGACTCCATAGTACATTCCTTTGTCGAATTCTCCAAACTCATACCGCCCGACGGATACCTGGCGGTATGCGGGGACAACACCGCCTCCGGCCTTATATCTTATGTAAATTGTAATACATTGACCTTCGGATTGCAATCAAAAAACGATTGGAAGGCGGACAATATATCATTTGATAACAGAGGTTGTTCGTCTTTTGACGTTTTTTACAGGGAAAAGATGATGGGACATATGAGCCTCAATATACCGGGAGAACATAATATCTACAATGCGCTGGCCGCCGTCGCCGTATGCAGCGTCCTGGGAGTTCCCATTCAAACCGTCGAGAAGTACATAGACGAGTTTACCGGCACGCACAGGCGGTTCGAGCTAAAGGGCCGGGCCAGAGGCGCTTCCGTGATAGACGATTACGGGCACCATCCTTCGGAGATAAAGGCCACCTTAAAAACGGCCAAAAATTATCCCCATAAGGATATCTGGTGCGTGTTCCAACCGCACACATACACAAGGACCCATGCGCTGCTAAACGAGTTTGCCGAGTCCTTCTATGACGCCGACCATGTGATAGTTACGGATATATACGCCGCCAGGGAAAAGGACACCGGCCTCGTGAGCTCCAGGGACCTTGTGGATAAGCTGAAGGCAAACGGAGTAAACGCCGTGTATATGAGCGGATTTAATGAAATAGCCGATTTTCTGATGAACAATATAGCGGACGGCGACCTCATAATCACGCAGGGCGCCGGAGACATAACCAAGCTGGGAGATATGCTGCTGAGCCGCGGTTAAGACATCATTGCCGCGCGTACTATATATATGACTGCGGTAACGGCCAGCGGCCAATAGTCAGCAATGCCGCCCCTTTCGTACACATTATCCGGTCTTGTCCTCTCGACATCGGCAGTCTGCCTGTTGAACCCGCGGAGCAGAAAGACAAACAACACTATAAATGGGATGACTATGACAGACCATGCCAGCAGCACGTCAGGAGTTATAACAGCCTGGCCCGCTTCCGCCTGTGCCCCTCCGCCCGACATGAACTGCACCAGATACATGATGATGAGCGCGACGCTGTTATTTGTAAAATGAGCGATCATACCGGAAAATATCGAATCGGTACGGTATACGATGTATGCCAGCATCATACCCAGAAACCAAATGCTGAAAAAATTGGACGGGTTCAGGTGCAGCATGGCAAACATCAGGCCCGACATCACTATGGCAAAAGTCTCTCCCTTTGCCTCATAGCCCCTTAATACCACGCCCCTCATCATCACTTCCTCGCATACGGCGGCCAGGCCCGCCACTATGACCAGCTCCAGGGCAAGATCCACCCCGCTCTTGGGCGTCGGAAGAGGCTGTCCCGGCAGCTTTATGAACTTGGACAGCAAAAAGGCGCTCAAGATACCTATATACTCAGCTATAAACCAGCCCGATATCGTTATGCCGACTACATAGGGTACGGTGGAAAGCAGCATCCTCCTGACCCTCATAAACGCGGCCGGCTTGACATTATTTACAAACAGAAATATAAGGCTGGGTATGAGCACCAGCCCTACCTCCGTTATAATAAGGCCGTACATCAAATTCCATCTCTGCGCCATCGCGCCCAAAGTCGCAAAGAGCAGGAGAACGGCAAGATAAAAGATATTTATCTTTTTAAGGTTCATATATTGATCCCCCTCTCGATTTTAACCCTTAAATTCCCTTCTTATGTCTTTTTTATATTATAACAGAAAGAGATATTTCTAAAAACTACATAATGCGAATTCATTCGATAAAAAACCCCCTGCGGCAGACAGTCTTTTATAACTGCCCGGCACAGGGGATCATATAATCTACCTATCCAAGTAAAGAAACTTTCTGCATTGTTAGGATAATCTATTATTGAGAAACCGTATTCTCACTGACATCGAACTTAAGTCCCATGACATTCTGCATGTACTTTATGGCAGCACCGTCAAAATACATGTGAGGATACTCCGGCTGGGCCTTTACCCATTTATAATAATCCTTCATGCGGTCTTCCTTGGAGAGAAGCACGTCGCGGAACATCCCGTTGAAGGCCAGGCCGGGATTCAAGGCGGCTTCTGCCAGCGGTTGATATTCGTTCAAGGCTTCAAAAGAGAAGTCGTTGTTGTCGGCGCACTTCTTCAGCACATTTGCCGCAATTTGGCCGCCCACCATGGCTGACGGGATACCGTACTCGAATGCACACTCTGCGGCCGCTATGGCATCGCCGATAAGGATAGCTCCGGGATATACGCTCTGCGCCAGCTTCTTACTGCCTGGAAGCCTCCAGCCGCGGAACTTATCTATCAACTTGGCATGGCCGAGACGCTCACGGCCGAACTTGGTATTGTCACGCCACCATTCATAGAAACCTTCCAGCGTCATTCCGGTATCACGGAGTGCGTATTCCGGAATGGTCGCGCCGACTACGGCCTTCTTGCCGTCATAGTGCGGGTTGACCCATGTGGTGCAGATAGGACTGTACGCCTTTCTCGGCATGCCGGCAGGGATGTAATATTCCTCGGCCATATTGGGAGTCATGCCCTCCACACCATCGAAATATGCGCGGAAGGCATACATTACCAACTCCGGGTCCTCCATGAAGGCACCCAGTTGGCGGCTGAGCTCGGAGTGCGCGCCGTCGGCAATGACCACACAGTCCGCCTCGATATCCATCGGTTCGTTATGGTACAATCCGTGAACGCCCTTCACCACGCCTTTGCGCATGATAAGGCTTGTAGCTTCGTAGTTCTCCATAAAATCGGCTCCGGCACGGACGGCGCTGCGGCGGATACAATCGTCGCCGAAACGGCGCGGCATTATCATAAAGGGCTGCACATCAAAATCCAAGGTATCTTCATCAGCGTCAATAAGGCGCATGTACTTTATATTGCAAGCCGTATAGGAACGCATTTCTTCCAGGCAACCCATTTCTTCAAACATAGGCTCCAGAGTCGGAAGGTAAACGCCGCCGCAGACCTTGTCGCGGGGCCAGGTCTCTTTATCTACCAGCAGAACGTCGACACCCAGCTTTGCAAGATAAAATGCCGCAGTGCTGCCTCCGGGGCCCGCACCGACTACCAGGACTTGTCTTTTCATTCTATTTCCCTCCTTCATTATTCGCGATCATAGTGATAACGCTGCCTTCGGGGCACGTCATCATACATATGCCGCATCCGATACACTTTTCCGGATCAACAACTTCGTAGCCGCACTCGAGGCAGCGGAGGACCTCCTGTCCCACCTGCTTCTCCGTGTAACTCTTCTCCACTTCATCAAAGCTCTTGATCCTCTCCTCCACATCCAGAACGGGGCGGGTATGCCGTTCCGTCTTGCGCCTGTTGCAGGGGAATATCTTTTCCTCCATCGGCGCCTGCTGCAGTTCGTGGCCTATTTCAGCCTGCTTTAATATGCGTCCGGTGAGCTTGGCATCCACATCATAGGCAGCCTTGCGTCCGGAGGCCAGTGCATCAATCACCGAGCATGCGCTGCTTTTGATGTCGCCCGCATAGAAGATCGTCTCTCCGTCTTCAGCCGGCCAGAAATCATCGGCATATTGTCCGATCGCAACGATACAGAAATCGGCTTTTATTTCATACAGCTTCTTATCATCCACAGTAAAGCTGATCTTCCCATTCCTGTCCTTGTTAAAAGAAGTGACCTTGGCAAATTCGACGCCCGTCAAAGTATTCACTTTACCTACGAACCTCTTAGGGCTGTAACCTTCCATAAACTCGATGCCCTCGTCCCTGGCCTCGTCGACCTCCCACTGATGTGCGGGAACGGCGGCTCCCTCTTCAAGGCAGACCACCGTGACTTTCTTCGCTCCCTTACGCAGCGCGGCGCGGGCAGTGTCCATCGCTACGCTGCCTCCGCCGATCACGATGCCTTCGCCCGTTACATCAAAGTTCTGATGAGGCATGCGCAGCATGGCCTGGCCGCTGTTGACAAACTCCATAAACTGGAGGGCCGTATATATGCCGTCATAACGGAAGCCGGGTACGTGCAGTTCCTTGGAATGAGGCAGACCGGCCGCAATGATTATGACATCGTATTCCTTTTTAAGCTCATCGATCATATTCTTACCGATACGCTGGCCGGCCTTTATAGTCAATCCGGCCTTTTCGAGGTTGGCAACATCCTTATGGACGGCTTCCCTGTCCAGCCGGAATTCTGGAATACCGCGCACCATCATTCCACCTGCCTGAGTATTGCCTTCAAAAACGGTGACCTCATAACCCGCCTGTGAGAGAAAATGACCGGCAGCAAGACCGGCCGGGCCGGCGCCGATAACGGCTATGCGCTCGTCATGTTTGATAGGATACATGTCGGGAGTATAGGAAACGTTTTCACTCAGGTAACGCTTAATACCGCGTATAGCGATGGGATCATCGACCAGAACGCCGCGCTTGCATACCTGCTCGCATGGATGATGGCAGACATGCCCGCAGACGGACGGCAGAGGATCTTTAGACCAAACCAGTTTATAGGCCTCGTCCATTTTACCTTCTTTTACGAGATTGATATAGCCCTGAGGACTGATTCCCAACGGGCAGGCCGTGGTACAGGACTGTTTGGTACAAAATTCGTCGATCTCGTCCAGCGTCATAGCCGGCTGATCGGAACATTCCGGGCAGACGCGGCATATTCTGCGCTGATTTTCATGGATCGCTTCCACCGGGCAAACTTCCCTGCAGGTGCCGCAGTTCAAACATCTCTTGGAATCAATGTATGCGACTGCGTCGCGCCTTAGTGTGAAGGATTCCTTCCCTTCCGGGACAATACCGATTTCTTTCATAAAGAAACCCCCTTATTTATTTTACTATATGCATATATTATATGTATATAGTATTACTGATTCACTTATACCACGTTGATAATACTTTGTCAATCATTTATTTTAGTTATAAAGGGGGGGCTGTTATTACATCAGGCTGCATATCTGCAGTTTCACAATTAAATTTTAGAAAAATAATTTAAAAATCCGCCGATTCCCCGGCGGACCACAGATCGTACATATTCGGTTGACTTTGATCACATAAGAAACCAGCTTATATTACTTTCACAGAACTCGTAAAACGGCTGGATATCAATTTCACTTATCGACTCGCGGGTGTGTCTGAGAACGTCCCCGATCTTCTTGTCATCAAAATCCAGCATGCGCATCAATGTGCTCAGGTGCTGCTCGCAGATATACGGCACGTCAATGTCAAAAGCCTCGCGGTGCTGATACAGGCACATCGCTCCAGTCATGGAAAAAGACAATGCAGCCCTGAGTTTCAACGACGATAGCTTATGCCCGCTGTCTTCCTTCAGCTTCCTGAGCCATTGGAACACAATATCGATCCATATATCCAATAATTCATTTTCGCCGATAGTTGCCATGACAAAATGATCCAGCTTTTTATCAGCATCGACAGCCGTGAAGAACAGCAGCATATAATCCGATAACTTATAAAATATATCGCCTTTGGAATCAAACCTGTCCATAAATTGAAACGAGGTCTCCAACATATCGCTGAGTAAATTTTTAATGATGTCCTTCTTTTGCGGATAATAATACTGCAGCAGGGATTTGCTGATACCGGCGCCGTTTGCAATATCGCTCAGGGAAACCATATTGTAGTTTCCTTCGGAAACCAGTCTATAAGAACAATTTAATATTTCGTTTCGCTTTTCCAAATTTTTAGATGCCAAAATATGATTCCTCACTTATTTTGTTTAAAAATCAACTATATTCAGATAACATTTATATATGATAACATACCGCAGGGGAATTGTCAAAAGCGCCCGGATCCCCTCTTGAAGGGCAGTCCTCTATTGTTTACCGTTTTTTAACTTCTCCTTCATGTGATCTATAGTATAATAGCGGTAGGGGTGATCTTATGAAAAAAATCCTATACTACATGCTGTCCGTAATACTGATGCTGTCCGTTTCGGTCCCCGTCATGGCCGCCGATCCATATATCGACTCGCTTGCGAAAGCAGACGCGGCCGACAGTATTTTTGCGGCGCGCACGGCGGTCGCCGATCTGACCATGGATCAACTTGAAAATATCTACAGCAAAACAGAAAACGATTTTTCAAAAGAGGCGATCATAGAGAGGCTGCGCTATTCCTCCGATAAGAAAATGGCGGCGCAGATACTGAAGTACATATCGTCCAATGATAAACCCAAGTTTTCCCAATTGGCCTACATAGATCTCTATCTCATGGGACATACGGACTCCCTTGAAGGTCTGACAGAAAGCACCGATCAGTTCGGGACCTTCAGGTATGAATCGGGGTCCTTCCCATGGACGGTGATGAAGGCGGCTGAGGAGAAGTATCCCGACAGCTTTCTGTCCAAGGGCATAAAAGAGTATGAGAACATAACCGGAAAACCGTATTTTATGATAGATCTGCCGGACCCTGGAGAATGGCTGTACGCCAAGACCTACGGAGACGGCGCATACAAACCGGACGTGGAGATAACCCAGCTATTGGACTTTCTCAATAAGTATTCCGCTCATCCGGCCGCCGATGACGCGGCATACAGGCTGGGCAGGAATTATGAGATAAGAGGCAATTATCCCTCGGCCTTAAAGTACCTCTACAATTCTGCCGAAAAGCTCCCGGACGGAGACGGCATACGGTATGATGCCCAGGGGAGGATCATGTATATACTGGATGCCGCAATGGATGCGGATGCCCTGCAGTATGCCATGAAATCGGGGGCAGTGCCGGAGCAGATAAAGCCCTGCATTGAGTACACGGCGGCGGTAAAAGCGGCCCGAGGCGGAGATTATGCAAAGGCAGCCGCCGGATTGAAGGACTTTGTAAAGCAATATAGAGGCCAGGCCATTTACGGCATAGAAGTGTCCGAATCCGACAGCTTTTGGAATAACATATTTAAGCAAGAGGATATGTATGACCAGCTTACCGATTTAAAGCAAAAGGGGGACGTCGGGTCCTTATACTCTGCAGCCGCACTCATTTATAAAAATGAGGACATCTTCTACAATAATATATGGAGCGGTGAAAGACAGGCATACATGTGGATGGGACATATGAATGAGGTACTTACCAAGGAGAGCGGCGCTTACAAAAAGTATTTCCTGTCGTTCAACAACTTCGGCCAGGCCCTGTCCATATATCAGGACCTTAGTAATAAAAATCTCACGCCGGAGCTTACGGAAAAGACCGATTACAACATAGCCCTCTGTTATTCCCACCTGATGGACTACAGTCAGGAGGTCACGCTGCTGGGGCTGTACGACGGATATAAAGAAAAGGCGATCGAGTCCTTCAAGAATTTTGTCGCAGCCCATCCGGACAGTACCATGGCCGACGACGCCCTGTATGCCTTGGGGCATATCGCCGGAGATGATTCATACTTTTCCCGCATACTGAAAGAATATCCAAACAGCGATATGGCACAGAAGGCAGCAAATGAATTATAATTTATTTCAAACAATATGTTTACTTTTGTCACCTTTTTGATATAATATAGTTAAGAAGAGGGCAGCCGTACCGCAAAGTGCGGCCGCCACAATGGTGCTTTAAATCTTAATAATCATCCTGTGGCTAGACAGGATGATTATTACTTTCACTTTTTATTGTTATTTATCAGGATAACAGTTAAGGAGATCAGTGAAACGAGAAACATATCAAAAGTTAAAACCAATTGGAATACTTGATATGTACTCCTATCACACCGCCTCCTTTCCGTAAAAAGGCGGCCACGCCCTGTTTCCGATTGTCCTCTATGTGACATTATATCACAAAAACGGTTAAAATTCTCATCATAATTGCCTATTTGGATCTCTTTGCACATTCGAAAATGATCGCTATCGGCAAAAACAATAAAAACAGTAAAAACCACAATATGCCTTCATAATTCATACCTGTATGATTCATTTCATTACCTTCCGTTTTCAGCATAAAGCCTTTATCAGCCTGCCTATGTCCTCGGCCCTGTCCCTTAAAAGATCATATCCTTTATCCATTGCCTCTTTCAGGCTCATGGGCTGGTCGGCAACAGAGAACATAGCCGTAACTCCGACATCATACAGTTCCTTATACCCCTTGCCCAGTCCGCCGGAAATGATGACCACAGGCTTGCCGTATTTCTTAGCTATCCTTGCTATGCCCGCCGGAGCTTTTCCGAACCTGACCGTCTGAAAATCAGTGTTTCCCTCTCCGGTAAACACGATATCGGCATTTTTTATAACGTCTTCAAGATGCGCAGCCTTTGTCACCACATCTATGCCCTTCTCCATATCCGCATTCAAAAGCGCCTTGAATGCGAAGCCCAGGCCGCCCGCGGCGCCCGCTCCGGGATAATCCCTCCAGTCCCTTTCAATGGACTCGGCCGTGATATCCGCGAAATGGGACAGATTACGGTCCAGCAGCCCGATCATCTCCTCCGAAGCGCCCTTCTGAGGGCCGTATACGGCTGTCGCTCCGTTTTCGCCGCACAGCGGGTTATCCACGTCGCAGGCCACTGTAAACCGGCAGCCTGCCGTTATTTCCTGCATGCCGGAAATATCTATGAAAGCAGCCTTGCCGAGTTCTCCGCCGCCGAGTCCTATTTCATCTCCGTTTTCATCCCGTATTTTCACTCCCAGCGCCTGGAGCATACCGGCTCCGCAGTCATTGGTGGAGCTTCCCCCTATGCCTATGATAAAATTCTTGCATCCCCTTTTCACCGCATCCTTTATAAGTTCACCAGTGCCGAAGGTGGTAGTTATAAGAGGATCTCTTCTGTCATAGGGCACCATACCCAGCCCCGATGCCGCAGCCATCTCTATGACGCAGGTCCCGTCGCCGAGTATGCCGTAGAAACTGTCCCCCACGTCCCCCAGCGGCCCTTTGACTCTCGCATATACCTTTTCCCCTCCTGCCGCCGATATGAATGCATCCACCGTACCCTCGCCGCCGTCCGCTATGGGTATCTTGATTATATCAAACCCAGCTGCTCTGTTGAGTCCTTCGCCGATGGCGCCGCATACTTTTTCCGATGTCAGGCTCCCCTTATATGAATCGGGAGAAATAACCGCCTTCATAATGATACCGCCCCTCTATGCATTTATTTTACTCTATATATTCTATAAATTCGGAGGAAAACCTTCAAAAAATAATCCAATAGCGCTGAGATGTAATAATATCATGCATCAGAATAAATGCGGCTAAATATAATATTACCGGAGAGGATGGGATTATAATGTATCTATTCACGCTCATTGTCATCGGCATCTTGGTTTTTCTTATCTTACATCCGTTTATAAACAGAGGCTCCGGAAAAAACTATATGGCTAAGGTGACAAAGATCTACGGGGGATTCGCCGGGCCTCTCGCCGCATCCATAGCAGGCAGCTGGTTCGGAGAAACGCTCACCGGCTGGGGGCCGGACATCCACAACTTTGGCATTACGGGAGGACTCATCGGCGCAGTCATACTCGTGTGCGTATGGGACGGGGTACTTATCAAGATGAGCAAAAAATGAGCTGGTTACATATATTATAGTGAATTATATATACGAGGGAGGTAATATATATGCCTGCACATATAACCCTGCGCGCTGAAAAGGATGCGGCAATAGAATCCGGTTACCCCGATGCGAACCGGGGGAACCATCCCACCATGTGGGTGGGGAGATATTCCCGCAATTCGCTATACCGCGATCTCATACGGTTTGATCTTTCCGATATGTCATGCTGTGTGAACATAACCTCCGCCATATTGAACCTATATGTCAGCGAGGCGACCGCACCCGGCGTATGCGCTTATGTGGCGCCCTATAGGGTCATACGGAAATGGCCGGAGGATCAGGTGACCTGGAATACCGCACCCGCCTATGATGCTGCAGCTCTATGCACCGCCGTATCTCTTGATGATACCGGATGGTATCAGTGGGACGTCACAAAGATCGTGTCCGATTGGTTTAACGGCATTTATCCAAACTGCGGCCTGCTCCTCATGTCTACGGAGGCAGCCGACCGGGAGACCAAGAGATTTATAGCCTCAGAGAATACCCATACCGAGCTGCGGCCCTGCCTCAAGATAACATATTCCCGCAGGGAAGACGTTATGGATCCGGAACAGCCGTCCGATGAGGTTATCGAACCGGTAACCGATACGGCACCGCAACCGGAAGCCGATATATCAGAACCAGATACCAATACGACACCCGAACCAGAAACTAATACGACACCAGAGCCGGAAGCCGATGCAGCACCACAGCCTGAAGCCGGAGAAACCGATCCCGAATAAATGCCTGCGCGGCCAGGCCTTATCTACATGGTGTATAGAGATGGGAAACCATCTCTATATCTATATTTCCACAATTTCCACTGACATTCCATGAGGTTTTGCAATCACTTTCCACAAAGTTTTCAACAATATTCACAGAGTTTTCCACAGGGTCTTCATTTTTCTCGCTTCTCGTGATAAAATATAAAATAAAATTCATAATTATAAAGGTGATGCATTTGGACAATATTACTGTGCAAAAATACGGCGGTACCTCCGTCGCGACCACGGAAAGGATCATGAGTGTTGCAAACAGGATAATAGGCCTAAAACGGCAGGGTAAAAACATTGTGGTCGTCGTATCCGCCATGGGCGACACGACGGACGACCTAACAGACCTTGCTCACCAGATAACGCCCGATCCGCCCAGCCGCGAACTGGACATGCTGCTGGCAACGGGCGAGCAGGTATCCATAGCTCTGCTGGCTATGGCGATAAAGTCTTTAGGACAGGACGTGATTTCACTGACTGCCTCGCAGGTGGGGATATATACCGACAATATCCACACGCGGGCAAGGATAACGGACATAAAGACGGAAAGGATCATCAAAGAGCTGGAAGAAGGCCGCATCGTAATAGTCGCCGGCTTTCAGGGCATAGACGAGTACAACGACGTCACCACCCTGGGAAGGGGCGGTTCGGACACAACCACGGTGGCGCTGGCATCGGTTTTGCAGGCGGATATGTGCGAGATACTGACCGACGTTGACGGCGTATATACCGCCGACCCGAGGATCGTGAGCAATGCGGCAAAGCTGGATAATATCACCTATGAGGAGATGCTGGAGCTCGCCACCCTGGGGGCCAAGGTACTGCATCCCCGTTCGGTGGAGTTGGCATGGCAGTATGGCGTGCCGCTCATGGTAAGGTCAAGTTTCAATGAATCGGAGGGAACGGTCGTGACAAATATGGATCTTGAAAACGGCAGGGTAGTATCGGGAGTGGCATGCGACAAAGATGTGACCAAGGCGTCGGTCTACGGCATACCATCCAAGGCTGGAACAGCCTATAAGATCTTCTCGCGCTTATCGGAAAGCGGGATCGACGTGGATATGATAGTCCAGAATATGACACGGGAAGGAAAGACGGATATATCCTTCACCATTGCCAAAGAAGATTTAAGCGAGGCCGGGAGCATTTTGAAAGCCGTGGGTGGGCAGCTGGACTGCGAAGGGATCGAATTTGAAAACGGCCTGGCCAAGGTCTCCATCGTGGGCGCGGGCATGATAAACCATCCCGGCGTGGCCGCAAAGATGTTTGAGGCGCTTTACGGTCTCGGCATAAACATAGAGCTGATCACCACATCGGATATCAAGGTATCCTGCCTGGTGGCTGAGGATATGGCGGAGGCCGCCGTCACAAAGCTGCACGGCGTCTTTGACCTGCAGAATATTTAGTGCGGCAAATCATTGAGACAAGCCTGCAAAAGTCATACTAACTTATGCAGGTGCAGCCAACGCAGCTAAGCAAAAAGTTTTGCGGTTGCACGAGATTGGCGCGACCTAAAGGGCGGCCTATAGCAGGCTGCCCAGCTCTTTGAAATACCCCAGCCGCACGTCCCACTTGATGCCAGTTCTTCCGCTGGTAGACGGGACCACATAGTCCGTGATGCCGGGCACGGCGTGGGTGTCCTGCTTGCCGTAGTCTATCTTGCCCAGGTCCATCAGCTTTTGATATATGCCCTTTCCATTGTAGCAGATGATGCCGGGCCGGTACTGGTTTAAAACCTTAAGCAGCCTTTCCCTTCCCGTCTCGTACATATCTCCGGTTATCTCCTTAGCCTCCCTGGTGCAGGATTTCACTATGTCGGTGAGCCCGTATCCGTATTCGGTCATTCGCCAGTCATCCTCATAGGTAAGGGGCTCGGGAAGTATGCCGCCCTCATAGAGCAGCCGCCAGAAACGGTTGGTATTCGAGCCATAGAAATGGCCCTTTCTCGCGGAGTCAAGGCCGGGATTATAGCCCACGAATATGGCCTTGAGACCGTAATCCAGCACGTCGGGCACCGGTTTATAGGGATCAAGGCTCATATCATAGAGGGCATCGGCCAGGCCGGTTATTCTCTCCGCATCCTGCAGTGACTTTACCCATTCGCCGGGTATGCCGCCTTTCCCGTTGTATGCGCCCGAAAACGCGCCCCCTATGGCCGCGATGGTGTCCGAGTCTCCGCCCATATTGGCCGCAGCCAGCACGGTGTCCCTATAGCTGTCCGCATGCTTTAAAAAGAGATACAGCGAGGCGCCTACGGTGCCCACAGAATATCCCGAGATATTGAATTCATCCAGGGCGTCTATCTCATCCCTGCCGCTTCCTACAAGGCCGCCGGTCTTGACGAGCTCGTCCTTTATCTCGCCGTTTGCCGCAAAGGGCAGCAGATGATCTATAAGGCCGGCCGGTTGCCTGCCGTCCAGTAGGTAGTCTACGGCTAAGGAGGTGATCACAGCCGCCTCCACGGCCCTGTCGTCCGCATGGGTCATTATGCTGTGCACCCTCGCAGCCCTGACTATCCTGCCCGTATCACCATGGTAGAAAAGCGCCACCGGCGCAGTCCTCATAGCAGTACCGTTCCCGGCGCTGCTGCTTCCCGCCCTGTCCCACGGCACGCCGCGCTTCATATTGCCTATCCCCTGCATGCAGCCCATACCCCCGCCTATCAGCCTGCCGTCCAGCTCCATGAACTTATCGGCGACGGTGTACTGCTCCACATAGCCCGCCTGTATTATGGCTTCGGCCAGAGCGATGGTCATCTGCGTATCGTCGGTATACCTGCCTTTGCCCAGTCCGGCATTGAGCCCGTCCCGCGCATCCACCATGCCGGTTATCCGGCCGTAAACTTTCTTTATCTCATTTCTGCTCATAAGCTCGGCAGGCATGCCCAAGGAGTCGCCCACGGCCAGGCCGGTCAGGCAGCCTTCATATTTATCCTTCATTTTCATCACCGATCCTATTTTATCATACTTGATATGAAACGATGCAGCGGTTACAATTAATATAGGATTTATCCGAAAAATACATAAGGAGATGCCGTTATGAAAAAACCTGTTATAATGGACTGCGACCCGGGGCATGACGACGCCATAGCCCTGCTCATGGCCTTCGCCAGCGACGCCTTGTGCGTAAAGGCGGTGACCGTGGTCGCGGGCAACCAGACCCTGGACAAGACGCTCAAAAACGCCCTTACGGTGCTGAGTTTCGCCGGTATAGAGGTCCCCGTCGCGGCGGGCGCGGACAAACCTCTTATGAAGGAATTGGTCACCGCGCCGGAGATCCACGGGGAAAGCGGCCTGGCCGGACCGGACCTTCCGCCGCCCACATTGCAGCCTGCCGGCTGCAGTGCAGTGGAGCTGATGGCCGATGTGATCGGACAGAGCGGCGAGAGCATCACCCTGATACCCACCGGCCCCCTGACCAATGTGGCGCTGCTGCTGCTCGCCCACCCCAAGCTCAAAGATAAGATCGAGAGGATATCCCTGATGGGCGGAGCCTGCTTCGGAGGCAACCGCACCCCCGCAGCCGAGTTCAACATCTGGACGGACCCCGAGGCGGCAAGCATAGTGTTTTCCTCCGGCATACCCATAACCATGTGCGGCCTGGACGTCACACACAAGGCGCTGATATATAGGGAGGAAGTGGAAGAGATAAGGAAGCTGGGACGGATGGGCGCTATGGTGGCGCAGCTTCTGGATTTCTATGGAAAGTACCACGGCAGCCACGGTTTTCAAAAGGGCAGTCCTCTCCACGATCCCTGCGCCGCGGCATGGGTAATAGACCCTGCGCTTATCTCCACCAAGAGGCTGCATGTGGATATAGAAACGCGCGGGCAGTTTACCGCGGGCGCCACGGTCGTCGATTATAACGGCGTACTCGGACGCGCACCCAACGCCGACGTCGCCTTTGACATAGACAGAGAAAGATTTATAGGCATGCTCATGCGATCGATAAGGTATTATAATTGATCAGCTTAGGAGGCGCAAACCAATGAAGATAGGAATAGCTCTGGGTGGAGGCGCGGCAAGAGGATATGCCCACGTGGGCGTATTGAAGGCATTGGAAAGGCACGGCATACATCCCGATTGCGTCGTAGGCTGCAGTATGGGAGCGCTCTTAGGAGCATTATACGCCTCAGGCATCTCCGCATCCAGAATGGAGGCACTCGCCATAAACGTAACGCCCAAGCGCTGGATGGACCTCACCATCTCCAGAAATGGGATAATGTCGGGCAAAAAGCTGGAGTCCATGATGACCACACTTACCGGCGGGAGAAGCATCGAGGAACTTCCCATACCCTTCGAGGCCATCGCCGCGGACGTTGTCTCCTACGAACCGTACATATTCAGAGAGGGACCGGTCAGTACCGCCGTGAGGGCAAGCACCGCCATACCCGCCGTATTCGAGCCGGTCTACCTGCAGGATAAGATATTGGTGGACGGAGGTTTCGTGGATATAGTCCCGGCGGATCTTCTGGCGGACATGGGCGCTGATTTTACCATTGCGGTGGACGTCGGTTTCTCCTCGGTCACATATAAGCCCACCAATGTGGTCGAGATCCTGCTGTTGTCCATAGACACGCTCCAAAAGCAGCTCAACCAGCTCAAGATACCCAAGGCTGACCTCGTCATCAAACCCGACCTGAGAGGCATAAGGCCCAATCAGTTCGACAAGGTAGAGGACTGCATATCCATAGGAGAGGCTGCTGCGGAAAGGATGCTGTCCCAAGCAGGAAACGTACTTATGCCATAAAATCTTTATTCGATATCCTTATACCATGGAAATGAGGGAGTAGTTTTCCCATAGACGGCCTCGGCGCTGCCGGTGCACCATGCCCAATTCTGATCACCGTAATCATAGTGCCACCATTCGTCAATATAATTGGTAAAGCCCGCGTTTCTCATGACATGATAGAGCAGCCTCCTATTTTTTGCAGCCTGGACATCGGCCGGCGACAGCTTTTCCCCGGAATTCAACAGCTTTTCATAGTATACCGTGCACGCCTTGCCGGTCGGATCGTCGAACCCGCAGCCCATATCAAGGGCCAGGCCGTTTTCATCGGCAATGGTTAGGTCGACGGCGCCCCCCGTGTTGTGGGGCGTAGGTCTGCCTGCGTCCCGCGAGGGCGGCGCTACGTATTTGCGGGTCCTCTTAAATATCTCCCCCTCCGGCATCGACGGATGATCCGCCCTTATGTCCATTGCACGGTTGTCAAACATCGCCTGCTGCAACTTGAGCGGTCTCCAGCAGTCATATATCACCAGCCGGTAACCCTCCGGCAGGCTCTTTGCCGCTGCGGCGAGCATTTTGCAGACGGTCCGCCGCGCGTAGCTTTCGGCCAGCGCCCCGTCGATCTTCTGTATGTAATACTGCGGGCTTACGATCATCCTATCGGGATTCAAACCCAGCGGGACCAGCTCTTCACCGGACTCGCAAATGGGTATGCGTCTCAATCCCTCGTCGTCCCACGCCTCTATGATCTGCGGTATGGGGGTGTTCATATAAGTAAGATATTCTTTCATGATCTTGTCTCCTCGTATTTTTGTCAGCACTGTTCATCATATATCATGCGTGCCGTCGTGCGTATAAACTGTTCGGTTTCGACCACGTCGGTCCCGCTGGACGCGAAGCACAGGATAAACGGCCTGGCCGCATAGACTATGCCTGCATCATGGGTGATGCCCTCGTCTTCGCCGGTCTTATGGGCGACGCAGACGTCCTCCGGCAGCATGGAGGGCATCTTGTGGTTGATCTGCTGCAGCTTTAATATCTCCAGCATTTCCCTGCTCGCCGCCTCCGATACCAGCCTCCCCTGCCACATCAGCCTGAAAAGCCGCGCGATCTCCCGCGGAGCGATGCAGTTGCTCCTGCCGGCAGCCTCTGCAGCCTCGTCGAAAAGCAGCCGGTTTACCCTTGTCTTCTCAAGACCGGCTGCCGCGGCGGTATGGTTTATGTTTTCCATGCCCAGCTTCTTTATGAGGATATTGGCGGCCGTATTGTCGCTGAGTATTATCATCAGCACGCACAGGTCCTCAAGCGTCAGCCGTATGCCGTCATGCAGATAAGCGGCCGCCCCACAGGACGGCATCCTGTCTTCCCGCTTTATATCAATGAGCTCATCCTGCGATATTGTCTTTTCTTCAAACTGCCTGTATGCCTCTATGAGCACGGGAATCTTTATCACGCTGGCGGCGATATATGCCTCGCCGTCATTGACGCCGAAGTTCTCTCCGCTGCTCAGATCCTCATAATAAAACCCTACCTTCCCCTTTAACGAATTCAGTCCGTTCTCAATTCTCGAAAAGTCCATTCAAATGCTCCTTCCGGTGTCATGACTATTTCTCCGACATATTCTCGGATAAGTACTCGGTATCTACGCATGAGACCTTGCCCGTCGCATTCTTCTGTTCTATCTTGACATAGAGATAGAAGGGAATCCCTATGAGTATCAAAATAAATCCCCACAGCACAGACTCGGCTCCGCAGCCGAAAATGGCATAACAGCTGTAGCCCAAGGCTATCAGCGGCGCAAAGGCCGTCTTTATGAAGCTGCCCACGCCGAGTTTGGGATCGAATTTCTTGTTGATGAGTATCTCCGCCCCCGCCGTCGCAATATACGCCGGCAGCGTAGTCATCGTGGACAGCAGCATGACGAACTCGTAGGCGGCGTTCATCCCTCTGGTATAGTTGGCGATCAGCAGCAGATTAGTAAGTATCGCCGCAATGATCAGCGAGCCTATGGGCGTCCCGTGCTTTTTGTCCATTACTCCAAAGATGGAGGGAAACGTCTTGTTTACCGCGCACGCATAGGAACACCTGGCTGTCACGATACAGCAGCCCGTAGCGGCGCCCATGGTGGATATCACGACTCCTATGGAGACGAATATCCCGCCCCATTTTCCGCCGGTCATTATATTGATCATTTCGGCAATGGGGGCATTGGAATTGGCCAACTGTGCCTGCGGCATCACCCCGAAGGCCACGACGCTCACCACCAGATAGGTAAGAGCGACGAATATGGTCCCGAAGATGGTGGCTTTCTTAATGAATACCGGCGCATTCTTAGTCTCCTCCGCAGGGAATACGCCCATCTCCAGACCCATGAAGGCCCACATCGTTATGCCCACAGCGGATGAGAGCGTGCCGAAACCCGAAAGATCGGGATTTGATACGGTATTGAAGTACTCGGGATGAAAATGAAAGAGGCCAAGGATCACGAATACTATCAGCGGGACCAGCTTGCATATCGTCGTGATCACGACCACCTTGCCTGCACCCTCCACCCCACGGATATTGATATACGTCAGTATCCAGAGTATCGCGGAGGCCAAAATAAAGCCGACGGACCTATTGTCGCTTATTATGGGAAATATACTGCCGAGATATCTTACGCATCCCGTTATCAGCGCGGCCAAAGACGCCCATGCGCCTATCCAGTACGCCCAGCCTACCAGAAACGACGCAAACTCGCCGAACGCCGCCCGCGTGTATACGATCGGTCCGCCCGTCTTAGGCATCACGGCGACCATATTCGCGAAGCTCACAGCAATGAACGAAGCGCCGACGCCGGTCAGCAGCCAGGCCGCTATCGCAGTTTTGGGATTGGTCGATGTGGCCAGATTCTGCGGAGACATGAAAATGCCCGAAGCTATCATACTGCCTACTACCATTCCTATCGCCTCGGGAAAACCCAGCGTCTTTTTAAATCCCGTATTTGATTGCGGAGTATTATCCATTATAATACCTCCTTTTAATACCTATTTTATTTTGAGCGACCGGTTTTAAGTCAGACGATCCGCATCCATGAAGTCAGGATCAGCAGCAGAAACCGATCACTCATTTCTCTTATTTTACCAGTAATACCACCGTTCATCAATATGTATGTAATCAATTTCCAGATAAAAACAGGGCCCCTTGTATATTCCAAGGAGCCCCACGGTTTATTTTACAATAATCATAGCTTTACCGCCAAATCCATTTTTTACTTCACATCCTCATTATGACCCGCAAACAATGACTCGGCTGCCGCTTTGGCCTGGTCCTGCGTAAGGGTGCCGTTGTCGACCAGTCCCTGCAGCGGACTTATCGAAGTATGCTCTTTGTCCTTGTCATCCTTTTTGTCCTGCATATATGCCTGACGTTCATCCTCCGTCATGTCCTTTATCTTTTCCATTTCATCCTGACGCGCCTTTTGCTGCTCATCCATATAGGACTGTATCGCATCGCTTTGGTCCTGAGTTATAGTCCCCGCGGAAACGAGATTGTCAAGCCGCTGCTGTTGTTCTTTCTGACGGGCCTGCTGTTCCTGCTCCATTTTCTCCTGAGCCTGCTGTTCAAGATATTTGCTTATATTGTCGGCCTCATCCTGCGTCAATATGCCGGCCTCCGCCAATCCACTCATGGCATCGGGCCTGCCGCCAGACTTTGTCTCCTTTTTGCCGTCAAAATATTCCGCACGTTCTTCCTCCGTCATATCCTTTATATTGTCCATTTCGCTCTTGCGTGCCGCGTCTTCAGACTTTTTATATTCTACTATCTTATCTTCCTGCTCCTGCGTTATAAGACCCTGCTTCAGCAGAGAGTCCAGCTGATCCTTTTGCTGCTGCAGGCGCTGAGCCTCGGCCTTATCCTCAAGATATGCCTTTATATCGTCCGCCTGTTCCTGCGTCAGTATATTACCGTCGACGGCCTGCGCCCAGAAGTCATCCTTAGCTCCCGAGGCACGGGGACCGTTGTTTTGCATATAGGCGCTGCGCTCCTCTTCCGTCATATCCTTTAGCTTATCCATCTCGGCTTTGCGTTCGCTGTTCTTCTCATCTGCAAAGGCAGACAGCTTATCCGCCGTCTCCTGGGATATTATCCCGTCTGTCACAAGGCCTTTTGTAAGATCATCCGTATCGGCCTGGCCGGCTGCGCCGCCGATACCCGGCGCGAAAAAGCCAAATCCCTTCGGTCCCCCCATTCTGCCATGTTCAGCCATACCGACAGGATCCGTCTGGGAGACGTTTGTGTTTGTATTGCTGTCGGCAAACACTGCACCCGTCGTCAAAAGCATACCTGCGATCATGGCGGAGCTTACCGCTACTTTGAACTTCTTGTTCATGACGTCAACTCCTTTAACAAAATGATTTTTCCTGCATGCCACTTATTATAGCCCGATTTCATTACGAAACTGTTATCATTTTGTTAAAGAATTGTGAACAAGCGATCGCAATCTTACATTTTCAAATACTCGGAGATCACCCTGCGGGATAATTCGCCGGCCGGCATCCTGCCTGCGTCTATCGTAACGCCGGCATATTTCTCATACAGCGGCTCCCTATCGCGAAGCAGCCGCAGAAAATCCCCGCGGTCCGCGGCAAGCGGTCTCGTCCCGCTCGCTGCCGCCCTTTCATACAGGATATCCGCATCGCCCTTGAGATATATGACGGCCGAATCAGCCCTGAGACAACGCATATTCTCATCCCGGACAACCATGCCGCCGCCGGTCGCTATCACCAGATTTTCCTGGCACGCCAAAAAGCGGCACAGCCTGTATTCCATGTTCCTGAATTTACCCTCGCCGTACCGCTCAAATATTTCATTTATACTCTTATGCGACATCCTCACAATATACTTATCCGTATCGATGAAGCTCATGCCCAGGCGCGCAGCCGTCCGGGCTCCGGCCGTCGTTTTGCCCGCCCCCATATAGCCTATCAGTACAAGATTCCTCACTATTGCCGCCCCTATTTATGCGCCACAAGCTCTATCTCTATAAGCGCTCCCTTTGGCAGCTCGCTTATCTCTACGCAGGAACGGGCGGGCAGATCCTCCTTAAAATAATTCCCGTATATCTCGTTCACCTTGCCGAAATCATTCATATCCTTTATGAAGACTAACGTCTTTACCACGTCTCCAAATCCCATGCCGCCTTCCTTAAGAAGCGCCGCCAGATTCTCCATTACCTGCTTTGCCTGCGCCTCTACGCCGCCTTCAGCCATCTTGCCGGAAGCGGGGTCCAGACCTATCTGACCGGAGGTGAACAGGAAACCGTCCGCCATGACGGCTTGGGAATACGGGCCGACAGCTGCCGGAGCTGCATTGGTATTTATTATTTTTTTCATGACGCATCTCTCCTTTGAGATCATTTCTATTTATATTTTATGCATTCGACAAGAATTTAAAAAATCCCTTCTGCCGCAATAAATATTTTATCACCTGCCTGATGCCGCGTTCCTGAGAACGTTACCTTGGGATAACAGTAAAGGCCGTGCCCAACCGAGGCACGGCCTTTACTATTGCTATGTTGAATTCTGATCCCATGAACATGGGCAAAAGGTTTTAAAATTCTACGAACTTACTCCTGGGCGCTCCGCAGATCGGGCATTTCTCAGGCACCTGATTCGTCGTGGTATAACCGCATATGGAGCAGATATAGATTTTACCTATCTGAATATCTTCGCCGCCGTCAACGACCTTCTTGGCATCGCTGTACATCACCTCGTGAATCTTCTCGGCCTCTAAGGCGCCGTGGAAGGTCCTCGTCGCATCCTTCTCTTCCTGGAACTGAGATACGGCCATATATGCCGGATACATCTCGTTTACCTCATAGTGTTCTCCGTCTATGCCTGCCTGAAGGTT
>DHDI01000002.1:107108-107403 GCA_002399285.1 Thermoanaerobacterales bacterium UBA4880
TCTATGCCTGCCTGAAGGTTTTCGGATGTGGATTTGATCTCTCCCATGGTCCTATAGTGGTTTGTAGCGTGGACCTGCTCCGCATAGGATATCGCCTTGAAGAGTCTAGCCACGTTCTTCTTGCCCTCTTTCGCCGCCACATCGGAGAATATGAGGTACTTCATATGGGCCTGACTCTCCCCCGCAAATGCCACCGTTAGATCTTTATTTGTCATATCATGCATGATATCTTCCTCCTATAATATTTATTTTCTTTTGCCTATATAATAGTTATTCGACGTTAATAATAATTCTC
>DHDI01000002.1:107539-107834 GCA_002399285.1 Thermoanaerobacterales bacterium UBA4880
CGTTAATAATAATTCTCCTGCTTGTTTGCGAAATTTTTTTGTGTGTATTTCGCAAACCTCATGGCAATGCTGTTATTCTCTGTGTACTTAGCTATTTCTATCCTCCCTTTCTTCATTCGCCGAAACCGGNNCGGCGCCTTCACAGGAGAAAACTATTATTCATAATTGATAATTATCTTTCAAAATACGTTTTCCTTTAAAATTCTAATGACGAAACTGTTTTCATGTGTTATGATGAACAGAGTGAATAAGCAGCATCTAAAAGGAGGAAGAACGTGAAACTACCATCACTTAA
>DHDI01000002.1:107965-112437 GCA_002399285.1 Thermoanaerobacterales bacterium UBA4880
AAACTACCATCACTTAAAATAGGAGATTTGGAAGCCCGTTTCCCCATAATGCAGGGAGGCATGGGAGTGGGAATATCCATGTCCGGCCTGGCCGCCGCCGTAACCAATGCGGGCGGCATCGGAGTCATATCAGGACTTCATCTGTCTCTAAGCGATCCCAAATGGGGCACCGACATTAGAAGCGCCAACATCGAGGCATTGAGGGAGGAGATAAGAAAGGCCCGGAAACTGGCACCTGGGGGTATAATAGGCGTCAATATACTGTCTGCCATAACGGAGTACAGCACCATGGTCAGGACCGCCGTAGAAGAGGGCATAGACCTCATCATATCCGGGGCGGGACTTCCCCTGAATCTTCCCGAGTTCGTAAAGGGCACGCGCACAAAGGCCCTGCCCATAGTGTCTTCGGCAAGAGCGGCATCCATAATATGCAAGTCATGGGACAGAAAACATGAATATGCTCCCGACGCCATAATAGTAGAGGGCCCAAAGGCAGGTGGCCACCTTGGCTTTAAGCTGGAACAGCTGGCGCACATGGATATGTATAAATTGGAAAACATCGTGCCACAGGTCTTAGAGGCAATAAAACCCTATGAACAGAAATACGGAAAGCAAATACCTGTGATCGCCGCCGGCGGAGTATTCGACGGAAAAGACATAGCGAAATTTTTGAAGATCGGCGCCAGCGGAGTGCAGATGGCGACAAGATTTGTGGCGACCTATGAGTGCGATGCATCACCGGCATTCAAACAGGCCTATGTGGACGCAAAAAAAGAGGACGTGACCATCATAAGCAGTCCCGTCGGAATGCCGGGCAGAGCAATAAAAAACGAATTCCTCATCGACGTGGAAAAGCATGAGCGAACGCCTGATTTTTGTAAATACAACTGCCTTTCGCCATGCAATCCCAAGAAGGCTCCCTATTGCATAGCACAGGCGCTGCTGAATGCACAGAAGGGAAATATGGCCGACGGGTTTGCATTCTGCGGCGAAAATGTATATAGGATAGACAAAATCGTGCATGTGAGCGAGCTCATGGATGAGCTTACTACTGAAGCGGAAGATAATATGGAATAAAAACAGCTCTCCGGCTATATCGGAGGGCTGTTTTTTTAAATTACTTGGTTACTAATTTCAGATCTACCGGTATGCTTGCCGGTATCTTATCACCTTTTATCACCTTATCCGCATTTTCCACACCCAACGAGCCTATCATTTCCGGCTGCTGCGCCACGGTGGCCGCCATCCTGCCGTCCTGTACCGCCTTTACGGCATCGTCAGTGGCGTCGAATCCCACTATCATTATTCCCTTCCTGCCCGCAGTCTCTATGGACTGCAGCGCGCCCAAAGCCATCTCGTCATTCTGCGCGAACACGGCGTTTATCTCGGGCTGCGCCTGCAGTATGTTATCCATTACGTTCATTCCCTTAGTCCTGTCAAACTCTGCAGTCTGGGAAGCCACTACCTCGATCTGCGTCCCCTTTACGGCATCGGCAAATCCCTGGCCCCTCTCCCTTGCGGCCGAAGCCCCGGGTATACCTTCCAACTGCACTACCTTGCCCTTGCCATTCAGCTGCTTTACTATATAGTCGCCTGCCATCTTTCCTCCAGCCACATTGTCCGACGCTATATGGGTCACGACTTCCCCGCCGCTCGCGCTTCTGTCCAGCGTTATTACGGGTATCTTGGCGTCATTGGCAAGTTTTATCGCATTGACCACCGCGTCGCTGTCCACGGGGTTGATCATAAGCAGGCTTATGCCCTGCTGCAGTACGTCCTGGACATTGGAAAGCTCCTTGGACGAGTCGTTCTGCGAGTCGAGTACGACAAGCTGGTAACCCAGCTCATCTGCCTTCTTCTGAGCTCCGTCCTTCAGCGTTACAAAGAACGGGTTATTCAGCGTGGAGACCACGAGACCGATCTTCTTCTGCTCTTCGGTCTTTTGTCCCTGGCTCTGCTGATCCTGCTGCTGAGGCTGGGTTGAGCCGCATCCCGCGACCATGCCCACCACGAGCAGAAGAATCAATAATGTTGATGCCAATCTTTTCATAAATTTACCCCTCCTGATCATTTTTTTATTAAAAAAGGTATTTCTACCCGGATCGCGCCAAACTTGCACGATTTGTCACGGTCTGAGTATTTCTACCTTCTTTTTCTGTCAATAAGTACTGCTCCGAGTATGACGATACCCTTTATCAATTGCTGATAATATGAGGATACGTTGAGCAGGTTGAGGCCGTTATTCAATACCCCTATTATGAGTGCGCCTATTATGGTGCCGGCCACGCTTCCCTGCCCTCCCGACAGGCTGGTGCCGCCCAGCACCACCGACGCTATGGCGTCCAGTTCGCCGCCCGAACCTGCGGTAGGCGATGCGGAGTTGAGCATGGACGTCACGATCATTCCGCTCAAGGCCGCGGTAAGTCCGGATATCGCATAGACCAGTATCTTTATCCTGTCCGTCTTTATACCGGAAAGGCCGGCCGCTCTCTCATTGCTTCCCGTTGCGTAGATATATCTGCCCGTCGCCGTCTGACTCAATATATAGTAGGCTACGATGAGTAATATGAGCAGCACTATCACTGGAAAAGGTATCACCCATACCTTTCCGTTGCCGATGAAGGCAAAGTCATCGCCCAGTCCGGTCTTGGGCTGCCCGTTGGAATAGACCAAGGTCGCGCCTCTGGCCATGGTCATCATGGCAAGGGTGGCTATAAAGGGAGGAACATTGCCCTTGGTAACGGCCAGGCCGCTTATAAACCCTAAGGCCGTGCCTATGATAAGGCCCACGATGATAGCGCCTGCCGCATTCATTCCGGAGTGGGACAGCCCAGCGGCCACCATGCCCGAAAATGCCAAAATCGAGCCCACCGAAAGGTCTATTCCTCCGGTGAGTATAACGAAGGTCATGCCTACCGCCATAACGGCGTTGAGCGACGTCTGCCTCAGCACGTTCAAAATGTTTCCGGTCGTCAGAAACCTCGGCGAGAGCAAACTCAGTATGATGCATAAACCGAGGAGTCCGATCAGCGACTGCAGTCCGCGCAGCACCACGGACCAATCCCTGCTTTTAGTTTGTTCCAAAGTCATACGCCCCCTTATATGTTGACCGCATAATGCATTATTTTTTCCTGCGTGGCATCCTTGTCCTCCAGCTCCCCGGTGATCCTGCCCTGATGCATGATCAGTATCCTGTCGCTGATCCCCATTATCTCAGGCAGCTCCGATGAGATCATGATGATTGCTATGCCGTTTTGCTTCAGTCTGTTGATCAGATTGTATATCTCGACCTTGGCTCCCACGTCTATGCCGCGGGTGGGCTCGTCCAAGATCATCACATTGGGATTTGTCATGAGCCACTTTGCCAGCAGTACCTTCTGCTGATTGCCGCCGCTCAGGTTGTCCACCGTCTGGGCAATGGATGGAGTCTTGACCCTTATCCTATCGACATAATCCCGCACCTCGTCCGCCTCTTTACGCTTTTCTACCCTGTCCATTCGGCCGGTAAATTCCCTGAGTTTTGCCAAAGTCATGTTGTAAGCCACGCTCTTATCGGAAAACAGCCCTTCCTCTTTCCTGTTTTCGGTCAGGTAGACTATCCCTGCCTTTATCGCGTCTCCGGGAGACTTTATATTTACAGGCTTGCCGTCAAGCAAAATCTCGCCCTTATATTCGTATACGCCAAAGAGCGTCTTTCCCAGTTCGGTGCGACCCGCGCCTATAAGCCCGGAAATTCCCAACACCTCGCTCTTTCGTAAATTAAAGTTGATATCATGCAGGATGCCGGGCACATTGAGGCCGCGTACCTCCAGAACCACATCGCCCGCCGCCGTCTTTACCTTGGGGAATTTCTCCTTAAGCTCCCTGCCCACCATCATGCTTATGAGCTCGTCGGCATCGGTGTCCGAGACGGTCTTGCTGCCTGTCAGCCTCCCGTCCCTAAGGACCTCGACCCTGTCCGCGATCTCCATTATCTCTTCTATCTTGTGGCTTATGAATATGATCCCCTTATTCTCCTTTTTAAGGGATCTTATGACGTCAAACAGCTTGCCCACCTCATCGGTCGTCAAAGCATCGGTGGGCTCGTCCATTATTATTACGCGGCAGTCCATGGAAAGCACCCTGGCTATCTCCACCATCTGCTGTTCGGCAATGCTGAGGTCCTTCACGGCTCTGCCGACGTCAAGATCTACTCCCAGCCCCGCCAGAAGCCTTTTGCTCTGCTCCTTGAGTTCGGACTTGTTTATGCGCTTGGTGATGGGGTTTACGCTTTCCCGCCCCAGAAAGATGTTTTCATATACGGCGAGGTCGGGTATGAGATTGAGTTCCTGATGTATGATGCCGATCCCCAATTTGGAAGCGTCCCATACGTTCCTTATATCCGCCGGCTGCCCGTCGATCAGTATCTCTCCCCTGTCGGCATTGTAAACCCCGCTTAATATCTTCATGAGCGTGGATTTGCCCGCGCCGTT
>DHDI01000002.1:112548-190416 GCA_002399285.1 Thermoanaerobacterales bacterium UBA4880
GCGTGGATTTGCCCGCGCCGTTCTCGCCGAGAAGCGCCAGCACCTCGCCCTTCTCTAAAGTAAGCTCTACGTCATCCAGGGCCTTGACGCCGGGAAACTCCTTGCCGATACCCTTCATCTCCAGCAGCGGCATTTAAAACACCACCCCGGACCGCAAGATGATATTGCAGTATGAGGTATATTCGCCCGTTCTCACGACCGCCATGCTGTCCCTGGTCATGGCCTTCAGCTGCTCGTGATTTACCTCTTTTACAGGTATATCGCCCAGCATCTCTCTTACCTCGTTATATACATCGGGGCTCTTTTCTTTCATCTCTCCCGCTATGATGGCTTCCTCGACATCCAGCTCCGTGAGTATAACCCTGAGAGTCTCTATAAACCCGGGTATACCGCGGGTAAGCGCCAGGTCTATCCTCTCGGTCTCTTTGGGTATGGGCAGGCCGCTGTCTGCAATGGTTATGGTATCCTTATGCCCCATCCTGGCAATCACCCCGGAAAGCCTGTCATTTATCAGCGCCGTCTTCTTCATATTCCCTGCCTCCTTAAAAATTCTTCCGCTTCACCATACGTGGGGATGGAGCTCTGCGCTCCCTGCCTTGTCACGGTAACGGCCCCCACGGCATTGGCAAACCGCAGGCCAGGCCGTATATCCCCGCTGCCCAGGGACACGGCCAGGCCGCCTATAAAGGCATCTCCCGCCGCCGTGGAATCCACGGAATGCACCTTAAAACCATCTTCTCTATATCCTCTGACGCCGTCCACATAGAGACAACCCTTGGAACCCAGAGTCACGACGACCGATTTTACCCCTCTGCCCAGCAGCAACCTTGCCCCTTCCACTATGTCATCCGTTCCCGTAAGGATCTTAAGCTCGGTCTCGTTGGGCACGATGATATCCGTAATGGGGTATATGTCATCCGAAAGCGGCCGGGCCGGAGCGGGATTCAGTATCACCTTTGTTCCCAGTCCGTGTGCCAGCCTTATGCATCCCTCCGCGGTCTCAGTAGGTATCTCCAGCTGCAGCACCACATAGTCCGCAGCCGCGATCTCATCCCGGAAACCCATGACCCAGTCCATATCCAGCCGGTAATTGGCTCCGGGATATACCACGATGGTATTGCTGCCCTCATGATCGACGTTGATGAAGGCATTGCCGGTGGCGGTATCGGCGATCTCTATCCCCGCGGTGGATATGCCTTCCCTTGCTAATGCCGCGGTGAGGGATTTACCCATGCCGTCCTTACCCACGGCGCCTATCATCATAACGTCCGCGCCTAAGCGCGCGAGGGCCACCGCTTGATTCGCCCCCTTGCCTCCCGGGCTTTGCTTAAAATGATCCGCGGTTATGGTCTCTCCCTTTGCCGGCAGATGCTGTACCGCCATGGTAAAATCCATGTTTATGCTGCCTATCACGATAGCTTTCATTTAAGTCGCCTTCTTTACCGAATTTCTTATGACCAGCTGGGGTTTCAGCTTTATTTCCGCCTGCTCCAGTTCCCGGCCCTCGATCAGCTTTATGAGCATCCCGGTGGCCACCTCTCCCATCTCATAGCACGGCTGCGCCACGGTGGTCAATTTGGGCTCCATGAAACCTGCTATCTGGATATCGTCAAACCCCGTGACCGATACGTCCCCCGGTACCGCGCAGCCCCTCTGCTTCAATATCTCCATGGCTCCCACGGCCGTAAGGTCATTGGCGCAGATCACCGCCGTGAATTTTTCGCCCCTGTCAAGCAGTTTAGTCATGGCCTCCTTGCCACCGGATAATTTATAGTTGCCCTCCTCGATAAGCCGCTTTTGGGCAGTCATCCCATAATCATCCAAAGCCTGCTTGAAACCCTCGTACCGATTGCACGCGCTGCGGCCCTTCGGTCCGCCTATATATGCGACGTCCCTGTGGCCCATCTGCAGCACATAACGGGCCATCTGATACATACCGTCGAACCCGTCGCTGTATACGCCGGGCAGATGATCTATGTCCATGTACCTGTCCAGAAGCACAAAGGGCATGTCATAGTCCGTAAGCTGCTTTATGTGTCCGGATACGGGACTCGCGCTGCTGTTGAAGATTATGCCGTCCACGCATTTCTCTTTTAATACGTTTATATACAGCTCCTCTTTGTCCGCACGGTCGTCGGTATTGCAAAGGATCACGTTGTAGCCGTATATGTTGGCGGTATCCTCCACACCTCTCGCGATCTCGGGAAAGAAAGGGTTGGCTATATCGGGAAGTATGAGGCCCAAGGTGTTCGTCCTCTTGGTCACCAGCCCCCTGGCTATCCTGTTGGGCTGATACTTGAGCTCCTCCATCACCCTGAGTATCTTCTCCCTGGTTTCATCCCCGACCCCTTCGCTTTTATGATTGATGACTCTGGACACAGTCGTTATGGATACGTTCGCCGCCTTAGCCACATCTTTTATAGTTGTCATAACATTACTCCTCAAGTTTAGCGTTTTACGAAAACGTTTTGCGAAAACGTTTAACTATATGATACAGCGTAGCCCCTTCCGTGTCAAGTGCCGGTGCAAATAAAAAAACCGCTATACATCGTATAACGGTTTTCGATCTGTCAGATATTATCGGCGTACAGCCAAACATATTACTTTCCAATTGAACCGAGATTGAAAAACGTCTCTCTGCACACGGCCAAAAGCTTGCCGTCCTGATTATAGGCCTGGCCCTCGGCCACCGCAGTGCTTTTGCCGAGATGGACGACCTTTGCGGTCACCTTTATCGTATCTCCAGGCTTGGCAGGCGCGATGAAGTTAATATCCGCGTCCAGAGAGGTTATCTTATAACTTCCCAGCGTCCCTATGGCCATGCCGAGAGCGGTATCAAACAGCGAGAAGATCATGCCTCCGTGGGCATTCCCGGCAGGATTTTCGTGTTCCTCCCGTACGACGGCCGTGAGCTCTGCTATCCCCTTATCGACCATGGATAAATTCATACCCAGCAGCCTGTGATACGGCGTATTTTTGTTTATCGCGATACCTTTTTTAAATAATTTCTCATCAATTCCCTTATTTATTGGGTCCGACTTCATAAATTTCCTCCTATCCGCATTATCAAAATGTTGACTGCAATATAATCTACATGTCCTTTTCGCTCACCACCTGGGTGCCAGCCCATTCATCCCCGTACCTCCTTCCATACGGGTCGGTCATCACCCTGTATATCTCTACTCCCCAAATGATCATATCCACTAACCCGCACAGTACGTGTCCCAAAAACGGTATTATCATAAAGAGATTTGGAATGGCAAATATTATGTTGCGCTTTGCGGAATCGCCGTATGTTGCCGGACCGAAGCCCGTCATCGTCCTTAGTCCAAGAAGCTTCTTACCCACGCTCCTTCCGTCCATCAGCCCGTCTTTCAAAAGCATGTACAGAAATCCTATCAAGCCGCCGACTACCGGTAAAACGCCGCATAGACCGGATATGGCAGCATCTATGGCATATGCAAAAAATCTTTGGATCGTATCCGCCTTGTTATACACGGCAAAACCCCCTTCAACATCCGATAGCATTATTATATAACAATCAATATCAAAATCCAAATCAAAACCTGCGGGGCCTCATATTTTATCCTTTGATCCGCTGATAGCCCGGGATATTTCCAGGCGCGCGGACTCATCCCGTTCCACGCGGTACGTCTCTTCCAACAGACCGAGAGACTTCTTTCCCAGGATGCGCGACAGCGCCCATGCGGCAGTGCCCCGTATCACCGGCCGCGGGTCGGACAGCAGTCTTTCCACAGTATTAGCCAGGCCCTCCGCCCTCATATTCCCGGCGGCTATCAGGGCATTCCTCTGTATAACGGTCTTCCCTCTCCATCCGGCCGACGTCATACAAAAGCTGTCCTTAAATTCCCTGTTGTTCATTGTGAGGATAAAGCCTATATCCTCCGTGTCGTAGGACATGTCCATATCAAAAGCGGGATTTGGCCCGCTGCCCGCCCTATTGTAAGGACACGCCTCCTGACAGGTATCGCAGCCGTATATCCTGTTTTGCAGCCTGCGCTTCATATCGTCGGGAAGAAATCCCTTCGTAACCGTGATATAGGAAAGGCACTTCTTGGCGTTTATCTCATAGGGCTCCACGATGGCTACGGCCGGGCAGGCCCTCATACACCTGTCACAGTCCCCACAGCCTGCCTCCAAGGGCATGTCGGGCCTTATATACATATCCGTTATTAGTTCACCTAAGAAAATAAAGGAACCCATATATGGGTTTATTATAGAACAGTTTTTTCCGTAAAAACCTATCCCCGCCCTCCTTGCTATCTCACGTTCCACCATGGGATTATTGTCGGTCAGTGCAACCGACCGCGCGCCGTATTCTTTCTGCAAAAACTCTTTAAGCTCCCCCAGCATATTTCCCATCACCGCATGATAGTCTCTCCCCATACCTGCCCGGGCTATCTTGCCTCCGCCGCTGTCCTTTCTCTTACTGCCGCCGTAATAGATGCCAAGGGATATAATGGAGCGCGCCCCCGGCAGCATCGCCGACGGATCGGTCCTCTCCTCTGCGTCCCCCTTCTCCAGTCCGGAGAGGTATCCCTTGCGTTCCCTGTCCTTTAGCACCCCGGCCACGTCCAATATACCGGCATCGGTAAAACCTGCGACGTCGAAACCTATGGACTTTGCATATTGCCTTATCTTTTCCTTCATATATATCACCTTCGATAGTTCCACACTCTATGCATCGGCCTGATTATCGCCTCTTGTGGCATAATATCATATTTACAGCCGGTTTACAATGAACCGGCTGTAAAACGTCAAATTATTTATCGTAATACGATAAATAATTATTGACATTCGATCCCCATTAATGTACTATTAAGTTAAAAGATGAAATACAATATCGTCATAGGGAAAAGAGGGGGATCTCATGAGTCAATCGGTACTGTCAAAATGGCTGAAGCTGATCATCGTTGCCGTGGGGCTGTGCGGCCTGCTCGTCTATGCCTGGGTCGTACCTTCCTTAGGACAATCGGTCGCTGCGGAAGCGCCGGAGTTTGCATATTGCTACCGTCCATGGCTGATCCTGATATGGGTAACGGCCGTTCCCTGCTATGTGATTTTAGCGTTGGGATGGAAAATATCAAAGAACATAGGTAATGACCGGTCCTTTTCTGAAGAGAATGCGAAACTGCTGAAATGGATTGCGGTATTGGCCGCGGCGGATGCCGGATTCTTCTTCGTGATGAACATAATATTTTTATTCCTAAATATGAACCATCCCGGCATCGTGCTGATGTCACTAATAGTGCTGGTAGCCGGGGTCGCAGTATCCGCTGTGGCGGCTGCTCTGTCCCATCTCGTGAAAAAGGCCGCCGGACTGCAGGAGCAGAGCGACCTTACGATATAGAGGAGGGCGGCTATGGAAGACGAGATCATTATCAACATCGACGTTATGCTTGCCAAGCGTAAAATGAGCGTCACGGAACTGGCGCAGCGGGTGGGTATCACCATCGCCAACGTCTCCGTCCTGAAAAACGGGAAGGCCAAGGCCATCAAGATATCCACCCTGGCGAAGCTGTGCGCCGCCCTCGACTGCCAGCCGGGCGACATCCTGGAATACAGGAGGAAGGAGTGAGCGCATGAACGGGAAAGCCGCGATACTCACCATAGCGCTGAGCATACTCTTCCTCTCGTGCCTCAGCGGTTGTTCCGCCATAGATAGGGCACTTTCGCCGTCCGAAATAGAGGACGGCTTCACAGAGAGATGGCTAAAGACGTTGAGCGGCGAGTACCATATTGATATACCCAAATCCGCAATATACCTGAAGGGATTCTACGAACCCGGGCAGGACTTCAGCGTACACATGCTGTTCACCGTAAACGCCGGTGATTTTGACGACATGGTCGGCGAGGACTGGACAGACGACTCAGATGATCCCTCCTTCGGCGGCGAATGGTATATGGACCTGACCGATGCCAAACTGCCCCATTGCTACGTCTACTCCAAAAAATACACGGTACTGTTTCGCTCGGATGCATCTGAAGACGGAAAGGTCACCTGTGTCTTCGTCGGATGGCGGCCGTAGGCCGGATATCTTACCTCACCGTCTTAAAACCCCGGTATCTGTTAAAGGCTGCGGCTATCTCGTATTTCCGCGGCCTGGCCATGTTTCCCGGGTGCCCCCTGAAGGGTGAAATGCAGTCAAGGCCTCGCCCGTCGATATCGGAGAGTACCAGTGAGATGATATCTGCAAGCGTCCTGTGATCATCCGCATACCTGTCCCTGGCATATCTTATTATGTCTGCAATGGCAGCGGTCTGGCTGCCGTCGGCTATCTGCTCCACCATGCCGAGATCCACATTCTCATGTCCCAGCCTTATATCCTCCCTGCCCTTGGACTGTATCTTATCCTTATAACCGGCATCCAGACTGTTCCTGACCGGTATCCTGTCCTTGATATTCCCGAAGTCCGGCCGCTTGTCCTGCACCCTTATGGAAGGCATCTGCTTGGTTATATCTTTGGCTGCCCCGGTCACGTCATAGGGCAGGAAACTGTCCATCATTATCACCCTGTCGCACACGTCGAAGTAGTCGCCCGAACCGCCCAGAACAAGTATGGAGGACACGCCCCTTGTCTCATAGAGCGCCCTCACGCTGTCCAGAAAGGGCGTTATCGGCTCCTTATCCGAGGATACCAGCCTCTGCATCCGAGCGTCCCTTATCATGAAATTGGTAGCGCAGGTGTCCTCATCCATGAGAAGCAGGGTCGTCCCCACCTCCAGCGCCTCTATGATATTGGCGGCCTGCGACGTACTGCCGCTGGCATTCTTACTGCAAAAATATCTTGTGTCCTCTCCCGTAGGCACGTTGTTTATGAATGGGGATATATCCACATTTTCCACATATCTGCCGTCCTCCGACCTTATCTTTACGGCATCATCCGCCGTAATGGCGTACTCTCTGCCATCGCCGGGGATGTGATCATACACGCACCTTTCGATCGCCTTGAGAAGCGTGCTCTTGCCATGATAGCCCCCGCCCACTATGAGCGTGACTCCTTGCTCTATCCCCATGCCCGTGATTTTGCCTGCATAGGGCAGGTCCATGACCACCCTCAGAGAATCGGGAGATTTAAAGGGCACGACATTTTTAAGCGGCCGCTCGCTTATGCCGCTCTCCCGCGGCAGGCCCGAACCGTCGGCCACAAATGCCACAAGATGCCTTTCTTTAAGTAACTTCCTCATATACCGCTGATCCCTGTAAAGCTCTATAAAACGCCTCAACTCCTCACGGCTTACGCTGTCATAGAACATGGAAGCCTTGACGACGGACGGAATAGTCTCAATGAAGATCGCTGCAGCTTGTTTTCCCAGTATTCTTCTGCCTGCCGCCGGAAGCCCCACCTCAAACCTGGCCTCTACGGCATCAACCGTTATATGCATGGAGGTCCTCTCCAATATCTCCTGCCCGCCGCAGTCGATGGCTATCAGGCCGCTCTTTCCCGTGCCCCTGCCGCCGCTTCCAAACTTAAGTATATTTTTGGCAAACTGCCTCGTCAGGTAATCGCCCAGGGCTGTCCGGCCGTCCCTATCCTTTATATACTCGCCGGGAAATGTCTGCCGCACGGCGGCCCGCACCCGTGAAGGCGGCGCAAAGGGATCGCTTTGGACGTGGTCGATAAAGAGCCGGAACTCCCCCATGTCGTATTCGCCCTCTATGTCCTTATACGCCTTGTATCCCTTGCCGTCTATTTTGTTCAGTATATCGGTAAGTTCATTCAATGTCTTCAAAATGTACACCTCTCCGTATTGCTTTTTATATAATTATACCCCAACGGCAGTGTAAAATTAAAGAAAAAGAGGCCCGGCCAAACGGCCGGGTCCCATCTGTCGATCTATTTATCTATGCGTTTTCGTTCTTGGGTTTCTTGAATGCATAGTATACCAGAGAAAGCGCCATAATTATGAAGAAGCCCAAGGCAGCATATTTGCCCAGTCTCGGTTCGCTGAGGCCTATAGTCACGCTGGCGGAAGCGAACATTGCGATTATAACGCCCATCAGGGCATCGCCCGCAATGAGGCCGGATGCATACAATATGCCGTTGTCGGTTTCCTCGGTCTTTGTTCTGTTGGTGACCTTGTCGACTATCGCCTTGATAAGTCCGCCGATCATAATCGGCACACTGGTGTGTATAGGCAGATACAGTCCTATGGCAAAGCTCAAAGATCCTATGCCCATCAGTTCCACCACGACTGCCGACGCCGCGCCCACAAACACCAGGCCCCAGGGAAGATTTGCATTCATTATTCCCTGTACGACCAGCATCATTATGGTGGCCTGCGGAGCTCCCAATTCCTTAGAACCGAATCCATAGGTATTATTGAGAAGGACCAGGACATAACCGATTACCATAGCCGGAACCACGACGCCGATAATCTCCGCCACCTGCTGTTTCCAAGGTGTCGATCCAAGCAGATAACCCGTCTTCAGATCCTGAGAGTTGTCGCCGGCCATCGCCGCCGCCGAGCAGATGAGTGCGCCGACCGTAAGCGAAGCCACCATTCCATGTATACCGCTGTACCCCATGGCTTTAAATATTATCGTCGTCATAAGCAGCGTAGCTATGGTCATGCCCGAAACGGGGTTTGACGAGCTGCCCACTATGCCGACCAGCCGCGAGGATACGGTTACAAAGAAGAATCCAAAAAGCGCCACAAGTATCGCGCCCAAAATGCCGACCTCAAACTGAGGCATAAAGGCGATTACCACGATTATGACCGCAAAAAGTATAATAACTATATTCATGGGTATATCCGTATCTGTCCTTATATTGCCGCCCTTCAAATTTGCTTTTCTTAGGCCGCTCATGGATGCCGAAAATGCTTTAATTATTGTCGGTATGGATTTTATAAGACTGATAATACCTCCTGCAGCAACGGCTCCGGCGCCTATATACCTGATATAAGTGCTCCATATGGCCCAATAATCCATCTGCGATATCGGTATCGTGCCGGGAAATATCACCGTATCTCCGGCAAATGCGGAAATAAGCGGTATAAAGCCCAGCCAGCCGAGTACGGCCCCGGAAAGCATATAGGCCGAGATCTTGGGGCCTATGATATATCCCACGCCCAGAAGCGAAGGATAAGCGTCTCCGCCTATGGCCGCATTCTTCCATCCGGGTATTGTCCATTCTATCTCCGACGGATATAGTTTCAGTCCGTCTCCAAGGTACTTAAACAATGCGCCGATGCCCAGTCCCGAAAAAACAGTCCCGGCGCTTACGCCGCCAACCTCGCCTGCGACCAGGACCTCGGCGCAGGCCGTGCCCTCGGGATAGGGAAGGTTGCCGTGCTCGCTTACGATCAGGAACCGTCTCAACGGTACCATACACAATACGCCTATCATAGCTCCGAGCAAAGTAATCATAGTAATAGTAAAAGTGCTGGGTTGCTGACCCCACATGAAAAGAGCAGGAATCGTAAATATGGCGCCTGCAGCCAACGATTCACCCGAAGAAGCTATGGTCTGCACGATGTTGTTCTCCAGAACAGAGCTTCTTTTGAGTATCCCTCTCATAATAGCCATGGATACGACGGCGGCAGGTATCGATGCGCTGACCGTCATGCCTACTTTCAGTCCAAGGTAAGCGTTTGCCGCCCCAAATATAATGGCCATCACGGATCCCAGAACAAGAGAGAACGCAGTCAATTCAGGCGCGGCCTGCGACGCGGGTATGTAAGGAATAAATTCTTCACCCGGCTCAAGCCTCCTGAACGCCTGTTCACTCAAGCCCTTTTTGCTTGCTTCCATTTGCCCCAACCTCCTTTTAATATAACTTTACATGTATTATAGCACAACATAACCCGTTTAACAATATTTAATAATTTTGATTTTTAGTTATAACTTTCGACAAAAAAATAAAAGAGGTAACCTCATTCAAGTTACCTCAACAAAATCCGACTTATTTTTTCAGACCGATGATGATCTCGCTCAATCGCGAAATTGCGCTGCAATTTAGCTTAGCTTTGTTGGCTGCGCCTGCAAATTGCATTCACATACGTTTAAGTATGCTTGGTTATTTGCAGGTTTAACGCCTTGCACAATTTGTCACGGCCCGTCGGTTTATCCGCACTCCTGATTTATTCTTTTTTAATATCTTCTTTGCTCTCTTCCTGCGTCGCCTCCAAGTTGCCGCAGTCATTCAATACAAACTTTTGCATCAATTTATTAAGCACGTCTATATGAAGCAGCTCTTCATCCCTAATATGGCTGAGTACATCGCTTACGGATTTCTCGGGGGCCATTGCCAGTATGCTGTTATATGCCTCTACGCCGGCCTTTTTGAGATTTATGTCGGCCTCCAGTCTGTCCCTAAGATCGGTGCCCACATATACATATTCGGCGCTCCAATACCGCCAGCAGCCGTTTCCGGGATGTTCATAGGGTATCTCGCAGCCCATCCTAAGTAGTATCTGGCCCAGCACATGCAGATGCTGCAAATCCGTATTGCCTATGGCGTCTAGATATATTCCCACATCCTTCGGCTCGAAGACGATATAGTGCATGTGATGGTTATGCAGCTGCAATGTGAGCGTGAGTTCGCTCTTCGCCCCGGCAAAGATGTCAAACAGCATGGGGATTATCCTATTATCACACTTGGTCACATTGACGGCGGGCCGGCCGGGAATGACGATCTGCGGGGACAGCGTCGTGGACAAATGCAGATCCTTCACGGCGTCGCTCTCCTTGGGTATGCATATGATCTGACCTGGGCAGATCGAATTGGGGTTGCTGATCTGCGGATTGGCCCTGATCAATACCTTCGTATCCACGCCGAATTTTTTTGCAATATTATATAATGTATCCCCGGACATCACCTCATATAAAAAGCCGCTGCAGCACTGTGGTAACGGTAAATTCATATATATCACCTCCGTATATTTTATGTATACGGGCATAAAGGTGATACAATATCTACTTCTTTTGTTTTGCTTTTAATGTCCTTATGTCGTCCAGCACTATATCCGCCTTTATCTTGATGAGGTTTTTGTTTTGTTCATCCAAAGAATTTTTAAGTTCATCTATGGAGACCTCCATCCTGTTTATCTCATCTTCGCCGCCCTTCTTAAGCTGAGGTTTTACCGCCGCCCACTCCTCTTGTATCATGTCCATATCGTCGTTCGCTGTCTGAGTTTCGTTGCTGAATGTCGAGTAAAGTATATCCCTGGCGTAATATGTAAGCCTCATAAGCCCCGGAGGAGTCTGGGGCTCCATCTTTTCCTCCAACTCGGGCATATACCTATAGAATCCGTTTAATGCCTTCAAAAAGGCCAGGCCGTTTTTGCTGTCCAGCGTGGTGGTGGCCTCGTTTAGAGCCTCCGATGCCACGTCTATCACCTTTTTGTCCGCACCCCTTTTAAGAAGCTCCGGCTGCGACCCGTTCCACGTCTTGTGCAGGTTGCCTATGCCCTTCTCCAGATCCGGCAGCATCTCGGAAATATCGTTGGGGTTTTGCTGGGGCGCCTGCTGCGGTTGTTCTTCCGACTGTTGCTTTCCGGATGTGCCCTTCTCTCCGTCTGCACCGATTTTTCCGCCGCTGCTCTGATCCTTGCTGCCGCCGCTCTGATTTTTCGGCTGCTGCCCGGATTGCTCTTCGGGTGTCTTTAGTACCTGCCCCTCCACCTTATCCGCCAGTTTTTCCAAATCCTTCTCCATATTCAGCATTTGCTGGGGCGGACCCTCGTTAAGACTCTGCTCCTTATCCTTACCGCCGCCTCCCGCTATCCGCTTCACTGCGGAACAGGAGGTCAGCGTAAATAGAAATACAAATATAATCAAAAATACCGGAATGTTTCTCTTCATAATAAGTCACCCCGGGTTTATTATTCCCGGGGATGCGATTAAAATACTTTTTTACACTGCATGTCGTCCTGTACCTTATTGAGTGCCTCTCCGAACCTCTGGAAGTGCACGACCTCCCTTTGCCTTAGAAATACGAGAGTATCCCATACCTTATGATCTTCGGTCAGGTCCATGAGATGTTCATAGGTAGCCCTGGCTTTTTGCTCGGCAGCCATATCATCGGTCAGGTCAGCCACCGGGTCTCCGTGAGATTGGATGTATGCCGCCGTCCATGGATTGCCCATTGGGTCGGCATAGAAAATTCCCTTGTCCCTTATGGCATAAAAATCTTCAAATCCATTTTCCTTAAGTTCTTCTATGGATGCCCCGTCCGTCAGCTTATACACAAGACTGGCTATAATTTCCAGGTGGGCAAGCTCTTCCGTGCCATAATGTTATCAGTGATTTAATCCTCTAATAATTAAATTATATCACAGTTAACAACGGGACCATCTCTTAGGCTTGTACTTAGACTAAACTTTTGAACAGCCATAAAGTAATTCATGGATAGCGGTGGAAAATTGAATTTTAAGCACCTTCTATGCAAAATAATAAGGGGCCCTACTTTTTGGGGCCTTTAAACGATATAACCTTCACCGCAAAATTAAATTCCTAGTTTATCAAACAGAACTTGGTTACGTTTCTTAGCATCATTTAGTATTTTATCGTATGATAGAATTTCAAAATAAGCATTATACGTTTTATTAAAATTATAATACCCTAATAAGTCTGGAGTTGGCGTAAAACTATATTGTTCAATAAACCGTTCTAATCTACTTGTTACATCGCATACAGCATAAAGATAGTATTTTGTAGAAGTATTGACTTTTATAGGTCGATGATATTTATCCTTTGCATCACCAATTCTTATTTTCCGTACATAATCATATAACTGTGTAATTGGATTATCACTATCAGTATAATCATCACGCATCGGACGTTTCAACTCAAAAATAATAATTGTATCAAACACAGTTCCGTCATTTCTGTCATCTGAAACAGCAACAGGGCTATCCAAGATCATAATATCAGATCTCTCTTGTTTATAATCATTATCAAATGGAACATCAGATGATATAAAATTACAATAAGATAGTTTTTCATCAATAAGCCATAGATTATGTGTGTCATAAGCAATGTCATCAGAAGTAGATTTCATCGGATATATAAGGTTGTGCATGTATTTTTCCTTATTGAATTTTCCATCATTTTGCCGTCTTAACCCACGTTCAAATAATTCAATAATAATGCGTCGGTGCGTAACATATTCAGCTAATACGGCACTATTGGCATCACTGATTTTTTCAATTTGTTCTTGGAAAAAACGTTCGTATTCTTCTGTGGACATGCTTGTTTCATCAAGTTGTTCAAATAATATCTCTTGTTCCTTCTTTGTAGATTTATCAAATTCTCGCTTTATCCCATATAATGCATCATCGAGTTTATCGTCGCTCAGTTTAGGCTTTATATTAGCAACCTGATCTGGCATATATTTAAACAAATGGCGATATTGTGGAGCAACAGTGGTCACATATTCACGAATTCGTTTTGTTTTTTCTTTTGAGATAGGCAACAAGAACTCATTTAAGTATTCCTTTACAGAAGCACATGTTTTAGTTACAATCTCATCCAAAGATACATCATTTATAAGATTTGTTCCGCTTTCAGGTATGTTAAATGATAGACGGTTCATATCGACATTATTATCCAAATAGGAACCTGTTAATACCCCAATATACCAAAAACCATTACGATCAAAAATTTGTCCATCTAAATCAACTATTAGTTTTTCCAAATCTTTGCTGTCTACCAACCTACTGTTAGCACATAAGTATAAGCGATTCCCCGGAAAAGCTCGATCTTCAATTCTGACGTTGAGTAGATTAAATGTTTTATCATTAATTAAAATTTTAGTTGTATTATCCTCTGTCTTGAATTTTTCTTTAAATAGATTATTCAGAGAAATGGAATCGCTTTCGTCTTTAATAATAATTCGTGGGCAATTATCATCAAGAAAATATACAAGGCAATGCTGAATAATTTGCATAGCAATTGTGTCAATATGTTTGGGCACATAATTTTTATATTCAGATAAATATGTGTTAAGAGTTATACTCGTTGAAATGTCACCAATGTCTTTACACTCGACCAATGTATCTTCAATGTACGGATTAGCTAACGAAAATACAAATTCTCGCTTAATAAAAGTACCTTTATCTTTGAATATACTAGAAATACAAACAGAGCTAAATGCTTTGAACCAAGAGAAACGCCCCACCCCTTTACCACCTATACTAGCTTTATATGTTGAATCTGACTCAAGAAAAGATTTCATATTTTGTTCGTTGAAACCAATACCGCTATCAATTATTATAAAACCATCAATTGGAGAAAGTTCCTCACCGTTTAGCAATGTCATTTGACGGGAACGTATCACCTCAATTGTAATTTCCCCATTTTTGAATGATTCATCAGCTAACTTTCTTTCCTTAATAGCATGTATAGAATTAACCACTGCTTCGTAGAGAGGAATTAATGGACGATTTTTAGGCAAAGAGAAATTTCTTACTCTGCCTTCAAGATTTATCGAATATGGCTGCATTGAATCATTCCTTCCTTTATATTACTAATTATACCATTCTATTTATATCATAACAATCCAAGAAATAATTCTATATTTTGTAGATTAAATCGTTAATGCGCCCTAAGTTTTAATCCCGGATGACATTTTACATCCAAATTTATGGCCGGGAGAATAACCCCGGCCAATATAGTTCACTCTGCAGCTTTCCCCTGTGCAATATTTAATTCCTTTACTGCCGCCTCAATCAATACGTCAAGATCGTCCATCGTAATTTTTATACCTTTACTCGTCAGGAAGTCTATTACATACTGCTTTTTGTCCTTGCCCTGGCCCTTCTCATTGTATATCATCTCGGCAGCCTGTACCGCTACCGTGACCCAGAAGTATATATTGTCTCTCTGTTCTTTAGTTGTCTTTGCCTTAAACCATGGTATCAACATATATGTTACAATTGCACCTAAAATAGGGATTATTACCTTAGCTATTATATCTATCATTTTTTATCATCCTTTCTTATTTTTACTTGCTTAATCCTCGCGAGATTCCACAATTCAGTTGTGGTGAAAGCAAACCAGCTGCCTATAAGGACCTGCGGCTCGCTGCCGTCTGTCTTGAGGAATACATAAAAAACAGCGCCCGTAAATACCACATTGAGCGCTATCACAAAAACGATTATGAATTTAGAAAACAAACCCTTGCCCAAAATTATTTACCCCCTTTCAGGCGTTGCAGTATGACGGCTAATTCCTCCCGGGTGACCGGATCCTGTGGTCTGGTGCCATCCAAATACTCCTGCTTTAAACACCATTCCCATGCCTCTTTCGCCCAAGCACTGGGTGTATTGTTTGTCTTGCTTGCCATCGGTTTTACTCCCTCCTTCAAATTATTTACGTCAATCTTGAACTGCTTCCATCCGTCTGCTGCGCTGGTGAAACCAAAGTGTTTGGCTATTGCATCGTCTACGAAAAACCTCGGGCAATCTTTACCCGTAATATCATAATGTCTCCACAATTGATTAATTGTCCATCCATAACGTTTTAGTATATCTGCAGCTAACTGAACAGTATTCTGATAGGTTTTAGTAAAGTCACCATCCACATTTACACACATTTCGATACCGATTGTACAATTATTAGGATAAGAACTAAGTTGCTGTAATGCTTCCTTTTTGTACATTTTAGCACCTACGTGATAGGCCATCTCATTCTCCGGGAGACATTGAACAATTTCTGTATCGTCCGCGACATAATGAGCGCTGACGGCTTGGCCGGAGTCATTAAAATAATTCCGGTTATTGATCGCCTTTGCACCCTTCTTTTGGTTGGCCGTCCAATGAATGACTAACCCCTTTGGCGTTATTTTTGTACCCGGCCTGCTTCTTGCTGTAGTATCTAAATACTCTTTTCTGATATTCATTATATCGCCTCTTTTCTATTTGAAGTAATTGAGTAATAAAAAAAGAGTACTTACGGCTGCCACGATGTAGCCAATGTACTCTTTCCTGTTGCTCTTATTCTCTTCTACCGCTGTCTCGCATCCTCCGATGCGCTTGCTTATATCATTTACGCTTGCCCGCAGCCCGTTGTAATCCCGAATGAGGGTCTTGGTCTCCTTCATCTCAATTCGGAGATTACTTATGTCCTCGGATAGATCCTCGATCTTTTCGAAGAGTTCCTTATTGTTGTACCATTGCTCCTCTTCCATTCGTCCGCCTCCCAAATAAAAAAGGCGCCCTATTGAGTGCCTTTGCAAAATTTATTTTTTTTATGTTTACTTTGAGTTCTCTTATGGTATAATATTGATAAAGGTAATCGGCACCACAAATGTGGTTGCCCAAAGTCGTTATAAAGTAATAACTACTCTGGTTCTGGCAGGGTAGTTATTTTTTTCTGGGAAAACCCAGAATTGCTATGACTAGCATCCCGAAAGCTATCATTAAAGATAATGTTTCGTATGTATTCATCATATGCATCCACCTCCCTTGCGGGAAAGTGGCAACCACACCTGCGACCGATTACCTAAGTTTATTTTACATCATTGGCTAAGGCTGTACAAGATTTAATCTTCTCTGATGATTGTCATAGACTGTCTTCCGAATGTAGTATATCATCTCCGACGTTTTAGTTTTCTCTCCACATTTCTGTATATTATAAATATTGTTTGTGTCTGTAACGTCATTCCCGCTTCGCCCGTAGCTCTCGCCAATGGTTTTTCCTGTCTCGGGATCTCTAATGTAGGTTCTAACGTCACTATAGGGTTTAAGCCATTCCAATACTCCTACATGAAGCCCTTTATAGGTACCGTCGGCTATTCGTTGTGAAACAATATCTAATTCTTTGATAAACCTATCACAATATGCTTCATCTATTTGCATAGTGGTCTCTACCGTACCTATATCAATATATCTAATCCCATTCCGATATAAATGGTCTATACTGTCGCTCAAATAGGCTATATTATACGGATGGGACACTATATGGATTGACGCTTCAACACCGAATCCCCGCAAATAAGCTATATTTTTCATCACGGTTTCATAGGTGTTTTTTCTGCTTTCCTTGAATACCCGCAGTTGGTTAGCATGCAAATGCCCATCCATGCTTGCAGCAAAGGATATTTTCTTATTTTTGCTTAAATAATTCACTATTTTTTCCGTCATAATAGTACCGTTAGTTGTGATACAATAGGATGGTACATTTATATCGGGGATAGATTCTAAATACTCGTATGACTGTCTGACATAATTCCATGCTAAAAGCGGTTCACCACCTAAAAATTCTATGGCAAACTCATTGCTTGTACGGTATTTTACAATGTTGTCTATGAAGCCTTTTATTTCTTCCCATGTGTATTGGGACGTCTTATCCTTTTCATAACAATATAGGCAGTCACAATTACACTGTTTAGTTACGTGAATTACATATGTTTCCATTAGACAAACCTCTTTTCTGTATTACACGCGCAACGCCCGTTACATTGGCAAGCTCCCGATGCCGTCCTGCTTTCGCAGTCACAAAAACCGGAACCTGACGCCCTGACGTTACAACTACACACGCTTTCAGCAGTTCTATTTTGGCACGTACATGTAGCATTTAAATTACAAGTACAAATAGGAGCGTATACATCTTCGCAGATACAACTCTCTGTTCTACTATAACACTGACAGTCCTCTTCTCCATTTTTAGTACGCATTTGGCATTGACAAGTATCGTAATCGCAACCACAAACATCATGTCCAGTTCTATTTTGGCACGTACATGTAGCATTTAAATTACAAGTACAAATAGGATTTGATGTCCTACTTACGCAATCACAGCTCCCTGTCCGGTCATCGCAGCTGCATGAGTTTCCCCCTGTCCGGCTCGTACAATATCCGGTTGTATTTGTCACACTGTCACATGAACAACCCTTGATATTTAGAGCATTGATATCCCCCAGTGATAGGCTGTAGTTACCTACATTTTGATGTCCGGTACACGTGATACCGCTGTAACTCCCGGAACCGCTACCCGGAGCAGCCCCGCTTCGAACGGCCATCATATTATCTACAAGAGATTTTAAATCTGCCAATTGAGTGTATGCTGGGGTTATAGTGTACCCGCCTTTGGAAATTAATGTGTCTTTTAATTCTCTAAGGCTCAATCCCATATTCTCACCTCCTGACTAAAGCAGCTTTTTCAAAAGTACCGCTTGCTCTTTTTCTATTAAATCAACTTTATCTAAAATTAGCTTAAGTGCCATGGCTATAGTCTCCTTATCTTCATTAGTACTCTGTTCATTATCCCGGCAATCACATAAGCAATTAAGATTATTGGGATTATTCCCCGGCGTACAATTATTTTTATCATTCTTTAACAGGCCCATTTTCTTAACTTCCTCCCTCGTTTTGAGCTGTATTTCACGTTCGATCTTTGACATTTTACACCTTATACCTCCGCAGTCGACCACGCTCAATATACTGCCGTTTTGTTCCCAGTTCTCGGCTATACAACGGTAACAATGATATGCATCACAGTTCGGGTCTTTCTTGGCACAGGATAAATCATCCATGCCATAATTCATAAAGATTGCCCGTCTTTGGTCGTCTATGCCTTCCCATATATTGCCTATCTTTGTATGATGCTCCGGATCATTAAAATAGAATTGATGGCAGGGGTAGATATCGCCTTTGGCAGTAATGGTAACAAAAAACTTCCCGGCTCCACATGGGGAAGAAGGAAAGGCATCATAATCCAGGCATCTATTTATCGGCGCATAGTTGTATATCTCTTGCAAATTGTTTTCTTTCTTTACCCGGTCTAACACATAATCCGCTATCTTCTGAAGCTGTCCACGATATACCTCGTCGTCGCCCTCTTCCCATGTCTCCGAATGAATAGGCATAAACCAAAGTATAGGAACGTCCCATTTCTCCCGAAAATAGATGTAGCTTTCATACATGTATGGGAGAGTGTCGTGATTATAGCAGCCATGAATAGAAAGAGCGGTTATATGATCCTTGAAAATATCCTTCCAAACAGGTACATTCTTTTCTGCCATGGCAAAAGAGCCCTGACCGGTCTTTGTCACTCTAAATTCGTTCTGAACCCGTTCTATGCCGTCTATAGAGAGCTGAACATTTAGATGCGCTTTTTCTTTATAGGTCTCTATAACTTCTCTTATCCTATCTGTCATTATTGTTGCATTTGTAACCATGCTTGCTGTAAAGCGTATATTATATTTTTCGGACAGCTCTACGCCATATTTTAATATTTCTTCTACCACGTCCACGTTAAGTAGAGGCTCACCGCCAAATATCATAACATCAAATGAGTCCTGCTTTTCCTTTACCGCATTCTCACATAGGTATTCAAGCCCTTTTCTTGCTATCTCCTTTGTCATATAGTTCTTGTTATGTTTCTCGAAACAGTATTTACAAGCTAGATTACAATCCTCTGTTACTAAAAAACTTGCAGCATTTGGTAACATATTTTACCTCCTCCTATTTTATGGCCGTCCAATTCATTACTCCCGTGAAGCTTCCACTATTTCCCACATATATATTGGTCGCGTTGGCCCTAATCCAGACCTCGCCAAGATACCCTTCAGGGTCAGATATTGGCACAGCGAATACCGATGTAGGCACTGCGCCTAAGCCGTGGGGAATAGTGACTTCATTCCCGTTGCCTGCAAAAATACTTGTACCCTTGGCGATATTATTCACGGCGGCGTCAGCTTTGTCCTGTGCAGCCTTGACCGCGGCGTCAATGATCAGGTTATCGTCAACAAAGTCCTGCCTTTTGACGTATTCGTTGCCTTCCCATTGATTTAGGCTCAGATTGGGGGTTTTATTCTCACTTGGCATTATACCGCCTCCTTATACACTTCAAGTTCGTCCCATGTCATATTGAGCGCATCCCATTCATCCCAGGTATGGTTATAGCTGTTGAACTCATCCCAAGTAATATACGTGTACTCAAATGTAAAGGCAAGATGCGCCGGCTTAATTTCTTCAATAGTTGCCGTCAGATCCTTCATGTTATTGGGAATTCCTCGAACCCCCATAAATTTTACAACGAAGCTATAGTCATCAAAGTTTTCTGCAATCTCCACTTCACCATTGGAATAGGATGCTGCCATATCGGTCATCATTTTCTTGGTTACCGTTCCAACACCTTTTGCTCTGGCTTTGATACGTTCTCTGCGGAATGTATCAGATTTTGTTACATCCGTTTGTAGACCGTACATTGTTTCATATCGCGGTAGAAGATCTGTTGCCGTATTTATGAAACATTGGTCTATAGTATTGTCAAAATCCTCCCGTAAATCATCTATATCAACAGTCAAGACCCCTTGCAGCTTCTTCATTGTGCTGTTTTCTTCATACATCGGAGGTAACATATTTATAAGCTCCATACTTACGCCTCCTCGAGTATAATTTTGCCAAGTATCGGCATTTCATTGTCGCCTATTACTACGTTTACTTTTCCACCGTCTACAAGTAATCCACTATAATCCTGTACTCCCGGTGTTTCAAGCAACAGGCTACCTATCTTTGCGTAACTCGCAGTGTAGGTCACAAATATCAGTTTCTTGAAATAGGCTGCGACTGCATCATTGAATGCGCTTTGGACATCTTCAAAATGAGTAGATCCGTCTAAAACAACCGTAGCAGAAATATCAATGATTTTTTGCGCTGGGCTTTCAACGGTCACATCTGCGCCTATAGGCCGCACTGATTCTATATAATCTTTTACAAGAGGGACTAGGCTATCATCTATTTCCATATTGTTGTTGATTATTAGCACTTTGACAGTACCATTACCGCTCCAAAGTGGGAATATCTTGGCATCGCCTACGCCGGGCACGTTAAGCGCCCACTCCCGATAATTGAAAGTGTTGCCGCTGGTAGAAGGCTTTTGCAGATATGCGTAAAACCTTGACCGGAGATTATCATCCGATTCCCGGTCCTGCCCGCTGACGATTATATCAGTCAACGTAGCGGTTACACCGGATATGTTGTCGATGTTTTCGAGGGTGCCGGTGTAGGCGTTACCTATCTCGCCATATTGCATACATTCAGCTTTATAGGTGTTAGTTGATGTATTCTCTATGACAATGTATGATGTGTCATTTATACCCCATCTACTGCCTATCGGTATGTTTCCTGTTGTGACTATCTTTCTTACTGCCTTAATAGCTGGCTTTCTCGTTAGACCATAATCAGCTACCACACGGTCAAGGTACTCGCCTATTGCTGTATCACCTGAAACGAGGTCTATAAAATTATTTAAATCGAAATATGTTTGTGCCAATTGATAGGCACAGGGAGCTAAAGCGTCATATATGACAGAACCCTCTCTTTTATCCACATCGTCGCTGACTTTACTAAGCATATCATTTAATATGTTCTCATAAGTCATGTTCTCAAACATCATACATTCACCTCCTGTGCTATATTCAGATTTCCGTAAATACTTTGCACGTCAAAGGTGCATTTAAGGCTGTCTCCATCATCTTGGTATTGGAAATTATCAACACTCACAATCCTATCATTCTGGAGCAAACATTCCTGGATACGCCGTTTAAGCTCAATCTTTACAAAATCTCTATTTTTACCTATGAGATTTTCAAGCTCGATTCCATAATAAAAGCTATATATCGGGTACTCGTACCTCTCGGTATTGAGCATCATATATATAGCTTGTTTCACTGCCTCTATTCCGTCCACGAAGCCCTGTATTTTGTCCTTCGTAAATTTATACGTCTTGCTTGGCTGCGGCTCCACGCCGGTGATTATGTCGACGTTGGCTGAATCAGGGATCATCATTTAACCACTTCCTTTATTTTAAAGCTTGAAATTGTCATGCCCTCACTGACGGTGATCGGCTCGATCGTGATCGTTCGCTCCTTGGTGGCAGGGGCAAAACCTACCACTTCAACAATGTAGAACTCCTGCCCTCCGGTATTCCGTATGAGTTTCACCTTGTCTCCAGTTTTTATAAAATCCTTGAGATTCCCGGATATAAGCTCAAATGGGACGACTAGCTTGTCACTTAGTCTTATACCTTCATCCTCCACCACGCCGCCCGCTAAGCTGCAGAGCTTGGCATTGTTTAGGTAATTTTGGACTATCTTCTTGATCTCATCTATCATATGGCCACCTCCAAATCCATGGTATGAACGGGGAGAAATTCATGCGTCGCCGTCCGTACTATAAGTCGCTTATTGAGCGCGATATCCTCTATATTTCCGTAGAAACTGCTGCCTGCCCTAACCCTTGTATCGCCCAGGCATTTCAGAGTGAGCGTTTCTGCTTCCCGGTTGTAAAGACTTAATAGGATATCAGCCTTTGATCTTGCTTGTGAAGGATTATAATTTTTATCCAGTACCTCGAAATACTGTAGTATGCCGTATTTCTTAATCGAATCGCTGTCAAACGGCATATATACGTCGGCCTTTTTGGTCTTATCGTTGGCGCTAACCAGCTTGATCTGATTGTAAAAATCCTCATCAATGGACTTTTCGTAATCGTAATCATATACCATGCTTTCATCCCCGAGTACAAGGTCAAGTTTCAAGGTCTGTATATTTCGCAGTGCTATGGTATTGAACTCGTCCCGCAGCGTAAACCACGTCTTATAGTTAGTCAGGGTATCGGCTATCCCGCCGTACACGATATCAAGCCACGTTTTATCGTCCTGTACGCTGTTTGGAAGGATATACCCGGTATCGGCTATCGTACCAGTGACAAGCCCGAAGTAATTGCACATTTTCTTCACGATATCCGATACTGTGTTTTTCTCTATCTTGATTGTGTCTTTGGCCTTTGCATAGCGTAGCTGGTCATAGGCCGTAACAGATATCTCTTTGCCCTTGCTTTGGCTGTGTTTGAACACGAAGCCGCTGAATATTTTAGCCCCATCATATACGAAACTTACCCCGCTACCATTAGGTATAACAAGGTCATCGTTTATATAGCTGAATTCAAGCTTGCTGCACCCATCGTTGAGCTTATCTGTATATGTGATTTTTGTCACCAGCTCGCTGATCTCGTACATCTGGCCGTTGACCTTTACCACAAATTGCATATCCATTACGGTATCACCAGATTCTGACCGGGATATATGAGAGATGGATTTTTAATCTTATCCTTATTTGCATTGTAGATCTTGCCGTATTGCGCCCCATCCCCGTAGTATTTCTTCGCTATGGCCCACAAGCTGTCGCCCTTTACAACGGTATAGCTGCCGGTGCTTTTCGGACTCACCACAGGGACCGGCTGTGCTGTCTTGACTGTTGCCACTGTTGTACCCGGCTGTACGATGGCCTCCGACTTTTTCCCGAATTCCCTATACTCGAGAAGCTTAAAGGAAACGTACTTATCGCCTTCCTCGCCGGCCTTTTCGGTTATCGTTAGTTCCTCGATCAGTACCAGCGTATTGATCTCATCACCTATACCATTACTTGCGATAAACCGAACCTGGGTTAGATCTGTCCTCCATTTTCGGAATAGATTCAGGTAAAAATCCGGCCCCTTGAATTGGTTAGGCGTCTCCACATAATGTACTGCTTCATGTGGAAACTCCGTATCAAAGGTATATTCCCGAAGTTCCATATGTGTTGGTATGACGATCTGCCCCAATTTCAATATCTCGTATTTCTCATTTGCTTGTACTGTGGTAGTCTGCATTTGTTCAGGGTTCACTGGCAGCCGGTGTGTTGCGTTGTCCTTGTCGAAAAATATCGAATAGCTCATTAATACACCCCCTCTGCTGCCGTCGCTATTTCCTCCTGTAGGATTGTTTTTATCCGACCTGCGACCGCATTTGCATCGGCTTCCTCATGCACATCGCCGAATTGGACGTTTATATTTGGCGCCAGCGTGGCCGTGCTAAACTTATTGATGTAATCCCTTTCTGCAATATCCCGAAGATATTTGAGATCCTCGTCCGACATATCGACGTCTACGGATTTACCCTTGCCGTTGCCTTGGACTGTGAGAGGATTAGAGGAGCTACCAAACTTGCTATAGTCAATCCCTTCATCCTTATTAGGTTTAGGCGCAAGGTTTTTAACTTTTTCACCGAGGCCCGCCCCCAGTTTATACCCAGAGTTATAAGCATCAGTTACCCATCCACTTTTGAACGTGTCAAACGTACCATATCCCTTTTGGAAAGCCGCGCCAATGTTCTCATACTTCTTTTTCTTTGCATACAGATCGGCGCTTTTGTTCGCGAAAGAGTCTATTTTGTCTGATATCCCACCCGTATCTATTGATACGCCGGGAATTTTGTTTAAACCGTTTATGACGCTACGTACGCCGTAGAGGACGTGTGATACAAAATCATCCCATCCAGCCTGGATATTTATCCACGCGTTGGTGAATCCAACATCTATATTCTTTGACATAGCATTCAGCGCCTCGCTTGTGCCCAGAATAACGTCTAATACCCAAAGCCCTAAATTCTTAAACGCCGTAATCACAACATTAATACAGCCCAAAATGATGCCCGTAGCGGAGTAGCTATGCCCTGTAATTTTATTTATTAAAGCAATAACAACATAAAACAGCGAAATTAAAATAATTACGCCCGTAACTATCCACGTAAGCGGGCAAGCTCGCAAAGCGGCGTTAAATCCGTCCTGCGCCGCGATCAGTGCGACAATGGCCGCCGTTTCAAGCCACGATGCAACGGTATGCGCTGCCTTGGCTACAACGGTTTGTAAAATAATCAATTTATACGCTGCCATTGCTCCTACAATTCCCCATATAATAGGCGCAATAATGGACCAATTATTATAAATAAATGATCCTAATCGTGAAGCAACGTCAATAACCTTGTTTATAGAACCCGCAAGCAATTTGAGCCCCGCCTTTGTATTATTTACTAAAGAGGTAAACTTTTTTGAATTAATCGCATGATTAATTTTATCCATGACCGGCCCAAAGGCTTTTGATGCGTCGGTTTTAAAATCATTCCATATATCGCCAAAGGTCATAGGCAGCGTTCTAAATTGTGTATCTATGTCTTTGGCGGCCATAAACATAGCATTTTTTATGATATCCGCTGAAATTTTCCCTTGTGAACCCATCTCTTTCAGCTCACCTTCTGACTTGCCAGTGTATTTCGCGATCGCCTTATACATTAGAGGCGCACCTTCCATTATGGACGTTAGCTCGTCACCTTGTAATCTGCCCGATGCTAACGCTTGTGTAAGCTGTCTCATTGCCCCTTGTTGCGTAGCTGTATCAGCACCACCAACTTTAAATGCCTTTTGGGTAAGCTCTGTAAACGCGATCAGTTCATCATTCGAGCCGAACGCATCTCCTGCTAATAACCCTATTTTTGCTACCGCATCAGCCATATCGTTGTACGAGCCTCTCGATCGCTTGGCGGCGGCAAAAATTTTATCTTGAAGTTCTGCCTGAGTTTGCAAGCCGTCGTTTATGAGGGAAAGCCGTGCAGCAGTATTTGTATAGGTATCAGTAATATCTATACCTTTTTTGAATACTGCGAAGCTTAAAAAGGTGCCAATTAACCTTGCTAAGCCAGCTTCTAAATTGCCTATGCCACCGGTAGCTGTGTTCGCACTAACCCCAGTCATTTGTAATTTTCGATTGAAGTCATCAGTACCTCGGCTCGCGTTTAAAATCTTTGCTGTGGCCTGGTCTGTTCCACGGCTAATATTACTAATTGTAGAAGAGTAACTATCAAATAATTTGAATATAGTTTTCAGTGTTGCCATTAATGCACACCTCCTTTCGCCTTATTTATTTCCCGCTGTTCATATTTGACTCGGACCTGTATACTAGCATAGATAAAGGCTTTTTCTCGCTCACTCATTTCGTTTAATACAGAAGGGAGAATATGAAGCTTTTGCAGGGCGAAGTGAGCTAAATTGAATTCCGCGTCGCCCTGCTCAATCAGTTTTTTACGCCATCAACGGTCTCATTAATATCTTCATCAATACCGCTTAAGTCCTGCACTGCGGCGGCTAATTCCGCATACTCTCCAGCGTAAAGCATCTTTGCCAGTAAATCACTTTCTCCTAATACGTTATAATGTTTTTGGAGTTCCGCATTACTCAAATCTGGAAATACTACCGCAGATGCCGTAAGCGCCTGAACATATTCAGCCTGGTCAAAGGTTTCATTACCTCTCTTATCTCTTTTTGTGAATTTTTTAATCAATTTTTTATTTTCATCCTCTGAAATAGGTCTAATTATAAAAGGAACCGGCTTTCCGTCTTCTTGGAACCGGTTTGATACGATTATTTCTTTGTTTTCTGTTTGTATAGGGTTTAAAAATGCGTCTAATGAACCCATATTATTCTTCTCCTTTTTATTTTTGGGCATAATAAAAGCGCTTACATAGGTAAGCGCTTAGCCCTTTTTTATTTACTTCATGTACTCTTGACCATCAAAGATAAACGATTTAACACCATCCCCGTCCGGCGTAAGGATAAATTGAAATTTGCTTCTTATCATCGCGCCGAAACCGTTTTGAGAATCGACGTAACTCTGCACCAATATTTTATCCTTGTCTTTCCCGATGTACCAGTCATTGATATTCGGGAATTTCGCCGTGGAAGGCGATTTCAGTATTGATTTTACCCCGTTTTGACACGCGATCTGTATATTGGATTCTTCGTCGATTGACATTGCCATACGTGGAGGATTTCCGAAGTACGATTTATCATATTTGATCTTAGCTATATCTATTTTTTCTTTTTCTTCGTCTGTATCCAACAGTACGTAAACGTCGTCTATTTTGTCCGTGACGCTTTCATATTCAAGAGCGACGCCGGTATCGACGGTTTTTACCATAGTATCAGCTGGGGTTATGCCAAACATAGGGAAGATTACCTGTTCATCCGTATACGGCATTTTGACCGCATCGCCGGAATAAACGTTCAGCTCTACTACCTTGCCGTCGATCACTAAAAAGTCATAACTACCGCCTTTATAGGTATACGTAATGAGCGGGTACGTCTTCCCATTTATGCTTTTGAAATTACTTTTGTCCTTGCTTTCCGGCTCACCCATGATCTTGACCAGCTGCTCCGGCGTTATATTTGAAAATTGGTTTGCGTCAATGAGCGCTTCTTTTTGAGGGCTTTTTGACTCTGTGGCTTTACTTCCGTCGCCGAGTACGATGCCTAAAATCGTCGCGAATATAAAAAAACCTATAACCGTAAATAAACAACCCTTCTTCATTTTCCTTTCCTCCCGCTATAATATTACCTTCATTATAGCAGATGAAAAGGTTTCCTGCTATATTTACATATAGTCACCTGGAAGATCAAAGTATTTGCACTGGATTTAAAAATACACTTAATAAGCCCATATTATCTCCTTCTTTTTATTTTTGGGTATTAAAAAAGCACTCAAAAGAGTGCTTTAAAACAAATCTTTGATTAGTTGTATTGTAACTTATTTAGTCTATTTAATAATCTTGCTGCAAATCTATCTATTTTATCTTGTATAGAGTATTGCAAGGTCTCTATCAAACAATTTATCCTGATTTTACATAATACTGCATAACCCAAGCAGCGAGCCAATTCATTGGAAGTCTGTGTTACCTCTTTATTGATGCAAATGTACTTATGTTTACCATTGTTATAGTAAAAGCTCTTTATATCTTCAGGGCAATTTACCTTAAAAGTTTTAATGCCTCTCTTTCTTGCTAATGCAAGGAGTCGGTCTATAACCATATCATCGGATTTATCAAAAGCCATAACCTCCTTATCCATGTTATAACACCTTCTCGGCTTGTTCGTTTTTAAATTTATTTATGAAGTATAATTGTCCTTTGCCCGTTAATTTTGGAGTGATGGATATGCTAATATCACCGTTTCCGTGCCCTATTGTCGTTTCCTTGAGCTCGAATAATCCATGTTCCATGCTATATTGAGTAGGTTTATTATAATCAGTTCCTTTTCGACTAATTAAGTAGCCATGCTCCCGAAGCCATTTAAAAAGTCTATTTTGACCAATATCCACGCCGTTTTGCCTTAACAATTTAGCTAATTCCCCTACTAAAATTGTTGTTTGTGAAGCTGTTACTGACTCTGCAAAAACGACTTTTGGCTTATCTTGCTCGATCTGCTGTTCGGCCGCTGACCTCGCCTGCTGTTCCTTCTTGAGCTCGGTTGCCAACCGGATAATAAAATCAGGATTTGTTAAGGTCTTTTCAATGGTCTCAGGCGTCATGTAGGCTCCATGTGTTCTGATTGACGGTATAACCTCACTTGTTATCCAGTGCTTAAATTCCTTCGCCTTAGGAAGCTTTGAACCCAATATTAAACTATACAAACCAGATTCATTAATAATAATTATATCTTGTTTACCCCCAGGGGTGAACGATTCGTTCACCCCTTTATCATCTTCATCTACATGGTCTCTTATTGCCTTAAGCGGATTAGTATATTTTAAAATTTCCGCAATGTCTTTTCCTGCAAACCATGGTTCTCCATCCTTAGTGATTGTTCTTACTTGCCCAAATTCTTCATTTTCGAATATACGCAAATCATTCATAATCAGTATTCTCCCTTCATTCTATATTTTCTTGAATGAGATTACCGACTATGATATAATATTTCACAGAGGGCAACCTCGGTTGAGACACTCGCATCCCTTAGTCGAATAGGGCGAGTGTCTTTTATTGTTTTTTATTGGCTTGACTTTCTTTAACAACCTTTTTTATATATTCAATCAAAATTCCTTGCATATCTTTGCCCTGATTAATTGAATATATTTTAAACTGTCTATGGAGTTCATCGTCAAGCCGGACTGTCAACGTTTTGATTAATAACACCTCCTAACTTTATTATCATTCTATCATTCTCGAATGATGAAGTCAAGAGGTGCTATTAAAATATTTTTTGAACAAAAAAATCAGCTCCGACTAAAGCTGATTTATATCCCAAGGCTTTCCAGAATTATCTATAGTTTTCCGGCAAACCGAAGTATTTCAAAGGATTGATATCATCAAACGTAAAGTCCGTATCAAAGGTGATCGGGTCAGTCGAAGAATCATCCAATAAAGTAATAGGTATCGTCTTAGGTAATACGTTCAATAATACAACGTCCTGTTCGCCGATCGTGGATTGCTCATCCTCATTGTGAACCTGAATACTTATACCCCCATAAGTACCCCTCCTGATATACTGAACCGCCATTTTGAGCATATCCGAATTCATGAAATACATTGTCATACTACCGGTACCCTCGGCTCCGATAGCCTTGTGTTGTGTCATACGATGATTTAACAACCTTCTTGATTGGATCGTCATATCAAACTGCGCGCTTAATTTTGACACTTCAAATAGCTCCCGGTTTTGCCCATCGATCGTGATATACGCCCTGCCCTCGGAAGCTGAAATAGTGTCCCGCAGCTGTGTGTAGTTATCTGACATAATTTATCATCTCCCCATCAATTAAGCGAAACCGTGATATAGATTTTTTCGATCGAGTCAACAGGCTGGATATAGCAGTCAATTACCACGGCGTCGGAATCCGTACCGGGATTGACCGTGACGTCATCGGCCGTGAAATTCTGAATCGCATTCATCCGTTGCAGCTCGTTGAAGTATTCGATCAGTGTCGCCCGAAGCGACGACCTACCGTCGGGGTTATTGTCTATCTCGCCGACATAGTTTGACTCGTATATCTCCGTGATGTCATTATTTATGCCGTCGATAGTACGGATTACGCGATTCTTTTTAAACATCTTGCCCTTTTCATCCGTAACCGTTGTGAGCGAGTTAATATCATATACTGCGGTTACATTCTGCGCTGTGTCGACCTTGAATATGAATTGGCCGGCCGTTACCGCGGCTTCCATCTCGGATTTTGTCATTCTCGGGACTACATCAATCGCGCCGGCATACTTCTGGCCGGTATTCGATTTGTTTATGTTCGCACCAGCTGTCTGTCCTGCTACCCATGCGGTACACTGCGCAGGTGTCAATTCCGTGCCATCGGACAGCTTCACGCCCTGTGATACGTTTATAATGGACTCAATATCAGCTGTCATATTTGCCATGACTGCCTGTATCTTAACGCCCTCATCCTCTCTCATGCCTTCTATCCATGTTTTGATAACCGTCTGATTTGCTGTATAGGTAGAGCCGGTATAAGGATAAGCCAAAGTGTTAAAGTGTACCGTCCGTAACGCCACTAATGCAGCCGTAATAGTATCTACATCGTGTTCTGTACCTAAGTTATAGACAAGCACGGTCTTAGCGCCCTTCAAGGCTTCGTTTACAAGCAGCTTGTCTGCAGCTGTTGTCCCTGTCGGGTATTTGCTCGCGTCCGTGGCTGTAATCTCATACATATCCCCCACGACGCCCGTGCTCATTTCTTGCATCAGCACTACTGTCCCCCTCTCTCCTGGTGTGATGGAAAGGGGAGCGTTGGTACGGAAGTTCAAGTACGCCCCGGGAAGTATTTTGTTCTGTTCTGTCCACGTTCCTGCCATATAATCACTCCTTTATATTTGGATTTGTTTCTTGCGTCTGCATTTTTGCGTTTTCTTCAATCCGCATTTCCGAATAGTCGATAGAAAAGAGAAAATGCAGTACATTATCTGTTATCCGCGCTTCCTTATTCAGCACTCTATATACGCCGATCAGGTCAAAAGCATGGAACAGATCCTCCGACACCGAAAAGCAATCTTCTTTTATCTCGGGAGTAGGTTTCGCGCTGAAAAAAGCCACATCAAACGAAACGTGACTTCTAAACTTTTCACTTAGCCGTTTTTTATAATTCTGGTTGATCAGCATTATTAGGAAGGAGGGTGTTTTAAACTTTTGCGGGACGTCCTCGTCATATATCGTGTACCCCGGGAACGCCGCCAAAATGGCGTCTACAATAGCCTGCCTCACGTCAGTGATCATGTTTTTTATTCACCCTCTCTACCTCTTTTTCAAACTCTTTAGCCATAGTCTTGTCAACCTTGTCTATTGCGTGTTCAAGCATGTATTTGCCCTTTATAAAGCCCACGGTTTCACCGGATTTATTAACCACTCTATGACCGTCATTTACAAAACTGCTGTAATCCGCGGAGTTCATAAGCACCTTTGCGACCCCATCCCGTAATTTGACAGCATGGCTTGTAAACCAACTGCCACGCATGAAACCGGATAGCACCGGCGTATTCTTTGCCGCGTCTGCCATCCCTGCATTAACGGCCTTATTCAGTACTTTTACGTCGATGTCGGATATGTCATCAAACATGGCTTTAAGCTCTTTCCGATATCGGTCGATCGCTGCTCTATTCTCGCTTTCGTTGCTCATGCTGTATCCATCCTCTTCACGGCAAATTCCTGGTGATCGCCATATGGGAAACCTTCGCCAACGCTTAGCGTGGTTTGTCTGCCGTTCCGCTGTATAACCTCTATTTCATCGCCTTCCTGAATATCGACATCAAGGCCGCAAAATAAGGTATAGGAATTAACGATAGTCGGTACTCCGCTGCCGGTATCGACCAGTGAACCCTTGCTGTAGTGACACTTAACATAGGTATCATTTACTTTAGCTCTCACGGTCTTTGTGACGCCATTTACAATGCGTTCCTCCCAGCGGTATATATCTATTTTATCACTCCAAAGTCTTTCCAGCGGGCCACTCATATTCGCAGCCTCCGAAACGCGCGGAGTACCCTCATATCCTCATCAGACAGCCCGTAGATAGTCTCTTTTGATGTTTTTTCGTCTACGTTATACGTTATAGAGGTATCACCCTCTTTAACGGATTTCACATCAAATACGGCGTCAGAACCGTTCTGTGCTTCATAATCCATGATGTTCTTAACTTTTTTTCTGATATAAGGCTCCAATTCTAACGGTAGTTCATCAAGATTGCAAAAGTTTAAGGCACCTTGAATGATGTCCGATATAAGAAGATCGTGGGTATCGTCTATTAGTTTTAGGTGCTGCTTGACCAGGGTTTTCATTTCCTCGGTAGTCATATCATCACCGCCTAACTGAAAGAAGGCCGCTATTGCGCAGCCTTCCCATTTGTTTTTTCCTTTAATTCCTTTTCTTTCTCTGCCTTTTTCTTGGCTTCCTTTTCAGCCTTCTCTAATGCCTTTTTCAAAACAGCTTCCTGCTCCCTGCGCTTCCTCTGAAACGCTGTAGCGCTCATATCTACGCCTCCTATGCTATTTTGTGCTTAAACTGGACGATACGAATATTTTTGTTCTCGTACTTTCTCTCCCAGCTCGTAGCCTTTGCCAGCTCCGTATTTGTAGGAGAAGCACCGGCAGCACTCCCAACCCATGCAATCCCTCTTGGATGGAGTATGAAGTGTCTGCGATTGATCAGGATATCATCGCCGGCGAGACTATCCCTATCTGTCTCTGTCGGCATCGGTACATTGCCGTTACCTCTGCCAATTGCGCCCTCACCAAAAAGGTACGTAGTATACACACCACCAGAGACAGGGCAGCCGTCATCAACGATAACCCTCTTGGTCATGTAATACGGTACTCGCGGGTTCGCGTCGGACTCTCTCACGTACTCGATCAAGTCAAGCTTTGCAAGGTAGGTTTCAACGGCGCTATGCATTGCTATAGCCGTCAGCCGGTCCTTTGCATCGCCTAAAAGCTGCTGCGCATCAAGGAAATTAGATCCATCGATCAATGCTGCGTCGTCGGCCCCGCCGCTTATATCTTTCACGTTCCCTGTCATAGAAGCCGCACCCATGGCGCCGGTAAGTACACTTATAAGGGTCTTCTGTTCCATTCTCGCCCAGTATGCTGCCACCAGATCACCGATAGCCCTCATCGGGTCATCACCGGAAAGTGCCTTTGCTAAATCATTTGCGCTCCATGCCTTGCCACGTTCAAGCAGCACAGCTATATCCTGCCCGGCGGTGATCTTCTGCGGGGTTAATGCAGTACTGTCGGACAACACCTCGTCGTCGCCGGTAAGGTCGCTCCAGTAGGGCATGTTGACGGTCTTGCCGCCGGAAGACGCAAGCGCGTCAAGCTCGGCATTCGGGACCACAATGCCGCTCTGCACTAATACGGACAGCTCCGCTGTTCTTTCAATTACGTATGGATTGAATACCTCTGGGACTATTACATCCGCTATTTGTGTTTTAGCCATTCTCATATCACCTCAAATTTTTAATTTATTTGGCCTCAGCCATTAGTTGTTTGGCAAGGTCAGGTTCCTCTTTGAGAAGTCTCCCTTGCGCCGTCAAATTGAAAAAATCCTTGCTCCACGGATTCTTCACGCCCGCAGGGTTAGTGTCCTTGTTATAGGGCGCGTTGCCTTTCACTTGCGGCGTAAACAGATCCTTGTACTGCTCTTTGATCGTTTTTATTTGTTCATCCAAACCTTCTACAGTTCCGTCTGCGTTGACGGCAAGTTTTTCCTTATCAAACTTTGTCGTGAGCAGATCGGGGTATTTGGTATCGGTCAACTTAGCCTGGATTGCAGCATTGAGCTGCAGCTCTTTGATCCTTGCCTCGTAGTCATCCTTGGTCTTTTTATTCGTCTCCTGCAGCTCCTTGATCGTCTTCTCTGCTTCTTCGTCGCCCTTGACCTTTTCAGCCAGGTCTTTTAACTGCTTATCGCGGTCTTTGATCTGCTGCTCCAATTCCTTCTTAGTGTCGTTTAGAGTATTAAACTCTGACTTTGGTACTGCGTTCTTGGGAAACTCTTCCCTAATGAGCTTCATCAATGCATCTATGTCAAGTTTCCCGTCGATAATTGCCGCTTTTTTAAGTAATTCCTTAAGCCAATCCATTTCAATTCCTCCATAGATTTTTATTCCCGCTCTCCGGGTGTTGGGATTCTGCCGTTATTCTCCGGCGGAGTTAGTTTAACGTCATTCCGGACATAAAAATAAGACATATTAACCCAACGTCTTACAGGGAGATGATGACCGCCTCCTATAAACAGTCCGCTTCTTGGAATACTTTAAGAATTTTTGGAAACTGTAAAGCCAACCCAATCAACCATTTCTTCGTTCCGTGCCCATATATCAGCACTATTTGAATTTTCTTCAAGTCCGCTTTCATGCAGGAATGCGTGTATAATTTCATGCCTTAATACTTTCTTTCTGTGCCATTCAATATCTTCTTGGTATGTATCTGGATTAGGCTGCATCTGTGCTATTACTATTTCTTTTCTGCTTCTGTCACAAAATCCATCGCAAGTTTCTAAATATGGCTCTTCCTCATCTGTTTTATAAAGTACTTTATATTCAGTACCCAAAATATTCAACTGCATTTAATCCTCCTTTTGAGCATAATAAAAGCACTTACTGTTTTTTATTAGTAAGTGCTTTTATTCTTCGTTTGAATGTATTACTTTTTCAATGTCGTCTATCACAACATCAATTGTCTCCCAATCAGAAGGAGAACTGCCAACATCAGCCATAAAATCTGTTTCGCTAAACTTTTCTACAATAGCTGCTCTTCTACCATCTTTTAATAATACGGTATCATATTGTTCAACTTTCATCATTTCTCACCTCATTAATATAAATACTCGTCATGTGGGTACCACTGGAGCCGTTCAACCAACCAACTTCAAGATTAACCGGGATATTATGCTTATTGTAAAAAATAATTCGCTGTTCATATTTTACGCCTTGTTTGTTTTTCCCTTTTATTCTTGATGGATTAAATTTGGCTCTATTCAAAATATCTTCCCTAAACTCCTTATAGTTGTTAATATCATATCCTAATTTATTAGAAATAAGCCTCCCTTTGATTAACCCATCTTCATTCTTGCCCGCAAATAGATATTTAGTAAATTTATCTTCAGCAATAATTGCTTTCTCTGCATTTGGTAATTTCAACTCAGGATTATCAATCAGTTTCTTTCGCCTTGAATAATCTACTTTTACAAGTCTATAATCCTCACTGTCATTATACTTCAAATTCTGGAAACCATCAAAATTTTTCGGTGTATCTTTTCCTAAAACCTCCTTGTATCTTTCATATTGAGCTCTGTCGCCATGCCTATTCTTCCACTTCTTCTCAGCCGTCACAGCAGCAGGATTGCTTTCAACATATTCCTTATGCCATTCGGTATAATTCATATCTGCGTCCACCGTGGTACTTTTTCCTGTCTTCGTATCTCTGGCCGCCCGTGTATCATCCGCAGTATCCACGTCTTCATAGTATGGAACCGTAGTACAGCGGCACCATGAATGCTTTGGCGGCAACGTTTCTCCTGTAATACCTTTTCCGATGTCAAATGTCTCCCCGTCCAGCGGCCCGCAGTCCTCGCATGTTTTCAGGTCCAGCGTAGCAAGCCATTGATACTTTTCTACGCCATCCTCCTGGTATGCGGTCTGGCTTGCTTGCTCCATTATAAAGCTGCTTTCCGTCTGCAGGAGCCGATACGCTTCATACTTCTTAGTTTTGAACTTCTTAGCGAAATCTGCAGACAGAGTGCTCGGATTTTTCCCCTGCACAAGCATTGTTGTGATCGATTCGTTCAGCTGCTGCAGCATGTGATCTTTCTGCTTCCATATCCGAGTAGAAAAATCAGCTCCATTGAAAGGATATTTAATTAATTCTTCAATAGTATGTGGATTAACTTGTGCAAATTCTTGATGAAAGCTATGGTATTGGTCTATATTGAACCAGGTCCTATAATACGCATCTGAATAAACATCCTTCAAGGCATCTTCCCCTTGATATTGATAATCTATGAAATACAGCTCCTGCAGCAAGGCATCTATCTGTTTTTCAAGTGCCTGATACCTCGTTATCCTGGCTTTAATGGACATATTGTTAAGCTCAAGGTTATACTTACCCATATTTTCGTTTACCTTGGCTATAAAATCTTTCAGATCTCCTATTTCAACTTTACTAAGTAACCTTTGAGCATCTGCATAAGATACTATATTGTTTTCATTCATATATCGAACATAAAAATCATTTATAACAGAATGAATTCCCTTTTTTGACTGCTCAAATGTCTTCTCGAGTCTCTTGTAATACTCTTTAACTTTCATTTCCCCAGCAAGGTACTTTTGTTCCTGCCGAGCCTCCCAATACGACATCATTCATCGCCGCCTTCATCGTTCCCCTCGTCAAACTCCGGCGCTATGTCGGTTTGTGCCTCCTTCTCTATTTGTTTCATTTCTTGATCGAGATCTGTCACAAATGGATGATTTGCAACTATAGTTTGGTGGGATATGACGCCCATACTCTTTACACAGTTATCAACAGTCTCGGCCTGGTTGACCTGGATGTCACGGTTAAAAATAATCGTGATTTCCTTATCTGAAACCGGCTTTCCTGTCAGTTCCATATACTTATTCACGAAATACAATAACTGTTCAAAAGACCATTTGAAGTTATCCTCCAGAGCATTACACTTCAAATCCAACCCTGAATAAATGAACGCCAACGCTATACCAGAGGGACTGTTTCCCAGCTTGTCACTGGATTTATCCACGCCCTGCCCAAAATCAAAAATATCTTTTTTAAGCTGCTGATAATGCTTTTCCGCAGCGTCCACGTTCAACGGAGTATCAAGTTTATCCAGCCCCGCGTGTTCATCAGCTTCCACCTTCACAGAACGATAATAAGACAGATCCCGTACGAAGGTAGATAAGTCTTGCCCGTCATAACCTTTTAAAATCATAATATAATTTTTTATATCCTCAATGTCGTTTGATACATCAGATCTTGTCTTATCATAGTCGTCAATCAGCGTTTTCACAAACTGCAGATCCGGAAACTCAAAATCGTTATTTTTGAAGGGAATAAACGGTACTCTCTCCCAACTGCCCGGCTGCCCTCCAACCTCGAAATGAGGAAGAACCGTACCACTGCCGGGAACAGTTAGGTATTTCTCAGCGTCCAATATGACATTCCCGTCTTCGTCCTGCGTATAGTAAGTAACGCCTTCGGGCGTATGATATTCGATTTTCGTCAGATACTTTTTCTGCTTACCTTCGTAGGTCTCGACATCGTAATAACGTATAAATGCCTCTAATACCTCATGGTCATTATCGTCCCATATCGGTATACACTGTTCCGATGGGATTTTTAACATCTTAAACTCGCCGTCTTCGTTTATGTACGGCTCAAGCCACGCCATGCCCTTGTTACTCGCCTCTGTGCCCATTTGGACCAGCTTTTTCTGAAACCTCTTACCTAGGATCTCAGTCACAGCATAAAGATAGCCCTGATCCTCACACTGGATAGTGTACGGCTTGACCAAAAGATAGTTGATCTTATCGTCAACCAGCGTGTGCATGAAACCGTGGGATAGCCGGTTATTTGTTTTGGTCTCGTCCTCTACCAGCCGTTCATCCTCATATCGATACATTTTCCGGTCAAGGATATCATTCTCAGCCCGATAGTATTTGTCACCTTTCAGCATGAGCCGCCGTTCCTTGGAGGCGTTGAATTCATCGATATTAATTTTTATAATTTCGGGCAACGTCAGCATGTTAACATCATTCTGTATCACTTTCTCACCCCATTTTTACTTAAATATTTTTAAGCCGCCACCGCGCATATCATCTTCAAGGCTATAGCGTGCAGCGTCGATGCAGTGATTTTCCTTATCCGGAAATTCGGCCTTAAAGTTCCCATCTTTGTCTTTCTCTAATTCGTAGTTCAAAAACTCCCTGGCTGCGTTTGGGCATCGGTCTATGTCGATCGCAATTTCTTCAAGGTCCTGCAAAAACTTTATACCGTAGTCTACACTGTCCGGCCCTTTCACGGCGCCTTTCATCCGTATACCGTACGTCCTCATTTCGGCTATGGATTTTGGCTCCGCACTGTCTGCTATGATTGTTTGGTGATTTGGATCCCTCGCCTTGATCATTTCCGCAGCTTTCCGGTTACTCAGGCCGACCTTGTATATTTCGTCGAAAATAAATAGCCGGCGCCTGGTCTTATCGAAGTGCGACCGTAAATATACAAACGGATCCACGGCATACCCCCAGTCAACGCCACGCTTAACGTGGTCGAAGGATCTGATTTCCTCATCGCTGATCTTTCGTATTTTGACATTCGCGAATACCTCGCCGCCGGTACCGGTGACTTCCCCAAGATATTCATGCTTGTATGCGTTCTCGTTAGCAGCTTTCAGGTGCTCCGCTTCAATTAAAAACTGCTCACCAAGCCACTGCTTAGGTACCGTCAGATAGGTACTATGATGAACTTTCTTGTCCGGCTGCTCAATTAATACCTCTTCATTCACCCAGGACTTTACGCTCTTCGGCGGGTTAAAGGTATAAAAAACGACGAATTCTTCACCACCACGCATGAAGGACTGATTCAGTGTTCGTACTTCCTCCATACCGTTGAATTCGTCGGTTTCTTCGTACCATATATATTTGAAATACCCTTTACTTAACTTTGTGGACTTTATTTTCCGCGGTTTGTCTGCGCCGCGGAATAATATTTTCTGTCCTGTAGTAACGTAGGTAAGCTCCATTGGACTGATTTTTACTTCCCAGTAATTTGATACTCCTAACACATCAACAGCCCATTTCAACTGTTCAAACACGCTGTCCTTCAAATATAAGCCGACTTTCCGCAGTGCTATACCATTTGCCGCTGGGTCCTTCATCATACCTAAAATAATTTGTATTGCCGCGAACGACGACTTCGTACTGCCCCTGCCGCCCTTAAGCCAATAGTGGGTATAGCGACTATTCTTGATGTCATTGTGGATACCGTAGAAGCTAGGCGCTATAAGGTTCGATAATCTAACTGTCTTCCCCATCGTTGCTTATATCGTCCACTATTTTTATACCCACATCGGCAGAGAGATTGACGTTTTCGCTGAATAGGGCGTACCGTTTCCCGAGTAACTCGGCTGCTTTATTTGCATCTGACAGCTTCGCAGGAATCTCCACGACCTGCGGTACTTCTCTCTTGATAGTTTGCTTTCTCATAGTACCTTTTGCGTCCGGTACATATTTCGATGTTTCTTCGGAAGTAGTCACGACGATATTTTCTGTATACTCGCGTCTCATGACCGAAGTTAGGTACTCCATGACCTCTTGCACATCGGCTATTTTCTTCGAGGATATCTTCTTGAGTACTTTCTGTATCTCTTTCTGAATCTTATCATTTCTTAGGAGCTTTAGTGCGCTCACAGCTGCTGCGTTTTCTTTTGCCTTGTACCCTGCACGAATGTATGCCTGAGTGGCGTTCAGATCAACCAGGTATTCTTCCACAAATCTTTTTTGTTTTTCTGTTAGCTTAGCCAATCAGGCCCACCTCCTTTTAAACATAAAAAAAGAGCCCTAAAAGAGCTCTTAAACCGCTGGTTTATTCTCATTATAGAGGAATAACATGATTCTATGCTACTATAATATCTCTTTAATAAGTGCCAAACAAGGGCAAATTGTGCCAAAGTGTGCCACTTTAAAATTAATATTTTAAATTTCGCAATGCCCTTGCGTGGGTCCTGTGCACCGTCCTTATGGATATACCCATCTTCTCGGATATTTGTTCCCATGTAAGAAACTCAATATAGCGGTATCTTAGTAACAATCTTTCATTATTATTATCTAAAAAATTAATTGCTTTTCTGATTTCATCTTTTAATTCTACATATCGATCTATCTCGGCGTCAATCTTTCTTTCCAAATCCACTATCTTATCCACACATTTCACGAAGGGAGGGTCTTGCCTCCGCGTTTTTGAGCCGGGCATCCCCGTGAGATTCGTGCCTTGAATACACTTGGATAATTCCCGGAGCTCTGTCACTTCCTCAAGGTCGCTATTAATCAGTTCGTTCAGCCTATATGCCTGTCTCAAATACTGTTTAGCCGTCATCTGCCCTTCTCCCCCTTTTAATGTGCCCTCTGATACTTCCTTACGGCCTCGTTGACCTTCCTCGCCCAGTCCGAATCAGTCGTGTGCGCCCAGCACTCGTCCGGTTCCCTCGTGAACACCAGGCATCCCTTCCTATACGATGTGCCCCGCTTCTCACACGTTTCGCAGCTGTTTTGTGTTCTCCTCTCATTCGCCATGGAAATACCCCCTTCATACCTCAACCAATTCTTTCAGGCGCGCCCTCCTTTTCCCGGTTTTAAGCTTCCGCAGGGCGCTCTTTTCTATTTGCCTCGCCCTCTCCTTTGACACCCCGAATCTCTCTCCCACGTCAGCCAATGTACAAGTTTCTCCGTAGAATCCAAACCGCATCTTGAGTACTTCCCGCTCTCGCTCTGGGATGCCTCTGAACGCTTTCTTCATGTTTTCATCCGTCACTATTTCGCTGCACACCCTATCCTCGAAATACGCATCCTCATCCTCTATGAAGTCGCCTATGGTTCTTATGCTGTTATCATCCTCTGATTCAACCTCCCTATCCAAAGATAGAATCTCACAATCAGCTTCTTCCAAGAATTCTACAGCCTCCGGGATCATCCCCACAGCTTGACCCAGTTCCTCAGCTGTTGGTTCCCTTCCATGTGTAGCAAGGAATTCTCCTTGGACTACTTTAATTTTGCTTTTTTGCACATCCATGTACGCCGGGAGTCGTATCATTCGACCGCGGTCTGCCACGGCGCGGGACATGAAATGCCTAATCCACCAAACTGCATACGTACTGAATTTATAGTCTCGCCGATAATCAAACTTCTCTATGGCTTTCATGAGACCAATGCAGCCCTCCTGAATGAGATCCTCCCAGTCTAAGCCCCGCCCTAAATACCGTCCGACCGCTTTATATACCAGCCTCATATTTTTTTCTATGAATTCATCACGAGCTGCAATATCTCCCTGTTCTATCCGCTTAAACAGCTCAACCTCTTCCTCACGCGTCAATAATTCAGACATTTTTCTCCCTCCTTTTTCCATGTGCAACTTTCCTTTTGTGTTCGTGCGTTCTCAAAAAGTCATAAATCTTATGAATACAGTAGTCTAAATCATTTCTGCATTCTGCAGCTTCCTTGTCCCAATCTGGGCAATCAGGACATATAAACTGCTGGCAAAAATCTGCGCATCCGTATTGGAAGTCTTCCCCTGACATTCCATCATATGGATCTATATAATTCCATAGTTCCTGCGCAATGAAGTCACACTTTTTGTGTGTGTTCCAATTGTAGATTGCATCGTTTTTTAATGTATTATGATGGTACAGTTCACCAGGTTCAATCTTCTCGCCGCAATAATTGCAGATATGCGGCTTTCTGGCTTTACGTTCACACGAAAAAATAAGTTCAGACATCTCTATTCCTCCTATTTCACTACTTTGAGCTCTAGCCCCGGAAACTTTGCCCGGAACTGTTTCTTTTTGATTTTGAAGACTTCGGTCTCTGTACCCTTGGTGTCTATCACGTCCGCCGTTTCGTCCAGGTGGAAAACCACGAAATCAGCCCGGTATGTCTCAGGTCGCTGATTCCCGAATCCCTCAATAAGTATGAATTCAGGCTGCCTGCAAAAGCCCTTTATCTCGCCGGCATGGAGCCGGAGTTTCAGCTCCGAGTAGTAGTCGGCCTCTTTCTGCGAATCGAAGTGTATACCGTCCACCATGACACGCTTATTATGGTACTTGCTAGGCTTCGGCATCTTTGGTGTCGCGCCCCTGCGGCTCATGAGCTCCGCATACTCGTCCTCAGTCATCCTCATGCTTTGCCTCTTATCTGCTGGAGCTTTCCCATGACCTGTTCGTTGTCCTTGTATTTTTCTATAAATGCCTGAATATTCTCCCTTGCCATCATCTCCGGGTCAACCAAATCTGCTATACTTGAAATATGGTATTGCGACGGTCTCTTGCACTTAGTTCCGTCATACATGTACTTCGTTCCTTCTGGGCATGTGCAATGTGCTATGAATTCTCCCATCCACCTGTTAACCTCTTTGTTGTATATGAGAAACCCTTGATCCATGCAAACCCAGCATTGTGGTATCTTGACTTCTTGCATCTTTGCCGGCGTGTTGTCTTTCAAAGTCTCAACATCAAACGTGATTGGGCCCATTCTTTTCCCCCTTTTCCACTCGCCAGTCCGGTCCTTCCATTAGGACTGGTGTACACATCTCAGCCAGTCTTGACACGATCGCCTCACCCTTTTCCCCCATCCGCTCTATGAATGGCTCGGACATGAAGTTCGTCGTAACTAAAATCGGCTTTTCATCTTCATACAGCCGGTTCACCAGCTGGTATATGATAGTGCTTGTATAATCACTGGCCTTTTCCTTCCCAAGATCATCAAGTACCAAAAGATCAACATTCGCCAGTGCGTCTATGATGTCTAACTCGCTCTCATCCGTGTGGAATGTCTGCTTCATTCTGCTGATTATATCCGCACTACTTCCGAACATAACCACGTATAGCTTCGATATGAGTTCATTCGCTATGGCCGCCGCGAGGTGTGTTTTACCTACACCTACGGAACCAGTGAGAAGCAATCCCTTAGTCTTCGGGAAGTTGTTTATAAAGGTTATGGCTGCGCAATGGGCCTCTTTATTCGTGCTGTCAATGGCGAAATTCTCAAAAGTCCTTTCCTGAAACCTCTTCCCGAGGCCACTCTGTGAAAGAAGCCTTTGAACTTTTTCCTGCTGCGCCTGTGCCAACATTTGCCTTGCCTGCTCTTCGTTTTTAGCTATACTTTTACGAATAAACCGCGACAATTCATCCATCCATATCACCACCCATATTTACTGTTTTTCGCTGTCTCATAGTCGAACCCACCCGATGCCGCTCTACTCTTGTTCTCCTGCTGCTTTTCTTCCTGGTACCGTTGGACGACCCAATTGAGTATTGTGCGGTAGTCAGATTTATATTTTTTGCCATTAGAACCCTTGTAGTTATCAAGGATTTGTATCATCTGTTTAACGGCTTCCTCCCCATAAGTGGCGACTAATTTTGCATACTCGTCATTGGTCATGGAGACAAATTCCGCGAAACTTTTTTTCTCTATACTCTCTTTTTCTTTAGTTTTATTTACTTTACTTTCTTTTACTTTACTTTCCCCGTTTTTGTTTGCAGAAACATCACTTATAGAGGGTTTCTGCAAACATTTATCCCCTTCTAATGGTGTTTCTGTATGTAATAATGGCTTTTTTGGTATATCCGCAACCCTTCTTTTGAATGCATCATTGACATTGTTCACTAAATTCTGGCTCCAGATTACCCTTCCTTTACGCCATAATTCAGTATCAATCGCTCCTAAATCCGCCAATGTATTAAGAATATCGTTAGCTAATTGCTCATTAACATGAGTTTTTGCTAACAGAAATCCCCAATCAGCTACGTTATTGCAGTTATAATACATGCCGTTTGTATTCCCGAGTAATTCAAGAACCTTGTACCAGAATGCATATCCATCATTGCCGAATTTGCTTTCGATAATAAACATTGTTTTGCCGCTAGTCGTATAATGGGGGAAATATTCTACTGTTTGTTTTTTGGGTCTCGCCATGCATCCATCCACCCCCTTGCAAAATCCAATTCATGAAAATTTTTCCGCACTTAAGTCTTTTTATAGAGGCGGTTTCCCGCCTCTCTTTGTTTTGTCTATATTGCATCTTTGAAGGCTTCTGGTATATCCCCTGTTACCGCGCTACTTTCCTCCGGCTCTGCTTTCTCTGCTACCGCTGCTGCCTCTATATCATTACAGATCCTCTCATACTTAATCTTTTGGACATTTGTTGAACGTTCGTAACCATACTTTGAAAGAACATTTTTGACTATTTCTTCATTACCTTGGGCCAGGGCAAACATTCTTTTGGCCTGCTTTTGAGTGATTGCTCCGGATTGATCAGTATAATATTTCTTCTGATTTGATACCCGTTGCCCATCAAGGTCAGTGTCTTCAATGTCCTGTGTGAATATATCTGAAAGTGAAGCTACCAACAGTGTAGCGTCAACCAATGCCCTCTTTTTCGCCATCTTCAATATCGTGTTGTCTATTGTGTATGGATTCTGCTTCGCGTACTTTGCTTCCCGTGTGTTCGCACTGCCCAACCCTTCTGTGATGAGCATATCTCCTTTATATAACTGACACTTGACTTGATACTGGAAGAATCCAGTATTAAAATCCCGTGTACTATCCACAATCTCAAATTCGCTCCGTAAACCCATTAGCATGAGTATCTTTTCAGCTCCAGGCTTGAACATAGTTGGTTTTGGTGTACCTGGTATAATCCCATAGTCATGATTCTGTTGTAAAGTTTTCTGAACAACCTGTTGAAACTGTGTTATTTTCTGCATTGTCCTCTGTACTTGATCAATAGAGATTGAATCTATTATTAAAAGATTATTTTCAACTGCATTTTCATCTGACATTTACATTGCCTCCTCATTTTCATTCATCCTTGCCTCGCATTCTGCTTCTCTCCTATCCTCCGGGTCGATTGGCCCGGTATATTTCTTCCCCATTGGGCAGTCATACTGTAGGCTGACAAATGGATTCGTACTATATGCGCTGCCTGGTCGGTTGCATAGGATTTCGCTGATTCCGGTATCATTCACGAGAAGGCTGTACTGGCAGTCCATACACCCGATACCTGTCCTCATTTCACATCATCCCCTATGCCGTACGCTTTCGCTGCTATATCTGCTTTCAGGTACACTTGCATGAGCTGTAATAGAATCCGGCGGCAGTGTTCCAGTTTCTCTTCTGCTTCCTTCGCTACACGTATTTGCCTTTCATATTCCATCATGTCCCGAAGCGCCGTGTCCATGTCTTCCTCTATTTTTTCCCTATTAAGGGTTTCCATTTCAAATTTATACATCATTTAACTTTCCTCCTTAACGTGCTATAATAGTGGTAGATGATTTATTTAGGCGCTTAGCAGGCGCTTTTTTCTTTTTCACAAAAAATCACTGTCAACGCAGCACTCACTACATCTGAAACTTCTTTTTCTACTCGCTGCCAGTCTCTGACTTCTCCATCGTCTACCTCCCCATCGCAAGCGATGTCGACCATTTTTCGGTCAATGTCGCTGAGATCTGATACTTCCTTCTGAAAGCGAAGCACTGCTCTCGCCATGTCCGAAAAATCGATATCTGGAAGGTACTTCCTGCCCAATTCGCTGGAACTTTTCATGTGCTGGTAGGCAAGCCATGGCGTACCATAAACTTCTACCATATTGCACACCACGTCATCTGGTGGCGTTGTTTTTCCTGCCTCATAATCAGCTATTGAACGTGTACTCACATACAGAAGATCTGATGCAACTTCCTGTGTGAGACCTGCTTTCTTCCTAGCCATTTTGTATATGTTTAAACATCCGTTATGCATGGTTTTCCATCCCCTTTCATGAGATAATATATATAGTGAATCATTTCGAATGCTGCTTCTGTATAGCTTTTCTAGCCATTTCCCGTATTACCACATCCTTAAGTCCTGATATTGGGCCAGCATACGCGAAGAGCTTATATTGTTTGGTTTTGGTCATTTCCTTTCTCCTCCTTCCTTAAAAAAGCCTGATTTCAATGTTTCGATGGGCAAATGACTGTCAATGGTTCCAGCTGGTTGGCCACCTTCGTCAATCAACTGACAAATTCGGTTTTGACCAGCTTTTGTGCTATCATCGGTAATGATTATTGATTCATTTGGCATTTGCATCAGTGTATATCGCTTGAGTTCCACTGCTTTTTCGCCTCCCTGCCCGCCTCGAGGTATCTCTCGTAGAGTTGGTCCCGTTCCCTGCGGAGATTGTCGAGTTGGCCGTTATGACATCTATGCCGTGCCTATGGAGCATCTGGGCCATCTCAAGCGATATGAAATTCCCAACATCGAATTTTTCAGCAGTCATTTTCTTTCTCACTCCTCTCCCAAATGGTCATTCCTATTTCCATAACCCGATGTAGTATTTTTTCAATGTCTTCCGGAGTTTTATCTATATACGCAGAATCACATATCTTTATTATCGTGTTGCCTATTTTGTATTGTTCAACTATACTCTCTTTGATTGTACTTGCACTCATTTAAAACACCTCCGGAATACTCTATTCATTGAGTCGCGTATATGAAATTTGTCCTTACTGTTGTTGTCTTTCTCCCCTCCTCTCACGCCGATTGCTCGTCGATTAAATCTTTGATGCTGGTATGAAGTTCTTTAGCTATTTTCTCTAATGTCGTTAACGATGGTTTTTTATGACCGTTTTCAACAAGAGACAAATGCTCTCTGGTTATGCCAATGTTTTGTGCTAATTGCAATTGCGTTAAGCCCGCTTTCTTTCGGTACTCTTTTATTAGGAACATTTTCAACCTCCTTTATCATCATTGTAATATCATATATTACATATATCAATGTTAATGTAATCTTGATTATTACAACTATATTATTTTATCTTCCTCTTTCTCAATAAAGCTCGCTTAATCTTGACTTTACTATTTTTTTCTAATATACTAATGTAAGATGTGAGCTTACATTTATTGAGGTGTTACTATGGATTTAGGCAATCATATAAAGCAATTACGCAAGAGTAAAAACTTAACTGCCGTTCAGCTGGCTACGATGGTCGGAATAACTCGGGAACATTTAAGCGCTGTTGAAAATAATATAAAACCTATATCACTTTCTACTCTTGAAAAAGTTTGCGATGTCCTCGGTGTTACACTAACTGAGTTTTTTGCTGATGAATCTGATTTATCCCCTGAGCTTAGCCAACTTTTAAGGACTGCCAAAACGCTTACACCCGAGCAACTCAAAATGCTTAATGACTTCATTGAAAGTCTCATAAAGAAGGAGGATTAATCTATGCCAACAAGACTTCAAGTACAGGAGAACATCAAAAATTATTTGTTCCTTACGAAAGTAAGAGTGATCCAAACGGATGAACCCTTTCAAATAAATGTCTACTTTGAAGACCTTGCCGGTAAATTTGTCCCGGAATATGCTAGTGCAATAAAGGAAATCTGCCCTGCACATCTTTGTGTGACTTGTAAGCCATATAAATCGCTCTTAGAAGACAACGTACCTCCTGAGATTGACTTCCCTGAGATAATTCAACATTTTGCCTTAATAACCAGCGGTAACATGCAATCCTTCCAAGAATGCATCAAGAAGGCATTACCTGATATGAACATCGTTGATATTAAGTTTATTGAAAACACAATTAACGTAGAGACCGATACTCCACTTTCAGCTGAAAAGCTTCTGTACTATTCTTTATATGCTCAAGAAATAGCTCCGCTTGGAGTCGCAGTAATGATACATTCGCTACACTTGCAGTAGTTCCGACCGGCTTTATATCTTTAATCCATTGGGAAAACTCAGCAAATCCTTTGTTTGATGTATGAACAAATATGATCAATTCACCAGGTTTTATAAGCTTTGTACAAGCTCTCGTTCCTATTTCTCTGCATTTTTTGTCGATGTGATATTTAGAGAAAATTGGTATATTGTGTTCCTTCATTTTTCCCCTCCTCTCTATGGATTTTAGGCTACCTATGAGGAATTGACCCCCCCCTCCTCTATGCCGAGATTAAATCTTTGATTGATAGGCCAAATGCTTCTGCAATAATCTGTGCTTGCTTTATATCTGGCAGGCATCTCCCTCTTTCCCAATCGCTTATTGTTGTTTGAGGAATGTTAGTTAACTTTGATAGATCGGTCTGCGACAGATTATTTTTCTTCCTTAGGTCTCTTAGTTTTGAACCAAAATTCACGATGTACCACCTCTCTTAATGTAACGACCTATCGTTAATATCAGTATATGCTATAACTTCCTATTTGTCAACGATATATCGTTAATTATTTAAATATTTTTTTGCTATAATGGTTTTAATGAAATATCGTTAGGCGGTGTAATATTGAATACTATTGCTGAACTAACTTCCAAAAGAATCCTCGATTTATGCCAAGAAAACAACATAACTATTAACAAACTTTCTACTATCTCAGGCTTAACTCAATCAACTGTTAATAGCATCATTAACGGAAAAAGCCAGAACCCTCAGTTAAAAACTATCTTTAAAATCTGTAATGGTTTAAATATTTCCGTTTCAGAATTCTTTAACTGCGACTATTTCAAAAATATTTATTTTGATGATTGAGGTGCAACTATGAAACTAAATCCTGATTGTGTAAGAGATATTCTTCTCACAGTTGAAAGCAATCCATTTGGCAAACATATGACCTTAGACGAACTTTGCGGCAAACTATGCCAGATATTAAAAGCATCAACGATTTAACTTTCGTAGGTCATGAATTTCTTGAAGATATTAAATCTGATAATACTTGGAACAAAACTAAGTCAGTTGCTAAAAACATTGGTACTTTCTCTCTTCACACACTTAAAGATATATCTGCGGAAGTTATAAGCGATTTAATCAAGAAAAATATTTAATTTAAATCTATGAGTTTCAGGAGTGTATTCTTTTGCTCATTCATATAGCAATTGACTATTTTTTTTGATTCCGCTGCCGCTTCTTCAACTATTTCTTTCGCAGTATTTTTATCAATCCCATAAATTAGATCTGAATATAAGCTTGCTGTTGCATTAGATATTTCACGCAATACATTCTTGCTGATTATTTGGTAATACTCCTCCCCTGTCATCATTTCATCTCCTTTATGCTTCTATCGCCTGATGTAGGAATTTTTCTATGAAGTACGTTTGCCCTTTCCCAGTAAGTTTGGGCGTGATTGATATGCTGATATCCCCGTTTCCGTGCCCTATTGTCGTTTCCTTGATCTCGAAAAGCCCCAATTCCATAGACCTTTGAGTGGGTTTGTTATAGTCGGTACCATGTCTGTTTATAAGGTATCCATTCGTACGCAGCCATTCAAAGAGTCGATTCTGGCCGATATCGATGCCATTTTGTTTCAAGACCTTGGCAAACTCGCCAATCAATATGGAAGTCTTAGAAGCAGTGACGCTATCAGCGAATATGACTTTTGGCTTATCTTGCTCGATCTGCTGTTCGGCCGCTAACCTCGCCTGCTGTTCATTCATGAGTTTAGTTGCCAATTGAATGATGAAGTCTGGGTCGGTCAAGGTCTTTTCAATGGTCTCAGGCGTCATGTAGGCTCCATGCATCCGAATGGACGGTATGACCTCGTCAAATATCCATGATTCAAATTTTTCTGCCGTGGGCAATTCGGAATTTGTAATCAGCCTATAGAGATCACCCTCTGGAATGGCATTAACTTCAATAGTCTTATTCTTACTTTGTGGGTGAGGTATGTGGTGTTTTACCACCCACCGGCAATGCTGCTTAATTGCGCTTGTAGTATCCTTGTATCCTAAGGCTTTGGCTACATCACTTGCCACAAAATATATTTTCTCGTTTAAATCAATAGTCCTGACCTGACCGAATTCCGGGTTTTCAAAGATTTTTAATTCCTCCATTTTCTCCCCTCCTCTCTATGCCGACTGCTCGGCTTTGTTGCGTTTTCTATGCACCCGATACATTTGTTGTCGTTTTGGCAACTCCACTGTTAAAAAAAATTTCAGTAGGGTCTTTTTTGAAAGCATCGCAGATTATTTCAATTTCTGTTTCTGTGAATTCTGTTATGCCATTTTCCTTGCGATTGTAGGTCGTCTCACCGATTTGCAACAATTTAGCAAGATCAGTTTGTTTTAGATTATATTCGACCCTTAAACCTTTTAGCTTATAATTGGGGTTTCTTTTATACATTTTTTCACCTCCGTTATCTATTTGGTAACTCATCTTGACACTATTATAGTATACGTTTGGTAACATGTCAATATGTTTTCTAAAATAATTTTATATTTTTGGTAACCAAGCTTTTACTTTCGGTAACATGCCTATATAATGGGAATAAAGAGGTGTTCCTATGGAAACTTTCTCGAAACGGTTACGGGAATTAAGAAAAGAAAATGAAATTAGTCAAGATAAATTAGCAGAGATATTAAACACTACGAAAGCTACAATATCAAGATATGAAAATGATCTACGAGAGCCGAAAGCAGAATTTGTACAACAATTAGCTGATTATTTTCATGTTAGTGTAGATTACCTCCTTGGCAAAACCGATATCCGCACGCCGGCGGACGAAATATCCGATGCTGTATCAGATGATCCAGAGCTGGCCGAGTTTTGGAACGAGCTCAAAGAGCGAGAGGACCTACAACTTTTTTTCAAGCAAACCAAGGACTTGAGCCCAAAGGCAATCAAGCAAGTAATGAGAATAATCAAAGCTATTGAAGATGAAGAAAGTAAATAACTGCACAAAAGAAGACAAGGGGGCAAAATATATGGCTATAAAAATATTAGATCAGCCTCTTATGAAAGCGCTCTCAAATCAGGAAATACCCTTCTACGAATTGATGACCGCATATGACATTCGGGTCTCTATAGCAAATATGGATACAATGGTCTGCGGTTTTACATACGTTAGGCTCGGTGAGTACCATTTAATTTTGAACGGTAACATTGGATATCAAGTACAGTGTGAGACCTTCATACACGAACTCAAACATATACTCGAGGACTGCCCCAAAATAAGCTATTATGTTGGGCTGGACATGCAGTATTCTACTATCGAAAACGAGGCGGATATGGTAGCGGAAGAGGCTGTGAAATATTGCGGGTAGACAAATGAGAGAGGAAGAAATCAAATGCCAGAAGATGATAGATTACCTTTAATGCATGTTTATTGTGATGAAAGTTCCCAAACAAAAAACAAATATATGGTAATAGGCGGGATATGGATTCCGGAACCAAATGTTAAAAAAATTGATGATGAAATATTAGATTTCAGAAATACTTCGGGCATGTCTAATGAATTAAAATGGGGAAAAGTCTCAAAGGGCAAACTTAATGAGTATAAGCAATTTGTTGATATAGTATTTTCTTATTTAGTTAAAAGACATTTGGTTTACAGATGTATTGTTGTAAACATGTGGGATTATGATATAAATAAATTTTCTAACGGTGATAGCGAATTGGGATTTTATAAAATTTATTACCAATTGCTATTGCAAAATTATTTAAATGGATATAGGTATATAGTGTATCCTGATGACAGGCAGAATTCATATAAGCATCGTCTCGAAGCGTTAAAAATAATATTAAATAGAGGAATAAAGAAAAAATATAATGTTGAGGCTAATCCTATTAGAGCTATTGAAGCAAGAAAATCACATGAAGTAAATTTAATTCAAGCTGTGGACTTATTTACTGGTGCAATAGGATATAAATGGAATAAAATGGATTTTAAGCCAGATGCAAGTGCTGCTAAAATAGAGTTAGCACAGTACATTGCATATAAAGCAAATCTTTCTACGTTAATGATATGTCACAATAAACAGCAAAGCCCAAATTTTCATATATGGTACTTTGATTTAAGCAAATCACATAAAAATAAAAAAAGCAAAATAAATGGATAGCGCCTTGAGTCCTATCCTTTTCGGATGTGCCGCACGACTTGGTGCGGGTTTCGGATATCAATGGCGCTATCCCATGTAGTATTCGTATTCTTTTGTATCTTCATTATAACATACTGTGTGGCAGTGTCAACAAAAATTTAATATTATTAAGTGGTGACATTTTTTAGCCTATCTATGAGGAATTGAAACATAAAACAGTCTCTATTTTTATCTTTGTTTAATGATTTTAGCCTACCTCTAAGGAATTGAAACAAACAAACGCCGCATAAAGGAGGTGGATGTTATGTTAGAACAAGCAGATGCAAATAGGTTAATTGATATGGATAAAATATTGCTTGAATGTAATACTATTAAGATGCCGGGACCAGATAATGAGCTAAATATAAATGCTATTTCAAGTGATAAAACTGAGAGCTTTTTATTTGACATAAGACGTGGTAAAATTGATATAAGAAAATATAAAATGCAAAATAGATACAGTAATAATGAAATATTATTAAGACTTGAGATTGTGTCAATTAAGCAATTTCATATAAACCCTGACGGCACCAAGATATATGGACCTCATATACATCGATATAAAGAAGGCGCCGGTGATGGTTGGGCTACCCCATATAATAAGCAGTTTAATGATTTTGCTGATTACATAATTGATTTTTTTAAAATGTGCAACGTAGTAAATTTACCAAATGTGCAAAGAGGGTTTGATAACGATGTTTTTACCGGATAAAATGATCAATGATTATGTAAACTGGTTAAAAGAGAATATTGCTTATGAGCGCATAGGAGATTATGTAGAGATAGTGACTCCATTTGTAGACAGGCATAATGACTCTATACAAGTTTATATCAAAAAAATAAGTGATGATGATTATTTATTGACTGACGGTGGAGAGATTATATCAGATCTTATATTAAGTGGCATTGAAATTACACCACATCGTCAAAAAATGATTAATGATATATTAATGAGATTTGGTGTACAGAGTAATAATCGTGAGATTACCATTAATGCATGTGAGAATGACTTCCCAGCTAAAAAGCATTTTTTGATACAAGCATTATTGACGATCGACGACCTGTTCATGACTTCAAGACCAAATGTAATAAGTCTATTTACGGAAGATGTCGAGAATTATTTAAAAGAGAAACAAATACAGTATGTATCCTATATTTCTCTTGTTGGCAAAAGTGGATTTACCCATAATTTTGATTTTGCTATTGGTGCATCTAAGAAAAAGAGCGAGCGGTTCATTAAAGCAATAAACAAACCAAATAAAGATAATACCACTTCTACAATATTTAGCTGGAATGACGTTACAGCAACAAGAAAGCCTGATTCTAAATTGCTTGTTATGTTAAATGATTCGGATGACAAAATTAACGATGAGTTAATTAATGCATATATGCATTATGATATTTTACCTATTCCATGGTCCCATAAAGATAATTATACCAATGAACTAACTGCTTAATGTAGAGATAAATCTCAAATATTAATTTTAATCAGTAGAGAGATAATATCTCTCTTTTAATTTATGTAATAATACAAATCGGGGTGATACTATGGCATATTGTCTTTATCTTAGGAAATCGCGCGCTGACCTTGAGGCGGAGGCGAGGGGCGAGGGTGAAACCTTAGCCAGGCATGAGCACATCCTTTTGGAGCTCGCCGGCAAAATGAAGTTAAATGTAACCAAAAGTTATAAAGAGATTGTTTCCGGTGAAACTATTTCCGCACGCCCCGTGATGCAGCAGCTTCTCACTGACGTTGAGCAGGGTATATGGGAAGGTGTCCTCGTCGTGGAAGTAGAACGGCTGGCCCGTGGAGATACAATCGATCAAGGCATAGTCGCCCAAACCTTCAAATATTCCGACACGAAGATCATCACCCCGATGAAGATATATGACCCAAATAACGAGTATGATGAGGAATACTTTGAGTTCGGGCTTTTTATGAGCCGGCGTGAGTACAAAACCATCAACCGACGTCTTCAAAGTGGCCGTGTGCAATCAGCTAAAGAGGGCAAGTATGTCGGAAACAAGCCTCCATACGGGTATACCCGAAAAAAAATTGAGCATGACAAGGGCTACACTTTGAAGCCGAACCCCGAACAGGCTGATGTTGTTAGGATGATTTTTGAACTCTATACCCGGGGCGAGCTGCAACCGGATGGAAGTTATAGGAGACTTGGCGTTTCACTTATCGTCCGGCGGCTAAATGACCTTCATATCCCCCCTATGAAGGGCGATGTATGGGTACCGGCCACGATTCAGACCATACTCCGGAATCCGGTATATATTGGAAAGATACGGTGGAATTTCCGGCCTACAGTGAAAACAATCATCGATGGGAAGGTACAACTGAAGCGCCCGAGAGCGAATCCGGAAGACTGGATTCTTTCCGACGGACTTCATGAACCCCTCATAGATATGGAAACTTGGAATATGGCCCAGGATTATCTCGCTACAAATCCACCACACCCGGCAAACAAGAAGATCAAAAATCCTTTGTCGGGATTGATCGTGTGCGGTATGTGCGGTAGAAAGATGGTGCGCCGGCCATATACTGGAAGGGACTATCCTGACACCCTGATGTGTCCGAATGCAGCATGTCCAAACGTGAGCTCTCAACTATGTATTGTTGAGGATCATCTGCTTGATGCGCTTGGGAAATGGCTTAAAGAATATAAGCTGACTTGGGATATAAGCAACAATGATATTACCGATAATATACAAATCGATGTAAAAAAGAAAGCTGTTACGAAGCTGAATGATGAGCTGAAAACTTTAGAAAAACAGATGGAAAATATACATAATCTGCTTGAACAGGGCGTCTACTCTACCGATACATTTTTTGAGAGATCTAAAGCGATAACCGAGAGGATTGAAGAAGCTAAAAGAAATAAGGAAACTCTCGATAAGGAATTAAAAATAGAAGAGACTCGCGAAGAGAGCAAAAAAACAATAATACCAAAAGTTGAAAAGGTACTTGAACTATATAAATTAACCGATGACCCAGAATTAAAAAATAATCTTCTTAAGGAAGTGCTTGAAAAGGTCATATATACAAAAACTGTTAATGGACGCTGGCATGATAAACCGGATGACTTTGAACTTGTCTTGTATCCGAAATTGCCAAAATAATTATACTCACTGATAACCTATTGGTACTGATTCTTCCGTGCCGATGTCCGTAAGCAGCGCTTTGCTGTAATTGGAAGGCATGGTAAACCTCTGTGTGAGATACCGCAGCGATGCGGAAAGTTCTCCATCCGGGCCGCCGTACTGCGTTATTATTTCCCTGGCCAGTCTCGGATTGGTCCTCTCTACGTCGGCAGGATATTCCAGCTTCTTTTCATAAACCCACATTTTCCGTCCCTCCTAATAAACCATTTCCCAGGGCCAGGGGTCATTTATCCATTGCCATGGATAGCAGCTCTGGGAAGTATTAGACCTCAGCGGCCCATACATGTTTTCATAAGTCGTTATGAGATTTTGCTGTCTTGCCACATAGCTGTTATATGCCGACAGGGCGTTGACATCACATGGATTCATATCGAGATACAGCTGCATCTCAACAACGGCAAACCCCACCAGCTGTATCGACTTTATCAGGTTTACTTTATCTTCGTACATGCCGAACCCTCCTTTTTCCTATAAGGCCTAAGCAGCTCGGGGAACAGCGTGCCCGTACTTAATGCCTGATCCAGATTAAACGTTCCGCAGAATGTCTGCGGCACCACATAGGCTCTCGCGAGTTCCAGCCTGCCCCATATGGAGCAATAGGGATAACATTGATTAGAATTCGCCATTAAATATCACCTCGTATTATACTTCTAATACATACTATTCATAGATACTCTTTGAGTTACAAATTAGTTGCGTGCAAAATAAAACCCGGTATTTACCTTTCGTATATACCTGTATTTGTGATATAATATGAAATAAAGCGAATTTTGCGGGTTTCTGGAGGGACTTAGGCTTGAAAAGGTTTGTCGAAAAGATCGCATGGTGGGACATATTCATTTTTCGTACTTTGAATAACAGAATAAAGTCCGATATCTCGGATAGGATAATCCCATATTTTACCGAATTGGGCAGCTGGTGGTTTACCTCCTCCGCATGCCTGCTCTTTATAATGTTGGGAAGGGGAAAGGCCAGGATGACGGGCCTCGAGGCCGCCACATCACTTGTCTCCGGAAGTCTCCTCGTGCTCATTATGAAAAGAGTCATAGGCAGAGAGCGGCCCTATCTGTCCATCTTGGATGTGAATACCCTGAGAAAGCTTTGGAAGGATCATTCCTTCCCCTCGGGACATACCGCTGCAGCCTTTGAGATGGCGGTATCCCTGTCTTTCGGATATCCCAGCCTGTATCTCGTGTTTCTCGGCCTGGCCGCTATGGTGGGCATATCAAGGATATATGTGGGGATGCATTACCCGACGGATGTACTGATAGGAGCTGCTCTCGGGAGCAGTCTGTCGATCGTGACCCACTTTATGTTCATATAGATAGATATAGCCCCTGCAAAGGGGCTTTTCAGACCGATGCCAATCTCGTGCAACCTTATTTCCTCTGTAGGAGCACATATTTGTAAAAACACACTTCGTTCTAATCCTTGAATTTGGGGATCAAACCCGCCCTCTGCAGCGTCTTTATGGTGATCAGTATGATAGGGCCTACTATTATTCCTATAAAACCCATCACCTGGCTTCCCACATACATGGACATGAGCGTAGCCAGCGGGTGCAGCCCTATGCTGCGTCCGACGACCCTGGGCTCCAGCATCTGCCGCACGATCGAAACAACCGCATAGAGTATGAGCATATATACGGCCAGACGATAATTCCTGTAAAACGCCATCAGTATTATAGCCCAGGGAACAAGAACGGTGCCCGATCCCAGTATGGGCAGTATATCCACTATGGCTACGGCCAGGCCGATTAGGAATGGATAGTCATAACCCATAAACATAAATCCAAAGGATATCTCCAGGAAGGTCACCATCATTATAATGAGTTCCGCGCTTAAAAATCCGAGCACAGTATTGAAGAGGTCCGTCTTGAAATGCTTCGTACTCTCTATCGCCTTTGGCGACATCTGCCTTTTGATAAAACCCAGTATCACGTCCTTATCCTTACTGAAAAAGAAAGCGGACACTATACATACCACCATGCCCCAAATCAATGACGGAAGGGAATTGGCTATATTCATGACTGCTTTGACGATAAGCTCCAGAGCACTCGAAAAATAAGACATGATCTGATCGATGACATTCTGCACGGCACTCGCCTGTATAGGAGGCAATGCCTTCATATCCCTCTGTATCTGGTTTATCCATCCCATTATGGTATCGTATACGCTGCCGCTGTACTGCCCTACGCTCTTAGAGAATACTATGAGCTCCCTTACGGCCTGATACCCTCCGTAACCTATTACCGCACCCAATATTATAAGCACGCCGAACAGCACTATAAAGGAAGAAAAAGACCGGGGTATATGCAGCCATTTCTGCACTTTTTTCACCAACGGCTCAATGAATATGGCGATGAGCGCTGCAATGATAAAAGGTAAGAAATAGATCAGGACCTTTGTTAATCCTAGATACATAAGTATGATGCCAAACAATATTATACCCAATATATAATATGTACGCCTGAGTTTCTCCGTATCCAACAAAAGCACCTCCAACTCACTGATTTCATTATAGCATTAAAAATCATACGGTGTAAATTACCGGCCGGCCGATATATCAAATGAAAACCTTTACACAAAAAATTCTTTGCTGTTCCGTATCCACATAAAAATACCTCCCGCCTTCCGTTCATTGGAATACGCAGGAGGTATTGCCAAACATGCGGGCGTTCTCTGCTATAGGATATAGTTCCTTTTTGTTGACTTTAACAGTAAAGAATTTTAACGCTTACAGACAATGAAGGGCTAGACCTCCCTTGGCAGCAATGGATTTCAGATCTTTATGCCAGGTTTAAAAATCGCACGACGTTATTGCATTTTATACATATATTTCCGAGACATACATTTATTTTTTGTTCTGATTTGGTATAATATAAATATCAAGAAGGCAACCGTACTGCAATAAGGATATGCGGAACTCAAAAAATGATCATGAAGTTTATATCCAAATTGATAAGGTCATACAAAGGGATTACTTTTACTGTCCCGGACGATCCTAAGCGTTGAATTTAAAAAAGGGCGATACGTTATTATCAATTTAGCAATGTGGTTTAGAAGGCATCGCTTAATTAAATATCCAAAAGTGATGAAGCTCACTTGAATTGCCAAAAAGCTGATAGCTTCTACCTTTGCGGTAGGGTTGTCAGCTTTATTTTTGTGGTGCGGGCAGTTAGGAACGGAAGCCGGCAAACAAAATAAATACCAGGAGGGAAATGTCAATGTCTCAAAATAAAGATACGGCTGGGATCGAAAGTGCTTACCAGGGAATCGGCTTAAGTAGTGCAGATATTCCGGAGAAACATAACCAATATGGTTACAATGAAATACCAGAAAAACAGGTGGGACCGGCCATGGGGACTCTGAAGCGGATGTGGGGCCCCATTCCTTGGCTACTTGAAGCGGCTATGATATTTGAATTGGTCTTGGGTAAAGGTATCCAGGCGGCGGTTGTTTTCTTGCTGCTTGTTTTTTCCGCGGTTACCGGGGAAATTCAAGAGGAACGTGCAAAGAAGGCCATCGGTTATCTGCATCAGCAACTGCAAATCAGTGTCCGAGCCCTTAGAAATGACATATGGCAGGCTCTGCCTTCTCGTGAGCTTGTTCCTGGGGATATCGTGCACGCCAGAGTTGGGGATATTTTGTCGGCCGATATGGACATTATCAGCGGTATGGCAAGCGTTAATGAGTCCGCATTGACCGGAGAATCTATTGACGTCACCAAACAGGCAGGCGATAAAATTTTTTCCGCCTCTATGATCAGCCATGGCGAGGTCATTGCAAGAGTTTCAGCTATCGGAACGAAGAGCTCATACGGCAAAACCGTGGAGTTGGTTCGGACTGCCGAAGCTCCGGGACGGCTACAGAAATTACTTTTCAATATTGTCCGCTATCTTGCACATTTGGATGTGGTTCTCGCCGTTATCCTTGTTATCACTGCACTTTCCCGTGGGACTCCATGGCAGGATCTGCTGCCGTTTCTGGTGATCTTGTTTATCGCCACGATTCCAATCTCGATGCCTTCCAGCTTTACTGTGGCAAATTCACTGGAGGCGCAGAACCTTGCGAAAGAACATGTACTTATTACTGGGCTGACCGGTATTCAGGAAGCTGCCGGCATGAACGTCCTGCTCGTAGACAAAACCGGGACATTGACGAATAACCACCCTGAAATTGCCGGGATTGTTCCATTTGGGCAAACAGAAAATGACGAATTGTTAAAACTGGCGGCCGCCGCAAGCGATGATACTTCCAATGACTCCATCAGCACTGCAATACTTGAAGCGCTGAAAAAGCAGAACTTAGCCATGCCGGAAAGAAGGTCTTTTACCGCATTTGATCCGGTTCGCAAAGTATCCGGAGCTAAGATTAACGAGAATGGGAGTCAACTGAATGTGGTTCTTGGTTCCCCCCCGGTCATTGCTAAGATGGCGGCGGTACCGGATCAGTTCATGAAACGGATTGAGTCATTGAGCTCAAAGGGCTCCAGAATCCTGGCAGTTGCTTCAGGGGAAGAAGATGAAAGACCTGTCTGCCGGGGGCTGATTGTGCTTGCTGATTCACCGCGGGAGGATGCTGAGGAATCGGTTGCTAAAATCAAAAGATTAGGTATTCGCATTATTATGATCACAGGCGATACTGCCGGCACTGCCAGAGCAATTGCCGAAAAGGTAGGCATTGGAAACCGGATCGGGACATTGGAGGACGCATTGTCTCATTCTCTCGATTTCGATGGATTTGCCGATGTATACCCGGAAGATAAATACAAGATTGTTCGGACCATACAGGAATTGGGTATGGTCGTCGGAATGACCGGAGACGGGATCAACGACGCGCCGGCTTTGAAACAAGCGGATGTCGGAATTGCGGTTAGCACTGCCACAGACGCTGCAAAGTCGGCGGCAAAGGTCGTTTTAACTGAACCGCATTTATCAGACATCACCAAAGTAATTGACGGGGGTCACCGCGTTTATCGGCGGATGATGACGTGGACAATTACAAAATTGGCCCGTACAGCTGAGTTAGCCGCACTCCTGACCTTCGGATTTATTTTTACAGGCTTTTTTCCAGTTTCCTTGAGTTTGATTGTATTCATCGTGGTGATGAACGATATGGTTACCCTGACATTGGGGACTGACAAGGCCTGGCCGGCTGCCGTTCCCGAAGCATGGGACTTGCCCCGGCTTGCTAAGATAGCCGCTATCTTTACGGTAGGCTGGTTGGCTCTTGGATTGGGGCTTCTCTGGTTCTACCTTAAAGTCCAGAGTCTTAACGCTGCCCAAATAAGCTCATTGATGTTCCTGTATCTGATTTATTCTGCCATGGAGACCATACTGATGACTCGGACGCGTGACGCCTTCTGGTCGTTTGCACCAAGCAAATGGGTTTTAGGCATGGTCTCGATCAACGTTCTGCTTGCCACGTTCATGGCTGTCTTTGGCTGGGTAATGGCCCCGGTTCCATTGCTCTCTGTTCTGATTTTATTTTGTATTACGCTTCTTGCTATGCTGATCTTAGACAGGCTGAAGATGCGGTATTACAGGACAATGTAACACAATGCCAAGAGTTGAAGCTTCATGCAGTAAAGGATTATCTTGCTGGGAAGAGCTCACTTGATGACCTGGGATCCGTGAGCGTTCTTAACTCAGAAAATGGATAAAGGTGTATAATTCCGGTAAGGAGTTAAAAGAACTTACCGGAGGTGCATCCATGAAAGTCTGTGCAGTAATCTTAGTATTACCCGCTCGGCTTATTACCGCCGGCTTAAGCATCCAAACAGTACCAGTGGGCTTAATAATGAACACATAGCAGGAGAGATCCGAAAGATACATGAGGTGCATACTGGTATGGGATATCGCCGTATAAACCCCCTGATAATGTGCTTGACATCATCCATAAATTATATTATGATGAAAAAAATGTCGAAAATTGAATATACATAAGAACTGGAGTTTCCTTCGGGAATTCAAAGGGAAGCCGGTGAAAATCCGGCACGATGCCGTCACTGTGTTAAGGAGCATAAGGCAGCAGCCATTGGGTAAAAACCCGAGAAGGCGTCTTATGCGATGAACTTAAGTCAGGAGACCTGCTCTTGGTCCTTTCAAAATGAAACTGCGGTGTATCAGGAAATTTTGAGCAACTACAGGACAGGTGTCTCAATTTACTTGTTCTGTTTACCTCTCTTAAAGTGCAGCCGCGAGGCTGCCTTTTTTATGTGTGTCTCAGCCCTGCAATCCATGCATCAGACCTTTCGATACGCCAGCCGCCTATATTCTGTTTGCCGGGATTTTTACGATCAAGAGTTACCGGCGGACAGTATCTATAGAATCCATTACATAAGGAGATCAAAAGATGAAAAAACGCATTTTATGTATTTTACTTGCCGTATTGATGTGTTTCAGTCTGGCCTCATGCGCAAGCAATCCGTCCAGCCAAAAGACGTCCGACGGCGCAGACCAGCAAAAGGGCGGGCATGTGGCGAACCTCGTAATAGGGACGACCAGCCAGCCCGAAGACACCAGCATCATGTCGCAGCAAGGTGCCTTCGGCAAATTCAACTACAACAGCATAACCTATGCAAATCTGTTTTATCCCGATAAGAACAACGATATGCAGCCCTATTTTTTAAAGAGCTATAATATCTCGAAGGACGGCAGGGAACTGAATATGACCTTCCCGACGACTGCAGTCTGGCACGACGGCAAACCGGTCACCGTGGACGACATGGTATTCACATTTAAATTCAGGCGCGACGTAATGAAGAGCAGCTCTTTGGCAAATCTGACCGACATCAAGGTAAACGGCAAGGACTCCATCACGCTCGTCTTCAGTAAGCCCGACGCCTACTACTTTGTAAAGAATGCCGGACTTACCACCTTCGTGATCCCCAAACATATCTGGGAGAACGTCAAGGATTACAGCACATATACGGGCGCTGACGCCGCCATCGGCTGCGGACCCTATAAACTGGTCAGCGTCGACAAGGATGCGGGTACCATGAAGTTTGAAGCGGTACCCCAAAACGCATTTCTCGGCGAGCTTACCGTAGATTCTATCACGCTGAAATCCTACTCCACTCAGGATGCCATGCTTATGGCTCTGGCAAACGGCGAGATAGACGTCATATATGATTACGCAGCGCCGATAAACTATACTCTTTTGGACGTGATAAAGGACAAAAAGGATATCGATCTTGGCGAGAGCAACTACAAGGGATGCAATCAGGTGACCTTCGGCATGAGCAGCGCTCCCAACACCGATCACGCATTCAGGGAAGCCGCGGTAAAGAGCTTGGATTGGGACCTGCTGCGCCAGCTGTGCAACGGCGAGTATGGAGAGATCCCGGGAAGCGGCATCATCCCGCCTTCGTGTACCGGTTATGATCCTTCTCTGTGGAAAATGTACAGGGATACCGACGAGGCGGCAAGCATCCTGGACAAGGCGGGCTATAAGGACGTTGACGGCGACGGTTTCAGGGAACTGCCCGACGGCGGCAAATTTAAGTATAAGGTCACGGCGCAGTATACCCCCAAAAAACAGGAACTGCTCAACCGTATCGGCGAGGTCCTTGTTTCCAGTCTCAAGAGCGTCGGCATCAACGCGTACTTTGATCAGGACTCACTGGTGAGTGATGAAGCTAATGAAAATATGAGGAAAAGCAGTAAATATGACATGTTTATAGGTTACACCACCACCGGCATAGCTTCATACGATACGGCATTCTGGTACTTCCTGCCCAGAAAGGTCGTTGGGGAAATGGACGATGGTTTTGGCGATTCCTATAACAATGAGGAATTCAATAATACGTATTCTACGTTGACGAACGCTGTAAATAACGGCGAGTACATTGAAGCTGTCGGCGATCTGCAGAAATTAGTCTCCAAAGATCTCTTTGCCTTTGCGGTCTGCTGGGAAAAGTGCTTCTTCCCATACCGTACGGACAAATATACCGGCTTTGAGAACTACCCGTCCATCGGCGTAGTACATGCCGAGACGTTCTATAAACTCAGGACAAAATAAGCGGCGCTTTCAAAACAAGTTTGCGGGCCCGGCGAAATTTACCGCCAGGCCCGCAAGATTTATCAATGCCAAGCCTGTTTATTTGATGCGAAATCAATTATAGGGATGATTCAAATGTTTCAGCGTATTTCTAAAAAAATAATCACTGCGGCCATAACGGTCTTTATAGTTATCACAGTCAGCTTCCTGATGGTGAGATTCATGCCCGGAGACCCTCTTGTCCATCTCGTGGGACAGGAAAGATACTATGAGCTTTTAAAAGACTCCCCTGCCGAGCTCGATCGCATCGCAGAGAGGTACGGACTCAACGATACGCTTTGGCAGCAGTATCTGAGCTATCTTAAAAGCATCGTGACCCTGAATTTCGGCATAGCCTACTCCAACAATCAGCCGGTCCTTGACAACGTACTGAACAGGATGGGATGGACATTGATACTCAGCGTGCCGACGTTTATACTCGGAGGACTGTTCGGCATGGTAATAGGCGTGATCGCCGGCTGGAATCCGGGCGGCCGGTTTGACAAGATCATGACGCCGGCCATGCTTTTCTTGAATACGGTGCCCTCCAACTGCATCGGGATCATCTTCCTCGTGCTGTTTGCCTTTAAACTGGGATGGTTCCCCGTCAACGGCATGACCTCCGGCGGCCTGGAAGGCCTGGCAAAAGCCGTGGACATATTGTGGCATGCGGCGCTTCCGCTCGCATTGATGATCCTGTTCAGGACCTCGGGCAATTTTCTGCTGATGAAAAGCTCGGTCTCGCAGATCAGAAACGAGGAATATGTGACGACCGCATATTCCAAGGGATTGTCGGAGAGAAAGGTCCTCTTCCGCCATGTGGTCCGAAATGCGATGCTCCCCTTCGTTACCAGCCTCTGCATGCAGCTGGGCGACCTTACCTCGGGCTCTATGCTGCTTGAGGTGATCTTCGGATGGAACGGCATGGGCAATCTATTCTATACCGCGGTGAACAGCCGGGATTTCCCCACGGCGCAGCTTTGCTTTATCATTTCGGCCGTATTCGTCGTGACGGGCAATCTGCTGAGCGACATCGTGATCGCGGCGATCGACCCGCGCATAAAGGAGGGTCTGATTGAATACTAAATTTACCGGAGAACGCCGGCCGGTCATAAGGATGAACGCGGCGATGAAATGGGGAGCAACCATAGTGGGGCTGTTTCTCATCATCGCCGTCTTTGCACCGCTCTTGGCGCCCTACGACCCATATAAGATGGGCACTCCATATATCAAGCCGTGCGCGGAACACTGGCTGGGAACAAACGACGTGGGACAGGATCTGTTGAGCGAGATGATCTATGGTACGAGGGTCTCGCTGTTTATCGGGGTATTCACCTCTATAATCGTAACCGTGATCTCCGCGGTTGTAGCTCTGGTTTCGGGATATTACCGGGGCCCGGCCGACAAGGTGCTCACGGCGCTGACCAACGTGGCTATGGCGCTTCCCGGTATAGCGCTTACTGTACTGCTGGTCGCATACCTGAATCCCGGAAAGCTGAGCGTCATAATTTCCATCAGCGTCACCGCATGGACAGGCACGGCGCGCATACTGCGCAGCAGAGTGATACAGCTGTGCGAGATGCCATTTATAAAAATAGAAAAGTCCATAGGGATGAACGATTTCGTCATCATGGTAAAACATATAATCCCCAATCTCAGGGACATCATCCTCTCCCGGGCGGCGCTGTCCGTTTCATCGGCCATGATGACCGAAGCGGGATTGAGCTTTTTAGGCTTGGGTGATTACGGCGAAAAGAGCTGGGGCAGCATACTGCATTACGCCTTTTATCAAAACGGCGTGATCAGAGGATATTATTGGTGGTATCTGCCGCCCATCCTCTGCACGTCTTTGGCTGTTCTAGGGTTTATGCTGCTCGGCTATTATGGAGCTCAAAAATGGAGTTGATAAATAATGCTTGAACTAAACCATGTATCGGTGGAATTCATGTCGGATAATAACGTTCTTGCCGTGGACGACGTCTCGCTGCGCCTTTTGGACGGCAGCCGGACCGCGATCATCGGCGAAACGGGGAGCGGCAAGAGCGTCCTGCTGCTTGCCATTCTAAGACTGCTGCCTCCGAATGCCGTGGTGAGCGGCAGCATCGCGGCCGACGGAGAGGACCTGTTGGCCGCGGACAGCAAACGGATGCAGCAGATCAGGGGCGGGATCATTTCCTATATCCCCCAGGGCGGCGGAGCTAGCTTGAATCCGCTGCTAAAGGTAGGATTCCAGGTCGGCGAGCCGCTGATAGAGCATAGGAAATACACTAAAAGGCAGGCCTTTGAAGCCAGTATTCCACTGTTGAGGCGGTTTAATCTGTCCCATGAGGAAGAGCTCGCATATTCCTATCCGCATACCTTCAGCGGCGGTATGCGGCAGCGCGCCATGGTGGCTATGGGGATCGCCGCCGGTCCCAAGATCGTCCTGGCCGACGAACCCACCAAGGGCCTGGACGAAAAACGGGTGCGGATGGTAGCAGACGCCCTTGATCTCATAGAGGATGAAACCCTCCTGTGCGTTACCCACGACATCAACTTCGCCAAATCGGTCGGCCGGGACATATGCGTAATGTACGCGGCCCAGCAGGTAGAATTCGGAGATTCGAAGGAAGTCATAGGTCATCCCCTCCATCCCTACACGCGGAACATGATGGCCGCGATGCCGGAAAACGGAATGAGATATCAAGAGTCGGGCTTTGCCCCCTCCCACGACAGCTATACCGACGAAGCCGGCGGCTGCCGGTACTTAAACAGATGCAGAGAGCACATGGAAAGATGTGCGGTCACGCCGCCATTGTTTGATATAAACGGACATAAAGTGAGATGTTGGAAATATGCTTCTTCAAACTGATAAACTTACAAAAAAATATACCGGTTCCCACGGACTCACTGCCGTCAGCGAAGCCTGCATTTCACTTGACAGCGGCGAAACGGTCGGCCTGTTCGGAGAGAGCGGAAGCGGAAAATCTACGCTGGGACAGATGATAGCAGGCCTTCTCAAACCCACGTCGGGCAGTATCTATCTTGATGGGAAGGAAATACGCATGCCCTATCGCGGAAGCTGCCGACGGCAGATACAGATCCTCTTCCAGCATCCCGAGACGTCGTTCAATCCCGCTCTGACTCTGATCAAAAACATGACGGAGCCATACTCGATCTATTCCCTGCCCTGCTCCTATGAAAGTCTGCTTAATGATCTTTCAAATTATGGATTATATGAGGAGCATCTCTATAGAACGCCATCCCAACTCAGCGGCGGAGAGCTGCAGAGGGCCGCGCTTGCGCGGATACTTACGATCGAGCCCAAGGTGATAGTACTGGATGAGCCGACAAGCATGCTTGACGTCATCACTCAGGCCCAGATCATGAATCTGCTGAAGGAATATCAGGACAAGCACGGCACGGCCTATATCTTGATATCGCACAACAGGGTGCTCTGTGAAAGGACCTGCGACAGGATATATAATGTGGAAAAAGGGATTTTTACCGAAGAAAAATCCCTTTCCGTTTAAAACAGTTATTTATTTTTTATCTGCCACTCCGCAGGAATGACCGCGATCCAAACGGAAGGAGCACCAATAGCGGTTTGCCGGAAAACATAATATGGCCGGGGCAAGCCGTCGTTGGCGCTTAATGTATATACATTCTCATATCCGTTTACCGCAATAAAAGCAGATGACATATCGGGGGTAAAATTCTCCGGTAGCTGGTTTTCCACTGGAACAACCGCGGTCACCTTATCTTGTTCGTCAATGATGATACGTTTGACCAGAACGGGATCTCCGGCTTCATCGCAGGGATTATAGGCGTCCTGCTCTTTGCCTGTCCCGATAAAAACCGCTTCTTTTTCTCCGTAATAGCTTTTAGGGTCATATATACCATGTACATTACTACCGTCCACCCCAACGGCAGCCGCCGGTGTGACAAATGCCGTTAAAATTGTCCCCAAAACCAAAGCAAAGGCTATGGTCTTCCCGAGAAGTGTCGTTGTTTTCATTTTCATAATTGCATTTATCCTTTCTTCAATAGAATATTTGCTGAAATTGTTTACAAACGGAACCGGCATGCTCTTCCTTTCTTCCAACCCTATAAGCGTCATGGCATAAGATTGCTTCACCGTTTCCCCGAATGTCCGCACCACGGTTTCATCACAGGATAGTTCGATGTCGCGGTTTGCCAGCACATACGTCACCCATACCAGAGGATTAAACCAGTGTACGCATACGGCGGCGGTCAGCGCCAGTTTTGCCGGCATATCGAAGTGCCGTATATGAGTAAACTCATGAGTGAGGACGTACCGCAGTCTTGTTTCATCTTCCCAATCTGTTTTCTTGGGGAGAAGCACCACGGGCCGGAATACGCCATAGGTAAGCGGGGCCTTGATGCGGTCGCTTTGGCGTATCTGCACAGGCCGTCGTAAGGGATGTTCCCGCAGCCAGCTAGCTATGTAGTCGTTTTCGACCGGCAGGGACATCCTGAACTCCCTGCAGCACTTGATATAGGCCGCGATAAAAAACAGCCCGCAGGCGCACATTCCAATAAGCCAGATAACCTTTACCAGCGGCATGGGTACAGCCGCAGCGTTGGTTTTCGTAAGTTCTTCCATACCGGGAATATTCACAAAACCCGGGATGCCATGTATCTTTGAAGATGCGGCTGTCCTTCGATCAAATATGCTCTTTGCCATATCCATTCCCGGAAAAAAGCTGAAACGCGGCGAGACGGAAAACGGTATGAGCAAGCGGCAAACCACAACGCCCCACAGGGCAGTGAACATCTTTTTGGGCAGCCTGTACAGCGTAAGGGCGCGGATGATCACGACCGCCACAATCAGAACGGACGCAGAAAGGCTCATCTGCAAAACATCCACGGCTATCACCTCACTTTAAGTTATCGACGATCTGTTTCAACTTTTCGATCTCCTCTGCGGACAGGCTTCTGCTGTTCAAAAGGGAAGCAAAAAGCAAATCCGCAGAACCGTCAAACATCTTGTTTATCAATTCCGTGGTCTCCTGTTCCTGCACCTGTTCCTTGGGGATCAAGGCATGGCAGAGAAAGTTGGGCTCTCTGCGTTCGATCGCGCCCTTGCCTATGCACCTTTTGATGAGCGTATAGGTAGTGTTCATGTTCCAGCCTACGCTCTCTTTGAGAATATCCGAAATTCTTTTGGCCGTCATATCGCCCTCCTTCCAAAGAACGTCCATGACTTTCAATTCTGAATCGTACAGTTTGATTTCTATGTTAACACCCTCTCACTACCGCGGTAGTTTTTATTGATACTTTCATACTACCACAGTAGTTTAAAATTATCAATAATACCAGAGCATTATTTGAAAATATTTCTGCCGGCATAGTTTTATTTCAGAACTGCCGAATCTCCCCACGGGCACTCTGTCGGACAAAAGGCCGGTAAACATCTTCAAATAGGTAGGCAGTCCCGAAAGCGCGGTAACAGTGGCAATTGTTGCATAATCAAGTTTGAACACATTAGTGGTATAATAAACTACATAGACCTGAAGGCCCGCGACGTAAATGCCCTGCAAAATGTAGAAAAGTCCCTCGACATAGAAAAAATAATTCCTGAAATTACGCCGTTTTCTTTCATCCAGCGTTAATTGCACATCCTGATCGGAAGTTTCCATGACCTTTACCTCCTTTTATTTAATAAAACCATAGAGTCTTATTCGGGATCGCATTGCTCAGACTTTGACGAAGCCGGTCTCCGCTTAGTATTTCGCAGTCATGGCCATACCCTTGGCAATTTTTTTATTCACTGGTAAACATCTTCTATCTGCTTCGTATTTACACCCGGATCAGATAGAGCCTACGGTCATTCCGTGTCCGTATGATAATATTATGAAAGGGCTTACAGCTCGCTGATCGCACGTGGTTTAACGTCGTCGGGGATGGGGCAGACGTATTTCTTTCCGTTCAGACGGCGGGTGTATTCCTCCTTAGCGGCTTTGATCAGGCTGTCATCCTCAAGAAGGTCGACGGCAGCTCCGGCCATCACCTGGGCGGCATAGATGAGTCCCTTGTGAGCGACCTCGCTGCGGCCGATCGACACCGTCTGCCATGTGTGCGCCGACGATTTTACGGTCCAGCAAGTTACGCCGATTTGCGCCGTGGGAACATTCCAGCTGACGTCGCCTACATCGCTGGAACCCGGGGCTACCTTGATATCGCGCTTGGGATCAAAGGGAAGTACCTCTGTAAAAAGAGCCTGCCCGGCCATTTTTGCCTCAAGAACCTCCGCTTCCGCTTCCGTCACACTGGTGCCAGTCTCCAGATTGGGCATATTGGTCAGCGTGGCATCCAGCGCCCTTCCCAAGGCCAGGTCTTCACCGCTGTAAACGATGGGCGGCGCCGCGAGGAGGTTTTGGTAAAGCACCGCGCTCAAGGTCCTGTTGGGAAGCATGTTCGCGCAGGATTTGATGAATTCGATCTCCACTTCGGTCTCCGTGGCCATGGCCATGCCCTTGGCGATCTTATTGATGCGCTGGTAAATGTCCTCCACCTGTTCCATCTTAGGGGCCCGGATCAGATAGAGCACCTCGGCCTTGGGCTGCACGACATTGGGAGAAAAACCCCCTGCATCCGTGATGGCATAGTGGATGCGGGCTTCCTGCTCAACGTGCTCCCGCAGAAACTGTACGCCCACGTTCATCAGCTCCACCGCATCGAGGGCGCTGCGGCCATTCTGTGGAGCAGCCGCAGCGTGGGCTGCGCGTCCCTTGAATTTGTAAAGGACCTGGTAATTGGCAAGGAAGCCGTTGTCCGCAACGGTGTTGAAGTTGGCAGGATGCCAGGTAAGGGCAATATCAACGCCGTCAAAGACGCCTCCACGGGCCATAAAGGCCTTGCCGGAGCCGCCTTCTTCTCCCGGGCAGCCAAAATATTTTACGGTTCCCTGCTTCCCGCTTCTCTCCATATATTCCTTAAAGGCAACGGCAGCCGCCAAGGAACCGGCGCCGAGGATATTGTGACCGCAGCCGTGGCCGTTCCCTCCGGCGCAGACAGGCTTCCGCTCGGCAGCACCGGCTTCCTGACTCAGGCCGGAAAGGGCATCGAACTCGCCGAGGAAGCCGATCACCGGATAACCTGACCCCCAGGTACCGACGAATGCCGTGGGGATCTCCGCCACGCCCTCTTCCACGCTAAAGCCGAAACGCTCCAGCGTTTCACAGATGCAGTCCATCGACTTAAATTCCTGGAAAGCGGTTTCGGCATAGTCCCAGACATGATCGCTCACATCATTGAATACCGCCCGGTTTTCCTCAAGGAATTCATACACTTGCTTTTTTTCCATAAAAACGTCCTCCTCTTTTAAGTTTTAAACAAAATACGCAAAAGAAGAAGGGAAAACCACTTCTTCCTATTAAAGTTTTATCATAAAAGCGCAGGATTTCTCAGCTATGAAATCGTATATCCCGGTATTCGATTTTACTTATAGCTGATTTTGTGATATAATTCATTAAAATCAGATTTATAAATTAAAGTTAGATTTAACAACTTATGGAGGTGGCTCTATGACGTTCGGTCAGCTGCGATATGTGGTGGAAGCGGCCAAAATCGGTTCGATCTCAAAAGCGGCCCGGCAACTGTTCCTGACCCAGTCCAATCTGAGCAGTACGATCCTTTCCCTTGAAAAAGAACTGGGGATCAAATTGTTTCTCCGAACCCAGGACGGTATCCAGCTGACCGACCAGGGGGAAACCTTTATGGTGCATGCCCAAGCCATCCTGAACAGCTACGATGAATTGATGCAGCTGAAAACCCCTAAGGAAACGGAGCGCTTCAATATAGGTATGATCACCCCTTCTTCCTTTTGCACCAACGCCTTTGCCAAACTCTGCAGCCGGTATTACGATCAAAAGAACCTGCAAATGACCATGCAAACCTGTGACTTCGACCGCTCCATCGACCTGCTGCGCACCGGCCAGCTTGATCTCGTTATGCTGATGTTCCCCTCGTCGATAAAATATTATATTTATGATCTCTATGAGCAGAAGAAGATCAAGCTGGATGCCCTGGGCACTCTGCCCATCAACATCATTCTGCGCAGGGGACATCCCCTGTTGGTACACAGCGATCCGGAGGACCCGGGAAAACATTTTGATTTTCCGGCATTGGCAAACTATCCCTGCGTAGACTATGTGCAAAATCAGGAGGGTCTCAGCATGCGGACCGCAATCATGCAGGAAGCCCGAACGATTTTCCCAAGCGGCATCGGCAATGTAAGTCTGGTAGCCGACCGCGCCCAAAAAGACGGCATTGTGCTGAGTACGGACGCGTTTTCACTAGGCGTGTCGCGGGCCCCGTCCCAGCACAGCCGGGACACAGTCATCATCCCGATCCCCGGCTGCGTGTTCGAGCTCTACCTTTGCACCTCGCCGCTGTACCCCGAAAGCCGGTTCATTCCCGAATTTCATTCGCTGCTGATCGATGAACTGACGCTCAGCCCAGATTTTCAGCCTGTCCGCTGAAGCCTTTCGGCGGATGGCTGCAGCTGCATCTAATTAAATAGGATAATATCTTTTCCCCCGCCCTTTGGCAGCCCCATATCTTTTCATTGCCGCTGTTTTAAAATGTCCCCGATGTATAACTGTTTGATATATTCACTGATTTCATATATAATAATACAGAGCGTAATTTAACATAAGGAGAGGTTTTTATGGGTAGCGTACGAGTGAGATTTGCCCCGAGCCCGACGGGATATTTACATATCGGCGGAGCGCGGACGGCACTTTTTAACTGGCTCTTTGCCAGGCATAACGATGGAAAAATGGTACTGAGGATAGAAGACACCGATCAAGGCAGACTCAAAGAGGACTCCGTGTCTCAGATAATATCCAGCATGAAATGGCTGGGGATCGTTTGGGACGAGGGACCCGAGGCCGGCGGAGAGTATGGTCCGTATTTTCAGTCTCAGCGGCTGGATGGTTACAGGAAAGAGTGTGAGAGACTGCTGGCAGAGGGAAAGGCATATTACTGCTACTGCACGCCGGAGGAGCTGGAAGCCAACAGGGAAGCTGAGAGAAAGGCGGGACTGCCGCCCAGATACAGCGGCAGGTGCAGAAATCTCACGGATGAGGATAGAAAAAGATTCGAGGCCGAGGGCAGGAAGCCCGTGGTCAGATTTAAAATGCCCGAAGGCGGAAGCACCGTGGTAAACGACATCGTGAGGGGCGACGTGACCTTCGACAATTCCATAATGGACGACTTCGTGATAATGAAGTCCAGCGGCATACCCACCTACAACTTTGCGGTGGTGGTGGACGACCATGCCATGGGTATGACGCATGTCATAAGGGGCGAGGAGCACCTCTCCAATACGCCCAAACAGGTTTTGATCTACAATGCGCTGGGCTACGACGTGCCGCAGTTCGCCCATGTGCCCATGATCCTTGCGCCGGATAAGAGCAAGCTCTCCAAGAGGCACGGCGCTACGTCGGTGGAGGAGTTCAGGGACCAGGGCATTTTGCCCGAGGCTCTGGTGAATTATCTGATACTTCTGGGATGGTCGCCGGAGGGTGACAGCGAAATAATTACTTTGGAAGATGCCGCATCCCAGTTCACTCTGGAGCGGGTAAACAAGAGCTCGGCCATCTACGACACCACCAAGCTGACCTGGATCAACGGAGTATACATGAGGGAGCTTCCCTTAGACGACGTGGTGGAGCATGCCCTTCCCTTCTATATCAGCGAGGGGCTGATACCGGAGAATTACACGCAGGAGGATCTGGACAGGGTCAAGGTCGTTGCCGACAAGGTCAGGGAGAGGGAAAAGACGCTGGCGGACCTGGCCAAGGCATCTTCCTACTTCTTTAAGTCCGCTTTTGAGTATGAGGAAAAGGGCGTAAACAAGTTCTTCAAGAAGGACGGAGCCTTGGATAACCTCAAGAGTGGCAAAGAAACTCTCTCAGCCTTAGACGAGTTTACAGTTGAGACCGCCGAAAAGGCGTACAGAAAGCTCATCGAAGAATCGGGCATAAAGAGCGGAGAACTGTTTCACCCCACCCGGCTTGCCATATCGGGCAGGACGACGGGGCCCGGCCTGTTCGACATCATGATACTGCTGGGCAAAGATGAGACCATAAGGAGAATGGAAAGAGCAATAGAATATATAGAGCAGCTGTAACCCATGGGGCGCGCAGATCACACCCCAAGCGAGGCTCAGCCGCAGGATACGTCGATTGTATCCCGCGGCTTTTCTTATATACGGGCAAAAATTTTAATACAAAAAAAAGGTTAAATATACCATAAAAATACTTTTGCTTGAAAAACTCTACTCCGGGAAGTATGATAAAGAAAAATCGAAATTTAAGGGGGCGGTGACATGGCGGTCAAAATAGCGATCTGTGACGACAACGCGGAAGACGTCTCACAGCTTTCAGCCGCTCTTTACGCCTATGATCCTCTGTTCGAAATTACTTCCTTCCCCGACGGAAAAGCATTGATGGATGAATTACTGGACGGCAGTTTAAATGCCGACCTGCTGTTTCTGGACATATACATCCCGGGCATCGACGGCATTCAGACCGCGAGGCAGATACGTTCCGTGTGGAGCGACATCAAGATCATTTTCCTCTCGTCAAGCAGGGATCACTACCCCCAGGCCTATGAGGTGTTCGCCTTCAACTATATAGTCAAACCCTTCAGCCGGGAGCGGCTGTATGCCGTTCTGAGCCGCGCCCTTGATGAGCTTTGCAAGGAAAGCGGATATAAGATCAGCGTTCGTCATAAGGGCAAATTACATAGTGTGGACTGCCGTGATATTTTGTATATCGAAAGCCGGGATAAACTCCTTCTGTTTCATCTTGCCGGCGACAGCATCCTGCAATGCTATGGAAAATTGGAAGACATACTGAAGGAACTGCCCGAGCAGTATTTTTTACGCTGCCACCAAAGTTTTATCGTCAACCTCTCCCATATATCCGAAATGGGCAATTCATATTTCCGCATCGGCAAGACCATGATAGGCATTTCAAGAAGATACGGCAAGGAAGCCAAAGACAGGTACTATGCTTACCTATTTTCACAGATGGGCGGGGAACAAACGCCATGAATGAACTGCGCAATATACGCAGACAGCTGCTAGCAGGTTTTATCCTGGCCGCCCTGATCCCGCACCTGCCGGTCCTGTTCACTATGTTTTACCATCAGCTCACCGGCGCGCCTACGGCCGTTCAGGCAAACATCAGTCTGCCCCGGGATTATTCCGGCAGACGCACGATATTGGACGGAGAATGGGAATTTTACTGGGACCGGCTGCTGATTACCCAACCGCAGCCGGACGCCCGGCCGGATCTCCTTATTCAGGTGCCCGGATATTGGTCATCCCATAAAATAAGCGGAAGCTATCTGCCGGCAAACGGATGCGCAAGCTACCGGCTCATGCTTGAGGACTTGGACTCCACGCAGCCGGTCACGGTCTATGTGCCCGATTTCGGCAGCGCTTACCAGGCCTATATAGACGGCAGGCTGGCTGCGGAGAGCGGCATAGTCTCCGAGAACAACTCCGCCGTCTTTACAACGCCCAGCCCGGCTCTCTATCCTGTCACACTGTCAGAAGGGCTGGAACACGAGATCGTGATCGAAACGGCGACGACAAGATTCTCCGGCCTGTATAAGACTCCCGTACTGGAAGGTTATGCCCAGGCCGTGCAGGGAGGCGTCAGTCGGAATGCCGTTCGATTCATGCTGTTTGGGATGGTGCTGTTTTCCTTTTTGGCTCTCACGGCGGTATACTTCCTGTCCTATCGCAAAGAAAAGCACTCAGCCTGGCTGATAGCCCTGATAACATGCGTGCTGCTGCGGCTGATGTTGGTATCGGAATTCTATACCTTCTGGCAAAAAAAAGTTTTTTTCAACCTTTCTTATGAATCGACCAACGAGTTGATGTTTTTGGTCTCCTTCGCGCTCAAATTTTTGATGATCTTTCTGTACCAGGCCCAGTTTGGCCTCAATTTCTCCCGCAGGGAAAAAATAGGATTCCTTGTATACTACACGGCTATCTTCCTGGTACACTGTCTCGTCCCCTATGATTTTTACAACCGCTGTCTGACGGTCCTCCTGCCCGCGTCCAGCTTCGTTATGGATATATATTCCTTTTGCAAGGTCTATTTCGGCAGCCTGAAGCTGCAGCCTTACGCCCTGCTGATCTACTGGGGCACAATCATTGCGGCCGGCGGTCTGATAGCCGACTCATATTACGTCAACGGGAATATCTATCCAAACCTTTCGCTGGTTTTACTGATCGCCATTACCGTCTACATGACTCTGCTCAGCATTGCGTACATACTGCTCACGGTGGACGTATACAGGGATTACGAGACCTCCTCCGCCCGGCTGACGCTGGCGGGGAACCAGATCGCCATGCAGGCGGAATATTACGATGCTCTCAGCGTACAGATAAACGAGGTACGCTCCATCCGCCATGACATCCGTCATTTTATCCGAACGCTCAAAAGCCTGTCCGATGAGGGCAGGTACGAAGAACTGGACCGTTTTCTGGACAAATACGCCGGGAGATCGGACTCGGAGCCGCTCCCGGTATTCTGCGAAAATGCTGTGGCAAATTCCATCCTCGGCTACTATTCCCTGCAGCTGAAAAAAAGCGGCATCGCGTTCCACTGCTCCTGCAGCATACCCAAAAATCTTTCGGTCGACGACAGCGATCTATGTATCGTACTGGGCAACGCATTGGAAAACGCGATGGAAGCCTGCAATAGACTCACGGACCCGGCGGTGCGTTCCGTCTCCGCAGAGGCCAGGCCGGTAAACGGCCAGCTTCTTATCAAGATCGTGAACACCTATGACGGCACGCTGCAGAACAAGGACGGCAATTACCTCACCACAAAAAACAGCCCATACCATGGCATGGGCCTAAAAAATATCCAAAAGGCAGCGGACCGCTGCGGCGGATTTGTCAAAATCGAGCACAGCAAAACGGCATTCACCCTTATGGTCGCCTTTCCTCAGCAGTACGGCGGGGTCACTCAGGCAGACTGAAATAACCACCGTTTTAGTATGCTCCCTTGTTTGCAGGTTTGCCTTGCACGATTTGTCACGGTCTGTAGACTTGACACTGCCGTATTGTTTCACAAAGTATTTTCGTTAATTTCGCCATTTCCGGCGTTAATTTCGCCATTCCAATATTTCGCGGGAGATTTATCCTTATAATCAAGATAAGTCTTCATTTTTTATGCATCGGCGCCGGAAAGCGGCGTGGATAGATGGCAATAAGGCAGCCGAATGCGCATGTGATGGACCGTGATAACATAAATACAGTAAATTCATTAAAAGGAGGCAATGAAAATATGAAAAAAGCGAACAGACAGATCCTGTGCCTGCTGCTCTTCGCGGCGATGATGATAACCATGCTGCCGGCCGCCGCATATGCCGCCGACACGGCACTCGGCACGGAGCTGGTGACAAACGGCGGCGCAGAGTCCGATGCCATCGCCGGCTGGACAGACGATACCGGTCAGGGACGTTGGAACTCAAGTACGGTTTTCTCAGACTGGGCCGCGCCGGCCGAGGGCAGCAAATATTTCTACCTCTATAATCCCAGCATGGATAACCCCCTGTCGGGAACGATGTCGCAGTGGATAGCCCTGTCCGGGACTGAGGGAAGCGGCTTATTAGCCGACATCTCCGCGGGAAACATATCCATGCAGTTTAGTATCTGCATGTTTCAAAATATCAGCGCGGACAATGAGGCAAAGGCGATCGTGGAACAATATAGCTCGGGCGGCGCTCTGCTGAAAACCTCCCAGGCGGTCAACACCACCTTTTCCGGAGCCATGACCTTATGCCGGATCAACACGCAGGTCGATCCGGCAGCCAGAAAGTTTAAAGTGATCTTGTCCGCCACATTGACCAAGGGCGGCTACGCGCAATTCGACGGGATATCTTTGAAGCTTGTAAACGTCTCGTCCGGCAGCGCTCCTGTATTCGGGAACGACTTCCCGGTTTCTGCTGAGACCGACGCCGGCGCAGCCTATACGGCTGACTTTACCATAAGCGACGCCGATGCCGGAGACGTCGATAAACTGACGTTCAGCGCGTCCTCCACCAACATCAATCTGATCCCTGCAACCAACGTCACCTTCGGCGGCAGCGGAGGCAACATGACTCTCAGGGTCATGCCGGCCGGCAATCTCTCCGGCGAGGCGGACATCACCGTGACGGCCTCCGACGGGGCCAAGAGCGCCGACAAGACCTTCCACTTCATCGTGCACAGGATCATATCCATGGACACCAATCTGGTGGAGAACGGGGACGGAGCAGGCGGCCTGGCCGGTTGGTACGGGAATACGATCAACATCAAAACAACGGACGGCGGCTTTACGACGGATTCTCCAGGCAGTTACATGAGCCAGAATATGGACATCTCCAAGTTCTCCCCGCTTATAGACGGGGGTGAGACGACGTATGCGCTTTCTGCCACTCTGCCGAATCAGGCCAGTCAAAGCGGGAAGATCAGCGTGCAGTTCTACACCGATATCGCATGCACCAATCCTGTCGGCTCGCCCTTCGGCACCACCTCTTTTCCGGTGCCCAACCAGCAAATACCGGCGGGCGCGAAGGGTGCGACGATCACGTTTTCAGACGTCAGCAGTCTCTATGTGGATGTTCCCGTAAAGAATATAAGCTTTAAGATCGTAAACGACTTTCCCAAGATATCCGCCATCGGCGACAAGACGACGGACCTGGGCCCACTTACCATACCGGTCTATGCTTATTACGCCACCCCGTCCGCCACGCTCACGGCAGCCTCCGGCGATCAGGCAGTCGTTCCTGACGGAGGCATAACCGCAAGCGGTTCGGGATATAACAGGAGCATAAGCTTTACCCCGCTGAAAAATGGAACGACCGTCATCACGCTGACCCTAAACGACGGAAGCAAATCCGTATCCGTTCACTTTAACGTGGCCGCCCACGAGCCCGCAAGGGTGACCGGCATAGATCCTCCCGCAGCGGGATTCTGCGCGGCAGGCGGAGATCTGGACTTTACGGTGCATTTCAGCTATCCCGTGGCCGGAGGGACCGGCTCGTTTCTTCCCCTGACCATAGGGGGAACCGATGCTTCCGCAAACTACTTGTCCTCCACAGAGAGCAGCATCACCTACCGCTATACTATAGGAAGCAGCGATTCCGGTGCCGTAACCATAGGCCCGGCCATTGACGATACATCCTCCCCCATCACCGGGCCGGGATATGATGTGGAAACCGGGATAAGCGGCGGAGACACGGGGGTCACGGTGGTACGGGCCCCCGAGGTGACGAGTACGGCAGACAGCAGCGCGGCCTATGGGACAAAAATAACCTTCACCGCCACTCTGAACTGCACGAAGTCCCTATCGGGCACGATCCAATTCGCGGCTAATGGCAGCGACCTTGGAGCAACCGCTGCTGTCGGCGGGAATGCGGCG
>DHDI01000002.1:190513-193677 GCA_002399285.1 Thermoanaerobacterales bacterium UBA4880
GCTGTCGGCGGGAATGCGGCGTCCTATGAAACGTCGGAGACGCAGCTTGCCGCGGGAACGGCTTCCATCACCGCAAAATTCATCCCCACGGGTTCGAATTACAACTTTGCCGGTCTCACAAGCAATGCCTATACTATTAATATAGCCCGCAGACCAATCACGATCACGCCGGACCCGGCCACGAAAGTCCTGGGAGACGGCGATCCGAAGCTGAGCTATAAGATAACGGCCGGAAGCTTAGCAGGGTCCGATACCCTGGCAGGCGGCCCGGCCCGGAATTCCGGTGAAGACATAGGCGAATACGAAATAACTCAGGGCAGCTTGACAAATGACAACAACCCCAATTATGACATTACATTCGTCCCCGGAGTGAAGCTGACCATAGCGGCTGTCCCAGTCACGATGGAATCCATAAGCGTCAAAGATCACCCGGCCAAGACGGCCTACACCGAGGGAGAAAAACTTGACCTCTCCGGCCTGGTCATCACGCTGCATAACAGCGACGGCAGCACACCGGACATTGCCCTGAGCGGCTTTGCCGCCAATGGCATAACGACCGCCCCTGCGGACGGCGATACCCTTTCGACCGCCGATACCAAGGTGACGATCACCCACACGGCTTCCGGGAAATCAACGGAACAGGCGATAACAGTAACTGCGGCGACATATGGCATCAGCCTGAGTCAAAGCGGCCAGTATACTTTCCCCGCACAGAACGAGGGCTACGATCCGGTGACCCCCTTGACCGTCACAGTGAGCAATACGGACAATCAGAAGACGGGCGGCCTGAACGTGGCACTGAGCGGAAGAGACGCGGACAGCTTTAATTTATCCGCGGACACCATAGACAGTATCGCAGCCGGAGAAGATGGCACCTTCACAGTGGCGCCGGGAGACGGTCTGACTTCCGGGACATATAAAGCGACTGTGACCGTGTCAGGCAGCAATGTGACAGGCAAGAGCTTTACCATCAGCTTCACTGTAAACGGAATGACACCGACCGGCTACGACATCACCATCGAAAATGACGGAAACGGAACGGGAATAGCCATTCCCTCCTCCGCGGCATCAGACACCGAAATTACCCTTACTGCCACGCCAAACGACGGCTATCACTTCAAGGAGTGGCAGGTCGTAAGCCCGGATGGTTTGAGCATCACAGGCAATACATTCATCATGCCTGACGAAGATGTGTCTATTATGGCTGTCTTTGAACAGAATACGGAAGAGGGACACAGCATCACTATCCTCGATGACGGACACGGCAGTGCCGACTCCAGCGTCAGTTATGCTAAAGCAGGCAGGATAGTTACCCTAAGTTATTCGCCGGACAGCGGCTTTAAGTTCAAAGAGTGGAGGGTAGTCAGTCCCGAGGATCTGGTAATAGAGGATGACAGCTTTATCATGCCCAACGAAGGCGTCACCATAAAGGCTCTATTCAAAGAGAAGAGCACGGGCGGCAACAAGAGTTCAAAGAAGAAGGAAGAGAGTACCACATCATTTACCATCGCCCCCGAGAAACGGCCCGGCCAGCCTGTTACCGTGATCATACCCATCACGGCAGATAAGACGGGAGACATATCCATAAAGGATAAGACCTTCTCCGATGCCCTCTCATGGGCACTGTCCTATGCCAGGGCACAGGGCAGGATAGCCAATGGCACAGCGGTCAGGCTTGACGTCACGGGCACGGTCCTTTCCATTCCACTGACTAAGGATGCATTAAGCACACTTGTGGATGCCGGTATAAAGGATATTGAAATAAACGGCTTGCAAGTCGGTCTGAGCCTTGACCTCAGGGCACTCAATACACTTATGCAATACGGCGATTGCCGCCTCAATATCAGTGAGGTAAATAAAAATGATCTAAACAATGATGCCAATGAAATGATAGGAAATAGACCTGCCTACAATATATCCGTAAGTTATATCAAAGACGGAAAAGAAGTAAATATACACGACTTAGAGGGCGGCAAAGTCACAATATCCATACCCTATACCCCGGCAGAGAACGAGTCTCTAGATTATCTCTTCGGAGTGTATGTGGATGACAATGGCAATGCCTCCCGCATAGATGACTCCTTCTATGATGAAGAGAGCGGCTGTATCATCTCCGTGACAGATCACCTGTCTGTCTATGGAGTGGGATATGCAGCCCCCAGTGATAAGTTTACAGACATATCCGGTCACTGGGCAAAAGAGTATATAGAGTATGCGGTTGATAAAGGACTTCTGACCGGTATATCGGGTACTGCGTTCTCACCTGATTCTCCCATGACAAGGGGCATGCTGGTTACAGCCCTGGGGAGACTCTCCAAGATAGATGAGGATGATTATACAATGAGCAGCTTTACCGATGTGGATAACTCAAGCAGATATATGCCCTATATTGAATGGGCATACGGCAGAAGCATCATAAAGGGCATAGGCAATAATGAGTTTGCACCGGACAGAGAGATAACCAGAGAGCAGATAGCTGTCATATTTGCAAACTATGCTAAGACCGCAGGATATACGCTGCCTGTCACACATGATGAAACAACCTTTACCGATGAGAACAGTATAGGGAGCATATACAGGGATGCTGTAAAGGCCATGCAGCTATCTGGCATCATGCGGGGAAGCGGCAATATGTTCTATCCTAAGTCTGGAGCTACCCGGGCCGAGGTTTCGGCTATGCTTACAAGATATATTCTCCTTATCACGGATACCGTCGCCGTTCAATGATAGATAATATGGGAATAAAAATATAGTACCGGTCTATGAAAAGCGCCCGCATGCTTTAGGCGGTATCATAGGAATAAAAAGTGAACGGGTATAAATCCCTGTGATGGGGCGGTCAGTTTCGGCTGTCCGCCCTGCTTTCTTCTTATGCGGCGGGGGCCGGGCCGGCCGCTGAAGCGGTTCTGGTAGTGTCAAATGCTTCGTCTGTCCAGCAGATCTCATTCTCATCAAGCTCGGCCTCCTGGGCTCCACCGGCGGTGTTTGTCCCGGAAGTAAATACGGATCTCCTGCCCGGCGGTACGGGAGTATTTCTGCGGCTTTTCTCCCGCCACGATCTTCTCAGTAAACAGCACTGGAAAGCCACACTATTATTGATAATAATTCGGTGGAAAGATCTATGCCGGTATGGTATAGTTAAATCTCAAGTTTTGAAGTAAAAA
>DHDI01000005.1:0-46642 GCA_002399285.1 Thermoanaerobacterales bacterium UBA4880
GTCTCCAAACCCTGACCTTCCAATCTTTTCAAATGGTGACCCCTAGGAGATTTGAACTCCTCTTACCGCCGTGAAAGGGCGATGTCTTAACCACTTGACCACAGGGTCACATGTAAAATCTGGTCGGGGCGGCGGGACTTGAACCCACGGCCTCATGGTCCCAAACCACGCGCGCTACCAACTGCGCTACGCCCCGCTTGCAAGGCGCTCATGTGACATTGTTTATTATACTTTGAATGGTTAATATACACAATAACGAAATTCGCGCAAATCCATTATATATCCCTTATTATTGCATCCTATCTGCCATTTTCTCTAAAAATCGTCGGAATACATCTAGGCAAAATCTGTAATCAAATTGTAACCAAAATGTAACCCAATTTTATCCGATTAAGGTTATAATTAAATAGACAATAGATTACGAGGTGATTATATGAAAATAAGCAAGAGGATTTGCGCTGTTGCAACGGCTGTGTTTTTAATGTTTAATCCCTTCTTTTCCGGCGCCTACGCCGATAGCTCCCAGGTCATAAATGATGAGACAAAAAGCGAAGTCTTAGCCGATGGGGTCAAACATACGTCTATCGCAAGGTTCACCACATCGGGCTGGCTGGACATTAATGTCGTAGAGGTCGATCTAAGCAACAAGAATACGGACATAGACGTGTTATATGGAAGCGAAGGCCTGGCCAAAACGTCCGTCGTATCCGCCATGGCCAAGGAATCAGGCGCCATAGCGGCTATCAACGGTGATTTTTTTGATACTAAGACGGGAAGCCCCATAGGCCAGATAGTTTCCAACGGAACATTGATTTCTGCTCCGCCCGATAAGGGTCTCTATGGCAAATTAAGCAGTTTTAACATCAATGATAATGGCAATGCGTTCTTCGATTATTGGACATATGATTTCAGCATCACCCTTCCCAACGGGCAAACATTGCCTATTGTTACATATAATAAGGCATCCAACAGCCAATACTTATGTCTCTATGATCATAATTGGGGGAATACACCCGGTTCCAGCGGCAATTCGAACCATACCGAGGTAATTGTAGCCGAAGATGGAACGATCATAGACGTAAGGAAGGACATGCCCTCCACCGCAATCGCACAGGGATGTTATGCCGTAGTTGCCAATGGTGACAATGCCGCAACACTGGCAATGATGATTCCCGGTGATAAAGTGGGGATCAACCTTACCACCAATCCCGGATACGGCGATTTAAAGCTGTCCATAAGCGGCGGCACAATGCTGGTAAAAGACGGTGCGATAGCTCCCATAACACACGATCCCTCGCCAAAGCCAACCGCGAGGACTGCTATCGGAGTGAGTCAGGATAACAACAAACTCTTGCTTGTCACGGTAGACGGCAGAAATGGGAAATCCATAGGCCTGACGGAAAAGGATATGGCTCAGCTTATGCTCGATATGGGGGCATACGACGCATTGAATTTCGACGGCGGCGGATCGACCACAATGGCTATAAGATCTCTAGGTGAAAAATCTGCGGTCACCGTAAACTCGCCTTCCGATGTTTCCGAGAGAAAAGTAGCCAATGCGGTAGGTATATTGAACAATGCGCCGGAAGGAGCAATTAAAGGATTAAAGATAAATAACCCCGATAATGTATTTGTCGGATCATATGAAGATTTTAATGTAACAGCTTACGATGAAGGATATAGCCCATTGGATGTTGATATGAGCAGCGTACAGTTCAATGTAGAGGGCGTTAAAGGCACATTTAACGGTAATAGGTTTGCCCCGGCTTCACCGGGTAATGCGGTAATAACAGTTTCATATGGCGGCTTATCTGAGCAATTCAATGTCAAAGTACTGGACAAACCGATCATGCTTAAATCTGATATCAGTAAAATAAACGCCTCTTACAATACCAAAGCCAAAATAACAATATTCGGTAAGGATGAAAGAGGATACACCGCGCAAATACCATCGGATAAACTGCAGTGGTCGGTCCACGGGGATATTGGAAATGTAGACGGCGGAACGTTCGTATCTGGAGCTTCCGATTCCTCAGGATATGTGACCGCCGCATTCGGAGACGCATATCTCAATATACCGGTTACAATCGGCAAACCCTCACAGCAGATAAGCGTGCCCGACAATGTACCTCTTGAAAATGTCGACCCATACAATAAAAAGACCGACGTTAAAAATGATTCCGGTTCATATAACGTATTTGTATACGGAAATATGGACAAGGATGATCTTCTCAAGAACCTAGCCATAAACAAGGCGATAGAAAAGGCAAACGGAACTTCATCCTTAGCAATATTCACGGGAAAAGGGTCCAATGAATTAGATGATCTGAAGATACCCTATTTAGCTATCGACAGCACGGGTCTCTATGAGTTCAGAAATTCCAGCTTTATAGTCTTAGACTCCTCAAAAGGCGGCCTGAGAGCTACAGACTCTCAGCAATGGTTTAAATTAAAGGATTATTTAAACCGTGCTGCTGGAACAAATGTATTTATTGTCCTGCCGACACCCGTATGGGGAACGGACGGCTTTACAGATCAAAGAGAGGCCGAGCTCTTTGAAAGTACTTTAAAGGACTTTAAGAAAGATTCGGGGAAAAACGTATGGATACTCTATCAAGGCAAACAGAGTTTTTATACGGCCGTAAACGATGAAATAAGATATGTCGGCCTCAGCGGAACAACCGGTGTAACCAAAAACGACATAGCCAACATGCCGTATGCATTGATCGAGGTCAACGGAAGCAACGTATATTACCAAAAAGACCTTTTGTTCAAGTAGACCATGAAAATACAGCGGGTCTCCCCGCTGTATTTATTTTTTGGATTTTCCCTGAACGTAACTCTTTTCCGCAATGTTCATCAATCTCACATAATCGATCGGATCCAATCCTTTTTTTAGTATATCCCTCACGTCTTTTTCATCATCATATGTAACGCCGTCTCTATAAATAGCTATTATACGCATGATATCATCGGGCTCCAATTTTGATAGTATATTGATGCACTCCATTCTTTCATCCGACGATAGATTTTTTACCATCATACTCAGATCGGATACGTCTATGTCCATTTGATTGCTATAATTGCCGTACTTATTTTTTCCTTCAACCCTCTTTTCTACCTCTGACCAACTTGGTTTAAGATTATCGAAGCCCGTCTCTGTATCTTCATATTTAGAGCGGTCATCTTTTCCCATTTTCTCGGGTAATGATGCCTTTGTTTCCTCCGAATCTTCAATATTTTCATACCCGCCGCCATTATTGTCAAGCAAAGGCTGCGTCGATTCTTTAATGCCATTATCGATATTATCCGATTGTCTTTGCAATCCCGCCTCCACAGGCAAAGTCATCCCTTCTCCATTGTCACTTATCTTCATATCAAGCATAAATATAATAGAGATAAACGTAGTTACAATAACTATTGCTGCGCCGTATTTTCCCAAACGCATTATGTTAAACACCTCAAGATAAGTATTGCTGTGTGCGGTATATATTATACATCTCAGGGGTGATGCCGCTTTGGAAATAAGAGTCAATTACAAAAATGAAGACTCGATCATACTTATGTCAAAATTCCTAAAGAACTATATAAGTCCAAGAACACTTATATTGTGTATCGGTACGGATAAATGGATCGGAGATTCTCTCGGCCCCTTCGTCGGTTATTTTTTAAAAAAGAACCACTATCCAGGTCCCGTATATGGGACCTTGGAAAACCCCGTACATGCTATCAATCTTTACAATACATTGAAGGAAATCAAAAAAAGACATCCGCACAGCAATATGATTGCTGTAGATGCCTGCCTCGGCGACCCCATACACGTTGGTAAGGTCGTATTGACCAATAATCCGCTGTACCCCGGGAAAGGAGTCGGTAAAGCGCTCCCCGCAGTAGGAGACGTTTCCATAGTAGGCATAGTCGACGAGTACAATTCATACAACCTGCACAATATAAGGCTGGACCTGATAGTAAATATGGCAGAGATGATATGCAGAGGTATAATAAATTCGGTCAAATAAAAAATCCCTCCTAAATGGGAGGGATGCAGTCCGTGCTATTCTCGCGCAACCGCGAAATTGCACAGCAATTTTGCTTACTGCGTTGGCTGCACTTGCCTTGCACGATTTGTCACGGCCTGTCAGTTTGTCTACAACCTGAATCCCTCCTCTAATACTATTTTTTTGACGTCGATTCTCTCTCCACAAGTTTATGCGGGAGAAGGGCCATCTTCTCGACTTGTTCGCCGAGAATCAATTTTATTACCATTCTGGTGGCGACCGCACCCATATCATAGGTTGGCTGGTTAATTGTCGTAATAGAGGGTTTATAATAATTTGAGAAACTGATATCGTCAAAACCCATGATCGAGATATCCTCCGGAACTTTATATCCCATCTCCAGCGCAGCCCTCATAGCACCTATAGCCGCAACGTCATTAGTCAATAACAGCGCGTCGATCTTATTGTTTTTTAGCAATTCCCTTGCCGTACTATAACCGCTCTCAATGCTGAACCGGCATTCCTTGACAATACCTTCTTCATATTCAAGGCCACCGTCTTTGAGCATATCCTTATAGGCCCTAAGCCTTTCTTCCTGAAGAAGGTCATCCACATCGGGGGCATAGAGCAGACCGATCCTCTTATGTCCTTTGTCTATCAAAAAGCGTACGGCCTCGGAAATAGCATTGTAGTTGTCAATACTTATCATAGGTATATCAAGCTCACGAGAATAAAGATTGATAAAACAGGTTTTAACATCGGCATTTTTAAACCATGTCACATGTTCGGACTTTAATTTTCCCGTCATAAATAGTAACCCATCCGCCTGCTTGTCCGCCATAAGATTAAGGTATTCGATTTCCTTATGCAGTTCACCATGAGTATTGCACAAAAGTAACGTGTAACCATACATGTTGGCTATTTCTTCAGCACCCTCAACTATTGACGCATAATATGGGTTTGCGATATCCGGTATTATCATACCGATTATATTCGATTTTCTTAAGACAAGACCTCTTGCCAGCTGATTCGGCCTGTAACTGGTATCCCTTATAGCATCTAAAACCCTCTGTTTGACCTCGTCGGATACCGGTTTACTGTCATTAATCACTCTGGACACCGTTGATATAGAAACTCCTGCTCTCTTCGCAACATCCTTTATTGTAATTTTAATGTCAATCAACCCCTTTATTTATCCTTACATATATTATAGGAAAAGTTTTTCCTTCTGTAAAGTGTTTTTTAAAAAAATTTAAAAAAAATAACCCTCTCAAGGATTATTTGTCTTGTCGTTCCCTCTCCTTTTCTTTTTCTCTGTCATACATGAGCGGTAAGAAGGCAAATACTGCATAGAGAATACCCGTTGCTATTACGAATAGAGCAACGATCGTCGTTATTCCTCCGTCCATATAATCCAACTCCAATCTTAATTATATTATATGCAGGAGGCTTATACTTATAACACTATACACAGTCTTTTATTGCTCGGCTATGATCTCACTTGTGACAACACCCGATATATCCGAAAGCTTAGTTAAAAGCTCATTGAGTTTTATCTTCAAATTCCTTGTATCAAAGGATATGGTTATATTGGCTATATGATTCAAGGGAATATTTTGATTGATCGTCAGCACGTTCCCTCCTGCAGCTGCCAGAACATTGAGGATGTTTGAAAGTACTCCCGCCTTATGCTCCAACGTCAGCGATATGGTTATTATCTTAGCTACCCGTGAGTCAAAGAACGGAAATATAGAATCTTTATATTTGTAGTAGGCACTTCTGCTTATACCTGCCCTATCGACCGCTTCATTGATTGTCTTTGCCTTTCCCGATGCCAGGATATTTTTAACGTCCATTACCTTTATGAAAACCTCCGGTAATGCATCGGAATCCACAATATAATACTCAGCTTTCGTTTTAATAAACACCGCCCCCAGTCATGTTATGCATATATCCCCAGATAATATGTATATTATAACATCATTTTTTCATTGTACAAATCCATAGACCGGCTATAGTTTTTCTCCGCCACGGTTTGGCCCCGTGAATAATACTTCCTTATGGGGACAAGCTAATATCAGGTGATAACATGAACGATATAGGTGAATTAAAAAATTTAATGGACCATCTTGAGCAAACAGAGGCAGAAAAGCAAAGTGCAGAAGCTGAATTAAAGAAAATCATCAACGACAGTCTTGAAAACATCAAAGATATATATTTCGCGTTGAAAAGATATGTATGGAAGGATGATATATCCTTAAGAAGTTATGACGGCAGATCATATGATCTCGGAGGTGGCATACTTATAAATGACAGAGGTATAGAGGAAAAAGTCATTCTGAAATCGGACAAGAAAATCGTTCTCTATAAACTGATTGACGGCAATGTTACAGAAACCGAACTCAACGCCGACAACATTGAAAAATATATCACTATGGACAATATTTTCGCCGACGTCATGGATATGATCAAGACGTCTATACAAAAAAACGAAAAAGAGGTCCTGGTTTATCGCAGTATGGTAGCAAAAATAGAGCGATACATCCAAGACCTGAAGAACGTCATGTCCTCAAAAAAAGATATTAAATGATCATTTTGATATACCCATACTTGTCGGCCCGGCTTTTAAGGCGGTATCATATTCGTCTTGCTTTCTATTAAAACCCTTCTCCAATCTTTCCAATACGATCGGCAAGGACGTATATTCCAGTTCCTCCAAAGGCAGTCTATGCGGTTCAAAGGGTCCGAGCTGTCTTAACATATCGGCTATCTCAAGTCCCTTTTGCCTGGCGTTGTCAAATGCCATATCGGCAAACATATCCTGAGGACCTTCCAGTTTTCCGTCACATATCTGGTAACCCGCCGCCACGACCCTCGGAGGACCGTCAAATCTCGTCGGCATTGCCTGCTTTATAGACACGGGTATCAGCGGCGCATTGTGGCTGCCTCTCATCCAGCCGGCGACGATATGCGGGTTGGCAAAAGGCTCCAGTACCTCGCCCACTGCAGGAAAGCCATTTTGAGTTCTTACTATGACCACAGGATCGTCCTTTCCCACATATCTGCCCGCGATATAGTTCATGGTCTGGGTAGACGACGCCGACACTATTTCACCCTGTTTTGTCCTTACAGACTTGACGCAATATTTCCCGGGAGAACCTATTAGGAGCAGTATGTCATAAATATCCTCCGGAGAATTCAGCCGTACGATATCATGTCCCTTAAGATCCAATATCTCATATTCAAATCCGTCGTGCATCTTTGGGTCAATCACAAGTCCTATGGTATTGAATGGGTCGGCAAATATCTTATAGAGCGGCAGATTCCAAGCTCCCGGTTCGGTCTTATCTGCCATGAATATCAACACCGGTTCGCTCGTTCTCTCTTCAAACTCCATTTCGGCTACTCCCGGCCCCAATCCCCGTATATTGCCGGAGAAGGCGTCTTTCAAAAGGTCTTGCCCGGCGCCGTACAGTTTGAGTGCCTTTGCGACCTCGGTACATGATTTGAAAGTATCCCAGGCCAACTGATGTATACTTTCGTCATTTACGCCTCGATTGTGTGTCATGATGAGCTCGATATCATCCCCTACTGAAAGTACGTTGCAATCTGTAAGAATATCTCCTTTGTCAAGGAGATATTCTTTGGCCCTGTCTATAAGTTTCTGATGCACGGATGAATGGCCCACAAATCCTCCTACGTCAGCTTTGATAACACTTAAAGTTATTTTTGCCATACTTATTGACCACCTCACATAATATATGTATCATTTATATATAATATATTCGGTATTAATCCAATAATTCCTCCCTATTCTTATAAAAGTATGGCACAAAAATAAAAAAGATGGCATATAATAATGTCATCTTTTATTAATAATCATAATGGAAGCAACACCTGCTGCTAACCTGTGATTAGAACTAATGCTCCTATATCGCTAATTATATACTGTCCTGAACATCTACTGCTGCAAACATGATCTCAGCTTCACATACCCGCTTGCCGTCAACGGTTATTTTGCCCTTGCCCTTGCCCATTCCCATCTTCATTGCCGAAAATTCCATCTCTATCCTCATCTGGTCGCCGGGTTCTACGGTGCCTCTGAACCTGCATCTGTCCACACCCGTTATCACGAGAAGTTTATCCTTCATTGACTCCGATTGTTTCAAGGCGCAGGCGCCGAGCTGGGCCATGCATTCTATCATAAGCACTCCGGGCATGATAGGTTTTCCCGGGAAATGTCCCTGAAAAAAATAATCGTTTATTGTCACATTCTTTATTCCTACTGCTCTCTTGCCCTCATCTATCTCCAGTATCCTGTCTATAAGTAAAAATGGATACCTGTGAGGGATCAGTTTTTGTATCTCATTTATATCAAGCACCATACCACCTCATATCAGTTGCCACTGAGTTGTTTATAAAGCATATCGGCCAGGCCGAAGCCTCCCGCATCACTGATTTTTTTTGCATATTCATCATCCAACATCGACGTAAACACATCCGTACCCAGAGAATCTCCATACAGGCTGTCCTTTGGTACGGTAGCCCTCATGCTCCTTAAAACTATGGAAACCATCACCGACTCAAGATCCTTGCAGGTCTGCTTTAAAAGCACATCATCCTTTTTATTGACGGCTTCATTTAGTATACCCGCAAAGGTACTCTCCTTAGCCGTACTGCCCTGAATATTTATACTGTCAAGCAGCGACTGAGTATCAATAGGATTGATCAATTAAAAATCACCTACCTCTTAAGGTTATCCGCAGTACTAAGCATTTCGTCCGCAGTCTGTATGGATTTAGAGTTGATCTCGTATGCCCTCTGGGCAGTAATAAGGTCAACCATTTCCTTGACAACCTGGACATTGGAGCTCTCCAAATAGCCCTGGTTTATCGTGCTGGTACTGTCCGTCTCATCTTCGTATATCGGATCGCCGGAAGCAACGGTAGCGGCGTATAGATTGTCACCGGTAGCTTCCAACCCTTGGGGATTTAAAAACCTGGCCGTTCCTACCCTTGTCAGATCCTCCGTAGTTCCATCCTCATTTTTAACGCTTATTATTCCAAGCTTTGATATGGATATATCCTTTTGGTCGGAATCAAAATATATTTCCGCCCCGCCGCTGTCCAAAACGGGATATCCCTCGGATGTCGTCAGCATTACCGTATCTCCATCCACGCTCAATTTGAAACTCCCGTCCTTAGTATAGAGCTCCTTATCGTTGGGTCCGAGCACGGTAAAAAATCCCTCTCCGTCGATTGCCAGGTCCAAGGGATTATCCGTCTCCTGGGGACTGCCGCTACTAAAATCCTTAACGATCGCCGATGGTTTTACACCATGGCCCACAGACAGATTCACCGGCCTTCCCTCATCATAAGACAGCTGTTGGTATAACAGGTCCTTAAATTCTGCCCTTTCCTTCTTGTATGCGGTAGTGTTTGCGTTTGCCAAATTATTCGATATGGTGTCAACATTCAGCTGCTGAGCCTGCATTCCCGAGGCCGCAGTCCACATCGCTCTTATCATACGTTTTTGCCTCCTTATACTTTTCCTAATTCATTTACCGACTTGTCCAAAGCGGTGTCCATCGTCGTAATGACTTTCTGGTTTGCCTCATATTCCCTCATAAGGTCTATCATATCGACCAGCTCGGTCACCGAATTGACATTGGATCCCTCCAAAAATCCCGGCTCTATCTCAGGGTTTGCAATTTGATTCCCGCCGCCCTGCGAATAATACAGATTATCCCCTTCTTTTCTCAGCACGGTCGTATCGGGAAATTCCACTATGTTTAAAGTCCCTGCACGTCTGCCATCCACAAAAACATTCCCCGCGTTGTCAAATCTCAACGTACCGCTGTCAATATGAATATCCCCGTTTTGGCCTTGCACCCTGTATCCTTCCGCCGTCACCAAATATCCATCCGCAGACTTTGTAAAGCTTCCGTCCCGGGTATATCTCACCCCATTAGGCGTATTTATTTGAAAAAGTCCGTTGCCCTTTATAGCAACATCCATGGGGCTGTCCGTCTCAATCATACTTGAGGAATTAAAATCGGTGTATACTTCTCCCGGCCTTACTCCAAAATAGAGATTGCCAATAGGCACCACATTTTCCGCCACCTTATATATGTCTTTATTCTGGGTGGCCTCCTCGATCATCAGATCTTTTTTAAAACCGGTGGTGTTTGCATTTGCAAGGTTATTTGATATAACATCGAGCTTTCTCTCCTGATTTACCATACTCCCTGCAGAAATATACATGCCTCGAATCAAATTCAGGCCTCCTCTCCCGTTATTATTACACTGGCTCCCACTCCGTTTCTGTTGATAGCATCAAGAGTTTCCAATGCCCTACCTGTGCCCAGCGCCACACAGGATATGGGATTTTCAGCAATGAACACCGGTATCATCAAAGTCTTCTCCATCAACCTGTCCAAACCGTTGAGAAGCGAACCTCCCCCGGTCATGATGATACCCTTTGTACTTATATCCGATGCCAATTCCGGCGGTGTCTTTTCCAAAACATTATGTACGGACTCAACTATCTGGTTTACCGGCTCTCTTAACGCCTCAAGAGTCTCGCCGCTGTTAATGGTAATATTTTGCGGAAGACCTGTAATAAGGCTCCGCCCTCTTATATCCATAGATTTGCTCGGTTCCTGAGGATAAGCACAGCCTATGGTCTTCTTTATTTCCTCTGCCGTGCGTTCACCTATCATCAGACTGCGTTTCTTCTTAATATACTGGATTATTGCCTCGTCAAAATCATCACCCGCAACCTTGAGCGAGGCGCTGACCACAGAGCCGCCCAGGGAGATAACGGCGATATCCGTCGTGCCGCCTCCTATATCCACAACCATATTGCCGCTTGGCTTTGATATGTCCATACCGGCTCCTATAGCCGCCGCTATAGGCTGTTCTATAAGGTAGACCTTCCTTGCGCCGGCCTGCTGTGCCGCCTCGATCACCGCTCTTCTCTCCACGCCCGTAACCTTGGCCGGAATCGCGACCATTACCCGCGGGCGTACAAAAGAACGTGATCCGCATGACTTTGATATGAAATATTTGAGCATTTTCTCAGTTATCTCATAATCGGATATAACTCCCTCGCGAATAGGCCTTATAGCCACTATGTTGCCCGGCGTTCTGCCTATCATCCGCCTTGCGTCCTCGCCGACCGATAGTACCTTCTTGCTGTCCCGCTCAATTGCCACTACCGACGGTTCTGTCAGGACTATACTCTTTCCCTTTATATAAACAAGTACCGTAGCAGTACCAAGATCGATGCCTATATCCAGACCCATTCCAAACATAACCCGACCACCCTTCGTTTGTTCTCTGATTTTATATTCTATATTATTTTTTAAAATCCTCTTTATTTGTAATTAATTATTCCGTCCTTGTAGTCCTTCTGGAAGTCCTTCTTAAGGTAGTCTATATATCTGTTTATCAATACTGCAGCCTCCGCACGGGTCAACGAGTCGTCCGGATTGATCCGGTTGCAGTTGTCACCTTGGATTATTTGCATCTTAGATGCCACATATACGGCGTCCTTTGCCCACAGCGGAATACTTCCGTCATCGGCGTATATGGTGGTATATCCATAGTTAGGGGCCAGGCCCTCCAGTCCGGCGGCTCTTACCAGCAGAGCAACGGCCTGCGCCCTGGTAAGATATTCATCGGGGCCGAACCGGCGCGGTGATAACCCGTCGATGAGTCCCTTATCATAGGCATTCTTAATATATGGATAGTAAATACTGTCTGTCTTTAGATCATCAAAGGGAGATACCTCCTCAGTCTTATTCCTGCCGGTCCTTGTGGTCCTTGTAGGTTTCGCATCAGTGGAATCAGGCAGCATATTCACGGCTTTTGATATCGCCATGACAAAGTCTGCCCTGGTCATGGGTATATTCGGATAAAAATTGGTCGTATCATGAGCAAGCACATTCAGACTTGCAAGCCTGCCGATATCATTTTCCGCCCAGTGTCCGGACGTGTCCCGGTATTCAGGTATCAACATCCTTTCCTGAGTTACGGGCTCGGTCATGGTAAATGAAACGGAGTCCTCATCCCGCCGGCTGTTATTGGCAGTAAAACCTGTGTCGGTGGTCTTTACCGTCGGGAGGTCGTAGTCTATCTTCGCAGTACACTGATTCTTTCCCTGAAGCAGATATCCACCCTTAAAGCTGATCCATGTGGGATCATTGGCAACATAGTCCAAGGTCTTCTCACTGGTATAGGACAGATATTCATGATAATTGCCATTCCAGCTCACTTTTTCAGTTTTATCGGTTGCAGGCATGGAATAGGTAACGGCCTGGCCCACATCCATAGTCTCGGTAGAGCCCCAGTAATGGTCGTACCCTGTTGTTTTGCCTTCAATATCCACAGTCACTTTGCCTTGATTCTTGTTGATGGTATAAGTTTTTCTTCCCGTCCAGTTTCCTGCAAAATAATCCACCGCGGGCTTGTTGTCGGTTACCTTGGACATGCTGAAAGCATAGTCGTCAAGAGCATAGGTATTGCTTCCGACCTTGATAGTCTCCCGGTAATTTTTATCAAGAGCGGACGTCTCTATGGTCTGATGTTTTTCAGTGTTTTCCTCCACAGTCGTATTTACCGTATAACTGCGGGTCAAAGTGGCCTTCTTCTCCGTATTTGTCAGGTTATACCGGTAAGTGGTCCTGATATTTCCCGACCTGTTGCTCGATGTAACATCCAATGTCCCTGTCATCAGCAGCGGCTGTCCGGTAACAAATACATACTCCTTATACTCATAGCCATCCGAAAGCCCTCCCTCAAATCCCGGGACCTGCGCATAAGCTGTGCTGGATATAAGCATAAGGACAGCGAGCACAGACGCAAAAACCTTCTTCAAATTCATTCGCCTCCCTCCACTATCAAGATCGCATCCATGTCATCGTCCACAAGGATATACACGGATGATCCTTCCTTGATTCTGTCCGCAGAAGACACCCTGCCGTTTATTATCGCCAGTGAATTCTCCGCCCAGACATACCCCAGGGACGGCCCAACCGTCCACTTGTCGGTAAGAGCACTGTATTCCGCGACATCTTTGATTTCTACACGATAATCATTCTCTACTCCGGCTATTTTTGCAGTTACAAACCTCACATTAGCCAGTCTGCCGTCATCTTCATCGGGGTCATATATGACCATGCCTACTACCTCGTCGCCATCCATGACCGCATAGAAATTCTTGCCTTCATAATCCGGATGTCTGTCATATCTGTCGTTTAAAAAGTCATCAGGCGATAGCTCTTCATTGTTGATATAATCCAGTATATACGTATCGTCGCTAACGTAGAAGTCACCGCTGTCCCTTATCCTGCTCCACGTATTGCCCTCTATCTCATATACGCGGTCCGCATCAAAAGTAGTAGAATCTATAGTATCTATTTCGCCCTTCACTATCATCACGGAAGGCTGACGATCAAGCACCATAAGCAGCGGTGCGGTATTGCCGCCGCCCGTTCTGTCCAGCAGCGCAAGCACCGTCTGATCCTCTTCCAGATTGTCGGCAGTGATCATCTTTCCGTCTTTGAGTAGGATACTTCCGGAATTTATCTGCACGTCGGTGCTGGGCAGAGATATCCTGCCCGCCACGCCGTCTACCCTATCTATCTTTTCTACATATTCCTTCATATATCCGGTCTCTATAATGACCCTGTATACCTTCTCTTCACCATACTCCATTCTGGTTATAAAATACGCATAGCTTCCTATATAATCACTCATATTTCCCTGTTCCACATTGGATTTATAGACCTCTATATCATCGGAAACCGGCAGCCGGACTGCCTCGCCATTGTTCCAGCGAAAGTTGTCAAACTTCTTCGTATCATTTATCTGGATCCCGTTTGCAATCACCGATGATAGCTTTCCCCTGTAAAGATAGGCATACTGCATATTGCCGGTCACCCTATCTACAGAGTACACATTTCCGGCATCATCAAGATACACCTTCACCGAATCACCCGGCTTGGCATTCAAACTGACATAAGACGGCAGGGTAAGGCTGCGGAGACTCCCGCTTTCGTCCCGTACCGTCAATATGCCGCCATCCGCTCCGACCATATTCCCCGTAAGATAGAAGGTTCCCGGCTGAGCATACCCCGGGGTGTCAAGCTGACTGTCTATGGCAAGCTGCAAAAGATTTGAGTTCCTGCTGGAAAAAGATACATATTGGCCTGGCATAAGCTCATTTGCAGATACCTTTTTCCCGTTCACGGTGATCACGGTGTCCTGGGTTATATTAAAGCCTGTCACATGCCCGGCAACATCAATATTGACCTTGTTATTATCCGCCGACTTTATAACACCTTCATTATCCTTGGCGCTTCGGGAACTTACCGATATCACCTCCGCCAGATAGGGCACGCCGTTTTTCATGTAAATATCCACATTCTGATTTAGTCTGAGCTGGCTCCCGACACTGCCGTTATTCAAAACGACTATGCCGTGTGCACCGTCCGTAGCTAAGACAAACACGCCGCCATCCTCTCGCATTATAGTGTAGTCGGTATTATTTGCGGTATAATACACCAAACCGCTCTGCTTTGTAATATTGAATCTTTCGGGATACTTGTCCAGTATCCTGCCTAATACGGCCGCTGCCTCTCCGCGTGTCAACCCGTTTCTTGGGCCGAACGTACCGTTTCCATAACCCGCCATGATTCCGTTCTTTATTACCGATTCTATATAAGGCATATAATCCATGTTGATGGTATTACTGTCCGAAAAGGCAGAAGCGAAGCTTTGATCAATACCATAGGCAGGGGTATAGTCCAGGGCCCGGCCTATGTATGCCGCGAATTCTTCTCTTGTTGCTTTGCTCTTCCAATTTTGCGAATATATATCTCCTTCCGATATATACCCATTGTCCGCCGCCGTCAGTATATAACCCTTTGCCCACGAGTCGGCCTTCATAGTACCGCCGCTAAGTCCGGCAGCGTTCTGGGCATCGCCCTCCAGACCAGCTATACGCAATGCTATGCCTATGGCCTCCTCCCTGGTGATGCCGCTGCCGGAATGAAACATGCCGTCGCCGGTACCCTTGAGCACCGACAGCGCGGTGACCCGTACGGCGTCTCTGTATGTCCATGAGGGCACCTTATCCTTGAACGATACGCTGTTCAATACAATCTTGTATCCCTGCAGACCCCGATATGTCTCGCTGACTGCCGGTGCTGCATAGGCACTGCACATTGAGCCTAAAAAGACGGCAATTGTTAAAATCGCAATTAGAATCCTTTTCATGTTGACCTATCTCCCCAAAATAGCATACACGCCCGTGCTTTTTATTGACGATAATTGTTTAGTACCACTGCTTATCATATTCCACTTTCTGTCGACCTCATTGAACATATATAAACCCCTTGCTTCCGAACCGCTAAATGTAAGCTGCATGTCAAAGTTTTGTAAATAATGTATATCGACTTGCTTTCCGTCAATAGTTGATTTTACGTCCATCCTGAACAACGGCGACAATATTCTTGTGCCTCTGTCAACAAACTTGGAGTAGCTTCCATAATCGCTCCCAGTGATTTCCTGTATCTCCACCGTTATATAGTCGCCGGAATGAGATCCCGTCGATCCCATGTCATGATCCGCAAGATCGCTTATCACAAATTCAGCTTCTACCTTAGGTGAGTTTAATACTGCCGACTCCTTGGAATTCTTGATAAGATACAGTGGCACGTTGATTTTAATATCCGTCGGCTTGGATGGATCAAGGTCCAAGTCAAATGAAAACCTGCTCTCGTTCACTCCAAGAGTTATCAGTGCTGCTCCCCCCGAGACGCTTACCTGATTTTCCCGTGCCGTATCGTCATAATCATAATCCGGCTTTTTATCTTTAGTCGAAGCACTTGCCGTTGCCGACTTAGATAGACCGAAGGAGTTGATCGCCTCCAACCGGAAATAATACTTGGCATCCCTTTCAAGACCCTTAACATAATATTGGATATCTTCGGTGGAAGCTATAAATTCATATGTATCGCTGCGGGATCTTCTGCCGTACAGCATATAATAATCGGCTCCGTCTACGGAATCCCAAGTCAATTTTATGGTGTCGCCGGATACACCGACGGCTGTAAATCCCGAAGGACCTGCAGGTATAGTATTCACGAATTCAAATCCGTCCTTCAATACAGCCTCGCCGTATGCATCAATATTTCTCACGACCACATCGGCCTTGCCTGCGGCATGGGAGGGGATTATTACCTCTAAGGTCGTGTAGTCCACACGGCTGACCTTAAGGGCCTCCGTATTGTCAAAGTATACCTTGACATCCTCCATAAAACCGTCGCCCTTGATTATAACCTTCTCACCGCCCAACGCAGACCCGTGGTTGGGCTCTATGGAGGTTATCACAGGGCTGCTCTCCATTAAAATATAGGTGAAAGCACTCTTTAGGGTCGCGCTGTTATCTCCCTCATTGTAAACGACCACATCCTGCGGGATGCCCGCCGCCGATGGATCGGCTGCAGGTGTATAAATGCATATCGCATTGCCGTCCGCGGCGATAGATTTTACCGTCGCTTCCTTGCTTCCTATATAGACCTTGGCATTGGGTCTGAAGTCGGAACCGTAGACATATACCGGCGTACCTCCATTTATGCTGCCGCTTGTGGGATCTATCCTGTCGATCTTGGGATTGGTAAGCGGTTTTATAAAGGTCATCTTACCCTCTGCAATACCTCCGTCAGGATTTATGACCTGGATCTTTCTATCTCCCACCGTGGCAACCGGCGGTATTTTTATAAGTATGCGTCCCGAACTTACGACATCTATGTTATAGTCGGTCGGATTATTCGCATCTTCACCGGGGTTTAAAGTAAGATCAATGTTTTTATCCCCGTCGATTATCCTGACAATGCTGCCGGGATTTACTTCTTTCCCGTCGGAATTCAGGATGCGCATGGAAAATCCCGAACCAGTGATCTCTGCATAACCGCCGGTGATCGGCATAGTAGATGGTATGATCGAGGTGATCTGCGGTTTCGACTGGCTATAGGTGAATCCGTTCTTCAAAACGGCCAGGCCGCTGTCCGGATTCGCCACCATGACGTCCACCGAGCCCGAACCGTTATAGGGGGGCGTCACCGCAGTGATCATGTTATACTTTACGTAGTTTATATCCTCGGCCTTCTGATTCCCAAAGTATACCTCGGGAAGCCTATCCCCATCCTTCCTGAAATCATCGCCGGTTATCGTAACCAAGTCTCCGCCGAAGGCGCTGCCCTTATTGGGGGTGACCGCCGTGACCGTCGGACCGCTGGCCGCCTTTATATATGTGAAGCCAGCCTTGACCATGTCGCTGCCGCCGTCCTTATTGAGCACAGATACGTCCACCTGGCCCGGCCCATGAGGAGGAGTCTTTACCTTGATTATCTGACTTTCCTCGTCGAAACTCGTTATTTGAGCCTTTTGGTCGCCGAAGTATACCTCAACGTTCTGCCTGAAGTCCTTTCCGCTTAACGCCACCAACGTACCCCCGTCCGACGAACCGACGATGGGAGTAACGGTATCTATTACGGGATCGCTGTCCGGTATTTGAAAATTAAACTTTATTTTGTTTGATACCGCCGTATCAGGGTTTTCTATATATACATCATAGTTTCCCGCGATCGGTCCCTGATCATCGGGTATGGAAGGTATGATAAAGCTTATTGCCGATGGATCGATGACATCCACCTCGCCATGTTCTCTGTCCAACGCCCGCCCGCCCACTATAACCTTGGATTGTTCGCTGTATACGGGGTTACCATCTTCATCTTTTACAGGCTCATTATTTTCATCCAGCAGCGGTACGCTCATTATAAAATCGCTGCCGCTTATCCACACCTTGGTGCCGCTGCCGCCATGAGTAGGTACTATGGAGGTTATCTTGGGATTTGTAGACATTATGGTATACTCGAAACCGTCCTTTACGGTGGCGACCGCCCCTTCGGCGTCCCCAGCCGCAAGGCTTATGACCTGCACTGCTTTTTTGCCCACCGTTCCCGGAGGAGTCGTAATGGTTACGGCATTTCCCGCAATGCTTTTTATCTTTGCTTCTTCCCCGTCTATGGTCACATACACCGATTTGGGAAACGTGCCGCCGGAAATCTTAACTGTGGTGCCGCCCTCTATCGGCCCACGGCCCGGTTCTATGCTTTCTATACCCATCTTGTATGAGGGATCGGTATATTTGAATGCCGCCTCCAGTATTGCCTTTCCTCCGCTGGCTATATCTACGGCATAACTATCGGGGTAATTGGTAATGGCCTCAAAATCAGGATAATCGGGGTTTACCAATTTTACGTCGGCATATCCGGCCGTCTTTGCTCCGCCGCCAGGTATACTGCCCTTTATCTTCGTACCCGTCTTATACCTGCGGCCGTCGACCATATTTCCCTTATCATCGTAGACGGCCTTGATATCCACGGACTGACCTCCCACCCATACCTTGGGCAAGACCGATTTTCCGCTGTCGTCGGTTTTCACGACAAATCCGCTGCCGTTTACAGATACGTATATATCGTCATTCATTGACCCCACGTTCGGCGTTATCGAATCGATCCTGGGGTCGGAAATGTACTCATACGCGTCTTCGCTTACCGCCTTGCTTCCTTCACTGTTGACAACAATTATTTTCTTTTTGCCGGTCGTATCGGAGGAAGGCGTCTTCAACACGAGGGTCGATTTTATCACGTCGCCATCCACGGATATATTGATAGACACCAACTGGGCCAGGTCTTTGGAAGTTTCTTCACCTATGTATACTTTAGCGCCCGGTCTGATGTCCGTACCCTCTATGGTTATTACATCCCCGCCCTTTATTGAGCCGATGTGCGGATTAACCCCTGTTATCTGAGGATTGGTCGGGTCCGGCTTATATGTGAACCCGTTCTTTATCACGGCGGACTCGCTGGTCTCAAACAGTACCTTATCAAAATTATATCTTTCTTTTTCTCCTACGGGCGTTCCATTTATTAAAGTACCTGCGACTGTATAAGTGTTTACGGCTATATCCGCCTTGGTATCCACCCTGGGATTTAATGTGATTATCGGCGTCTTGGCGCTTATCATCTGATCTTTTGAATAATTTGAGTCTTTTTGAAAGCCTATGTTGTTGATCGCCGCTTCATTGCCTATGGTCAGCCTTATTGTCTTTTCTATATATACTGCTTGTCCCTGATATGTACCTTGGTAGTGAGCCACATATTCTTTGGCCGTATTATCAAAAAACCTGTCGGTCGAATCTGTATACCAATTTTCGCCCTCCATAGGCAGCAAACTATTAACGTTTATATTGCTTATATTTCGGCCCACAATAGTGATTTCCTTCTGTTCCGTCTCCCGTGCCTCCGTGGGATTTATCTGCTCGGGATAGATGGTGAGGGCATTGGCCACGGATATATATGTGAATCCCCCTACTTTCCTGACCTCGCTGCCGTCCACGGGATTTTGCACATACACATCCTTAGCGCCTTCCACGTCGGAGGGCGGTGTAACGGCCGTGATGATCGTCTTGCCTTCGGCATTGGGATCGGCGGATACGGACTTCACCGCCGCCCTGTTCTTTGAGTCGTAGCCGCCTATGTATACCTGCATTCCCTGCACAAAACCGCTCCCGTATATCTTTATTTCCGTTCCGCCGTCTGTGGTACCAGAGTTGGGCTCTATGCGGTCTGCGGAGAGCCCCGCCGGTGTATAGACCACGGTAAACTGATTTTTAAGCGTCACCTGGATGTCGCCGCCCTCGATGTGTCTTCTTATAGATATGTCCTTATTATTCCTGTCTCCTGCTTCGGGCACGGTGACTTTTATCGTGTTAGGCACGGCAGTACTGTTTATTTCTATGTTTTCTATTTTTACTGGTATTGCAGATCTTGCTATAATAATCGAAACAATTTCACTTACATCTTTGGGAAGATTTGTACCCGTGATTATGAGTTTATCTCCAGGGTACGCTCTAGATTTGTCTATATTTTGTATATGGGAAAGCTCGTTGAATTTAAAGCCCGGTTTGATCTCCATGCCGTTGTTGCCGTTTCTGACGCTGACCTCATACTCGATGGAACCGTCGTTCACTATTTGTTCCGGCACCTCGGCCACTATCTTCATGCTGTCCTTTGACAGTATCTTGACCTCGCCCTTTACTGAAGAAAGGCCGCCCACGCCGTCGGTGCCGCCTATCATCAGCTCTTTTAAGTCAAAATTCTCGCCCTCGATGACAAGCTGCCTTACCTCCTTGGTATCGGTAATGTTTCCATTGCCGTCCTTGGTAAAGGTGGTCTCCACATTCTGATAGACATCTTTTATAACGGGGTCCTTTACGAAATTAAACTGAAGGGTATCGCTGATATCGGAATTATCTGAAATGACTTTTATATTTTGTATGACTATATTTGCAATGCCGGTATAAACAGGCGCCCCGGTACCAAATTTATCAGTCGGAGGAATATATATTATCAACTGTTTATTTGTCTTTGTAACGGTGGGATCGGCAGTATATAAAATACCGTTATAGTAGAATTGAAGAGAAACCTCGGTACTGCCGTCAAATTTATGATCTGCATCGGCGGTCACTATTATCTGCCCGCCGTGACCTGAAGATATGGAGTTGGTATCCATGGTGACCGCATGACCGTCTGCCCGTACCTCCACGAAAGAAAAACTTGATAACAGTAAAAAAACAGTTAGGATAAAACTTACTATCTTCTTCATCGCAGCTTCCCCCTTCAGTTTCACTCAGGTTAAATATAGCTATAAATATATATTTCGGCACAATTTGACATAAAATAAGTATATAATCATTATACCATCTTCTTTTTCTGTTGTAAAAAAATGCCGCACTTTGAAGTGCGGCACTATACATTGGGTTGGGGCATCAACTTACAAGTATTATATTACAGTATTCGACACAATGCCACAATAGGAAAATAGTCTCATTTATTCAATCCACAACGCTTACATGTATGTTGTTATCTTCAACGCATTTTCTCAGCGGATTTATGACCTGCTGATTATCAAATGCGGATCGTAAGGATTTGCCCACTACTATCTCATTTACCCTATTGTCCTTTGCAAACTGAGCCAAGGTCTCGTATATCTTCTTCCCGGAAAGGATGCTTACGCTGCCTCTCAGCTTCTGCGCCTTGTTGAACAGTTCGATCAGTATTTCATGCTCTTCCAAGTGCTTATGGAGGTCGTCGTCCTTATTGACATAGACTACAGAGAATTCCCCGTTCATCTCCTTTGCACGATCATGGCCTGCTTTTATAAGTCTTTCGCAGCTCTTTTGAGGCGTAACGCAGACCATTATCCTGTATCGGCTTTTAGAATCAAAGTTGTCCAGCATATTTGGCTCCCCTCCCATTAATTATTGGGCTGTCAAACTGCAATCTAATATATAGTAACTCTATCATCAGATCATATTAAAGATTCTGTCAGTTAAATACGGCATATTGCCCGCCTTCTCGCGGTACAGTCTCAAAGCTCTCCGATACTTTAGCCTCATCTTCGTCGTGTCATCATCTCCCGGCGTCTTCTTACCATAGAGCACATCCTCATATATATTAATTATATCATTTAAACTGATTATTTCTAAGGCTTTTTCACAGAGTTCCCTCATCGTCTCCCCTTTTTCTATTTTTATGTCCATACGGCTTAATATATTTACTATCCTACTATTATAATATAATATTAATCCCGTTTTGGAAAGCCTTTTCATAAAAATATATGACCTTAAATGCAGTGCCGTTATGCCAATAATACATATCAATAGGGGTATAGTGAGCCAATAGAATACATCATATTTAAAATCCTGCCGATCGATTTGAGGTTTTGTAACATATCTGTTCTGCACCTGTCCCAGGATGTCGCTATCCCGAGTACCGTCATCCGGATCATCATATTGTCTGTCCAATACGGAAGTATAATCAAATCCTCCATACAGCGGTGTCGGATCAAAGCTCATCCATCCAAACCCATTGAAGTATACCTCGACCCACGCATGGGCCATGGACTTTCCTATATAGTAAATCGTCCCACTGTCCGGCTGCGCCGGCATGGCATACCCCTCGACGTACCTGGCCGGTATACCCTGCGTCCTCAGCATTACCGCCATCGCCGTTGCAAAATAGGTACAGTAGCCCTGTTTCAGGTCAAACAAAAAATAATCGGTAAAATCCCTGTCGGCCGGGGTCTTGGGAACATCCAGCTTATAATCCAGACTCTTCAGATATTTTTGCAGTGCAAATGCCGTATCATAAGGGTTATTGCTGTCCTTTGTAATGGCGCCGGCAAGTTCCCCTACCCTCTCGGGCAGTTCCTGCGGAAGCTGCAGATATCTTTCCACATTCTTCGGATAATTGTATCCCGACTTTCTGAGTTTATCAAAACCGACATAGGGTATTGCCGACGTCACCTCATATTTTTTCTCATTTGGGCTCCCTGAACGAATTTCACGGTCATCGTCCATATAGTATTCACTATCGCTGCCCAAGTCGAGCCAAACCGGCGTATACGCGGCATAGATGGTTTCACCCATATTGATTTTCGTTATCTCCTGAACAACGGTCCTATAGGATATCTGCCCGGCAAAATCAGGATCAATGTGACTATCGTCCTGGTTGCTCCTCCATCTATATTGTGATTTATACCATCCTTTGCCGTTGTACTCATCATACACCTTGCCGCGGAGATATGTACTTTCCGGCGATATGACCTCCATAACTATGGTCTTGTCCGCTTCCCTGGGTCCGCCAAGCTCAACATAGTCCGTTCCGGCTTCACCATCCTTGCCGGCGGTATAGTTTTTGAACAAAACCGAGGCCAGACTCTGCGCCTCACTAACCTCAAAGGGCTTGAAAACAGGCGGCATAAAATACGTTACGGAAAATATGGACACCGTCATCACGGTCACCCATGCAGCCGAACGGCGGCTGTCCAGGCTTCCATGCTGATACAGAATCAAAAATATAAGTTCAGCAGCAAATAAGACCGCCGCAAGGGGGGCAATACCTATACCTATGTACGACTGTACCGCCAGGATCGAAAAACCTCCCAAGCCTATGTAAAAAGCATATTTCTTATACTGTATAAGCGTATATACGCAGTACGCCACAAGACAATCCGCTATAAACATGAGGATCAAGGCATACTCGGTTTGGACCGGTAAATTTCCGTAAAGAAAGCCTGCGGTCCAAATCAGAAATTCCGCAGTCTCCCTTATTATCTGAGGGATATACTTGTAGCAGGCCGCCAATAAAACGGGTATCGCAATCAGTCCCTTCCTTAAAACAGGCAGCTCCGCCATTGCGACGATAAAACCCGTCACCGCAACAGACATTATCATGATTTCAGGCAGCGAAGAATCACCCATAATAGACGTTCCCGTGGGAATATCAATGACAAAGCTAATCGCAAACGTAAATATCAACCTGGCTATCAGACTTATCAAAAATATCCCTCCATATTGCAGGCGTTATGATCCTCTCGTCCTGCCTGGGTACATTCTCCATGACCGTCAAAACCCGGCAGTCGGAATCATCCATAATGCCGTAAAGCGATTCGCTCATTCCCGAGGTGATTATAAGTCCCGGCTGAAACTCCTCCGAAAACAGCAGATGATGTAAAAAGTCATCCTCCATCGTACCCTCAAATTTCATGTCCACAAGTGAATACAGCAATTTCTCAAATTCGCTCTTGTCCTTTATCATGACACGACTTATTTCTCTGTTGAGCAGCAGGACCTCCGCCATCATATTGTGCTGCAGAAAAGACGCGGCACAGGAAAGCAGCAGGCTCAGTGCCTCCTCTTCTCCCCTGTCATCATAGGCCTTCCCTCTCATATCAAGCAAAATCCTGATGCCCGCTCTTTCGGAATCTTTGTATTCCCTTACCATAAGCTCGTCATACTTTGCCGATAGTTTCCAGTGCATCTTCTTGAAGTTGTCTCCATATATATATTTCCTCACATCATAGGGACCATTGCTGTTTTGCCGTATAGACAGCGCTCCAGCGCCGTTTTCATCCCGCAGGAAATATTGTATGAAGTCCGTTTGATAAACTCTGGGAAATACGGTGATATTCAATTTCGGCGGCAATTCAGCGTCCCAGCCGAAGAGCCCGAATGGTTCGCGGCCGCTTATTTCCATAGGACCGAGGATATATCTGCCCCGTTTTTCAAAAGCTTTATCTCCTCTTATTCTAAGCTGGCGAAGAGGAGCAATGTAATTTACACGGTAATCCACGGCAAGCGATTTGACTATAAGCCTCGTATCAAAAATCGGCAGAATGGTATTATTCTGCAGCAATATCTCATACCTGACCCTTTCATTCCTGGATATCTCATTTCTGTCCGAAAAGATAATGGCAGAAACGCCTCGTTTAATATACCGGCAATAAAGGAAGCTGCATAAAATGATGAGGGATACGGCATAAAAGATGCTGTAATATTCCCGTCCGCCCAAGAGCAGTATAAATATAAACGCAAGTATGAGCAGGCTATACATACGCTTCGCCCCTTGGAACCCTCACCCCTCTTATTATTTCATCAGTAATGCTCTTTGCGTCACCCCTGTTGAATTTTACCGATTTAATAATAATTCTGTGCGGCAGTACGTATGGCGCCAGTTTCTTTACGTCGTCGGGTATGCAGTAATCCCTTCCCTCCATATAGGCAAAAGCTTTAGCGGCTCTTGCAAGAAGCAAAAGTCCCCTTGGGCTCACCCCGTAGCTTACGTACTCGCATGTTCTGGTAGCCTCGCCTATATCCAATATATACTCCTTGATCTCCGGGGCCATAAAAACATCTTTGGCATCTTCGATCATGTTTTTTACCTCGTCGGCTGAAAGTACGGGAACGATTTCATCCAATGGATTCCCCTCCAGATAGTCATCCAGCATTTCTTTCTCCGAGGACCTCTGAGGATAACCCATGGATATCTTCATCATAAATCGGTCCAGTTGTGATTCGGGCAGTACGAAGGTGCCCTCAAAGTCTATGGGATTCTGCGTGGCCATCACCATAAAGGGATACGGCAGCTTATAAACCGCGCCGTCCACCGTGACCTGCCTTTCCTCCATGACCTCCAGAAGGCTTGACTGTGTTTTGGGAGTGGCCCGGTTTATTTCATCCGCCAGCAATATATTTGTAAAAACCGGCCCTTTCATATATACAAATTTCTTCTCCGTCTGGTTATAGATATCCACTCCGGTAACGTCCGACGGCAGTACGTCAGGCGTAAACTGTATCCTGTTGAACCCAAGTCCCAAAGACCTGGCCAGCGCCTTTACCATCGTGGTCTTCCCCACCCCCGGAATATCCTCTATGAGCATATGGCCCTGTGCTATGAGACAAGTAAGCGCCATCTCGGCCGCGGTCCTCTTTCCCTTTACCGCCCTGCTTATGCACTCTATGGTTTGCTCTATATTATCCAGCATGGATACCACCTCAAAGTATAATATTTATCTTATGTCCGCAGTTGGTGCACCTTCCATTCTCTATGCCGGCGACCCTTATCCTCCGTTTCCTTTCAACGAGCAAATTATTGCATTCGGGGCAATAGGTGTTGTTATCGGTCCCATATACGTTGCCTATATATACATAATCCAAATATTTCCCCGCCGTCTCCCTCGCCATGAGCATGGTATCCGCAGGAGTCTCCGGCCTGGCCATTTTATACTGAGGATAATACTTAGATAGATGCAGGGGTATATCTTTGCCGACGGATGCCAGCCATTTTGCCATATCTTCGATGTCCTGCATACCGTCGTTTAGTCCCGGTATGATCAGATTTGTGACCTCAATGTGCGTTCTTCCGTACGATCTCTCAATGGTCTTTCTGACACTGTTCACGTCGCCCCCGCATATCTTTCTATAGAATTCGCCGCCGCCCTTGAGATCTATGTTCATTGCATCGATATAAGGCAGCAATTCCATGTGCGGCTGTTCCTCAATATAGCCGTTGGTTACAAGCACATTGACCAATCCGTTCTCCCTCGCCGCCTTAGCCGTATCCATGACAAACTCATACCATATCAGAGGCTCATTATAGGTATAGGCAATTCCTATGTTTCCACGGCATCTCTTTGCCTCGTCGATCACATCATAGGCAGACCTTTCTTCCGTATCCGGCATACCCTGCGACAATTCCCAATTCTGACAGAACCTGCATTTAAAATTGCAGCCGTAGGAAGAAATAGAGAGGATAGAAAAACCGGGATAGAAATGAAATAACGGTTTTTTCTCTATCGGATCTAATGCCATGGCTGAGATGCTGCCGTAATTTTCCGTATACAGGGTGCCGTTTATATTTTTGCGCACTCCGCAGGCGCCTGTCCTGCCGTTTGCAATATGGCAGCGGACAGGGCATAGAAGGCAATGCGCCTCTCCCCTGTACGTCTTGTCATAAAACAAGGCTTCATGCATGCCTAACAACTTCAAAGCGGGATATCTCATAATCCTCGTCGGATCTTATCCCTGCCTTTCGCAGAGCTATGGACAGCTGCTCCTCCACCGAATCCACGCCCTCCAAGTCGGGAAGCAAAACCCCCGTGCGATATCCCTTTTTGACTATTACGCCATATCTCCCCGGATCAAGCTCCGCTTTACCCGCGATCCTTTGCGGAGACGTAAGTACGTCTACCGAATACACCAGTGCATTCAATTCTCCTTCCGTAACTGGATAAAATCTCGGATCCTCCGTACCCGCACTGACGGCATTATAAATTATCTCCTCCGCTATGTTCTCACGTACCGGAGATAATGTCCCTATACATCCTCTCAGTTCCCCGTCTTTCTTCAATGATACAAAAACGCCGGCCGCATTCGTATACATATCCTCAGATAAACCGTCGGGCACAGTCATTATGCTGTGCCGTGTAATGTAATACTCCAAACTTTCCTTTGCCAGACGAACATATGTATCCATTCCATCCCTCACCCCTTTTATAATTTTATGTGTATCAGGTTCTACAATAAATTCCGCTACTCCATAGCCTACTCCAAAGGGTCCTTCATGAGATATTATGCGTGGACGGACATCCAATTTGTCCAGTATCCCCAGCATAATAAGTATGGACCTGAATCCGCATTCCGCCGCTTCATCTATGAGGTCTTTATCCATCCCTAGTATCGCCTTTGCATCCATCCGCCCCAAAAACTCCAGAATTTTTTGGTCAAAGACCGCCCCTTTCGGCGTATAGCCGTTGGGAGAATCCTGAGTAAGCTTATGAGACAGGTCTCCGCTGGCTATCACAACAACGTCGTCATCCAACGATTCTATCGCTTTTTTAATGATCGTGCCGAAACGATAGAGCTCTTCGAATGATAAAAATCCGTAAGATATGTGAACCAGCCTAAATCCATTATACTTCCCGGTAATAAAGCGCAGCGGCACCAAGGCTCCCTGATCGAGACCAAGCTCAAGGCCATACCTGTATGACAGCCGTTCGTCTGCCTTGAGGCATCTTATTCCGCAGTTATTCGTCTCCTCGATAATATCCTCGGATAATTCCACGTTATTTTTAAATTTCAATGCGACCTCGGATGCGCCGTAAAATCCAAGATCGCCTTCGATCTCCGGCATACCGTATACACATACCGCATCCCTGAACACATACCCGTGAGGGGAGATGATAACGATGGTTGCCGGCCTTAATTTCTCGATCGTTGCGGAAACATCATTCATGGCGTCGATCGTCTTTTGTATTTTCTTTTCCTCTCCTCTGCCTATCTCAGGTATGATTATAGGCGGATGCGGCATAAGGAATGAAGCTAGGATTTTCCCCATGAGGGACACCTCCATTTTATATAGAATCAAAATATATATTTATTCCTAAGTATATTGCCCATGCTATCTTTTCCTGATATTCGTCATCCTGCAGCAGCTTATATTCCTCGGGATTGGACATAAACCCGCATTCAACTATGACCGCAGGTATTTGTGTGTTTTTAAGCACATAATAGCTGTCCGATGTAGCCGCCAGCCTTTTGTTGCCCCTGTCCAGTATTTTGATCAATTGTTCCTGTATTGCCTCCGCTAATATTTTACCACTTTTTGATCCCGAATAGTAAAAGGTTTGCGCACCATAATAATTTGATTTGGGATAACTGTTTAAATGAATGCTTACAAAAATATCGGCATTGTTTTTCTTGGTGATTTCCATCCTTTCCTTCATATCTGTGCTCTTTGATTTCCCCAGCGCCTTATTTTCGTTCCTCGTCAAGATTGCCTGACCTCCCGATGATTCGATCAGTTTCTTCAATTTTTGAGCGATCTTCAGGTTTATTACGGACTCGCGCGTATCGTTTACCGTCTTGCCCGGGTCCCATCCGCCATGCCCGGGATCTATTGCCACTATCCTTGAGGAAACAGGCAGGCTCAGGGTGGCGACCGTTTGAGTTTTTACATAAAAGGCAGTAAGTATAGTGACAAAGATCAAAAGGTATATGAAGTACCTGTAATGTGACAAATATGTACCCCCCTTATTTTATACTTCTCAGTAATTTTATGCTTGATTGTAAACAAAATTGATATTGAAACATAGCATATATTAGCAATAAAAGGAGGTGATCATATTGATCACAAAAAGCCTAAACTATATAGCCAGGCAGGGTGACACATTATTTTCCGTTGCCAGAATGTTTAATACGGCTATAGATGATTTGACAAACGGGAACAACATTATAAATCCTTCATTGATATATCCTGGAATGCCGCTGACAGTATCGGTGAAAGGTATTATGTATACGGCGGCCCCGGACGAAAACGTATATGGCATAGCGATGAGGTTCGGAGTGCCCTATGAAGCCATTATCCTTGCAAACAGCCTTGCATACCCATATATCATATATCCCGGTACATCCCTCTTTATCCCCGGAATAAGAGGCAATGGGTCTGCACAAACGGCCGGTTGTCCCGATGCGTCCATGCCTGATTGGGGTTATCCCAGCCCGCCGTGCGGCAGCTACCCATGGCCGACTCCACCGCCATGCGGATATCCGTATCCGCCGCAGCCTGACCCATGCCCGCCGCAGCCGTGTCCATGCCCGCCGATGCCGGAGCCAATGCCATGTCCTCCACAGCCGGAACCCATCCCTTGCCCGCCAATGCCGCAGCCTATGCCCTGTCCTCCACAGCCGCAGCCGGCAGATTATTTTATATACACCGTGAAATCCTGCGATACGCTGTATAAACTGTCCATGCTGTTCTGCACGTCCATTGAAGCCATAGCCTGCGCAAACAATATTGCGAACCCGAATTTGATCTATATAGGGCAGAAATTGAGAATACCCGTGACCTGCGGCAAACTTATGCACTACACTGTGGCAGCCGGCGACAGCCTGTATAAAATCGCCGGAATGTTCAATACCACCGTCAATTCTATAGCAAAGGCAAACGGCATAGCCGATCCGGCCTTGATCTGTCCGGGACAGCAGCTGGTGATAATCGCCGACTGCAAACCCGATCCTTAATCTAGGCCGATGCCAGTCTCGTGCAATCGCAAAATTGAGCTGCAATTTTGCTTACTGCGTTGGCTGCGCCTGTGAATTGCAGTCATATACGTTTAAGTATGCTCCTTTATTTGCAGGTTTGCCGCCTTGTCTTGCACGATTTGTCACGGCCTGCTGGTTTGTACACTCTGAAGATACCTTTCTTATAAAAGACCGATTACAAAAATACATTCATGGTTCATTTATAAAAACAGAGGAGGCGGATCATAATGATTCTGCCTCCGCCGTTTTATGTATTTTTCTGCAGCAGCAATAATACCGCCTTGTATTGCCGGGCGCTAATGTATATACTAACATAGTAGATAGAGTATATTGGGGACGTACCTGTAAGAAAGGGCGGCCAAAGACCATCGGATATATTTATAAAATTTATACGGGAAGAGGAATTGCCTATGTTTGATATAAAGCGGGAATGCAGCCTGCTCTTTGATGAGGCGGTCGCCTTGAGAAGGGACTTTCACAGGCATCCGGAATTGGGCTTTAGGGAGGTGAGGACCTCGGGGATCGTGGCGGAGAAACTAAGGGAATGCGGATTGGAAGTGACAATGGGCGTAAATAAGACGGGCGTCGTGGGATTACTGCGCGGACCGCAGCCGGGGAAAACCGTGCTTTTGCGGGCGGATATGGATGCTCTGCCGGTCAGTGAAGAGAACGACTGTGATTATAGATCGGAAGTGGATGGCGTGATGCATGCATGCGGCCACGACGCGCATACTGCCATGCTGCTGATGGCTGCAAAGATATTATCCAAACATAGGGACGGGATAAGCGGAAATATTAAATTCGTTTTCCAGCCGTCTGAGGAGTATGCCACGGGAGGCGCGCAAGGGATGATATCGGAGGGCGTCATGGAAAATCCCCATGTGGACGCCGTCTTTGGTCAACACGTATGGTCAAGCGTACCGTTTGGGAAGATCGGCGTAAGGCCGGGCCCACTCATGGCCTCCCCCGATGCTTTCACCATAACCATAAGGGGAAAGGGCGGACACGGGTCGGCCCCGCATCTCGGTACGGACGCCTTGGTCATAGGCGCCCATGTCGTACTCGCTCTTCAGACTCTTGTAAGCCGCGAGATAGACCCGTTAAATCCTGCCGTTGTATCCATAGGCACCTTCACCAGCGGAACCGTAATGAACGCCATCCCCAGCCAGGCAAGCATGACGGGTACGATAAGGCTTGTAGATCCCGTGCTCCGAAAAGAGATGCCCAATAAAATAGAGAGGATAGTAAAGGGTGTCTGCGAGGCTTTTCGCGGTGAATATAGCTTTGAATACATACATGAATATCCTCCCACCATAAACGACCCCCAAATGACCGAGCTGGCAAAACAAGCGGCAGAAGAAGTAGTCGGTGAGGGCAATGTGATCGACCCTGGCATAACCATGAGTGCGGAGGACTTTTCATATTTTCTGCAGGAAGCGCCGGGAAGTTTTCTCTTTTTGGGCATAGCCAATCCCGACAAGGGCATAGATAAAAACAATCATCATCCTCAATTCGATATAGACGAGGATGCTCTCCCTCTGGGAATAGAGCTTTTGGTAAGGATCGCGCTGAAATATCTTAACAGCTGAGAAAATATAAGATGCACCCCCATCAAATACGGTGCATCTTCTTATTTTTTTATCTGTACTCTATATCTTTGAGTATCCTCTCTCTCAGAATATCCGCCGACTTGGCCAGCATCTCTGCCTCTTGCTCTGTCTTACTTACCAGATGGGCGTCCTTTATATATTTTAAATTGATGTTCACATTGTCGACGGCGCCCAATAGACCTGAATGGGCCATCAGCACGCCTACGCCTATATCGGAGATGGCGTTGGGATTTACAAAGTCTTTGAGTTTATCCAGATCTTCCAGCACCTTCAGGCTGAGTCTGGCTGTTTCCAAGGGCACCTCCATAGCCTTTACATAGGCCTGCTGCATGGCCTGCGACCGGATCTCCTTTTCTTCTTCAGTTCCCTTGGGCAGTTTGATGCTGCTCATGACTGCGTCATAGGCACTGGTGTCCTCATCGATCAATTCGGTGAGGCGCTTTTTGAGGTCCGCACATTCTGCACAGGTATAGTTTATAGTATATTTCGTGGCGTCGTCATACTCTTCATAGAACTTCTTTCCCACCGTGAGGCCGCAAACCATCATCCCCAGCGATACGCCAAGGCTCGAGGCCAGCGCCGATACGCTGCCGCCGCCGGGTGTCGGCGAACCGCTCGAAAGCAAATCGAGGTAATCGTTAACCGTGCCGTTTATAAGCATATAGCACACATCCTTTCATTGTTGTTTATTCCTGAGCCTTATATACGATATTGCCCCTTTTGATAACCGTGTTCGACAGGTTTACCCCCAGATGATAAGGTATGTAGTTGAGGTTCGGTGCATCAAAGACGACCAGGTCTCCGGCCTTGCCCTCTTCAATAGTTCCTATGAATTCACCCATCCCTATGGCGCATGCCGCATTGATGGTCGCAGCCGTGATGATCTCCTCCGGCGTCATCTTGAGCTTAACTGCGGCCATATTCATGACCAGCTGCATTGACTCCGTCGGCGAGCTGCCCGGATTGTAATCCGTCGCCAGCGCCACCGTCAGCCCCATGTCTATCATGTCCCTCGCTCTGGCAAACCTTTCTTCAAGATTAAACGACGTCACTGGCAGCACAACGGCTATGACCCCAGCCCGTTTCATCATCATAAGGCCTTCGTCGGTAGATGCAAGCAGATGATCCGCCGAGGTTGTCTTTAGTTCGGCCGCAAGTTCCGCGCCGCCCATAGGGTTCATTTCATCTGCATGGATCTTGAGCCCCAGTCCCAATTTTCTGGCCGCCAGCAGAATATCTCTGGTATCGTCTATGTCAAAGACTCCTTCTTCGCAGAATACGTCGCAGTATCTGGCCAGGTCCTCCTCTGCCACCCTCGGCAGCATTTCCTCTTTCACAAGTCTTACATAGGCATCCTTATCATTCCTGTACTCCTCGGGTATTGCATGGGCGCCCATAAATGTGGCGACCAGGTCGATCGGCTGAAGCGAATTGAGGTCATGTATCAGCCCAAGCAGCCTGAGTTCCTGCTGTGTGTTTAGTCCATATCCGCTCTTTACCTCCGCAGTCGTCGTGCCATATTTTAACATGCGCCTCAAAGATTTTAAAACCTGCGAGATCATCGCTCCGTCACCTGCCGTCCTGGTAGCCGTGACTGTGCTCAAAATCCCTCCGCCCGCATTTAATATGTCCAGATAAGGCACTCCCTTTAACTTCAAGGCCAACTCGTCTTCCCGCGAGCCTGCGTGTATGAGGTGAGTATGGGGGTCCACCAATCCTGGAGTTACCACCCTTCCCTCGGCATTGATGGTGGTCTTTGCCTCCATCTTTGTCGGCTCGCCCTCTGCGGCCTTTACGATGATGCCTCCGTCAATGGCGACATAACCCTTTTCTATGATCCTTACATTCTGCATCTGTTTGCCGCTCTTGGGAGCGGAGCCCACAGACGTGACGATCCTTCCATTTTTAACAAGCGTATCTACCTTCATACCGCTCACCTACTCATATATATGATTTTCCAGTAACTGTTTACTGTCAAAACTGTGAACCTGAAGATAGCTTATAGCGGCATCTATCAAAACCTCCGATGGCAGCAGGCCTATTATTTCCGATTCCGCTATGCTGACGCCATACCGTGCAGCTTCCATCTTTATCTGTTCATATGCCCGGTAAAGCGGCGTCCTTTTATAGTCTGTCATATTCATGGATACCTGTACCATATTCTTTTCAGCGATATTCACTCCTATGGCCTTTACATATCTGAGCCCTCCGCTGGAGTTTCTCACGGCTTTGGCTATTTTCTTTGCGATATCGAGATCCTGGGTATTGAGATTTACATTGAACGCGACCAGAGGCGGCCTGGCCCCTACGGCGGTCACTCCGCTCTTCACGCTGACCTCTCTCGGTCCGAAATCGGGCTCCCAACCCGGCTGCTTTATCTTATCAAAGAATCCTTCATATTGTCCCTTGCGCACATAGGCCAGATCGCTCCTCTCCGGTTTTGTCGCGGCACTCTCATACAGATAGACCGGAATATGGAGATCGTCGCCTATCTTTTTGCCCAGCCCCTCCGCCAGCTTTACACAGTCATCCATCGTAACTTCCTTTACTGGGACAAAGGGTATCACGTCCGCGGCGCCCATCCTTGGATGTTCTCCCGTATGCTTGGACATGTCGATGACCTCGGATGCCTTTGCGCATGCACTGTAAGCCGCCTCGGCAACAGCCTGCGGTTCCCCGATAAATGTGACTACCGTCCTGTTATGATCACAATCGGGTGATACATCCAGCAGCCTGACGCCATCCGTCTTTATAATCTCATTTACAATCTCATCGATCCTCTCCTTATTTCTGCCTTCGCTGAAATTAGGAATACATTCGACCAACTGCATGATAAACCCCCTTTCTATATTGCTCAAGTTAATTCTACCATATTTTATCGGCATTATAAACCCAGAAAACATTTTCCCTTAACTTTAGCACGATGACGTTCTTTTGAAAATATCCCTAATTTAAGAAGGATTTTTACAAATAAAATAGAAATATATATAAAAGTTAAAAAAAGGAGGATCATTATTATGGAAAAGGAATTAAACGTATTGAATTTCGCCATGGGCATGGAATTGGAAGGCCAATCCTTCTATGACAACTATTCAAAAAGCGTTAAAAATCCTACTGCAAAGCAGCTTTTTGAGGATTTGTCCAAAATGGAAACGGCTCACTATGAATATTTGAAATCGCAATTTGAGAATATATCAAAGGGCAAGCCTGCTGAAAAACCAGAGCGCGACCTGGGTACGCCGGAGATTTTCAATAAGCGTGCGGAACAGCAGGATGTAAAGTCTGCATCTTTTGAAACAAGCACCTCCGACATATCACTCCTGCGGATGGCTTATCTTATAGAAGACGACTTCATGAACTTCTACAAAAAGGCTGCGGACAATGTGGACGACAACGGGGTAAGGGAAATGCTGCTAAGCCTTGCAGACTGGGAAAGCGGCCACAGAGCGGCGTTAAAAAAACAGTACACGGCAATGTTCGAGTCCAACTGGAACAATATGGGGTTCTATCCATTTTAGGGTATCAGTCATTTTTTATCAGTACGGCTCTTACGGGACTTGCTTCGGCGCATTTGATCCTCAGCGGCAGACCTGTGAAGAAATATTCGTCCGGCTGCACATTATTGAGGCAGAGACCTTCGAATATGGGAATACCTGCACTTAAAAGCGTCTTATGAACAGGGTAATCCTCGTCCCTGTCCACCGTGATATAGTCAAACCCAAAGGCTTTTATGTTCTTTTCCTCAAGGTATTCGGCGGCGTCTTCGGTGAGGCAGGCAAATTTGTCCGGCATGATCCCGGAGCGCATATATTGCGTGTTGTCCGTCTTTAAAATGAGGATCTCTCCCCTTTTTATATCAAAACTGCAGAGGTCATGCGTCGTTATTGCCTCTACACCTTCGACAGCGATCAGTTTTGCTGCGCCGCAGAAGTTTTCCACATTCATGGCCTCCGCGGTTTGACCTCCTTTGATGAAATGTCTGGGACAATCGACATGGGTACCACAGTGAGAGCTCATTGATATCGCGGAGAGATCGTATCCACAGTTTTCTATGGTATCCAGCCATTTAAGCTCAAAGGAAGGATCGCCGGGATAAACCGGCATACCCTCCCATATCATCATGCTTATATCGAAGTATCTCATATCTGCCGGGAAATATATTTTTCTGCGTTGACTGCGGCTATCGCCCCGTCGGACATCGCAGTGACAAGCTGTCTAACGGATTTTCCCCTTACGTCTCCGGCTGCAAATACCCCGGGTATATTTGTCTCCATCTCTTCGCTGCCTAATATATATCCGTTATTGTCCAAATCTACAATGCCTTTTACCTGCTGCGTGTCGGGCACATTTCCTATAGCCACGAATACGCCGTCCAATTTGATTTCACTCTTTTCACCGGTATTGACGTTCCTGATGACTGCTCCTTCGACAAACTCGCCGCCCTTAATTTCGTCCACCACACTGTCCCATACAAACTCTATCTTGGGATTTTTAAACGCCCTTTCCTGATCCGCCTTTGTCGCCCTAAGCTCATGTCTCCTATGCACAACATAGACCTTTTGAGCGTATCTTGTCAAAAATACCGCGTCTTCCACGGCGGTATTGCCTCCGCCTATTACCGCTACCGTTTTGCCCCTGAAAAAAGCTCCGTCGCAGGTAGCACAGTATGATACACCCATCCCTCTCAGCTGCTTCTCGCTTTCTATCCCTATTTCTCTCGGATATGCGCCCATGGCAAGTATCACCGTTTTTGCCTCATATTCTTTGCCGCCCGCTATTATTCTTTTGGGTTGCGATTTCAGTTGGATATCGGATATTTCTCCATAGGTTATCTCCGCATCATACCTCTTTGCCTGTTCTTCCATCTTCATAACAAGGTCCGGACCCGCGACCGACACATAGCCGGGATAGTTTTCAATGTTGTGGGTGGTCGCGGCCTGGCCGCCCAGAACCTTTTTCTCTATGATCAACGTCTTCAATTCTGCCCTGCCCGAATAAATCCCCGCGGTAAGACCGGCCGGGCCGCCGCCGATTATTATTACATCGTACATGATTATTACCTCCGTTTCTGTTCCTTCTGTCTTTATTATATACAATATAAATAAATAAACAAAATACAGGTTTATTTAGCGAAAAAGTGTGCAGACTAGATCATGAGAAAGGAGCAGCGAAGATGAAAAAAAATATAGGCGATCTGGATGCTTTTATAAGGATATGGGCGGGAAGCTATGTATTCGGCAGAGGAATAAGCAAAAAATCACTGCTTATGACGTCGTTGGGAGGGCTTGTCATGTCCGAGGCGCTTACCAAAACATGCCTGATCTATTCGGTGCTTGGGGTATCCACGCTGAATAATGAGATCAGCACCAAGACCGGTCAGATCCGCGGAAACTTTACCGGAGAAATAACCATGGATTAATCACCGCTTTATTTAATATAACCCTTTTTCTTGAGCTTGTTTATATGTTCCTCCACTTTCTCCTCAATATTTATTCCATAGGTGTCCTCCATGACAAACATCATGGATACGGCGACCTGGGCCACATCAAGAAGCTCTCCGGATATGCGGTCCAATACCTCCTTTTCGCTCATATTCACCTTTTCACCGTTCAGCCCTCTGAACTTACCTATAGCCTGTGCCAGCTCCCCCGCTTCCTCCATAAGCTTGAGGGCAGTGGATTCGATGCTCGGCGTAAGATTATTGAGCTTTGGCAGGCTGAGTACCTTATAATCGTTTTCCATAATTTTTCACTCCATTTCATGTATAAACTTATTATATCAGGAAAATCTATTAAATAGAAGGGACTTATAGCAGCCGAGCGAAGACTGATCTATGTTCTAACGGATGTATATCAGTCGGGCAAAGGTTATTTTAGGTCGCAGGATTTAATATAGCCGGAGCGAAGATTGCTATATGTATTGAACCTATGTATATTGGTCTCCCGATTGAAATATGTGGGGCAGATATGTATATCGGTTGAGCCAAGACTGTTAAAGGTGTCGATTGAATTTAGTATAAATTAAATTTTACCTGTTTCTATAGCGGTCTAAAGATTGTTATGGGAGCATTAGATATCTTTATCGGTCGGTCAAAGGTTGTTTAAGGTGTTGCAGTTATCTGCTGCTGCCGAAAGGTGACACTGGGTGGCGAGAATGCTTTTACCAGCCGGAGAGAAGGTTGCTATGGGTTCCTTCGGGCTAAAACGGGCTATGAGCCTGTTTTTTTCTTCTATAAAATAAAGCCCCCGTCAGGCATTGCACCTATACGAGAGCTATACATACTCACTTGCTGTTACTGTACATTATACATCCCGTTGCACGCCATGTAATTATAAATCTTTTCTCCGTGTTCCTGTTCTTCCTTTTGTATATGGCTTAAAGCTTGCCTTGCCGCATGATCCCTGAATTCAAAGACCGAGGTATCATACGTGCCCGACACATATTTTTCTGTGGCAAGCATATCCGTACACATTTCCGCGTCTTCAGGATTCGTGTTTTTCGCCTGAGACATTGGGGCTGCCTGATACTGCTGAGATTGACCGCTTTGCTGCTGTCCGGCGACGGCAAGGTTTGGGGCCTGGCCGTTTTGCATCTGATTGATGGTATCAAGGTGGCGCTGTTCATCCTTTGCAAGATCGCTGAACAGGTTCTTAAGCTGTGGATCATGGGCCTGGCAGGAATACTTATTATATTTTTTTATGCACATATCCTCATGATCCTTTTGATCTTTAAGTAACAGTGTCTCTTTCTGAGAAAGATTCATTTACAATACACCTCCTGTATATATCATTTGTAAATGAATCATATAATATTCAAATTTCCTTCTTGCCAAACATAGCACAGCCGGTTTTATACATCGGCATATCTCATGGCCGCAATAGGCAGGATACATACAATCTAAAGCCGTAAAATGGCTGCAGGTTGTATACAAACTGGCAGGCCGTGACAAATCATGCAAGGCAAGGCGGTTTATATGCCATCAGCTCATTCGATAATATTGTTCATAAATTCATCATAGGATCTCGTTTTCATTATCAGCGCCAGTTTTTTAGAATCACTTACCACATTGCTCAGCCAATTAAAGAAAACGCGCGTTATTTTTTGATTGTCTTTTTTTATGGATAATAGAAGCACTAACTTGACCTGAAAATCTCCCCATTGTATCGGTTTTTTCAACAGCGCCACCGATACCCTCGATTCCCTGCTGATCGGAGACAGCGGGTGCGGAATTGCAAAGGAATAGATATAGGATGTGGGAGAAAATCCCTCGCGCTTCAATACCTCGTCCTTGAAATTCTGCTCGACTAGGCCGGCGCTGTAAAGTTCGTCGCTCATAAAGCTCAATACCTTTTGAGGTGTGTCAAGATCAAGATCAACATAAAAAAAACGCGGCTCCATCATGGTTTTGATGGTCGAGGCAAACTCGCTCTTTAATTTATTGTTGTCAAGCAGGTTAAGGGCTTTAAAGACCTTTATCTCATCATCCAGGTTGACAAAAATAGAGATCACCACCGTCAAAATATCCAAATTATGCTCTATCGGCAAAGTAGTCAGGATCAAATCGGGCTTTGCCTTGAGTACGGCTTCCCTTTCAAAATAATTCATGGATCCGATGATCGTAACTCGCTCATAGAACATATTCTTTATTTTTTCCATACATAGATTTGCCAAAGACTGATCGTTGGGATTTATTATGATAACTCTGTATTTATCATCGTGATTTACCCTTTCCAGAGCGCCGCCCAACTGCTGTTCAAAAAAAGTGATGTCATTCTCGTCGGGCGCAATGTCTAATCTTTCTTTGATCAGACTGGCTACCCAAACCGCCATTTCAAAGATGAACGGATATTTGTACTTTAATTCGTCAAGGCATAGATTGGTAATATGCATATCGTTCTTTTTGCGTTCTATGAGCAGCAAAATATGAGCGGACAATGATTTCTTTAGAATCTCATCTTCCCTCAGATCCAACTCAAACTGAATATTTATTTCCTGCAATATTTCATTCACCAGATCATCTACGGCAAAATCACGGCTTAAGGGCAGCTCCATAGTTTCAATATCGACCTGCCTCTTTCCAAATAATATCAATGCCAAAACCGCGGTCTCATCTCTTTTGACTTCGATCGGCAAAATTTCGGATAGTTCATTATAGAATTCATCGGCTATAATAAGTTCCATGCTATCCGCAATGTTCTGATCCATCCTTGGCGTCTGTATATAATCGCGGTGAAGCATACGTTCGACGGCGGTCCCTACGTAGGCGATAACAACAGGGAACTCCATTCTCCTTATGCAGTAATTATATTTTTTAAGCACATCCTCCAGCAGGACCCTAACTGCAGAGAAATCATAATCCGTGAATATGCCCGCCATGATATCCAGATTTAAGATGTTCTCCTTTATCTTTTTCATAAGAAGGTTTACATAAAACTTCCTTATACTCTCCTCATTTCCTCTTAAGTATATATAATTTTTCCGCCTGACCAGCTTCAGTGCAGGATAGGGCTCCAATAACTTTTTAATTTCCCTTAGATCATTTTCGAGCGTAGAATAGCTGACATATAATTTGTCTATGACATTCAGCAAATTAAGTTCGCTCTCTTTAAACAGTAATTCCTGGATGATATATAAACATCTTTCAAAGGAAGATTGTATGATCGTCAATTCAGGCTGAATATTTAATTTTGATAATGCCGCGGCGTTCAGATGATAGCCGTTCTTATCGTCGGATTTAATGACCGTCTCATTATAATATTGATTTATAAAGACAATATCGGATCTTATCGTACGGTCGGACACATTAAAAAATGCGCAGAGCTCCTTGCCGGTCATCCAGTCATCTGAGTTTTTGAGTATGGCTATGATCGCTTCTTGTCGCTTATTAAGCACCTCCATCACTCCAAACCGATCATTAAGAAAGATGTGCGGCCAAGCAGGCCTGGCCACACACCCCTGCGATCTTATTTTATAAAGTCAAAAGCATATTCAGGCTTTATCAAGTCCAACAGCATCAATTCCTGTGTAGGTATTTTCCCCACTAAATTTCTTTCACCATCATTGGGCATATCCCTTTTGACGATCTCCAGCTCGCCGCGGTAATGGGCCAGGTTGTCGTTGACAATTACCACGTCTCCCCTATGAAACATTTCATTATGACATTGTTTGTAAGGTATGCCCTTATCTCCGTAATCCCCGCGCGGCATGCTGCTTCGTATAAAATAATCCGACGCGTCGCCTCTATCAAAATGAGTGTAGTTATAAATGATATTGCGCTCTTCCTCAGTAACATTTTCTTCTGATTCTATCTTGATCGTAATTTTAGTTTTATCGACCTGCGATATCGCCTTTAATTCGTCCTCTTTGGCAAAGGCATTCCCGATTATGATGTCATCGATCTTTTTGGTTGCGAGCAGATGTCTTACCTGAAGATCGATAGGCAGTCCCCGGTGTATCTCGCAGGTAGGCAGACCCGCAGATACAGGCCATGGGCCAAACGTATTTTCATTATTGCTTGAAACAAATGCGGATACGGGAATATTCAAGGCCCGGTATTTATCCGTGAACTCCATAAATCTATTCCATCCCAGTCCGGTGTATCTCTGCGGATAGAAGTTATGGCAGACGGACATATTCCTTACATCGGCTCCCCTTTCGATCATCAGATCCAAAGCCATATTAGAACTGCCGTTAAATTCAATAGAAATCCCGTATGGGTTGTTGGTTATTGCTATATCCTCCCTGTCCCCGAAATGTCCATCCAGCCGCACAATATCCACATTCATATTGGAAAACGGCTTTAAATCATAAGGCGTTGCGCCAAGGTGTTCAAATACATCGGGATTGGTGTCTACCGCCACGATATATCCAAGTGAATGCGCCTGTATCATAAATTTTGTAAACTTTTTTATGGTGTCCTCCCGAGATTCATTTACCGACAGCAGGCACGTAAATATCCTGGTGAATCCATATTTTTGGGCCATCCTCATATAATCGTAATCTTTGTCCTCCGTGGAATGTTCCGGATAAACGGATATACCCATTCTGTGCATCGTATCAGACCTCCTTATAAGTAAATATAACACATTATCGCAATTATGTCAGAAACAGTATTCTTTGATATCTGCGGTGTTATCGTCATGTACGGCAAGGGATTTCGCGACATAGCATAAATTCTGCAATGAGCGGTTCAAACCGGCCTGGCCCTTTTTGGGACATTTTACGATATACATTTTATCCCTGTACTTTTCTATTACCTCAATATTCTCAGCCGACATAGACGAAACCGCGGGTATTCCAGTGGTACCAATGATGCCGTCCGTAAGTTCAACGCACATCTGCGCATAGTTCTTATCATTAAACGCCGGTCCACAGATAACAACGTCCGGATGTATTTTATTCACTGCCTCGCATATTTTCTCTGTCACTCTTTGTTTATTGCCCATATATGTTCCCGTTCCACAGTATAGACTGGCAACGATTTTTGCATCGATCTGTTTTAAATAAGGCTGCATCATAATACCCGGACCTATGGGAACCTTTTTTGCCCCAAGCGGCAACATTTTATCATCCTTCGTGCCCATTCCCGATTCGATTTGATCATAAAGCGCCACAATTTTTATCATGTCTGAATTCACCCGGCTCCTTAAGTATTTATATTAAAGTGATAAATCGTCCAATGAGAAGTCATCGGTTCCCGAATCACTATCTTCGCTTTCATCCTTCAAATACTGCTTATCTACCACTTTAATGAAAGGATAGTAAATAAGCGCTCCTAAAGCAATTAAAAATATTTGCAGAACCGCGCCCTGCCAACCTGATGAAAGGAACCCGGAAATTATCGGCGGTGTCGTCCACGGCATAATTACACCGTTGCAAATCGGAACGATCCCTATCCTCATAGTAATGTACGAAATAAGAATATTGACCATCGGAGTCAGAATAAATGGCACAGCCATAATGGGATTCAATACGATCGGCAATCCAAAAATAATAGGTTCATTTATCTCAAATATACCAGGTACAATGGCAAGTTTACCAAGTTGTTTGATCCTCTTAGATTTGCAGAAGAAGAGCATTATGATCAGCAGCGAAAGCGTCGAACCTCCGCCGCCATATGTGGCAAACAGATCCTGGAACTGGCTGTTGATAATGTGCGGCAGTGGATTGCCTGCCTGCAAAGCTGCTAAATTTTCGGCAGATAGCGCATATAGAATAGGCCTGAAAACTGAATCTGTAATATTTGTACCATGAATACCAAAGAACCACAATATATGTGCAAACAAATAAATTCCCAGCATTGCTCCCAAAGTATCCCCAACTTTTTGTAACGGCATCTGTAATATCTTATATACAAAGTCGAATGCATTGCCCCATGATGTCAATGAGAACAATACCCTTATCAGGAAAAATACTATAATAACCATGGCGATCGGAAACAATGCCGCAAATGATTGCCCGACTGTCGGAGGCACACCACTCGGCATCTTTATGGTCCAATTCTTATCTTCCACCCATTTGTAAATCCTGACTGAGATAAATGCGCAAAAAATCCCTATAAATATACCTTTGGAACCAACCCACTGCAGGGGAATGCTTGCAACTTCTATAGCAGTTGAAGAACCTTCCGGAATATATTCGGTGGTAAAAGGCATAAGAATAAACCAACTCAAAATAGCCACTGCAGCGCCAAATATTGGACTGACCTTTTCCTCCTTTGCATAATTATATCCAATACCAATAACTACGAAAATTGCCATAATCGAGAATGTCGCGTTCGTTATATTAGAGAAATATGATGAAATTGATGTCCCAGCTATATTCGTATTGCTCAATAAATTGATCCAAGCCTGTACCGGGAAATTTGAAATCAGCATAAATATTGAACCGACTACCAAAAGCGGCATACTTACCAAAAAGCCATCTCGGATTGCCATAAGATATTTATTTGTGCTTATATATTTTGCAATCGGCATCAATTTTGATTCAAACGTATCCATTAAACTATTTTTCATTCTGTTCTCTTGCATCCTTGTTTCCTCTCCCATCCTTTAATATTTTCATACAACTTAAATTATTGCCCTATAAAAACTGCATGACAATAGACTAAGCGCCCTGTTTAATTAGTTTTATTGCCGATTTCAATACATGTTCACCATTGATCGTACCGTAATCGCTTGCATCAATCAATCCGACAGGCGTATTTAATTTATTATAATTTTTTTTCGTTTCGTCATAAACGAATCTTACCTGTGGACCCAATAAAATGCAATCGGGATGTTCCTTTTCATAAATTTCCGGAAGCCGCGCAAGGGAAAACGCTTTTACTTCGATCGGAAGATTATGCGCATCCGCAACCTCTTGCATATTGTTAGCAAGAAGACTGGTAGACATGCCGGCACTGCAAAATAAGTATACTTTTTTCATTTATCTCACCCCCTCCCAATTAAAATTAAGAAGTAATTTTTAACTCGACTCTCTGCTTTCTATTAACAATCAATTTAGCATACGTTTGCAGCGCCTATTTAACCTTTTGTGACAGCTCATTCATAGCCTTGCAAATGTCAATAAGATCCACCGCCATTATCTTAAATGTCTCCGCACTCATGAGAAGATCTTCCGCATGCATCAGTAACATCGAGCCGTTGCCGCTTTCACTGCCCCCGGCATCTTTTGTGAGTATTTCGCTGTGTATATCATGAGCACTTGAAAACTGCTTTTCACCTTCTTCCATTAATTTTTTTGCTTCTTCAAAGCTTCCCTTTTTAGCTTCCTTAACGGCCTCAATACTGCAGGAACGTGCCGTTCCGGCGGCAGTAATAAGTTTGAAGCACAGCAATTCTAACTCTTCCATTATGTCCTCCCATTTATTGGCTTTTATTAGTCTATTGCTATATAATTGATTATACAAAGACTTTTGGCTGAATGCTTATAATCTTCTTTCCTATTGTTAGGAAATTATATGATGAACATATAGATTTAAAGACTTCCAGACGTCAAAAAATAAAAGGTAATCAGCTCCTCTTATACTGCCGATTACCTTTTATCTAGAAAGGTTTGATCAGAATTAATAATTATTGAATGCTGTAAGCCTGTTGTAATTTTGCAATATCCCCCGATTCCCTTTCTAATTTAATTGTACCGTTCGTACAAAGTACAAGTACTGTAGAATCATATCCTGCCTCTATGATCTTCTTTGTTTCAAAATGTATTAATTCCCGTCCGCAGCCTTGAGAACGTCACTTTACCGTACATTTGCAAATTCAAATCTTTGTAGTTAGCTTAAAAACAACGGAAGCGCTTTGATGGTGGATAAATGGAGAAAAGTTTCTATTCCTCATAGGTAGTCTAAAATCCTGGTATTTGAAAAAGAATAAGGAAACCTATGTCTTGTTTCAATTCCTCATGGGTAGTCTAAAATCTACCATTTTGCTTGGCAAGTGCTTCTATGGGTTTTCGATTATCCCTTTTTCTCTTAGTATTTTTTTAAGTTCTTCTCTGTTCTTTTCCTTCTTTTCCTCGGTAAATTCTATATGTCCCACCGCTTCATAACCAGGAGGTTCATTCCAGCGTTTATCAGAAAAGAGGCCTTCTTTATTTTTCTTATTCATCATATTCCTCCATCAATATGCGATATTTCCCATTGGGTTTCAATTCCTCATAGGTAGTCTAAAATCTCCACCAGTTGGGAATTGATTCCGTGAAGAAGTTCAGTTTCAATTCCTCATAGGTAGTCTAAAATCCTTTCCAAAGTGCCCAAGATAAATATGAACAATTGAGTTTCAATTCCTCATAGGTAGTCTAAAATCCTTTTTTTGGAAAAGAAACGAGATCCTCAAGAAAAGTTTCAATTCCTCATAGGTAGTCCAAAATCTAGGAATTCTTCTTATGTTTTCCATTTCAAATTCATGTTTCAATTCCTCATAGGTAGTCTAAAATCAAGGTATCTATTGCCGAACAGGTACGGCGTGAAAAAGGTTTCAATTCCTCATAGGTAGTCTAAAATCTTTACCAAATCGCTTCCGATTGATCTCGGTCTGCAGGTTTCAATTCCTCATAGGTAGTCTAAAATCCCAATCTGTCCGGCACGCCATCGTTTCCCGGAGAGAGTTTCAATTCCTCATAGGTAGTCTAAAATCTATATGGGGCAGCATGTCCATGTTCCCCGTGTCTTAGGTTTCAATTCCTCATAGGTAGTCTAAAATCTTCGGCTGCTGAATCAAACATTCTTATACCCTCCTAGTTTCAATTCCTCATAGGTAGTCTAAAATCTTTCTGGTTCAGTGCTGGCAGGGACATGGGTTTAGGAGTTTCAATTCCTCATAGGTAGTCTAAAATCGGGAAAGAGGAGAGGAAAATGGTAGCTGCAGCTGAAGTTTCAATTCCTCATAGGTAGTCTAAAATCGAGCAGGATCACGTTGAATTGCTGGAGACATTGCTGGTTTCAATTCCTCATAGGTAGTCTAAAATCGTGGGTATCTTCGTTCATCGGTAACGGTGTATACAGGTTTCAATTCCTCATAGGTAGTCTAAAATCCCATACATTAAAAAGGCTGGAATGTCATGGAAACTGTTTCAATTCCTCATAGGTAGTCTAAAATCCGATCGCGTCGACGTCTCCATCTCAAAATTATTGAGTTTCAATTCCTCATAGGTAGTCTAAAATCACGCTGAAAGCCACCGGAGCATCACGGAAATTCACAGTTTCAATTCCTCATAGGTAGTCTAAAATCCGGGATGCCATGTCTTCGTCCCGTGCCAATCCTTTTGTTTCAATTCCTCATAGGTAGTCTAAAATCGACTATGTGCCAGCTATTTGTGTATGAATCATGATGTTTCAATTCCTCATAGGTAGTCTAAAATCCCTCCTTATTTCTTCATACGCTGCGAGGTCCTTCCGGTTTCAATTCCTCATAGGTAGTCTAAAATCCGCGCCGGCGGGCAATCCGGCAGAAATCAGAAAATTGTTTCAGTTCCTCATAGGTAGTCTAAAATCTTTGTCAGTTATAGGATTTTTAACCCATAATTTCATTAGTTTCAATTCCTCATAGGTAGTCTAAAATCCAATCCGGGACTGACGGAGGAAAAGCTTGAACAGAGTTTCAATTCCTCATAGGTAGTCTAAAATCACGGGGAAAAAAGTTGAGCCTACCGTTGATACGACGGTTTCAATTCCTCATAGGTAGTCTAAAATCTATACACGCGAGAGTAAAGCACCTTGCTCAAAGATAGTTTCAATTCCTCATAGGTAGTCTAAAATCAATGCCGTTGTACGACCATCCCTTATTATGACGATTAGTTTCAATTCCTCATAGGTAGTCTAAAATCCCTATAAAAAGTTTTTAGAAAAGGCAAATATTACTTAGTTTCAATTCCTCATAGGTAGTCTAAAATCCCTCTCCAACAAAGGATTCCACAATTTATGTTCCACATGTTTCAATTCCTCATAGGTAGTCTAAAATCCGCCTTCACCCAAATAATAAAAAATAAAAGGAGGATAGTTTCAATTCCTCATAG
>DHDI01000005.1:46843-47247 GCA_002399285.1 Thermoanaerobacterales bacterium UBA4880
TCATAGGTAGTCTAAAATCGTTGCCTTTTTCTAACTTGTCAATATATGCATGACTGTTTCAATTCCTCATAGGTAGTCTAAAATCAGTTGCTAAGGTCACAGCATGGGGGAAGATAGCTACGTTTCAATTCCTCATAGGTAGTCTAAAATCCGGTCACAAGGGCAAAAAAGATCGTGAAAATATTCGGGTTTCAATTCCTCATAGGTAGTCTAAAATCACTTCACACTCAAAAAGAAAGTGGTTGAAATAGCCGGTTTCAATTCCTCATAGGTAGTCTAAAATCTAGCTGATCAGTCAAAGAATACCACTTCGGGTCCGGAGTTTCAATTCCTCATAGGTAGTCTAAAATCGAGGAATGGGAACCGCCGATACCGGAAGCAGAATAGAGTTTCAATTCCTCATA
>DHDI01000028.1 GCA_002399285.1 Thermoanaerobacterales bacterium UBA4880
CATGGCAGCCTCCGCTGCAATAGAATTTTGCCCAGCAGTTTGTGCATTCCTGCTTTGTATATATATTACTGTTTAAAAAAAGATCCCCCATACCGGTATTTTTTATACCTTCAAATATATTTCCCATAATATAGTCGTCCATACCCACGAACTGATGACAAGGATAGATATTCCCAGAAGGGTCCACTGCCAAATATTCAAAACCGGCACCGCAGCCGGTGACCCGTTTAAGTACACACGGGCCTCCATTTAGGTCGATGTTGAAATGATAAAAATTTATCCGTTCGCCGTCCCTCTCTCTTTTTATGCAGAAATGCAGCAGTCTTTCGTATTCGTCAAAGATCCTGGGCAGATCTTTCTTTCTTATGGCATAATTCTCGTCATCGGAGATGACCGGCTCCAAAGAAATCTCTTTATAACCCAGATCCGCTATGGATTTTACATCTTCGGTAAAGTCCAGATTGTTTCGTGTGTAAGTACCTCGAATATAATATTCCCTGCCTTTTCTGCCGTCGATCAGCTTGCGTATGTTTTTCACTATAACATCATAGCTTCCGGCATTGGCTATATTATGCCTAAACCTGTCATTGACCTCTTTTCTTCCGTCCAAACTCAAGACCACATTGTACATGTTGTCGTTTATAAATTTTATGGAATCATCGTCGAGGAGGGTTGCGTTTGTAGTGATGGTAAAGCCAAATTCCTTATCATGTTCCCTTCCCTTTTCCTTGGCGTAATTCACCATATCCCTTACGACCTCAAAATTCATCAGGGGTTCTCCCCCAAAGAAATCTATCTCCAAGTGCTTATTGCCGCCCGATTGTTCTATCAGAAAGTCAACGCATCTTCTCCCCGTCTCTATGCTCATGTGACTTATTCCTTGATTGTAGCTGCCTGCCGATGCAAAACAATAATCGCATCTCAAGTTGCAGTCATGAGCCGGATGGACGCATAATGCCCTGATCGACGGGTTATAGTTATCCAGTTTAATGTCCGCGCCGGCATCCGGTGAGAACAGCAGTTCGTTCTCCACCAATTCATTGATCTCATTTATGGACTCAAGTATTTCACCGGCATCATACTTGTCCTTCAAAATTTTGGCTATATCCTTTTCTTCATGCTCGAGGTAAAGCCCCAACACGTCATAGGTAAGATCGTCCACCGTGTGTATCGTCCCCGAACCTACGTCCAGTACAATGTTATGTCCGTTCAATTTATACATGTGTATCATTCTTTATTTCATCCTCCAAAAAAAATTTAAAAAGCAGTATATATTAGATATACTAATATTTACTGCTCATCTGCCCATAGCTTCAGTTCCTGGGGCATTTCTGATTTGCGACTGTGCAGGACGTCTTGCAAGCAGACTGGCATGAAGCATGACAACCGTCGCACTCGAATACGACTTCTTTGCTCTGCGGACCGTTTAAGGTTTTTATATGCTTCAACTAAATCCCCCCCTTACATATGAATCAAAATTCATTATACCATAAGTTGGGCGGCATGAAAACCAATTTTATATATTTATACCGAGAATTCCGCCAAGAGCCCCTATGAGAATTGCAATCGCCACATACGCAAACGTATTTAAGCTTACCTGAAAACCTTTGACAAAGACCGCGGAGAGAACCAAAAGAACGATGATATATATTAATCCCGCCATTGTGCCGTAGAGCCATCCCCTGTTATGAATCCAGTGTGCAGACATGAGCCCGGAAATAAATATCGTAACTGCCAAAATGACCTTTACGATCATAGGTATGGTTTCTTCCGAAATTGAAGTCGAGCCCAATATTATTCCGTATATCACAAACATGATAGTAGCCGCTATATAACCGATGATGACCCCCGATATTACCACTTTTATCGAACTTATGCCCTCTTTGTCCATAACATTTCACCCCTATTTATTTCACTACACTAAAAATATGATTAAATAAAAAAAATATAACCGATTTAAAAAGAGTGCCATAGAACCGCTTAAATCGATCCTATGGCACTCCGTACTACTGGTCGTCTTCTTTTTTTTCTTCCTTATCCGGCTTATCCGGCTCTTTGTCCTCTTCCTTGTTCTTCTTTGCCTCTTTGGATTCTACTTTATGCAGAACGCCGCCTACGGCCCATTTTGCAATTTTCAGCTTGACCCTGTCGGCACCGACTTCAATGGTGAAGGAATCTTCCTTTACGCTGAGCACTTTACCGTAAATGCCGCTCTTAGTAATTATCTCATCACCGGGCACCAGCGAAGCTATCATCTCCCGCTCCTTTTTATCTCTGCGCTGCTGAGGGAGAATTATGAGGAGATAAAATATGCCGATAAAAGCAACCAGTTCGATTATCAATATTGTGGTCTGATTCATCTGTATCCCTCCCTTCTTTTATATTTTACAACTCATAACCATATTTTGCAAAAAATTCTTTTTTGAATTCGATCAGCTCGTCCTCTTTAATAGCTTCTCGTATTTTATCCATCAATTTGACTAAAAAGTATATATTATGGTATGAGGCCAGCCTTGCGGCCAATATTTCACCAGCCTTGAAGAGATGCCTTATATATGCGCGGGTATAATTCCGGCAGACATAACAATCGCATTCGCTATCCAGCGGTGTAAAGTCTTCAGCATATTGAGCATTTCTCACCACCAGCTTGCCATGGCTCGTAAGCACCGTGCCGTTCCTCGCTATCCTGGTCGGCAGCACACAGTCGAACATGTCTATGCCTCTTATAGCGCCCTCTATGAGAAGGTCGGGGCTTCCCACTCCCATAAGATATCTCGGTTTATTCTTCGGCATATAATTTTCTACCGTCTCAATGGCGTCCAGCATCAAATCCTTGGGTTCTCCCACGCTCAGCCCGCCTATCGAGTACCCCGGAAAGTCAAGGTCCGCCATTCTCTTTGCATTTTCTATTCTGATGTCCTTATAAAGACCGCCCTGCAGAATTCCGAACAGAGCCTGCTCATCCGGCCGGCTATTGCCTGCTTTGCATCTCTTTGCCCATTCTATGGTCATATCCGAAGATTTCTTCACATATTCCCATTCGGCGGGATAGGGGGCACATTCGTCAAAACACATTATTATGTCTGCACCCAAGGCATTCTCTATCTCCATGGCTTTTTCCGGACCTATGAAATGTCCTGAACCGTCTAAATACGATTTGAAATAGACCCCGTCTTGGGTAATTTCCCGCAGATCGGACAGGCTGAACACCTGATAACCGCCGCTGTCGGTGAGTATAGGTCTGTCCCAGTGCATAAAGCTGTGCAGTCCGCCGGCCTTTTTCACCAATTCATGGCCCGGCCGCAGATACAGATGATATGTATTGGACAATATGATTTCAGCGCCTATTTCCTTCAGTTCCTCCGGCGTCATCGCCTTTACCGTAGCCTGTGTGCCCACCGGCATGAAGACCGGCGTTTCGATGACTCCGTGCGGCGTATATATCCTGCCTAATCTCGCATGGGTATGCTTTTCTTCTTTAATGAGCTCATATCTAAACCGACTCAACAGCATTAAACCTCCTCGTCACTAAGTCCCTTGGTAAATCTTAATTTTTCGATCGAATCCCCCGACATCTCCGCAATGAATACATCCGCATTATATATGGTGAGTTTCAATCCCTCCCGCAGTTCAATATCATGTTCCTCAGAGTACCTGACCAGCAGTCCGCCTATGGTATCGGCATAGTCCTCCGGCAGATTGATGCCTACCAGACGATTGACCTCTTTGATCGGCGTGGCAGCGCTCAGCATTATTCCCCTCTTCCCGGATATATCCTCTACAAAAAGATACTTCCTTATGGCAAAGACCCCTGCTATTGCCATTATGCCCAATATAAAATCAGTCATACTCTTACTCCCGACCAACATCTTTCTGGCAATCGAAAAGAGCAGTACCTCAATGATGCTGCCCGGAGTATGATTGACGAGCATTACCACGAGTTCAACGCCCACAGCCATTAAAAGGGCATGACCGAGAAAATCCGTCAGGAGATCATAGGACAGCGTCAAATTTGTATGCAGTATCTGGTATATATATCTTCCCAGATCAATAAAGCTTACGAGTACTGCCGCTATTATAAATAAAGATATAAGTATCTCTAAAAACTGTGTTGACTGCACAAGATTCCTTTTTAGAGATTTATTATTCACCGGCAAACCCCCAATAAATTCTAGATTATTAGCATAGCGTCGCCGAAACTGAAAAACCTGTATCGTTTCGCCACGGCCTCTTTATAAGCGTTCATTATATTTTCTCTCCCTGCCAATGCGCTTACCAGCATTATTAAAGTGGACTCGGGCAGATGAAAATTGGTTATCAAAGCATCTATAGCCTTATATTTATATCCGGGATAAATAAAAATATCCGTCCATCCGCTCTGGGCCAGTATATTGCCATCGCCGTCGCATGAGGATTCAAGGGTCCGGGTAGACGTCGTGCCCACGGAGACTATCTTCCCTCCGCTCTTTCTAGCCCTATTTATCGTATCCGCAGACTCTTGACTTACAACAAAAAATTCCGAATGCATCTCATGATCTTCCACCCTTTCGACCTTGACCGGCCTGAACGTCCCCAGGCCCACATGCAGGGTTATATAAACTACGTGAACGCCTCTCTTCTCTATATCTTCAAGCAAACTTTCGGTAAAATGCAGTCCTGCCGTCGGAGCAGCGGCCGAACCCTCGTTTTTGGAATAGACCGTCTGATACATCTCATTATCTTCAAGCTGCCTTTTAATATAGGGCGGAAGCGGCATTTTCCCAAGCTTATCCAATATCTTGTCAAACAAGCCTTCATAATAAAACTTCACATACCTCGTGCCTATTTTTGTCTCCTCAAGGACCTCGGCGTTAAGCTCACCGTCTCCGAATACAAATTTCGCTCCTATCCTGGCTCTGCGCCCCGGTTTTACCATGACCTCCCATACGTCCCCGCCCTTATTGTTCAAGAGTACAAACTCCATCCTGCCCAAGGTTTCGGCCTTTCTTCCCAGAAGCCTCGCCGGTATCACTCTCGTATCATTTAAGACAAGGCAGTCGCCTGGATCCAGATAATCCGTTATGTCCCTAAAAGTCCTATGTTCTATGTCTCCCGTACCCTTATGCAGCACCATAAGCCGCGCCATATCCCTTTGCTGCAGCGGTTCCTGAGCTATCAGTTCCTCAGGAAGATCAAAATAGAAGTCGCGTACGTTCAAATTAACATCTCCTATATGTTTCTGCCGTTTATGGTATCGTATACTTCTATATTACTATAATAGTATTCCAGTATATCCGTATAATTAAATCCCTTATCGGCCATTCCGCGCGCTCCGTACTGGCTGAGCCCTATGCCGTGGCCGTAACCGCTTCCGTTTATGGTAAAGAGCGACGGGCTGCCGGGTATCTCTTTCATAGCGCCATTTCCCATGCTGTATAGATTCCCGCCTGTAAATTCGTTTACTCCGCTCCCGCCGATTATAAACAAGTCCCGGGGCATGCTTTTCTTGATCTGTCCCGCTGAATCCAACGTATAGACATCGGAATCCGTATCCATGTCAAACAGCGTGCTTTTAAGTCCCAAAACGCTTCTCGTCTCATTCTTCTTCATCACGGCGCTGCCGTTGGTTCCGTTGATATCCATCTCCAGTACCCTGCCGGTATATGAATGCGTCATGTCGACGCTGTCAATATTTCCTATGTTTCCCTTTGTCGGCATGAGCTTGTTCAATAGGTCTGCCGCACTGAACGTCACGCTCCAGCCGTCATATTGGGGAGCATATCCCAGTGAGTACGGATCGGCCTTCCCGACAAAGACGGGCGATGAAGAATTATATATATCCGATATATCTGCAGTATAGCCGCCGCTGTGGGAATAAAAGAAGGCTTCCACGGGAACGCCGTCATGCAGCATCAGTATCCCCTTTGTCATATCCACGGCCTTGTTCGCGGCAGCCGACTCGGTCGACTTGCCCTTATATACCTGACTATCCGTAGAACAGCCGACGTCAAACCCGAGAGATGCGAATTTGCCGTTGTTGATTATGTTATATACCGCATATGTCCTTGCGGCTACCGCCTGGGCTTTTAAAGCTTCCTGCGGCCAGGCCGGCGGCATCTCGTTGGGGATCACACCGTAGAGGTACTCTTCCAGAGGCAGGATGTTTATAACGGTCATATCGCTCGAACTGTTCCTCTTAAAGGATACGGCCCCTCTATATGACTTTCCCGCTATAGATAGATTCCCGCTCAAGGGTTTAAAATACAACTCGTCATTTTTATCGGATACCACGGCAAGTACTGTTTCACCATTTCTCTTTACCAGAATGGTATCCTTGGTCCCGTCGACAACGTCACCGTCCAGGCCCGATTGAGCAGCGCCTGACGCATCCAAAAAGCTCCCCACCCATACCTTATACCCGCCGTCATAAGCGGGATATGCATCATAACCTTGGGATCTCAGACTGTCTGCTTCTCTTCCGGCATCATCCGCAGAATTGCAGCTGGAAACCTGAAGATGATATGGTCCGGCCTGGGCGCCTTGAGATGTCTCCATTCGTGAGTAAGCGCCTCCCGAAAATGTGTAGTACCCGTCCTTGACGACCTGGAGCGTATCGCCCCCCGCCATCGTCATCAGCTTGCCGAATGTGTCGCTTTGATGAACAGATATATCCAATCCACCGTCGCAGCCTATGTCCACGGCATTAGCGGCGGTGGAATTGTAATACAGTCCCACCCTAACGCTATCCGGAAAATCAGCGGCCGCGTAGCCGGATGCAATTGTGCCGGCCGGTATAAACACAGTAATCATGGCTATGAGCAGTATAAATAGAACAATACGTCTCACCGTTATCAACTCCCATATTTGTATGGTATCGAATTGCCAAAATAAGCAAAGTATCTTTCTTACATGAAACAATATAGCAGACGGCCTTCTATATGACGAGCTTTCAAAAATCAGTCGCTCCCAGGTATGGGCACATTGAAATATTCGAACGCCGAGTCCGTCGCCACCCTGCCGCGCGGCGTCCTCTTGATAAAACCCAGCTGCAGCAGATATGGTTCGTAAACGCTCTGTATCGTCTCCGTATCCTCGCTTATGGAGGCAGCTATGGTTTCAAGGCCGACCGGCCCTCCGCCAAATTTTTCTATGATACAGAGAAGGAATCTCCTGTCTATATCATCCAAACCCCTCTCATCTATATCCAACAACTTAAGCGCCGCCTTAGCCGTATCCAGATCTATTATACCCTCCGACTTGACCTGCGCATAATCCCGGGCCCGCTTTAAAAGCCTGTTTGCAACTCTCGGAGTGCCTCTGGACCTCTTTGCGATCTCCACGGCACCCTTTTCGTCGATGCGGATCTCCAGTATATCCGACGAGCGCTTAATTATCTCCACCAATTCATCGGTCTTATAGAAATCCAATCTATCTATTACGCCAAACCGGTCCCGCAGAGGCGCTGATAGAAGTCCGATCCTCGTCGTGGCTCCGATGAGGGTAAAACGCGGAAGATTGAGCCTGATGGAACGTGCACTGGGCCCTTTACCTACGATGATATCCAGGGCAAAGTCTTCCATGGCCGAGTAAAGTATCTCCTCCACGCTTCGGTTCAATCTGTGTATCTCGTCGATAAACAGGACGTCATTTTCATTCAGGTTGGTGAGTATTGCCGCTAGGTCGCCGCTCTTCTCCAATGCGGGTCCCGACGTGACTCTCAGATTGACGCCCATTTCATTGGCGATTATGCCCGCCAGCGTCGTTTTCCCCAGCCCCGGAGGCCCATACAGCAGAACATGATCCAGTGTCTCATGTCTTGCCAGAGCAGCGGCGATAAAAATGGACAGCTTGTCCTTAATTCTCTTTTGACCTATGTATTCCTGTAGTCTTTGCGGTCTTAGTGAAGTCTCTATATCCTTATCGTCATTCGTATATTGTGAAGAAATAATCCTGTCTTCCACCTATGATCACCGCCCCAGTATCTTTAATGCTTCCATAAGCGCCGATTCCACGGAAGATCCGGAAACCCTTCCGACCGCGCCCGCCGCTTCTATCCTCGTATACCCGAGACCCACCAGCGCCGCTATCGCATCCTCGCTGACGTCTCTGTCTGCGGTCGCGTTTATCCGCAGCCTCTGCTTTGCCCTGTCCTCCAATTCGGTCACGATGCGCATCGCCGTCTTTTTCCCCACACCGGAAATGCTCTCGAGAGCCGCCGTATTTTTAGATGATATATATGTATAAAGTTCGCCGTATTCAAACTTGGAAAGGATATTGAGCGCCATTTTGGGACCCACCCCGTTGACCGATATCAGGTCGAAAAACGCGATCCTCTCAGCCTCATCCGCAAAGCCGTAGAGCGATATATCATTCTCGCGTATCTCAGTGTATATATACAAAAATACTTCCTCTCCCAATGCAGGCAGCAGATCGGAAGTATGCGCGCTCACGCGGACGGCCAGGCCGATCCCTCCGATCTCCAGCACGGCCAGGCCCTCCTTGATATCGCTCAGCCGCCCCTTGATATATTCAATCACTGAAAACACCCCTTTTCCTGGCATTGACGCCGTTGCAATGACATATGGCTACGGCAAGTGCGTCCGCTATATCGTCAGGTTTGGGAATCTCCTTTAGATTGAGCAGCGCGCGCACCATAAACTGTACCTGTCTTTTATCCGCACTCCCGTATCCGACTACCGCCTGTTTTACCTGCAGCGGCGTATATTCGAATACCTCGATACCCCCGTTGGCACAGGCGGTTATGGCAGCGCCCCGCGCCTCGCTCACCGTGATTATGGTCTTCTGGTTTTTGAAATAAAAAAGCTCCTCTATAGCGGCGCAGTCGGGATCAAACGTCTTAATAAGCATATCCACGCCCCTATAAATATCCCTCAGTCTATTCTGCACAGGGACTCCCGCCGGGGTCGTCACCGCCCCATAATCTATAACTTCCGTATTTCTTCCGTCATAATCCAAAATACCATAGCCCATTATGGCAATTCCCGGATCTATACCTAAAACTATCATAAAATCACTCCATTTTCATTTTACCATATAAATCAGCATACATAAACACAAAAAAATATGAGACGGCTATTTGCGCCTTCTCATATAGTACTATTCGTTATATTAACTGCTTATGTCCGCAAGTATCTGATACATTTTGTCCTCGCTGTCAACCACGATGCCCTTCTTTATATTCTCCTGATATTCGCTCCTAAGAGAGCTCACCAATATATCGGTAAATTGTACCGGAGTCATGCCTTTATCCGGAGTGTTCCTGTATACGATTATATAGCCGTCTTTTTCGCCTATGATATAATGCTCGGGGCAGTACCCCTCTTCTTCCCGATAAAGCCTTATATATCCAGGAGAAAAGGCCTTTATCACCCATCCCTTATAAGCCTTGGCAAATTCCTCCTCATTCAGTCCCACATACTGGGTATCGACATCCTCCTCTTCTGTATATGTCTCGTCACACGATTTATACAGCCTTTGATAGCTGACCTTTGCACCGGGCTCGATTATCTTTTCGTTTGACGGCGCGGTCTCAATAACCTTTCCCTTGTCTGTCAAAGGTTTCTGCATAGTAGTATTTTTCCTATCGTAGCTCACTAAATAGCCTATTGAAATGCCTGCGATGAATAATACCGGCAGAATCACATAAAGCAGGTTTTTATTCCTCTTTCTGGTAAACAAAACCAGCACCTCCTTCGACTGTATTGTTTCCAGAAATATGTATAATATACAATTTATTTGATTTTATATATCTTCAATAATATAATTAAACTTGAAAGGAGAGAAAAAAATGGCGGAAAAACAGGTCGTGGTTTTTAAACTGCTCAGTGAAGAATATTGCGTTGACATAATGGAAGTGGTAGAAATAATAAGAATGCAGGACATTACAAAGCTCCCGGATGTTCCCGTTTTTGTCGAAGGAGTAATAAATCTTCGCGGTAAAATAATACCCGTCATTGACCTTAAAAAGCGCTTTAACTTAAATGCAGGCAGCTCCGATGAAAATACGCGGATCATTATCACCAATGTTAACAATAAAACGACCGGCTTTATAGTGGATAACGTAACCGAGGTGCTGAGACTGAGCCTTGATGACATAGAACCTCTGGACAATGAGACAGTCGGCATAGACAAGGATTACATATGTGGTATAGGTAAATTTGATAAGCGTATGCTTATCATGCTGAATCTAAATGAAGTCTTGTCTTTAGATGAAAAAGAGGATCTAAAAGATATGGAGTAGACGATGTCTACTCCATATCTTCTTCGTCATCCAGCAGTTCGTCAGGTATTTCGAGATTATGATATACGTTTTGGACGTCGTCGTGCTCTTCAAGTCTGTCGATCATAGCGAGCACCTTACGCGATACATCGACATCTAATTTGGTGGTATTCTGCGGTATCATCCTGATATCCGCATCTATTATCATATATCCCGCATCCTTGATCTTGCTTTTCACCTCGCGGAAATCCTCGGGATTTGTATATATCTCGAAATCGCCGCTGTTTACTATATCCTGTGCACCTGCATCCAGCGCGGTCATCATCAGTTCATCCTCGTCGGCGCTCTCTCCGTCGACTACGATGAGTCCCTTTTTGTCAAACATCCATGCCACGCACCCCGTTGCGCCGAGGCTTCCTCCGCTTCTGTCGAATATGTGTCGCATTTCGGCAGCGGTCCTGTTCCTGTTATCCGTCATAGCCTCTACGATCAATGCGGAACCGCCCGGCCCGTACCCTTCATAAGTAACTTCTTCCAGCGCGGCGCCGTCAAGTTCGCCCGAGCCCCTCTTTACCGCCCTCATTATATTGTCGTTGGGCATGTTGTTCTCCTTAGCCTTTTCAATGGCATCGCGGAGAGATGAATTGCTGTCGGGGTCGCCGCCGCCTTCTCTGGCGGCTACGATGATCTCCTTCGCCAGTTTTGTAAACACCCTGCCCTTCTGAGCATCGCTCTTTTCCTTTTTATGCTTTATATTAGCCCATTTTGAGTGACCAGACATAAGTATACCTCCTTAAAACTATTTAAAGCATGTGTATGTGCTGTTCTATTCATTTCATGAGTCCATAAAACCCATTATAAGAACGATTTTTACACCATAATCTATTTTAACATAAAAGATGAAAGAGGTAAATCAGTCTTGTATCTCAAATATGACGGGCATCTTTCTTTTATGTCGGCTCCTTTTATTCATGGCGTCGATTTTAACCGCCACCTCCGGCCGGGCCCGGCCCGTCAGAATGTACTCATCCAACTCCTCGTAGGTAAGCCCCATCTCCCTCTCGTCCGTCTGATTTTCCCACAATCCGGCCGTAGGGGGTTTATCTATTATTATGTCCGGAACTCCCAGATACCGCGCCAATTCTCTCACCTGGGTCTTTACCAATCCCCCAAGAGGAAGTATATCCGCTCCTCCGTCTCCATACTTTGTAAAGTAGCCCACAAGAGCGAGCTCACCGTGGGCTACTTTACAAAGTATGG
>DHDI01000008.1 GCA_002399285.1 Thermoanaerobacterales bacterium UBA4880
GTACTGATGGTGGATAAGGAGACCTGGCCTCGTGACAAGGCCTGCGGCGATTTGCAGGCGGCAGCCTCATTTGAAGTCTATAAAGACATGGGTATCTACGACGAAGCTCTTAAAGCATCTCCCAATCCTAACAGCACACTATACAGATACAGTGGTGTCGATGAAGAGATCGTGATGTTGGATATGGCCAATTTGCCCGCATACTGTGGCTGGATTACGCCCAGGCGGATAATAGACGATATTGTGCGCCGGGGAGCGATCAGAGGCGGAGCCGACTTCATGGAGGATTTCGAAGTAACCGACCTTATCATTGAGCGCGGCTATGTAAAGGGAGTACGCGGCCTATACAGAGGGAAGCGCATGGACATCAGGGCTGACGCGGTCGTCATAGCCAACGGTTCCCACTCCATGCAGGCACGCCAGGTCGGCGTATTCAACGAGGACCCGGATAAGGTCTTCTATGCGGCACGCGGCTATTTCGAAAACGTCGGCGGCATTGATATGAAGGCTGTTGAGTTGCACTACCCTGAGGGTTTCTATCCTGCGGGCTATATGTGGGTATTCCCTGAAAATGAAGAACGCAAGGTAGCTAATATAGGCGCGTTTATTACTCAAAGATCCTTGATTAAGAGCGGTATGAGGTTGGAGGACTTTTTCCCATGGTGGCGTGACAACACCAAGATCGGCAAGGAACGTCTGGGTCAGGCCCGGCTGCTCGGTGAGATCAAAGGTTGGAAAATACCTTCATGCTACAAGGCCGGAGATAATGTGGTCAACGGTGCTATTTTAGTGGGAGATGCGGGCAATGCAATTGAGTCTTCCGGTGGCGGCGGTTATTCACTGGCGATAAATACGGGGAAAATAGCCGCAGAGGTCTTGGCCAAGGCTTTGGCGGAAGGTGATGTTTCTAAAGAGAGGTTATTGGAACACAACCGGCTGGTTAGTAAGAACCTTGATCCAATTTATCAACAGTGTAAAGATATTAGGGATTCTTTGTATAGTACACCTGAACGATTTAGTAATTTTTTGAAAACGGCCAAGGCAACGCCGGGGTATCCGGATGCTGCACGTGTGTTTGCAGCTTTGGGTGCAGCCCCGCAAGCATAACAAAAATGAAACACAAGTGGACGGTTCTTTTGCACAATTTTGGCCGTAAAGATATGTCTCCTGTCGGCAATATAAATGTCGGGCGTTGTGGATCTAAACCGCATTATCTTCTTATGCAGTGATCAAAGGCGATCCAATAGCTGACATATACAGGCTGATATTGCAATTCCTATGCTCTTGGGATTTTATTCTCAAGGGCTTTTATTTTTTTGCCTGAGATCCTTACCTACATCAAAATCTGCGTTGTAAACTGCATACATATTAAATACCTCTGATTCATATGGTTTTTCTAAAGGAGGTATCCGGATGGTAAACTATTTCTGGTTTGCCCTTATCGGAATAAGCGTCGTGGTGGGTGTGATTAACGGCAGAGTGGATCTTTTAAACCAGGCCATTATAGACAGCGCAAAGGATGCGGTGGAGATCGCTATAGGTCTTATCGGCATCATGAGCCTGTGGCTTGGAATAATGAAGATAGCGGAGCGCGCCGGACTTAACAAGGCGCTTTCACGGGTGATCTCTCCCATACTGCGGCCGCTCTTTGGGGGGCTTGACAAAAACGGCCGGGCCATGGGCGCCATAATAATGAATCTCTCCGCCAATATGCTGGGCCTGGGTAATGCGGCGACTCCCATGGGCATAAAGGCGATGGAGGAGCTGGAAAAGCTGAATCCGAATAAGGGTACGGCCTCCGACGCCATGTGCATGTTTCTTGTGCTCAATACGGAATGCGTACAGTTTATACCCACCACAATGATAGCCGTGAGGGCGGCGGAGGGTTCTAATGACCCGGCTGCGATCTTCGCGCCCATACTGCTGTCGTCTGTTGCAGCGGCGGTCATATCGATCATAGCCGCTGTTTTTATACGTAAAGCATACCGGAGATTTGAGGTATGAGCGGCCTCTCTAGGTACGTCATACCTGCTCTTATCCTGCTGATACCGTTTATAGGGCTTGCCAGGGGGGTGAAGGTCTACGAGGTGTTTGTCGAGGGAGCGAAGGACGGCGTAAGGACCGTGGTAAATATACTTCCTTACCTTATAGCCATGATGCTGGCCGTAAATATGTTCAGGGCTTCCGGCGCCATGGACATGATAGTAAATACGCTGGGGAGGTTTACATCCGCCATAGGGCTGCCCGCCGAGGTACTGCCGCTGGCCATACTGAGGCCGCTGTCCGGGGGAGCGTCTTTGGGAGTGGCGGTGGGGCTTATCAGGGAATATGGTCCCGATTCCTACATAGGGGTGCTGTCGTCGATGATATATGGATCTTCGGAGGCCACTTTATATGTGCTGTCGGTGTATTTCGGCTCCGTGGGGATAAAGAAGATGAGGTACGCGCTGATCGCCGGCCTGGCCGCCGACATTATAGGCATATTGGTCTCCTGTTTCGCGGCTGGTTTGATCTTTGGGAAATAGCGGCCGCAAAGCCATAATAATGATTGAAGAAAATGGTACCCTGTGATATATTAATAATATATGAGGTGGTGTAGGATGATTCGCGCGGATGAGATAGCGGGCGCGGCTCTACGGCTGTGCATAGAGGCCAACAGTATACTCCCCGACGACGTCATGGCGTCGCTTACAAAAGCTGCGGATATAGAGGAGTCGGAACTGGGGAAAGATATACTCAAGGAGATCATAGACAATGATATCATTGCCTGCCGCGAGAATGTGCCCATGTGCCAGGACACGGGAATGACCACCGTGTTTGTGGAGTTGGGCCAGGATGCGCGGATCGTGGGCGGAAACCTTATGGATGCCATAAATTTGGGCGTCGCCGCGGGATATAAGGCGGGATACCTGAGGAAGTCCGTGGACGCGGAACCGCTCTTCGACAGGGTAAATACCGGGGATAATACCCCGGCCATTGTGCATGTAGACATAGTGCCCGGGGATAAACTGCATATGGAGATAGTCCCCAAAGGGGCGGGAAGCGAAAACATGTGCGCTTTGAAGATGCTTAAGCCTGCCGACGGCGTTGAGGGAGTAAAGAAGTTCGTCCTGGATACTGTGAAGAGCGCCGGAGGCAATCCCTGTCCTCCCGTCATAGTGGGGGTCGGCGTGGGAGGCAACTTCGAGGCGGTGGCTCTCATGGCAAAGAAGGCTCTATTGAGAAGAGTCGGGAGCAGGAACAGCGACCCGCGGTATGCGGCCTTGGAAGAGGAGCTTCTGGACATGATAAATGCGACGGGCATCGGTCCGCAGGGTCTGGGCGGCAGGGTCACGGCTTTGGACGTACACGTGGACTACATGGCCGTACATATAGCGTCTTTGCCTGCGGCCTGCGCCATTCAGTGCCATGCGGCGCGGCACAAGGGAGTGACTCTGGGATGAAGGATATTTACATAGAGACGCCTTTTGACGACCAGACGGTGATGCAGCTTAAGGCCGGCGACAAGGTATATATTTCCGGAGTCGTATATACTGCCAGGGATGCTGCTCACGAGAGGATGATGAAACTGATAAGCGATGGGAAGCCGCTTCCCTTTGATATAGAGGGCCAGGCCATATACTATGCCGGACCGGCGCCCGCCGCGCCCGGTCATGTGATAGGCCCGGCCGGTCCCACCACCAGCGGCAGGATGGACGTCTATACGCCGGCGCTTATAGAGAGAGGCCTCAAATGCATGATAGGCAAGGGCGGAAGGTCAAAGACAGTCGTAGACTCCATGAAGAAAAATACGGCGGTCTACATGGCGGCCGTAGGAGGAGCAGGAGCCAAGATAGCTCGCTGTGTTAAAGAGAGCAGCATCGTTGCCTTTGGGGATCTGAGCCCGGAGGCTATATACAAACTTATAGTCGAGGAATTTCCTGCGATCGTAGCCATAGACTGCTATGGCAATGATCAATACCAAACGGGAATAAAGATATATGGGAGGAATCAATGATGAAAAAGTGGATCGTTCCTATCGTTGCTGTTTTGATCGCAGTAATGATCATACCTGCTTTTGCGGCATCATCTCAGGATGAGAACCAAAAGCAGGGCTTTATAAACATAGATGTCAGAAAACCGGCGTTTTATCCTCCGGGGAGGGCAGTCTTTACATCGCCGGAGGACTACGCATATGCTTTCTTTGACGCCATGTACTATGCCGGCGCATCAAAAGAGGGCGACGCTAAGGAACCCTATGAGTATGCCTATGGGCTGCTCAGCGATACATATAAAGCCGGTCAGGATTTTAATGATTTTGCCAAGTCATGGGGAAACACTGCGAACGTATCCCTTATAAAGCTGATGCCGTCAGGCTATGAAAAGACTGGACAGTCCGCCTGCCCTAAATATTTTTATGAGACTGTAAATACGGAGATGGATGGAGATAAAAGCAGTCTTGTCATATATAATGGATTTATCACGTTGGAAAAGTATGAGTCGGGGTATAGGATAGGCAGCATTACAAAAGAGCCCGAGGACATGGCTTCCTATACGAGGGCGGGCAATGCGGTCACGGAGGACCCTTACTATAAGGCGCTGACCTTCATGGGCAATCCGGGGGACTATAAGGCTTCGGAGGTCAGTAAGTTTACCGTGCTGGAAGGCGACCAGGCCACGGTGAAACTGGCCGGCCGGGCCATACACCTCGCAAAGCTCACGAATAATACGTGGAAGATACTATACTGGGAAGACAATAAATAAACACAGACCGCGCCTGCAAATTGCAGTCACATACGTTTAAGTATACTCCCTTATTTGCAGGTTTGACGCCTTGCCTTGCACGATTTGTCACGGCCTGACAGTTGTATGAATTCAAGAAAAAAACATTACGGAAGGTGAAGATAACAGTGGACAAGAAGACTTACTATATAACTACGCCTATTTACTACCCCAGCGATAGACTTCACATAGGGCATACCTACACTACGGTGGCGGCGGATGCGCTGGCAAGATTCAAGAGGATGACGGGATACGACGTCATGTTCCTCACGGGTACGGATGAACACGGACAGAAGATACAGAGGATAGCGGAAGAAAAGGACGTCAGCCCAAAGGAATATGTAGACGAAATAGTCGCGGGCATCAAGGCCCTCTGGAAGGTCATGGACATATCCTACGACAAGTTTATAAGGACCACTGATGAAGACCATGAGAAGGCAGTGCAGATCATCTTCAAGAGGATGTACGATAAGGGTGATATATACAAAGGAGAATATAAGGGCTGGTACTGTACGCAGTGTGAGTCATTCTGGACGGAGACACAGTTGGTGGACGGCAAATGCCCAGACTGTGGGAGGACCGTAGAGATGGTGAGCGAAGAGGCATATTTCTTTAAACTCTCCAATTATGCCGACAGGCTGCTCAAATATTATGAGGACAACCCGAATTTCATACAGCCTGCGTCCAGGAAAAACGAGATGATAAGCTTCATCAAGGCGGGGCTGGAGGATCTGTGCGTATCCCGTACCTCTTTTGACTGGGGGATCAAGGTGCCGTTTGATCCCAAACATGTGATCTATGTGTGGATAGACGCACTCTCCAACTATATAACCGCTCTCGGCTATACCACGGAACACGACGAGGCATACAGGAAATACTGGCCTGCAAACGTGCATTTGGTCGGCAAGGAGATAGTGAGATTTCATACCATCATATGGCCCGCCATGCTGATGTCGTTGGGCGAACCGCTTCCCGAAAGAGTATTCGGCCATGGCTGGCTGGTTCTGGAAGGGAAGAAGATGTCCAAGTCCAGGGGCAATGTGGTGGACCCTCTGCTGCTTGTGGAAAAATACGGCGTGGACGCCATAAGATATTACCTTTTGCGGGAGGTCCCCTTTGGAGCGGACGGAGCTTTTTCCAACGAGGCCCTTGTCAACAGAATAAATTACGACTTGGCCAATGATCTTGGCAATCTCTTAAACAGGACCGTCAAGATGGTGGAGGATTATTTCGGAGGCGTAGTCCCACAGGGGGCAGGCGAAGAGGGAACGGACAGGGAGGTCATCGACATGGCGCTTGCCCTGCCGGGGAAAGTCGAAGAGAATATGGACGCCCTCCTCATAAGCAATGCCCTGATAGAGATATGGAAGTTCGTGGGCAGGATAAACAAGTATATAGACGAGACTGCGCCCTGGGTATTGGCAAGGGATGCGTCTAAGAGGGACAGGCTGTCTTCGGTTTTGTACAATTGCTGTGAGGCGCTGAGGTTTATAGCGGTGCTGCTGAAACCTTATCTGCCCAATACCTCCTTGAAGATGCTGGAGCAGATAGGCCTGGCCGACGATGGCAGGGCAACATGGGAATCCTTAGGAGCGTGGGGAGGTATACAGCCCGGTACCAAGGTCGTACGCGGAAACCCGATATTCCCCAGGATCACCGATGATGCAGTCCCGAAAACAGAGGGCAGGAAACAGGAAACGCAGGAAGATAAGCAGCAGATAACAATAGACGACTTTGCAAAGGTACAGCTAAAGGTAGCTGAGGTCTTGGAGGCCGAGAAGGTGGAAAAATCCAATAAGCTGCTCAAGTTGAAGCTCAGGGTGGGCAGCGAAGAGAGGACCGTGGTCTCCGGCATATCCAAACACTATTCACCGGAGGATATCATAGGTAAGAAGGTGGTGCTTGCCGCCAACCTTAAGCCTACGAAGCTGTTTGGCATCGAGTCCCAAGGCATGATACTGGCGGCTTCCGATGAGGATACCCTTACGCTGCTGACGGTGGACAAGGATATAGAGAGCGGCGCCAAGGTCAAATGATAGACACCCATGCCCATCTGAACGACGAAGATTTTAAGGACGACGTGGACGCCGTTATAGCGAGGGCCAAGGAAAATGGAATTACCGCCGTTATCGTGCCGGGATCGGATATCGCCACGTCGCGGCGGGCAATAGGCCTGGCCGAAAGGTACGGCATGGTCTATCCGGCATTGGGCATCCATCCCCAGGATGCCGAGGGAGAAAATCTGGATGCGCTCTATGATATGATATCGGAACATAGACCGGTCGCCATAGGGGAGATAGGGCTTGACTATTACTATGATTCCTGTCCCAAGGAGATCCAGAAGGCTGCTTTCAGGAAACAGATAAGAATGGCGAAGAGATTTGACCTGCCCATTATTGTGCACATCAGGGATGCCTTTGATGATGCATATGCAATAATGTCTGAGGAGGGTGTGGAGAAAGGCGTCGTTCACTGCTTTTCCGAAGGGGTGGGGGAGCTTGAGAAGGTATTAGCTCTTGGCCTCCATGTATCCTTTACCGGAATGATAACCTTTAAAAAGGTTTCGAGCGGTTTATTGGAGGCTGTGGCCGCCGTACCATCCGACAGGTATATGATAGAGACGGACAGTCCTTATCTTGCACCCGTGCCGTACAGGGGCAGGCGGAACGAACCGTCGTATGTGGCGGAGGTCGCTCGGAAAGTATCGGAAGTAAGGCAAATTACTGTAGATGAGGTATCGCGGGAGACAGACGAAAATGCGCGCAGGTTTTTCGGATTATAGATTGCAAACGGCGGCTTTGTCTATGACGTGGCAGGCCGTGACAAATAATGCAGGGCAAGGCGACAGGCGAAATTGCCGTGCAATTTCGCAATTGCACGAGATTGGCGTGGTCTGAGGTGAGGGATTATTTCCTCACCATTTTATTTTATATAACATATAGTATTGTATAACGTATATGAAGTTGGAGGTGTAAATATATATGGATTATAACTATTACCCCGACATGTCCGATCCGTCGTTCAATATGCCGTGTCCGGGAATGCCGTGTCCAGGAATGCCATGCCCGGAAATGCCGATGCCTACGGTTAATTTACCGTGCGGCGGTATGAACATGCCTATTACAAACGTTGCACATATGATCATGCAGGATCCGTCATTTTGCAACTTTGCCATGATGAACGTCGAGAATTTAGTAAACGAAGTGCTTTCAGCATACAACCGCGTTTGCATGCCCGTGACGCCGCAGCCATGTCCGCCGCAGCCATGTCCGCCGCAGCCGTGTCCACCACAGCCGTGTCCGCCATGCATGCCGCACATGCCGTGCGCGCCGATGCCGATGCCATATAGTACGGAAGGATAGTTGGGGTACGTCTGTCATTTGGTCTTCAGCAGGGGGCGGTACATTATCCGCCCCGGCCTGATGGTTGGGCAGACCGATCTTATGTATAAATTCATCAAAGTTGGAATATAATAGATATATATTGATTTATATAATAAAATTTGACAAATAAATATTGATATACTAAAATTAGTTATCTCCCGAAATAAAAATAGGAGGTTGAGGTATGGAGACAAACTGTACAGGCAGTAAGAGGGGAGTCAATTTGCCTTTACTTGCTGCAGCAGCAGTTTGCACTGTTTCCGCTATCCTTTTACTTGGGGCCGCGTTTTTACGAAAGGATATAGAGGTAAGTGCAGACGGTACAGTCCAATCTTACAAGACTTACAAGACTACTATAGGAGAATTTTTGGCAGAGAAAGATATAGGATTGGATCCGGAAGACAAGGTCTATCCGGGCAAAGACTTTAAATTGCAGGATGACATGACGATCGTCATAAAAAGGGCTGTACCCATCGTTTTGACAGACGGAGGCGTCAGGAAAGAGCTGAAGACGACGGAAAATACCGTAGGGGATTTTCTTGCGGCCAAAGGCATTGTGCTTGGAGACAAAGACAAGGTGTATCCTGATCCCGACGCCAGGCTCGTTCCGAATGCCGATGTAAGGATCACGAGGACAGAGGAGAAGACGGTAACAGAGCAGAAGGAACTGTCCTATGATGTCGCAAAGAGAGAAAATGGGAATATGGTCAGGGGCGCCACAAAGATTGTCCGCCAGGGAGAAAAGGGCCTGGCCGAAGTGACCTACAAGGTTATATATGAGGACGGTAAGGAAAAGACAAGAGCAACATTGGCGGAGAGGATAATAAAGAAGCCTCTTTCCCAAATAGTGGAGATCGGTACCCTGAGTTCACTTAAGACTTCAAGGGGAGACAACATAAGATATACCAAGCAGCTCAACATGGTCGCCACGGCTTATGATGCTTCTTACGCAAGTACGGGCAAGAAACCGGGAGATAAAAACTATGGCATAACTTGCACGGGCATTCGCGTAAGGGAAGGTATCGCCGCGGTAGATCCCAAGGTAATCCCTCTGGGAACCAAACTCTATGTTGAGGGCTATGGTTACGCTCTGGCTGCGGATACCGGCGGCGCCATCAAGGGCAACAGAATAGACCTGTTCTATAATGACTCGAGTAAGGTAAACAGGTTTGGAATGAAGAAGCTCAAGGTATATGTACTGGATGATTGAGAGGCTTAGGCCTCTCTTATTTTTTAGGAGGGAATAGAGGGAACAATGGAAAGCAGCGGAGAATATGCAAAGCGGGTATTGAGAAAATATGAGTTTAAGACAAAAAAGTCCCTGGGACAGAACTTTCTTGTGGACGACGGCGCGATAGACCGCATAATATCGTATGTGCCGGAAGGGTCGGCCGTTCTCGAGATAGGCCCGGGTATAGGACTGCTGACGCGGAGACTGGTTGAAAGGGCCGGCAGGGTGACCGCCGTAGAGATAGATGGCAAGCTGTGCGAGATCCTGAATGAAGAGCTTGGCTCCGAGGTCTTGAAGGTAATAGATGCGGATATCATGGTTACGGATATCGACGCGATTTTGCCGGAAAAATCAATTGCCGTTGCCAACATACCCTATTACATTACCACGCCTATAATATTAAAGATATTGACCTCCTCAGATATGATAGAGGGTGCATTGCTCACCATACAGAAGGAGGCTGCGGATAAGGTGGCGGCCGCTCCCGGAGAAAGAGGATACGGTATTCTCAGCCTTATTTCCTCAATATACAGCGAGCCGGAAATACTCTTCAACATATCGAGAGAGGCGTTCATCCCCCAGCCCAAGGTGGAATCGTCGGTGGTGCGCTTCAACAAGAAAAAGCCCGAGCTGCCGGTGGGCGAGAGGGATCTGATAAGGGTGATAAAGACCTCCTTTGGGAAGAGGAGAAAGACCATAGTCAATTCCCTTTCCGGTCTGTATGCCGGCGATAAGGACCGGCTGAAAAAATTGTTGGAGGAGGAGGGCATAGACCCGATGGCCAGGCCGGAGACCCTCGGCATCCATGAATTTGAGACCATAACGGGTATTATCAAGGCTGCAGATAAACTGGGCAGGCCGTGACAGAATTGGCATCGATCTGCAGATATTATAAGTGATAAGTCATAATATACTGCCCCCGCACATATATTTATATGGAAAATCCATAGATACGGGGGTATTTCCATGGAAAGTTATAAAAGGAGTTATATAACCTTAAAGATCATAGATAAAGAAGGCAGCAACTATGGCAAGGCAAGAGGGTATGCCAAAATAGAAAAGAGAGGGAGCGGCGGGGTACTGACCATATATGCGGAAAATCTCGAGACGAAGCTCGAATATAACGGATTTATCGTATCGGTGAATAACGGCATGGTAAAATACGTGGACTGCGGCGGCATAAGTATGGATTCAGGCGGGATCGGCAACCTCAAGAAGAATTTTGACGCCGACAATATAGAGGGGCAGGGGTTCGGCGTATACGGCATATCGGCAGTGGGTCTCATCACCCGGGATCGTGCCGTACCGCTGGCCGGTTTTACCACGGCAGAGATAGGGGACATAAAGAATAAGATCTTGAGCTGTCTGCGTCCCGCTGCCGGCACATCAGCCGCCGTGCCGCAGGCCGCCGGAGTCGAAGAGCCGGAGAGAGAACGGGAGACCGCTATACATCCATACTTCGAAGAGCCGCAGGACAATGCCGCGCAGGATCATCAGGAAATACTTGAAGATCAAACAATGCAGCAGGAGCGGGAGCAGGAACAGGAACAGGAGATACGGGAAGAATGTAAAGCGCAGGGATATGAAGAACAGGAAACTCATGAAGAACAGGAAACTCATGAAGGACAGGAAGCTTATGAAGAGCAGTCCGGGGAGGCCTTGGACGGAGAACCCGCTGCCGGCGATGTCCTGGAGCAGCAGGGGACACAGGACATACGGGACCGGGGGGCAAACGGAGCAGAATTTATGGAAGAGTTAGGGAGTTTAGCCGGCGAGGCAGACGGTTATATGACCGGACTGAGGAAATATATCGGCAACATAGTCGACTATCTGCAGGAAATAAAGCCGTTTGAATGGGCCATGCCGGGGTATAAATGGTGGAGGATCGATCTGAGCTTCACCGACAGCGTATACGACCATTACCTCGTGGGTTTCTATTATGAAAAAGAAAATATAAAATATCTGGTGTATGGAATGCCGGGAAGATTTTGCGTACAGGAACAGCCTTTCGGAGGCATGACCGGATTCGTATATTGGCATCCGGCCGCTGGACAGGACAGGAAATTCGGCGAAGAGGGCTACTGGATACTGCATATAGATGCGTCCACGGGACGTATAGCGGTGCCAATAATGCCGACGCCGCCGCCGATCTTTTCGTAGAGCCCATATCATGCAAAACCACGGAGTATTTCGTGGTTTTTTTATTTTTGGTATAATAGTGTGGATAATGTTATAACGGGAGGAAAAGATGAAACCTATAATACATGTGTTGGGTATGGGCCCCGGAAGGGGATATATGACGGCGGATACGCTGGATCTGTTAAAAGGTTCGGGGAATGTGTTTCTCAGGACGGGTTTACACCCCGGGGCGGAAGACCTGAAAGAGATGGGTATAGAATATGAATCCTTTGACGAATATAGTGAGGCGGATGGATCTTCCATAGTAGAAATGATCGATAGACTCATTTCTTCCGCATATGAGCATGGAGAGATATGCTATGTGGTTCCCGGCAGCCCTATGATATGTGAAAAGACCGTGATGCAGCTTGCAAATACCGTATCAATGGGTCGGGGTATAGACTTAGACATAAGGCCGGGAGTGAGCTTCGTTGATGCCATGGCGGCGGAATTGGGTCTTGATTCAAGCGGTATAATGCTCGCGGATGCCTTGGATCTCGATCGCCATCGCATAGATACGTCCATGGGCGTCATCATAGCCCATGTGTGTGACATATCGGCAGCAAATGAAATAAAGGCTAAACTTTCCGGAATTTATGGCGATAATACATTATTGACGGTAGTATCCGGCGCCGGAAACGGTGATATAATGAAAAAGACCGAAATACCACTTTGTCAGCTTGACAGGATAGAATGGCTGGATCATCTCACGTCGGTATATATCGCTCCCGTCAAGCTTGAAAGCAAGAACAGGTATAGCTTTGATGATTTTAAACGCATAACGGACAAGCTGCGCGGCGAATGTCCATGGGATAGGCAGCAGACGCATGACAGCCTCAAGCAGCATCTGTTGGAAGAGTGCTACGAGGTACTGCATGCAATCGAGATGGAAGACGATGAGAATCTTTGCGAAGAATTGGGAGATCTGCTGCTGCAGATATTTTTGCACAGCAAAATCGGCGAAGAGAGCGGGACATTTGATATCTACGAAGTTGTAAACGGCATAAGTAAAAAGATGATACGGAGGCATCCTCATGTATTCGGCAATACTGCTGCGACAACACCAAATGATGTATCAAAAAAATGGGCAGATATCAAAAGAGAAGAAAAGGGCTTTAAGACTCAGACTGAGGTGATGCGCAGCGTTCCAAACAATCTTCCCGCCCTCATGTCATCCTATAAGATACAGGAGAAAGCTGCCGAGGTGGGGTTTGACTGGGATGACGTGGACGGCGCAATGGATAAGATATATGAGGAAACGGAAGAGGTAAGGGAGGTGTATAAAGGCAGCGAAAGGGGAAGAATAGAGGAAGAGATAGGAGACCTGCTCTTTGCGGTGGTAAATGTAGCAAGATTTTTAAAGATACAGCCGGAGTTTGCACTGAAGAAAGCATCAGACAAATTCATATCACGGTTTGAGTACATAGAAGCAGCAGCCGGGTCAAAGAACCAGAAATTACAGAATATGTCATTGGGTCAGATGAATATGCTGTGGAATGAGGCAAAAGAGAATAAAAAATACAAAAAAAATCAAAAATAAGTCTGTCACAAGAAGGATTTTTAGGGTTTATGCAGAATATGCTTATATGAAGCAAAAGAAGAGGAGGTATTATTGTATGAACAAAGCTGATATGGTAACAAAGGTAGCTGAGAAAAGTGACCTCACCAAAAAGGATGCCGAGAAGGCTATAGGCGCTTTTGTCGATTCCGTCGCGGAGGCATTGAGCCATGGCGATAAGGTGCAGTTGGTCGGCTTCGGTACGTTTGAGGTAAGAGAGAGGGCAGAGCGCAAGGGCAGAAACCCTCAGACTAGAGAAGAAATAACCATTCCTGCTTCCAAGGCTCCGGTATTCAAACCGGGTAAAGCTTTGAAGGACATGATAAACAAATAAGAAAGAAGACAAAGGGAGCGAGCACGCATCCCTTTGTTTTTTTGCATATTTTGCGGCATACCTCAAATACTATTGACAGAAGGGAGGTATGCTGTGAAATTGAAGAGAGCAGTATTATTCATCATATCTGCCATGCTCGTGCTGTCGGCAGGCTGTACGGCTGCGGAAAAGAGGCCTCGGCAGGCGGCAAAGCCGTCTATACCTGAAAGTATAAGCAGAGGCAAGGATAAAGAGCCGGCGCTCAAGGTATACATCCAGCAGACGGGGAAAGTAGAAGAAATGCCTCTGGAGGATTATGTGGCCGGTACCGTGGCGGGAGAGATCAAAAACGATTGGCCGGCGGAGGCTTTGAAGGCGCAGGCCATACTGGCCAGAACCTATGTGCTCGATTTCGTAAATACCAAGAAATCCAAATATCAGGGCGCCGATATATCCACTGATTTTGAAGAGGCACAGGCATGGAATGAGGCTAACGTAAACGACAGGATAAAGAAGGCCGTGAAGGATACAAGAGGCCAGGCCGTGGTCTATGACGGCAAATACATCAAGGCATGGTTTTTCTCCCATGCCGGGGGCATGACAGCAACGGCAAAGGAAGGACTCAACTATAAAGAGGCGAATCCTCCGTACATCCAAGCAGTCAAATCACCGGACAGCACGAAGGCGAAGCCGGATGACCGTGAATGGACTGTAAAATTCAGCAAGCAGGAGGTGCTTGCAGCTCTCGACAAGATGTCGGCCGGAGTTAAGGACTTCGGCAGCGTGAAGATCGCGGCGAAGGGACCTTCGGGACGGGCGACGACGCTGAGCTTTGACGGAGTGCCCGTCAATGCCCCCGATTTCAGGATAGCCATAGGCAGTGAAAAGATGAAGTCGACCCTATTGGAAAACCTGAATTTTGACGGCAGCACCCTGACCATGAAGGGCAAAGGCTTTGGGCATGGGGTAGGTATGTCGCAATGGGGCGCATACGGACTGGCGCAGCAAGGTAAATCGGCGGCGGAGATAATTAAATATTATTTTAAGGGAGTCAATATAGTTAAGTTGTGGAATTGATTGCAATTCGTTGAGGCCGGAGGGCCTCCTTTTTTTGCCTCCAGCCGTAAAATTGATACCGGAGACCTATGGATAAGTATTATTTTAATGCGATATATATTAGTAAAGATATACAGAGGGGGGAGTTTGAGTGTATTTTATCTCTGGTATAAAGAGCTTAGACGATGTCTCCGGGTCAAAATGCGTAGGCTACTATACGTCTAAAGAGTTGGCGGAGATAGCCGTTAAAGAAAATCTTAGCGATATATATGAAAACATCTATAATTATGCCGTGATCGAGAATTTCGGACCGGGTACACATCCCGAGTGCCGCGAAAGACTGTTTTTTAAATTCGACGAAAGCTCCATGAAGTATATTCCAACGGATGAGCCCGAACAATCAAAACACATTGAAAGATTCGCCATAAATTAAAATAAGCCATTAGGGCTTTATTTTTTTGAGATTTAATTGTGAGCAGCCTGCTTTATACCGGCTTAATACATTATTTCCCCGGCAATATCAATATTACTGTGAAAATTCTTCGGCTTTATTGTATAATTTTCATAGAGAACAATTTGTATCGGGGGTATTATCGATGGAGTATATAAGGCCATCCGACGGAATGGAGGCAAGAGCCATACTTTTAAATAATCCAAACGCGATGGTGACGGCGGGTGGTGCTGAGCTTACTGTGACGGCGGGAAATGGACGGACACAGCCGGAGTGCGTGGTGGATATCGGGGGTATAGAGGCTACCCGTGTTTTGAGGTTCGATGATAGGGGACTATACATAGGGGTATCGTGCACCTGCAGCGAGGTGATGGACTTCGCGCCGGTAAGGGAGTACTATCCCGGCCTGTATGATGCCCTGAGCGGCCTGGCCGCATGCCGGACAAGAGATCGCGCAGCGGTGGCCGGCAGCCTCTGTAAAGCCTCGCCTGCTTCCGACACCGCTCCCATACTTCTGGCCATGGGGGCTACCCTGGATGTGCAGGGACCGGCCGTATGGAAGAAACCGCTTCTCGAGTTGTTTGCCGGAGCAGGAGAAAACAGCCTCTCCCAGGGTGAATTCGTTCTGGGGATAAACGTGCCCAAACCGGAAGAAAATGAACGCAGCCGGTACTATAAGAAAGGCAAGTTAAAGGGAGAGGATATGTCCGTGGCATCTATGGCTGTGGTCTATATCCCGGACTGCAAACTCAGGATGGGATTCGGGTCCGTTTCAGATACCCCCGTGCTCGTGACAGCCGACGACCTTTTTGGGGAAGAGGATATGCGGGACAGACTGCTTAAGCGGGTGCTGGGCAGCATAGATCCCATAATGGATGCAAACGCAGCGAGAGACGACAGAATAGAGGCGGTGAGGTATTTTACATTAAAAGTCATGGATGAACTGGAGGGCAGAACTATTTAGTCTTGCCTTGTTTGTATGCCAAAAACGATTTTCAGGACTAGACAGAATTTGCAAGAGGCATGATATAATATTAAGTAATAAAGGAGGCCTTGAAATGAATATAGACCCTTTATATAAAAGAGAGATAGAGAGCAGGAGTGTCTTGACATTGCCAATAAGATCATTGATCACATAGATAGAGATATTGCCAATAATGAAGAGTAATCAACAGTATTAGTCAGCATGAAACTGAAATTTTCAACATGTCGGCTATGAAAGCCGGGTCCGTATGGATGGTAAGGCTTTTAACCCTTATTTTTTCGTGAAATATATGCTATAATTTTACCATACATACAAAGAGAAAGGGGTAAAATATGGGCAGATTATTTGGAACCGATGGAGTTCGGGGCATTGCAAATGATGAATTAACTTTGGAATTGGCATATAAACTGGGAGAAACAGTTACATATACACTGAGAAATAAGAAGAATAAGAGACCTGCCATAGCGGTAGGAAGGGATACGAGGGTATCAGGCGACATGCTGGAATGCGCGCTCATGGCGGGGATCATGGCGGGAGGCGGCGATGTGTATCAACTGGGGATAATACCTACGCCGGCGGTGGCTTATCTTGCCAGATATTATGACGCCGATGCCGGAGCGGTGATTTCGGCATCCCACAATCCGATGGAATTCAACGGCATAAAATTCTTCAACGGCGACGGGTTTAAGCTGCCCGACGAGTTTGAGGATGAGATAGAGGCCGGTTTGACGGGGAACAAGGACATAAGACCGACGGGATGCGATATTGGCAGAAGGTATGATATGAAGGATGCCGAGGCGGTTTACATAGATTTCCTAAAGGGAATGGAAAAGTCAGATATCAAGGGGATGAGGATCGCTCTGGACTGTGCCAACGGGGCAAGTTACAGGGTGGCGCCGGCGCTGTTCAAGGCTCTGGGCGCCGACGTGAGTTTGATAAACAACATACCTACGGGATTTAATATAAATGACGGATGCGGCTCTACGCATACAGAGGCGCTGCAGAAATTTGTGAGTGAGCGTGGGGTCGAGGTGGGCCTGGCCCTTGACGGCGATGCGGACCGTTTGATCGCCGTAGACGGAAATGGCCGTGTGGTCGACGGCGACAGCGTCATGGCCATATGCGGACTGGACCTCAAGGAAAGGGGCCTTTTAAATAGAGATACCGTTGTAGCCACCGTAATGAGCAACCTTGGTCTGGAAGTCGCGCTTAAAGAGCGGGGGATAAGGCTCTTAAGGACTAAGGTGGGCGACAGGTATGTCCTTGAGGAAATGCGCAGAAGCGGCTACTCTCTGGGGGGAGAGCAGTCGGGACATGTCATATTCCTGGATTCCGCCACCACGGGAGACGGACTGATAACCGCACTGAATCTTCTGGGTGCGGTGAGCAGGAGCGGCAGGGACCTGTCTCAGCTCAGCGGGATAATACCCAGCTTTCCGCAGATTTTGATAAATGCCCATGTGGCAAACGGCAGGAAGGACAGCTATGTGGATGATGAGAAAATAATGTTGGAGATCGAGAGGATAGAACGGCATTTCGACGGCAGGGGCAGGGTGGTCATCAGGCCGTCGGGGACGGAGCCTCTGGTCAGAGTCATGATCGAAGGCGATAATGCCGAAGAGGTGGAGAAGGAGGCAAAGGGCCTGGCCAGGCTGATAGAGGAAAGGCTTTGCTGAAAAATGATGACGGACAGCCTCCGGGGAGGCCGGCAAATCTCGGGACGATACGTAAAACCGGCTCGCCGAAGGGCTGTGAACATAAAAATCAATATCAACGCATAGACTATATCAAGGTCTTGACAAAAGCCATCTATAAAAATATAACTGTTATACGAATGTGGTATGGAGGGCCAGAATCGTTTTTTCCGTGTCCTCTTTTTTTACCAGACATGTAATGACGTTGCCCTGGTCCTGTGTCTGCAGGGGTTCTATACTCTTGTCCGCCAGGGTCTTTACCATCCGCGTGAGCAGGTTGTCGTTTTCTCTCCTGACGCCGGTCACGACGGAGACTCTGCTGCAGTTTTCTGCTATTCCGTAGTTTATACCGTATCTTCCCAGGATATCCCTGACTTTTCCTGCATCGCCTTCTTTTATTGTAAACATCAGATTGAAGGGGAAAATATTTATCATATCAAAGGCTATGTTCTCCTCGGCAAGTTCGTTCAGCATCTCATCGGATATCCATCTTCTCTCTTTGGGCAAGGTGAGGCTTATCCTCGTATATGCAGGCAGATGAGTTATACCGACGACCTCCTTGGGGGGCACCTCATAGGTGATGGTGGTGCCTTCGTCCTCACTGCACACATTCTTCACGACAAGGGGAATATTGCACCTCATCGCTATCTCCACGGATTTCGGGTGTATGACCCCGGCTCCCCGCCGGGCCAGCCTCATGACTTCTAGATAGTTTACCGTCTTCAATATCTTTGCGTCCGGGACGATCCTGGGGTCTGCGGTAAACACGCCGTCCACGTCGGTGTATATCTCGATCCTTTCGGCTCCTAGGGCTTCTCCGAGCGCGGATGCGGTAATATCGCTTCCTCCTCTGCCCAGGGTGGTGATGCCGCCCTTTGAAGTAGCGCCGATAAAACCGGTCACCACCGGGACATATCCCTCATCGAGAAGGGCTAAGAGGATATCAGGCTTTACCTTGAGTATTTCGGCGTTGCCGTAATTGTTGTCGGTAATTATTCCGGCCTGGCCACCCGTGAGCGCCGCCGGCTTCAGCCCTGCCTGCCTCAGACAGCCCGCCATTACCACGTCTGATATTATTTCACCGCATGACATGATGAGGTCCAGATCCCGCTGCGGTACGTTCTCGTGTTGATCTTTTGCCAGCTTTATCAGGGTGTCCGTGGCATACGGGTCGCCGCAGCGTCCTATGGCCGAGACTACCACCACCGGTCTATAACCCTTGTTTATGGCATTCAATACTTTGGCCGCACACTTCTCCTTCATCACCACCGAGGTGCCGCCGAATTTCTGCACCAGTATCTTTCCGCTCGTCATACATATCGCCTACCTCGCCAAGATGATAGGCTGCAGCTGTCTGCCGTTCAAGGCTTCTGAGACTGTCGACTCGATCAACTCCATTTTTGCTATTATTGACCTCGGCTTACCCAGGGGATCATCCTGCGCAAAGGGTACAAAATATATATTCTTTATATTCAGCAGTCTTCCAAGGTTTTCGGCGTTCATGCCCAGCCCGTCATTGGTGGACACGGCTATTATAACCGGCCGGTTGTTCCGCATATGGGCCTTGCATGCCATGAGAACCGTGGTATCGGTAACGGCATTGGCCAGTTTGGCCAGGGTATTGCCGGTACATGGTGCTATCACTATGCAGTCAAAGAGCTTTTTGGGACCTGCCGGTTCTGCATCCACTATGCTCATAATGGGCTTTTTGCCGGTTATTCCCGTAAGCCTTTCGATCAATGAACCGGCCGTGCCGAAGCGCGTATCGATACGCGCGGTGTTTTCCGACAGTATGGCCGTTACATCCGCTCCCTGCGAGACCAGGTTTTCAACTTCCGGCATCACTCTGCCAAAACTGCAGAAAGAACCTGTGAAGGCAAAGCCTATACGTACTTCCGATAGATCCATTATTAACCCTCCTAAAAATTTAATTCCTGCAGGATATTCTTTATAGTCTGCATGATATAGAGCGCCGCGGACCGTGGCGCGGTCTTTCCCGGGATCCCCAACGCATGTATGGCTTTAATGCCGTACTGCCCGCAGGCGTCAAAATCTACTCCTCCCTTTCCCGAGGCCACGTCTATTATCAATGTATCCCTGTGAAGATATTTGATCAGATCTTTGTCCATGATCATGGACGGGACGGTATTGACGATGAGATCGGGATATGTCAGGAAGCTTTGAAGCTGGGCCAGCGGCAGTGTATTCATTCCTCTGGAACGCACCCAGGCAAAGTCGGACGGCTTTCTTGCCGCTATCCATACGTTGGCTTCCATATTTTTGAGCAGAGACGACACCGTCTTGCCTATCCTTCCGTACCCCAGGACTAAACATAGGCTTTCATTGATCGTTATGGGCATTTCTTCCAAGGCTATGCCGGCGATACCTTCTGCCGTGGCCGTGGCGTTCAATATGGCGAATTCCTCTCTCTCCATGAGGTCAAATGCCCGTATGCCCAGTTCCTCTATCCGGTGGTTGACCTCGGTCGTCATGCCGCCTATGAACAGCGGCATGGTCTTCGGGTAGGAATTTAAGAATTCATCTATGGAAATAGGCGGCCCTGCCTCGGAAAAGACGCTGATACCGTCTTTGGAAAAGGGGATCGGCCCTATGCAGATATCAACATCCTGAAGCGCATCTTTTAAAACGGGAAATGAAAAAATAAAATCGCTTGTCTTAACATCCGGGACATTGTAGGTATTTACGTATATGCCTTCGCCGACATATGCCGCGGTAAGTTCGGTCAGCCTCCGGTCACCGCCGACCACCGCGATTTTTTTAAGGCTCATGACAATCCCCCCTTTATAACTAATTTTATATTATGGCCGCTTTTTCTAATTGTGTATGTCCATGGGCTGCAGGCAAGTATTTCATTTTCAGGCTATGAGTAATATAATAGTTAATGTAATGTCAAAGAAGGAGGTGACAGAGGGGACAATATTAATAGGATTTAATTATATTTAGAGGGGAGGTACGCGGCATAACGGCAAAGAAAGCGTCTGGACCTCTGCGAGGTCTACGAGGCCGGGGCTCATCGAGATATAGGCGGGTACCCCGCGGCAGATCCGCTGCCGACAAAGGCACGACAAAACCTGTGGCAACGCAGGCACAAACCGGGCCGGGCGGTCAGTCAAAATAAGGGAGAGATCGTTAATGTGCGGTATTGTAGGATACATCGGTGAAAAAGATGCAGTTGATATTTTGATTTCCGGTCTTAAGAGACTTGAATATAGAGGATATGATTCATCGGGAGTTGCAGTATACGACGGAAAGGATATAGATGTGGTAAAGACCAAGGGCCGGCTTTCGGCTTTGGAAGAGAAACTAAAAGGCGGTACATTAAGCGGACGTCTTGGCATAGGACACACGCGCTGGGCCACCCACGGGGAACCCTCGGATATAAACGCCCATCCCCATCTAAATAGGGACGGCAGTCTGGCGGTCGTCCATAACGGCATAATCGAAAACTACGCCGAACTCAAAAACTGGCTCATGGAACAGGGCTATGAATTCGTTTCGGACACCGACACGGAGGTCATCTGCCATCTGCTGGATTATTTCTATGAGGGCGACATTCTGCAGGCCGTATTGAAACTGGTATCCAAGATAAAGGGTTCCTATGCCCTTGGAGTACTTTCAAAAAACGAACCGGACAGACTGGTGGCCGTCAGGAAGGACAGCCCGCTCATCGTGGGCCTGGGAAAGGGAGAGAATCTCATTGCCTCGGATATACCCGCTATTCTTCCCTACACGCGGGACGTGGTGATAATGAACGACGGAGACATTGCCGTCCTCACCAGGGAAAGGGTCACATTCTACGACTATCTCGGCAGGGAAGAGGAAAAGCCCGCGGCCCATATAGACTGGGATATAGCGGCAGCCGAGAAGGGCGGGTACCGGCACTTCATGATAAAGGAGATAAATGAACAGCCCAGGGCAATAAGGGACACGCTGAGGGGAAGAATGACGGAGAACGGCTTTGATCTTGACGGCATCGACCTAAGCGAGGAATATATAAAGGGTTTGAAAAATATACAGATAGTCGCCTGCGGTACGGCTTACCATGCGGGGCTGGTGGCAAAGGAATTTTATGAGAGATATATCAGGATACCCACGTCCGCAGATATAGCGTCGGAATTTCGCTACAGAGATCCGCTTGTCAATGAAGATGTGCTTACATTGGTCATCAGCCAGTCCGGCGAAACGGCGGATACCATAGCGGCCATCAAGGAAGCAAAGAGGAAGGGTTCCAGGGTACTTTCCATAACCAACGTCATAAGCAGTACCGTGGCGAGGGAATCCGACTGGGTGCTGTATACATTGGCCGGACCCGAGATAGCCGTGGCTTCCACAAAGGCATATATAACCCAGTTGACGGCATTATACATGCTGGGCGGCTATATAGGACTCAAGAGAGGCACCGTGGACGGCCGGTTTGTAAAAGAACTGCAGGCGGAGCTCAGAGCTCTTCCGGACAAGGTGCAGGAAATACTGGATGAACACGGTAATATACAGAGGATAGCGGATGAACACTATAACTCCAGGGACGTATTTTATATCGGCAGGGGCCTGGACTATGCCGTGTCCATGGAGGGATCGCTCAAGCTTAAGGAGATATCCTATATCCACTCCGAGGCATATCCTGCCGGAGAATTAAAGCACGGCACGCTCGCTCTCGTGGAGAACGGCACCATGATAATCGCCGTAGCCACCCAAAAGGCCCTCTATGAAAAGACACTCAGCAATATGGAGGAGACCAAGACCAGAGGGGGCTACATCATCGCGTTCACAAAGGGCGACAATGATGTATTCAACGATGTCGCGGATGAACTCGTAGTGCTGCCCACGGCCGCCGATTACATCATGCCCATACTCACGGTGGTGCCTTTACAGCTGCTCGCTTACTATATGGCCGTGGCAAGGGGCTGCGACGTGGATAAGCCGAGGAACCTTGCCAAGAGCGTTACAGTAGAATAGGTTTAAAAAAATATTTTGCGTGTATGCAGACCCTGCGGTTTTTGCGGGGTCTGTTTTTTATAAAAAAATTTTAGGGATCAATATATTCTCATATAAAAGGGAAGGTAAATTCCCAAAAATATAGAATATCAGTTATGGGAGGGGAGCTACCTTGTTTAAGGTCGAAGAGATTTTTGATAAGGACTTAAAAACGAATATAACACTGGAGATAATGAATTCACTGACCAAGTGGTTAAATCCGCCGGAAGATATCGTAAAGAATTCTGTTATACATAGAGAAATGCCTTTTTTTGCAGTCTTCAACGAAAACGACGCCGTTGGATTTGCAGTATTAAAATTACATAATGAATTCACGGTTGAAATATACAATTTGGGAGTATTGGAGAAATACCACAGGCAGTGCATAGGTCATGCCATACTGTCGGCTGCCGAGAGGTATTGCATGGAGAACGGATATAGGTTCATTACGGTAAAGACGCTTGATTCTTCGGCCCGGTATGAGCCCTATGAGGGTACAAGGGCTTTTTATTTTAAAAACGGGTTTTATCCGTTGGAGGTGTTTCCTCTATTTTGAAATGAGGATAACCCATGCCTGTTTTTAGCAAAGTATATTGGGTGATGCACATCTATTATGCGGGTGCATTTTTGTATGGGCATTTGTGCTATAATGAAGTTAATATTGGTCTGAATTTCCGGGGGATAAAATGGTCAGGGACATCCGTTTGGCGGATGGATATGGAAAACGATTTTCGTATATTTTTTTACGGCAACGGAGGCAGACGCTATACCTCTGAAACATGGTAATACACATAACACAAGACGGGGTGAGGGGATTGAAGGATGACTATGGGAGAGAGATAGATTACCTCAGGATTTCCGTAACAGACAGATGCAATTTAAGATGCCGCTACTGCATGCCTGAAAGCGGCATAGACCGGGTCCCCAGATCGGAGATACTCACCTTCGAAGAAATACTTAAGATCTGCAGGGCCGCTGTGGGCCTGGGCTTCAGGAAGTTCCGCCTCACAGGCGGCGAACCGCTGGTAAGGCAGGGCATCCCCGATTTTATAAAGAGTCTTTCGGAGGTAGACGGGGCGGAGGACTTGGCGATGACCACCAACGGCATACTTTTGGGCGGCATGGCGGAGCAGCTTAAGGATGCGGGTCTTATGAGGGTGAACGTGAGTTTAGACACGCTCGATCCCGAAAAGTTTAAATATATGACGAGGGGCGGCGATATCGAAAGGGTATTAGACGGCATAAAGAAGGCCCTATGTGCGGGGCTTTATCCCGTAAAGATAAATACGGTGCTCATCAAGGGATTCAATGACGGCGAGATAGATGATTTCATCGGCATTACCAAACTGTATCCCGTCGACGTCAGGTTTATAGAGCTGATGCCCATAGGTCTGGCCGCCGGCGCCGGTATGGATTATATCTCATGTGCCGCCGTACTGGAAGGCAGGGACCTGATACCGGTGGGGGATGACGGAGTGGCAGCCTATTACCGGATTGAAAACGCCATGGGCAAGGTGGGCCTCATAAGGCCGATGAGCTGTAAATTCTGCTCGCGCTGCAACAGACTGCGGCTCACCTCCGACGGGCGCTTAAAGCCGTGCCTGCTCAACGACGCTGAGGTGGATATCAAAGGACCGCTGCGCCGGGGCGAGGACATATCCGGCATCATAAGACAGGCCTTGAACATCAAGCCCCGGGAGCATGAGGCGGATGCCGGAGTCCATATTACGAGCAGGGATATGAATGAAATAGGAGGATGAGCATGGAATTTACCCATTTCAATGAAAAGGGAAGGGCGCGGATGGTCGATGTAAGCGGCAAAGATATTACCGCCAGGGTCGCCGAGGCAAGGGGCAGCATACTCATGAAGCCCCAAACGATAAATCTGATACGTACGGGCGGCATCAAAAAGGGAGACGTGCTTGCCGTGGCCCAGGTGGCAGGTATAATGGCGGCCAAAAGGACGGCGGATATCATACCCATGTGTCATCCCATCGCCACCACGGGCATAGATATAGATTTTACCGTAGGAGAGGACAGGATAGACGTCGCGGCAAAAGTCAAGACTATGGAGAGAACGGGCGTGGAGATGGAAGCGCTGACCGCCGTCTCAGCGGCATGCCTTACGGTATATGATATGTGCAAGGCTGTGGACAGGGGCATGAGGATGGAAAACATCCGCCTGACATATAAATCCGGCGGCAAGTCGGGAGAATTTAAGGGGGAATAGCATATGGCCAAGGTCACGTCGGTGAATATAAGCCAGGAGAAGGGCATGATAAAGCAGCCTATCCCTTTGGGATACTTCAAGGAAAACCACGGACTCATGGGAGACGCCCATGCCGGTGATTGGCACAGGCAGGTCAGCCTGCTGGGCCGGGAGAGCATAGACAAGATCGCAGCTCTGGGAGTAGAGGGCCTGTGCCCCGGGAAATTCGCCGAGAACCTCACCACCGAGGGCATAGAGCTATATAAATATTCGGTGGGTACAAGGCTCAGGATAGGCGAGACCATCATGGAGGTCAGCCAGATAGGCAAGAAGTGCCATAATAAATGCGCCGTCTTTGAGCAGGTGGGAGTCTGCGCCATGCCGAAGGAAGGGGTATTTGCCAAAGTGATAAAGGGGGGCTATATAAGGCCGGGGGATGAAATAGAGGTGCTGACATAATCTATTGCGGATCAACTATCTTGTCTTTTCTATAAAATCCTCAATTATCTTTGTCAAACCGTCGTTTCCGGAAAGCAGATGACCTCCCGTTTTAAAAACGGCTGTTTCGGCATTGACGCGGGCCAACAGTGCTTCGATATTCTCAAAGGGTGCCATGGGGTCATCCTTGGCATGAAGAACTAAAATGGGCGGTTTTATATCTTCCAGCACATATTCATCATAGTGCAGCGTCATATCTACATTCGTTATGTTGGTATCTGCGATAATTCCTTGCCTGCGCGGGGCTACAGGCAGAATCATCTGAAGAAGTTCATGGCTGTCTGCGCCGGCACCCATCATAGAATTGAAGATGAAGCCAAAGTATTTCATGACGAACCACATGGGAAAGTCATGTACAATGACGGCAGGGGGGCCCGTCATGCCAAGCTCCTTTAGTTCAGTTTTGCTTCTTTGCTTATCCGGCGCACCCGACGACAGAAGGATCAGGCCCTTTGTTTTTTCGGGATGATCCAGAACAAAACGTAGCCCGGCTGCTCCGCCGGCAGAGGTGGCGAGGATATATACCCGTCCGATACCTAAATTATCCAGCAGCTCGGCATATGATGCCGCCTGATTTGCCGGGGCAGGGTCATCGGGCAGTTCCGTGCCGGGATAACCAAAACGCGATACTGCAATTTTTCGATAGTTATTTCCGACAAGCGAGGCCAGGCTGGCATATCCCTGATCATATCCGCCGAAGATACCGTGGGCTATAAGTATGGTTTCTCCCTTTCCTTCATCCACGTAAGATACTACGCCAAATCGTGTGTCCATCATTTTTACATCGTAATCCTCGAGCCGGTTGTAGGCAGTTTTAATATCACGATTGTATTGAATTGTTATTACTATGCAAAAAATCACCGCTATGCCCAGCAAGATCCACCACATCGTCTTTTCTCCTCCATATGGTAATTTATTTGATAGGGCATTTCCCATTTCAATAGAATGATTATACATACTGAATGCCGGTTTTTCAATGATTACCGGTTGGTGTGGAATAATTCCCTGTTTTTTTATTGCCGTCTTTCTGATAGAATGTATGTAATCGATATTGCCGGAGGTAAAAATAGTGAAGATATACGCGTTGATAGGCGGCAGCGGAACAGGCAAAAGCCACAGGGCCCAGCAGATAGCGGGCAAGAGGAAAATAGAATGTATAATAGACGACGGACTGCTCATCAGAAACAACAGGATAGTTGCCGGCGTTTCGGCCAAACGGGAGAAGAGTAAGCTCTCCGCCGTAAGACGGGCAATATTTATGAATGAATCCCATGCGCAGCAGGTAAGCTCAAAGATAAAGGAGCTGCAGCCCAAAAGCATATTGATACTGGGAACGTCGCGGAAAATGGTAGATACGATAGTCGGCACACTGGGACTGCCACCGGTGGATGAGGTAATACGCATAGAGGATGTGGCAACGCCGGAGGAGATAGACGCCGCCAAGCACACGCGCGAGTCGGAGGGCATACATGTGATACCCGTCCCTACCTTTGAGGTAAAAAAGCAGTTCTCGGGATATTTCATAGATGCCGTCAAGATGTTTTTTACCGACGGCAAGAATAAAAAGAGGCTTGAGGAAAAGGCCGTGGTCAGGCCAACTTACAGCTACATGGGCAAATACACCATCTCCGAGTCCGCAATAAGCTCGATCGCGGCCCATTCGGCATCTGAAGTTAAGGGGGTGTCCAGGATATCCAAGGTCATTTTGAACAATAAGCCGTACGGCATTAAGATAAGCATTGATATAATCGCCGATTACGGCGTCAATATTGTCGACGTGCTGACTAGGGTGCAGGCGGCCGTGAGGGCGATGGTGGAAAATATGACGGCCCTCAATGTGCTCAATGTCGACGTCGTGGCAAAGGGCCTGGCCGTCAAAGAATCCAAACAAACGGAGGGAAGACATTGAGCAAAACGATACTTAAGTTTGATGATATAGAAAGGACACAGCCTGAGTGCCCGCATTTTGCGGAGTGCGGAGGATGCGCATATCAGGACGTTCCCTATGAAGAACAGTTAGAGGCAAAGCGGGAATATATGGCGGGCCTGTTGAAGCAAAACGGCCTGCCTTTGGATGTATATGAGGGCATCAAGCCCAGCCCCGAGATATTCGAATACAGAAATAAGATGGAGTTTTCCTTCGGGGATTATAGAAAGGGCGGGGAACTCACGCTGGGTCTGCACAAAAGAGGAAGGTTCATGGACATATTGAGCACTGAAAAGTGCAGGATCGTGGATGAGGACTTTGACGCCATTGTCGCGGCCGCACAGGAATATTTCAGGAACGCGGGCCTTACCCATTATAACCGGAGGACCCATGAGGGATATCTCAGGTTCCTTGTCGTAAGGAAGGGCAAGAATACGGGAGAGATCCTCATAAACCTCGTAACTTCATCCCGACCGGATGCCGATCTATGCGGATTTACGGAACTCATGAAAAGCCTCAAGCTGAGCGGAAAACTCATGGGCGTGCTGCACACCGTAAGCGACAATCCCTCCGATGCAGTGATGCCGCAGAGCACGGAAACGCTTTTTGGCAGGGACTATATATATGATAAGATTCTTGATTTGACATTCAAAATATCACCTTTTTCTTTTTTTCAGACCAATAGCCATGGGGCGGAGGTCCTCTATGATACAATAAAAGAGTATGCGGGAGATATCAAGGATAAAAGCATCTTAGACCTTTACTGCGGCACGGGAACCATAGGAATGACCCTTGCGGGAGAAGCGGGAGAGGTGACCGGGATAGAGATAGTGGAGGAAGCGGTACAGGCTGCCAAGGAGAACGCACAAATCAATGATATAAGCAACTGCCGCTTCTTTGCCGGTGATGCAGGCGGCGTCTTAAATGAAATCGAGGTGAGGCCCGATATAGTTGTGGTCGATCCGCCCCGGCCGGGCATCGGGGCTAAGACGGCGGAAAAGGTCATAGGCCTGGCCGCTGAAAAAATAGTATATGTCTCGTGTAACCCCGTCTCGCTCATGAACGACTTAAAGTTGCTTAAAAACAATTACTCAATTAACAAGATGGTAAATATTGACATGTTTCCTCACACGAGCCATACAGAATGCGTTTGCTTGCTTGAACGAGTATAATCCTTGATAAATAAGGGTTCTGATTGATCTTAGAGTTCCAGTGACAAAGTGACCCTTGAGGAGATAAAACAGATGACATTAGATTCTTTATTAAGGTAGATTGGAGAGGTAATAATGGGGAATACGGATAAGTTTGAAATGATAGCTAATACATATGACACTTCTGGAAGAATCCAAATTGCAAAGGTATCATCAGATGCCATTCGTGAATATTTAATTGATGCTAAAAGTAAAAATGCTATTGATTTTGGGTGTGGAACTGGTCTTGTTGGTATGAATTTATTAAATGATTTTAAATCGATACTGTTTCTGGATACATCACAAAACATGATTAATCAGATAAAGCAAAAGATTTCTAGTTCTAATATACAGAATGTAGCTACATTATGCTTTGACTTTGAAAAAGATAGTCTTTCGGATTTACATACTGACTATATTTTTATGGCTCAGGTTTTACTACATATTAACGATGTTGAATTAGTTTTATCAAGATTATACGAGGTTCTAAAAGAAAGCGGACATTTACTAATCGTAGATTTTGATAAAAATGAAAAAATAGATTCAGATATGGTTCATAACGGATTTGATCAAATAGAGTTAACTGAAATTATGACAAAAATAGGATACAGGGATATTCAATCTAAAACTTTTTATACTGGAAGTAAAATATTTATGGGGCATGATGCATCTTTGTTTATTCTTGATTCTCAGAAATAGAGTTATAAATATTTCATTTATTGCGCTCACTTTACACCGTCATCCTGACTATCGTGACATTGGACTGCAAATGTTTGGGAAAGGACGAACGGCGGTTGAAAGAAACAATTTTAATAAGGTGATACCAAATTTGTTTCGAGAGAGCCTGGGGGAATATCTATAATTAGTAATATAATCAGCGTCAGTGAGGGAAAAATTGCGCTCTACACAATCGGTGATAGCAGCGTTTATGTGGATGTTATATTTAAGGATGAGGGATTATGTCTCTAGCTTCAATGAGGCAATGTCGAAGTATTTAAAAGGGAAAGATAACGAGCCGGATTGATGAAAAATTTGCAGATTCTCTTTGACATTGCCTGAAAACACAATATTTGCAAGGTTATCACCTGAATTTATTCTATAAAACAGATTTAAGAAGTGGAGGGAGGCTTTGAAATGCATGAACCTATATATCGAGGAGGCGATTGATATGAAGAAGATACAAAAAACTAAAATAATATGTGCCCTGATTTTACTATTAACTGCTGCAGGCTGCAGTGCAGAAAGTGAAGGAGGCAAAGTACAGGAACCCGGAGGCTCCATAACAATTATTGATAATACAGGCAGCGAGGCAGGTGAGCCGGGTATCTCCATTGTCAAAATTGATACCTATAAGAAGTTGGAAATTTCTGATTGGATGGATTCGGATATGGTGATTGTTTCAAAGGAAAATGAGTCTCTGGAAAAAATGAGACTGGAAGAATTATCGGATTCTTATCCAAGGAGCCTGTACCTGTATAATCTTAATACGAAGAAATATCAGCTGTTAAAAGAGGAGAAAGAGCTTAATCTGGGTGGGGCAAAGCTTTCTCCCGACAAGAAAAACCTGTTATACTACGGCAGCAGTCTGGGCGATTTGTCGTATTATGTGCTTAATCTTGAAAACTTAAAAAGTTTTGGTATTTCTGGTGAATCTATCGGAAGTGCAGGCAGTGCCAACTGGGCTGATAAAGATACAGTCATCGGAGCAGGTTATACGAGCGGTGCCTATTATGCCAGTACAGAAGGGAAAATTACTTCTTTGGAGGAATTAGGCCCCAAAAATGTATATATTGTTAATAAAATTAAAGATACGGTTTACTACAATACCGCCGATAATAATACCTTGATGGCTTTAGATCTGTCTACCGGGAAAACAGTAAGTCTGAATCTGCCCGATGTTTTTGGGCTATATCCCGCCCCGGATGAAAATCAGATACTGGTCTTACAGTATAGAGGGGCTAAACAGATTCTATTACTTTGCGACAGGGATGGAAGCAATGTTAAAACCATCGCTGAAGGGGTGGAACTCGGGGGAGTATCATGGTCTCCTGACCAGCGGATGATCGCTTACAGCATGAAGGGGGATGAGAGCGGTACTGCGGTTAGCGGTTTGTACCTTTATGATATGTTAACCGGCAAGTCTACCCGGATTGCGGTAGATATCTCGAATGCAGCTACTTGCTGGAGTCCATCCGGTGAAGAACTTGTTTATACCCAGTGGGATGGAAAACAGTATAACAGCAGTATTGTTTATTTGGAATACTCCTTACAGAAATAATTACAGGAACAAGCGGGGTACGACATCTTTTTTACGCACTCAAGCCACGTCGAGACGGTGGTATTGATGTCCAAGGTAAAAGAGTAAAGTGTGTGAATGCCTAGTAATACTGGCATTTTAAGGGTTTAAGGGTAAAAATCCGACGTGCTGAAATTGCCAAAATAACGCTTCGCGGGAACAAGTCCAGAGGGCGGATTCCGGGCGCGAGTGAACGAGATAGATGTTTTTTGATTTGGCAGGGTTGGGTGAACGGGATAGATGTCAAAAGTCTTTAATCGATTGAAACGTTCAGCATGGTTAGGGATTCTTCCGTCTTAAACGACAGCGCGATTCTTGACATCTGTTCTGGGGTCTCTTTCATGCCGCGGGAAAACCATAGGATGCAGTTGTTATAAATGCCGCCGATGGTATAGGAAACTTCGTACTGTTTTTCAACTGTCGCGTTCTTCGTGAATTCATCCAAAAGAAACCGCTCGGACAGTACACCGAGGAGCAGATACGACTGCCCTGTTCGGTGGATCAGCAACAGATCGTCCTTATGCAGGTACATGGTGCGGAAAATCGTCAGGATATACTGTGCGAAATCAGTGCTGCCGGCTTTTTGATAAGCATCCAGAAACTCCTGCATGACGTCATCCAGATATTTTGAAAGGATCTCTTCTTTTGAAGAAAAGTGTCTGTAGTAGGTTGTTCGGTCTACAC
>DHDI01000022.1:0-194 GCA_002399285.1 Thermoanaerobacterales bacterium UBA4880
GGCAAGGTGGAGTATGCCTTGGAGGGCAGCATATTCATAGCCGGAGCGGCGATCCAGTGGCTGAGGGATGAGCTCAAGATCATAGACAATTCGCCGCAGAGCGAGGAGTATGCCGCAAGGGTCGAGGACACGGAGGGCGTCTATGTGGTGCCCGCTTTCGTCGGACTGGGCGCGCCGTACTGGGATATGTACGC
>DHDI01000022.1:357-560 GCA_002399285.1 Thermoanaerobacterales bacterium UBA4880
TACTGGGATATGTACGCCAGAGGGATAATAGTCGGCCTCACCAGAGGCGTAAAGAGGGAGCATCTTGTCAGGGCGACGCTGGAATCGCTGGCCTATCAAACCAGAGACGTGCTGGAGGCCATGCAGGAGGACTCGGGGATAACCCTGGCCGCCCTCAAGGTGGATGGAGGAGCGTGCGCCAACAACTTCCTGATGCAGTTCCA
>DHDI01000022.1:775-2302 GCA_002399285.1 Thermoanaerobacterales bacterium UBA4880
TAGAGACCACCGCGCTGGGCGCAGCTTATCTGGCAGGCCTGGCCACCGGCTTCTGGAAGGACAGGAACGAGATAGCCGCCAACTGGAACATGGACAGAAGGTTTGTTCCGGCCATGGAAGGAGAAAAGAAGGAGAAGCTGTACGCGGGCTGGAAGAAAGCCGTTGAGAGGTCGCTAAACTGGGCGGAGGAGTAGCGTAAGGTAAATATATAATCGGTGGAGGATCGGAGAGCCGTACCTGACGGCCTTGGGTAAAGGCATATTCGGGTACGGTTCTTTCCTTTGCTGATTATTTAACGGGAGGGCTGAAAATGTATGATGCCGTAATAATAGGCGGGGGCGTAACGGGGTGTGCCATTGCCAGGGAGCTTTCGCGGTACCGTTTGAAGATCTGCCTGCTGGAGAAGGAATCGGACGTCTGTACCGGGACCAGTAAGGCCAACAGCGCCATAGTCCATGCGGGATACGATCCGGAGCCCGGTACCTTGAAGGCAAAACTAAATGTCCGCGGCAACGAGATGTACGACGAGATCTGCGAAGACCTTGACGTGCCGTTCAAGCGCAACGGCTCGCTGGTGGTCGCCTTCTCCGATGAGGAAATGGGGAAGGCGCGCGATCTCTATGACCGGGGGGTGGAAAACGGAGTTCCCGGTATGGAGATATTGGACAGGGATAGACTCAGGGAATTGGAACCCAATATAAGCGGCGAGGCCGTGGGGGCGCTTTTCGCAGGGACGGCGGGGATAGTATGCCCCTTCACGCTTACCGTGGGCCTGGCCGAAAACGCCGCTATGAACGGGACGGAGTTCTTCTTTGACAGTCCCGTCACCGGCATAGACAGGCACGGCGGGTATTTTACCGTACACACGCCGGACAGCAAATTCGAGGCGAAATATGTGATAAACGCGGCGGGCCTGTATGCCGACGAGATAAACGATATGGCCGGGGGCGAGCCCTTTAAGATAACTCCCCGCAAGGGAGAATATCTCATACTGGATAAGGTGGAGGGGGACGTCGCCCATACGGTCATCTTCCAGGTGCCCACCAAGATGGGCAAGGGGATACTGGTCACCCCGACGGTGCACGGCAACCTGATGCTGGGGCCCACCGCGGAGGACATAGACGACAAGGAATTCAGGGAGACCACGCCGGAGGGCATTGGCAAGGCCATAGAGGGTGCGCTCAGGACCACCAGGGCGTTCGACCTCAGGAATGTGATAACCACGTTTACGGGCGTGCGTCCCGTGCCGGACAGCGACGACTTCATCATCGGCGAATCGCAGCGGACGCCGGGATTCATCAACGCTTCCGGCATAGAGTCCCCGGGCCTCTCGTCGGCTCCGGCCATTGCCGAAATGGTGGCCGGCATACTGAAGGATGCGGGTCTCAAGCTGGAAGAAAAGCCCGATTTTGATCCTAAGAGGAGACCCGTCATAAGGTTCAGCGAGCTTACCGACGAGGAGAGAATGGAAGTGATAAAAGAGAATCCGGCTTACGGACATGTGATCTGCCGCTGCGAGACGGTGAC
>DHDI01000022.1:2516-2812 GCA_002399285.1 Thermoanaerobacterales bacterium UBA4880
AGGCCGGCTTCTGCACGCCGAGGGTGGCCGAGATACTGGCGAGGGAACTTGATACGACGCTGGGCGGCGTGACCAAGTTCGGCGGCGATTCGAGGCTGCTGCTCTATAAGGTGAAGCAGCTTTTAAAAGAGGACGGTGAGAGCAATGTATAGGAGCATAGTAGTAGTGGGCGGCGGCCCGGCCGGTCTGGGAGCGGCGGTCGAGGCGAAAAAACTGGGGATAGACGACGTGATGATACTCGAAAGGGACAGGGAGCTGGGCGGCATATTGAATCAATGCATACACAATGGATTCGG
>DHDI01000022.1:2933-28754 GCA_002399285.1 Thermoanaerobacterales bacterium UBA4880
TGCATACACAATGGATTCGGCCTGCAGGAGTTCGAGGAGGAACTGACCGGCCCGGAGTATGCGGGCAGGTTCATAGAGCAGGTGGAGGAGATGGGGATCGAGTATAGGCTGAACACCATGGTGCTGGATATAACCCCGGACAGAGTGGTCACGGCGGTAAACTCCTCCGACGGCCTGATGGAGATACGGGCGGGCGCAGTTATCTTAGCCATGGGCTGCCGGGAGCGGCCGAGGGGCGCCATACTCATACCGGGCAGCAGACCGGCGGGCATATTCACGGCGGGCACGGCCCAGAGATTTGCCAACATGGAGGGCTATCTTCCCGGCAAGGAGGTGGTCATCCTCGGCTCGGGGGATATAGGCCTTATCATGGCCAGGCGGTTTACTCTGGAGGGCGCCAAGGTGGCGGCTGTGTGCGAGATAATGCCGTATTCCGGCGGTCTGAAGAGAAATATAGCGCAGTGCCTGGATGATTTCGGCATACCGCTGCTGCTAAACCATACGGTCGTAAGGATACACGGAAAGCAAAGGGTGGAAGGGGTCACCATTGCCGAGGTGGACGAAAAACGGCAGGCGGTGCCCGGCAGCGAGCGGTACATACCCTGCGACACGCTGCTGCTCTCCGTGGGGCTGATACCCGAAAACGAGCTCTCCAAAAAGGCGGGCGTGATATTGGACAGGGGAACTTCCAGCGCGCGCGTGTGGGACGACAGGGAGACCATGGTCCCCGGCATATTTTCATGCGGGAACGTGCTGCAGGTGCACGACCTGGCCGACAACGTTACCGACGAGAGCCGCATAGCCGCGCGGGGCGCGGTGAGGTTTATAGAGCAAGGGGAGAGATCCGAGCCGGACCCGATAAGCATAACTCCCGGCGAGGGCGTGAGGTATGTGGTTCCCCAGATGGTGAAGAGGAGCGGCGTCGAGGGAGCCTTCAAGCTGTTTCTGAGGGTCACGGACGTGTACGAAAACGTAAGGCTGGCAGTGGACTCGGACAAGGGCAGGCTGTTTGCCATAAACAAGAGGAAACTTTCTCCCGGCGAGATGGAGTACATCAACATCACCCGGCGGCTGCTGGACCGCTTTCCTGACATTGAGGAGATAACCGTTAAGGTGGAGGGAGGCGAGTCATGATGGACCAGAGGTTTATGACCTGCATACTCTGCCCCCGCGGCTGCAACCTGAAGGTGGAGATGCAGGACGGCGTGATAGTCTCGGTGAAGAATAACGAGTGCGAGAAGGGGCCGCGCTATGCGAACGACGAGATATACCATCCCACCAGGACCCTCACCACGACGGTAAGGGCAGCGGGAGCTAAGCTGCCCCTCCTGCCGGTGAGGACCAGGCAGCCGATACCCAGGGATAAGGTATTCGAGGCGATGAAGGTGCTGTCGGAGGTAGAGGTCAAAGCGCCGGTCACCGCAGGGCAGGTGATCTATCCCGACATACTCGGCACGGGCGTAGACGTGATAGCGACAAGGGATATGGGCTGATAAACAGCGTAGGTATGAGGTTTGCCGAAAAAAATAAAGATAAGGGAGGATAATCATGAAAAAACTGATAAATAACCCCGATTTGGTAGTCGAAGAGATGATGGAGGGCATGGCGCAGGCATATCCTCAGTACGTGAGGAAATTGCAGGACTGCAACGTGCTTGTAAGGGCGGACGCTCCCATCAGCGGCAAGGTGGCCCTGGTGAGCGGGGGCGGCAGCGGACACGAGCCTGCTCACGGAGGATATGTGGGCAAGGGCATGCTGGACGGAGCTGTCGCCGGAGCCGTATTCACTTCGCCCACGCCGGATGCCATATACGAGGCCATAAAGGCGGTGGACGGAGGAGCGGGAGTACTGCTGGTGGTCAAGAACTATACGGGCGATGTGATGAATTTCGATATGGCTAAAGAGATGGCCGGGATGGACGGTATAAAGGTGGACAGCGTCTTGGTGAATGACGACGTTGCCGTGGAGGACAGCACGTATACCACGGGCAGGAGAGGGATAGCGGGCACGGTGCTGGTCCACAAGATAGCCGGAGCCGCGGCGGACAAGGGTATGAGCCTGGAAGAGGTAAAGAGAGTGGGCGAGAAGGTCATAGCCAATGTGAGGTCTATGGGCATAGCTCTCACGCCGTGCACTGTGCCTGCGGCCGGAAAGCCCAGTTTCACTCTGGCTGAGGATGAGATCGAGATAGGCATAGGCATACACGGCGAGCCGGGTACGCACCGGGAAGCTATGAAGACGGCGGATGAGGTGACCGACGAGCTGCTTGGCAGGATATTGGGCGATCTTCCCTATTCGTCCGGCGACGAGGTGGCGGTCATGGTAAATGGGATGGGCGGCACGCCGCAGATGGAGCTTGCCGTCATCAACAGGCATGTGGCGTCGGTGCTGAGGGACAAGGGGATCAGCGTGTACAGGACGTTCCTCGGAGAGTATATGACTTCGCTGGAAATGCAGGGAGCCTCGGTGACGCTGCTGAAACTGGACGATGAGCTGAAGGAATTATTGGATGCACGCAGCGATACGATCGCCTTTAAAAGTCTTGGGAGGTAACCTTTATGACTATAGACGGCGGCAGTGTGACAGACATGATAAAGGCTATGGCGCGGGCTCTGGCTGAAAATAAGGAGTATCTTACGGAATTGGATTCGGCCATAGGCGACGCCGATCACGGCATAAACATGGACAGGGGGATGAAGGCCGTTTTGAGCAGGCTGCCCTCGGCAGAGGATGAGGATATCGGCAGTATATTGAAGACCGTTGGGATGACGCTGGTATCCACTGTGGGAGGCGCGGCCGGGCCGCTGTATGGGACGGCCTTTATGAGGGCGGGCCAGGCCGCTTCGGGCAAGACCGAGCTCAATGTGGGCGATGTGCTTGTCCTGCTCGAGGCCGCTCTTAAGGGAATAGAGGACAGGGGCAAGGCGACTGTGGGTGAAAAGACGATGATAGACGCGCTGCAGCCCGCCATCGAGGCATACTCCGATGCGGTCAAAGGCGGCATGGGCCTGGCCGAAGCGCTGAGCAGGGCGGCAGATGCCGCGGGCAAAGGCATGGAACACACCAAGGATATCATTGCCACCAAGGGCCGGGCCAGTTATCTGGGCCAGCGCAGCATAGGCCACCAGGACCCCGGCGCAACGTCAACATTTTTGATACTGCAGGCGGCGGCCGCAGTTGCAAGCTCTATATAGGAGGGCGGATATGGTAGGGATAGTCATCGTTTCTCACAGCAGACAGCTGGCCGAGGGCCTGTATGAACTCACCGCCCAGCTCTCCCAAGACAGGGTCAGAATAATTCCCGCGGGGGGCATGGAGGATGGAAGCATCGGCACCGATGCTGCAAGGATAGCCGGGGCCATCCATGAGGCGCAGAGCGGAGACGGTGTACTCTTGATCGCCGACCTTGGCAGCGCCGTATTGAGCTCGGATATGGCCATAGAGATGCTGGATGAGCAGATAGGGAAAGCCATGATAGCCGACGCTCCCTTTGTGGAGGGCGGGGTGGCGGCCGCCGTGGAAGCTTCGCTGGGCAGCAGTCTTGAAAAGGTCAAGGAAGCCGCACAGGCGGCAAGAGAACTTAAAAAGATATTATAGGGATAGACCTTCCTTGATGCAGCTGTGCAGTTTTATCGGCACGCACGATCAAGGGAGGTCTCTTTATCTCTTCAAACGGACAATGAAACTTCCATTTTGGAAATTGTTAGACTTTCTCAACCTTTTATGCTAATATATTAACATATACGAGCTATATTTTAGAAATTACATATGTATGTTTGGAAGGAATTAAAGATAAGATGAGTGTATTGACGCAGGATATTTTAATTGCGAATGAAATCAAATTTATGATAGAAAATAAGAATTTGCAATATGGATCGAGACTTCCAAGCGAGCGTGAATTGAGTACGATTTTAGGCGTTCAAAGATTAACTGTCCGCTTGGCGCTGAAAATCCTTATACAGGAAGGATTGATTTATAAAGTCGAGCGGCAGGGATATTTTGTAGCAAAACCAAGAATTAAAGACACTTTATATATTTTACAATCTGAAACGGAATTTCTTAAAAATTCAAATATAAACGGGAATTTGGAGTTGGTAAAGTTTCATGATATAGTGGCGAACAAGCATTTGTCTTCGCAAATGAAATTACCCCTGGGAACAAAATTATTTGAAATAATTCGCTTGTTGAGGGTCGATGAAGAGCCTGCGACGGTTGATTATGCCTACATAGAGAGCAAAAAATTTCCTGACTTCAAAGAGCCGTTTTTAAAAGAGAGATCCATTTTTAAGGTATTAAAGGACAAATACGACGATGAAGTCAAAATAAGTAATTTGGATATTACGGTAATCAAGTCATCTAAAGAAGTCTCTGATTTATTGGAAATAGAAGAAGGCAGTAATGTCATTTTGCAAAGAGGTTTAGACTATACGGAGGAGAAAGTATTAGTAAGTTATTCTGAGATGATCATGAAACCCGAGCGCTTCTCATTTGTGAGTCATACAGATAGGAGTTAACTATGGACTATAGGTTACCTTTGTATTTACAAATTAAAGAAATTATATTGACTCAGATCCATGAAAAAGAGCTCTTGCCCGGTGAGAAAATACCCAGTGAAAGGGAAATGGCCGCAATATATGGTATTAACAGAATGACGGTGAAGAGAGCAGTATCCGCTTTGGTAAGCGAGGGCGTTTTAGTATCCGTTCATGGCAAGGGAACTTTTGTTGCGACAAAAAAAGCAAATAAGTTGGTTTACAGGATCCAGTCTTCTCAAAAATCGGTAGGATTCGGGGCTCTATTAAGGGAGAGCGGGTTAAAACAAAATGACAAGATAATTGCGAGCGGTCGTATTAAGGCAGGAAATTATCTATCAAAGAAATTAAACCTGAATAAGGAAGACGATGTGTACGTTCTTCAGCGCCTCAGGTTTGCGGACGATGAAACACTTGCATTGGAATACTGTTATATGCCTTTTAAATTTGTGCCTGATATCTCAGTCTATAATTTCGAACAGGTTTCCTTATATGCATATCTAGAAAGCAGAAACCATTTGCCGGTAAGTTTTTTACAATCTTTGATTATCATAGAGAGCAGTTACTCAGAATCAAAGCTTTTGCAGATTGAAAAAGGAAGCCCTCTCTACTTGTTCGAGTATTTGGGCAGCGATCAGGAGGGAAACACTATAGAGTATACGCAGAGCTATTTAAGATGCGATAAAGCAATTTTCACATATTATTCAAAAAAATAATAAAGTAAAAATTTTTAAAAGGACATTTTTAATGTCCTTTTTTATATATACCTTTTTACGCCATCTCTTCATGAAGTTCCAACCGATATAGATCCATTTAAGACAAAATTTTTCAAAAAGGGGCTTGCAGAACGATTCGATTTGTGGTACATTAAAAGCAAATAGTGGTATAGTATTAGAACCACGTGAGCTGCTTATGTTTTTAAATATGTATCTACAGTTTAGGAGGCGGCAAATGAATTATGAGAATGACTGATTATGTTAAGTTATCGTCAGGAAGACTGAAATCTAATTTTTCACGTGCGGACGAGCTGTGTAAGGTCCTATGCGGCGAATATTTAGGCAGCGGAAAGAACGGAATAAGAATAATTGCATCGGGATCTTCCTATAACAGCTCTATGGCAGCGAGAAATTACATGCAAGACAAATTAAAGGAATCTGTACAGGTGGTATCGCCGGATGTCTTTACTAATTTTGAAAATCGTTTACCGGAGAATATGTTCAATATTGTAATATCGCAAAGCGGTTGTTCAACGAATATTATAGAGAGTTTAAAGTTTTTGGATAGGCAGGGGATCAGACGGATAGCTTTAACGGGAAATCCGGAAGGCGATATAAAGGATTACGCGGATGTACTGATAGACTACGGCGTTGGAATTGAGACGGTTGGCTATGTGACTATGGGAGTTGTAACATTGATGGAGTTTTTAATGCTGTTTGCCCTTCAATCTGCGGCATTAAAAGGGAAGATCACGGAACGGGAGAAACGGATTTCTTTAGAGCATTTTGAAAACGCTATTCTGAATCATGCGGATGTAGTCAGGACAATGGAAAATTTTGTAGAGAAAAATAAAATGCAGCTGTCACAAGTTGGACCTACATTTGTATGCGGCAACGGTCCCAATTACGGGGTAGCCCTGGAGGGAGCGCTAAAGTTTCAGGAAACTTTAAAAATACCTACTATGGCATATGCGACGGAAGAGTTCATTCATGGTCCCAATATACAATTGACTCCAAATTATTCGGCATATATAATCGATGATCCTGCTCCCAGAGAACGTGTTTACCGCGTATACCAGGGAATCAGAAAAGTTACCGACAAGGCCTATTTTATAACAACGAGAAATGATCTGAATGATGATCATTGCATTGGCATTCCCAAAATCGAAGATGTAGACATAATACCCATATTGAACGTAGTGATATTCCAATATATTGCCGCTGAAATGACGGACGAATTAAACTTATGGAACGCGCATCCATATGTTAAGGAATTTGAAAAAATGATTTCCAGTAAGACCGATGATTACACGGACGTGCAAAATAGATTAAAAGAAAAATTAAACGATCGCTAGCGGAGAGAAGGAAAATCTTGAATGCAGAATATCATCATTGCCACACATGGCGACATGGCTCAAGGAATAAAACATACTGCGGAATTTATAATGGGAAAACAAGAGAGGCTGCATGCGCTTCCGGCTTATACAGCCGAGTGCCTGGATTTTAAAGAGAAACTTTGCGCAATGATCGAAGAGTTTTCAAAAGACGGTGAAGTGATTATATTGACAGATTTATTCGGCGGAAGCGTTAATACCGATGCAATGAGTTTTTTGGGAAGTCATGAAAATGTTTTCCTAATAGCGGGAGTCAATTTACCTTTGGTCATCCAGTTGTTAGTTTCCGACGGCGGCACCGGTGTGAAGGGGGTGATTAGGAGCAGCATAGAGGAAGCCAGGGAAGGTATCGTTTTTTGCAATGATTTGATCGACGGCGCGGATGCGCCGGGAAGCGGCGGATTTGATGATTTTTAGAGGAGGCGAAACGTAGTGATTAAAATGATCCGCGTTGATTATCGCTTGTTACACGGACAGGTTGCGGTATCATGGACGTCAATGCTGGGAGCAGACTGCCTGTTGTTGGTCAGTGATACCCTAAAGAACGATCCTTTACGGATGCAGTCGCTTCAACTGGCGAAACCTGTGGGTACAAAAGTGGTAGTAAAGGATTTAGATGGATCTATTCAAGCTTTACAAGGAAATATAACCGATAAATATCATCTGTTTATAATTTGTGAAACTATTGATTTAGCTGCAAAGGTTGCCAAAGCGGCAGGTGTAAAATCCATAAATTTAGGTAATGTTCCCTTTGCAGAAGGGAAAAAGCGGATCAGCAAAAGCGTTTATGTAGATGAAGATGAGGAGAGCCAATTAAAGGAACTATTAAATGAAGGTTTTGATTTATACATTCAAATGGTACCTACCGAAAAGAAAATAAACTGTCGTAACGTTTTAAATTAAAGGGGGATAAAAATGTTATTGAAGACGATACTTATTTTTCTGATTACGTTATTGGGCTATTCAGAATGGTTATTGGGAACCAGCTTGATACAGAGACCCATAATCATGGGGACTTTAGTGGGCCTTGTCATGGGGAACCTGCCTGCAGGGATTATCATGGGTGCCACAATGGAACTTGCTATGGTAGGAGCGGTTTCTATTGGAGCTTATATACCGCCGGACTTGGTAGCAGGTACTATTCTGGGGGTATCACTGGCCATCCAATCCGGCGCCGACGCGGCGGCCGCGTTAACGTTGGGCATTCCTATAGCCACAGTCATGTTGGCCTTGAATACTGCCATTGGGACCCCATTATCATTGATTTATGTTCATAAATGTGACCGGGATGCTGAAAATGTGAATATCAGACAATTTAATATAGATATGTATATCTGTGGATATGCTGAACATGTGTGCGGAATTATCTTTGTACCATTGGCCTTTTATTTCGGATCAAGTACGGTGGCCCGCCTCTTAAATATAATCCCGTCTTTTGTTCAAACGGGCATGGAGGTGGCGTCCGGATTATTACCGGCTTTAGGATTCGCGATGCTGGCGCAAATGGTTATGAACAAGAAGGTGGCTCCGTTCTTTTTCCTTGGTTTCTTTCTTGTGGGATATTTAAAAATTTCAACGACGGGTATTGCAATATTTGCAATAATTTTAGTTTCTATTATGTTGATTTATCAAAATATGTCAAAAGAAAATAAAGCGGAAAAAGCAGATTCTGCGGGAGGAAGTGGTTTTGATGAGTTTTAACATTCATGCGGATTATGATAAAAAAATAACCAAGAGAGATCTGATAAGGGTCTTTTGGAAGAGCATACCGCTTGAGCATGCATGGAATTATGAACGTATGGACAATGTGAGTTTCACTTATGCATTGCTTCCGGTATTGCAAAAGCTATATCCCAAAAAGGAAGATCTCTCGAATGCAATGAAAAGACATCTGGAAGTGTATAATATAACGCCATATATCTCCACATTACCTTTGGGAATTGCTGCAGCAATGGAAGAGGCTAATGCCGAGGACCCCGAATTTGATACGAGTTCGATTTCCAATGTGAAAATGGCGCTAATGGGTCCGCTCTCTGGAATCGGCGACGCATTTTTCTGGGGCACGCTGAGAATTATTGCCACCGGCATAGGCTGTGCTTTGGCACTCAAAGGCAATATTCTGGGACCGATATTGTTTTTCTTAATATTCAATATACCGCATTACATTATCAGGTACGTGAGTACTTTCTTGGGTTACCGTTTGGGATCTACCGCCATGTCGGAGATAGGGCAGTCCGGTTTAATGCAAAAAGTCATGCAGGCGGCCTCGATCGTAGGAATAATGGTTGTCGGTGCAATGACGATGGATATGGTTCATGTAAATTTTATAACAAAGTTAGGTGCCGGCGAATCTGCTGCGACCGTTCAATCGCTGTTGGACGGGATTTTCCCCGGACTGGCTACGTTGGCGGTATTCGGCATTACTTACTGGATGTTGAAAAAGAAATTTAATCCGTTGTTAATTATGCTTATTTCCTTAGCCGTCGGTATTGCAGGCGCTTATTTCGGGATATTGGGAGCATGATCATTAGAATTTGAAGGGAACGATAAAAATGACCTTAAAAAACTTTGACTTGGAAAAATACTTAGAAGGCGCTAAAAGAACCTATGGTCAACGCCAAAACGTTGAAAAATTAGCGGACGAATTGACCAAAAAGGGATTTAAAAATATCGTTGTTTTGGGGATCGGCGGAACTTGGGCCGAATGGTACCCGGTAGTGGAATATTGCAGACACTTAAGCGATTTTCCCATTTATCTTGAAAATGCTGGGGAATTCCTGGTAAAACAAAACCTGCATTATCTATCCAAGGATTCTTTGGTCCTGACATCATCAGCTACGGGCAATACAAAAGAAATTTTGGAGGCTTGTAAGTTATGCATAAATAAGGGGATCAATATATACGGTTTTACGAAAGATGAGACCACACCCTTGGCAAAATTGCTGACCAAAGCTATATATAACCCGTGCGGCGACTGCGAGGATTCATATTTGCTCTACTTTATGCTGATGCTGCGCCTATATAAGAACTTAGGGTATTTTCCGCAATATGACAGATGGGCGGATCAGATGAAAAACCTACATGCCAATCTGGTCAGAATTCGGGAGGAGTTCGAACCGAGAGCAGTGGAGATTGCTGAAAAGTACAGTAAAGAACCGTATACTATGCTCGTAGGTTCCGGTATGTTATGGGGTGAAACTTATTTATTTTCCATGTGTATCCTGGAAGAGATGCAGTGGAAAAGGACCAGGCCGGTCAAGTCTGCAGACTTCTTCCATGGGGCGTTGGAGCTTGTCGAAAAGGATCTGCCGGTGTTCTTGATAATGGGTGAAGATGAATATCGCCCGTTGGATGAGCGCGTAGAACGCTTTGCCAAGAGATTTACCGATAAACTGGAGGTTTTTGATACAAGGGAATTCCAATTGACGGATATTGATGATGAATTTAGGGTGATCGCCACGCCTATGATAATTACGGCTATACTTACCGAAAGACTCACGGCTCATTATGAACTCAATACGGGCCACAGCTTGAGTTTCAGACGTTACTACCGCCAATTCGAATACTAAAATAATAAAATATAATTTTTGTATGACTGACTTCCACCCTGCCGTTAGGATATAGGGCGGAAGTCATTTTTTCAATAGAGGTTTTTTTATCAAAAAAATGAATATTTAATGCTCGCTGCTCTTGACAACATTATATAAAATTGGTATAATTATAATAGTAGTCCGATTTCGGACTTTTGGAGGATCAGCAATGATTTATGAAGAAACACGCAGGCAGTTACGGGAACTTAATGCCATCTACAAGGAGACCGATGCCATATACGGAGAGTTTGCCAAACGCAGCGGCTTGTCCGACAGCGCATTCTGGCTTATGTATTCCATATACGAGGCAAACGGGAAGTGCACTCAAAGGGAGATCAGCAGCCAATGGGCAATGAGCAAACAGACCGTCAATTCCGCCCTCAAGGGCCTGGAGAGGAACGGGTATATAACGCTGACCGCGGCAAAGGACGGCAAACACAGCAAATATATATCTCTCACCGAAAAGGGCGTCCGGTTTGCCGATGAGAATATTGCCGTTGTCTTTAAGGCCGAGTGGCTTTCACTGCAAGAAATGAGCGATACGGAGCGCATCGCGATGATCGAAAGCAGCCGCAAATTCATGGAGATGCTTAAGTCGGAAAAGGTAGACCTATTGAGAGATACATAACCGCCGATCATCGGAGGGTATTTCATCGCAATGAATGTACCGGATAAGATGCTGGGTGCGCCCGGATTTCTTATCCGTTTTTTTAAATAAATATTATTGAAGGTGTATATATGAATTACAGGGTTTTATTTGGGAAGACACCGCTTTCGAGGCTGTTTGTAATCGTTACGATACCCGGCATCATTGGAATGGTCGTATCGTCGCTTTATCAGATCATCGACGGTGCCTTCGTTGGACAGATTTTGGGCTCCGATGCTTTTGCAGCGGTAAATCTTGCCGTTCCTCTTGTCATTCTCAATTTTTCATTAGCCGACCTTATAGGCGTCGGCTCATCGGTACCGATAGCGATCAAGTTAGGTCAGAAGGATGAAAAAGGCGCGAGCAATATTTTTACAAGCGCGTGCCTTATGATTATTGGTGCAGGTATTACTTTGGGCGCAATAATATATTTTTTTGCCGAGGATTTTGTCAGGATGATGGGGGCCGATGAGGAGCTTGTGGCAATGGCCTCTCAATATCTGCGCGTTTATGCCGCGTGCTCGCCCTTTACCACCATCATATTTGCCGTTGACAACTATCTGCGTATCTGCGGAAAAATAAGGTACAGTATGATTGTCAATGTTTTGATGTCGGTGATCGGTATTGTTTTGGAGTATCTGTTTTTGTCTGTTTTCCATTTTGGGATTTGGAGCGCCGCGTTTGCAGAATGTGCTGGAATGTTTGTCTGCGTGATCATTGCCTTTATGCCTTTCTTTCTTGGCAAACTGCAGCTTCGATTTACCAGGCCTAAGATGGACGGGGATGTGCTGTTTACGATCATCAAAAACGGTTCCCCCGTATTTCTTGATAATATAGCGGGGCGTGTTACATCCATAATCATAAACATATTTCTGCTGCGCCTGGGCGGGGCCACGGCGGTCTCCGCCTATGGGGTGCTGATGTATGTCGACGGCCTTGTGCAGCCTGCGCTTTATGGATTCTGTGACTCTCTCCAGCCTGCTGTGGGATATAATTACGGTGCGAAGAACTATGATCGCGTGGAAGCAATTGAACGCAGATGTTTTGCTGCCTGTGGGATTCTATCCGTTTCAATGGCTGCCGTCATGTTCTTTGCAAGGAAATACGTGGTCGGTACATTTGTGCAAGCACAGGATGCGGCGGTTATAAACATGTCGCTGGGGGCGCTCTCTTTGTTCGCCTGTACTTATCTGTCGCGCTGGATATCCATAGCGGTGCAGAGTTATATGTCGGCGATCGGCAAGGCCGGCTATGCGACAATAATATCTTTTTCCATGGCTTTTGTTTTGCCCGTTATCTTTATCTTTGCCCTTAAACCCTTGGAACTCAAAGGGATCTGGCTCAATATGCCTCTTGTGTCTCTGGCCGCGGCATTTTTGTCTATCGGCCTGCTGATGAATTACCAGAGGGAATCGGCGGCGGATAATGTGCAGCTAAGCGAACTACCCCGGCAGTAAATACCGGCGGTAGTTTATTTTTTGTGCCTTTATAAAATCTTTATTTTTCCCTATTAATATTGTTTATAGGCTAACTTAACATTATTATGAAGGGAAGAATAGAGATGAGTGATTTCATCCTTGAAACATCGTGTTTGTCGAAGAGTTTTGGCGGCCAGGCCGCAGTGAAAGACGTATCGCTTAAGATAAGGCGAAACAGCGTTTACGGTTTTCTCGGGCCGAACGGCGCGGGGAAGTCGACCACGCTCAAGATGATCGTGGGGCTGCTGCGCCCTACAAGCGGCAGGATATTCTTTAACGGTGAACCGTTTAAGAGGGAGGATTTGTCAAAGATCGGTTCTCTTATTGAATCGCCTGCTTTATACGGAAACCTTACGGCGGAGGAAAATCTCATGGTTCATACCAAGCTCCTGGGTATACCCAAGGATAAGATCCAAGAAGTCCTTGAAACGGTTGACTTGACAGATACCGGGAGGAAACTGGCTTCGCAGTTTTCCATGGGCATGAAGCAGCGGCTGGGGATAGCCATTGCGCTTTTAGATGATCCCGAGCTGCTTATTTTGGATGAGCCCGCCAATGGGCTTGATCCTGTCGGCATACAGGAGCTTAGAGAATTAATTTCCTCTTTTCCGCAGAGAGGAATGACGGTGATCCTGTCCAGTCACATTTTAACAGAGGTGGCGCAGGTGGCGGACACCATTGGCATCATTAATAAGGGAAAACTTCTTTATCAGGGCCGGGCCGACCCCGGGTGCGACCTTGAAAAGCTATTTATGGACGTCATAAAGGGCGGTGACAGTCTATGAGTATTCTGGAGTCCGAGCTTATAAAATACAGAAGGACGCTTATGCAAAAGCTCACGGTGATAGCTCCGCTCTTCTTTGTGCTCCAGGCCTCGCTGCAGAAGTTTTTCATGCCCGCCGGTTACTTCCGGCCGTGGCAGCTTATCACCAGCCTGGTGTTTAATTGGTGGCCGGTGATCTTCCTGCCTCTTGGCGTGGCCCTGTCTGCGGTTTTGGCAGATTCGCAGGAGAGAAAGGCGGGCGGCTACCGCGGACTGCGCAGCCGTAATATACCGCCTGCCTATATATGGGCGAGCAAGGCGGCGGCCATGGCGATATACAGCTTTACCGCAGCCGCAGTACTCTTGGTTTCCACGGCGCTGGCCGGTCTTATTACGGCAAAGGGCGGCGTTCCGTGGGGCAAGATAATATCGGCATGCCTTGTATTATGGGTGGCGTCCCTGCCGCTTATTCCCATTCAGCTGTGTGCTGCCGCATGGAAGGGTATGTTTTCCAGCATGGCGGTGGGTTTTACGGGCATGATGTCGGGTGTGTTTGCTGCACAAAAATCCTATTGGTTTGTTAACCCATGGAGCTGGGGCACAAGAATGATGTGTCCCGTAATCGGTGTGCATCCCAACGGCACACTGCTTACAAAATCCAGTCCGCTTTGGGACCCCTCGGTGCTGCCGATAGGTTTGGCTTTGTCTCTTGCAGCATTTATTGTGATTACAGCGGTGACCGCTCTCTGGTTTAGCGGGAAGGAGGTAAAATGATGAGGGTATTATCAGCAGAATGGCTGAAGACAAAGCGCAGCGCCATAAGGGGAATCGTGTTTTTTATCCCGCTGTTATTTGATGCTGTTCTAATATGGTATATTACACCCAGGGGGGTGAATGACAACACACAGCTGCCAGCCTTTCGCATATTTTTTGAAGCCTGGACGGCCTCTGTTGTTCCGTTGGGCGCGGGCATCCTCTCCGGGTTTTTAATACATCAGGAGGAGCTTGCAGGCAGTTTTGGCGGGATCTTAAGCAGCAAGGTCAGACGGAATAAGCTGTATTTGGGTAAATTTATCTTTTCGGTTATACTTATGACGATCAGCACCGCAATTGCAGTGACTGTTTTTGCCGTGGGACTCAAACTGATACTTGGTTTTTCTATTGTGTGGCCTATATATCTAAAGTCTGCAATACTGACTATAATGGCAACCATTCCGCTGCTGGCCATCTGCCTGTGGGTGAGCTGGGCCTGGGGAATGGGAGCATCCATAGGGATAAGCATCGGCGGACTGCTGCTGGCCGCTTTGATGGCGACAGGCCTGGGCGACAAGGTGTGGCAGTTTATACCATGGGCCTGGCCGGTGAGACTGGCGGAGCTTCCCGGGGTTCCTTTAGTTCGTGCCAAGCTGCCGCCCGTTGATGTCTTGTATATGTATAGGTTTATAAACAGGCAGATCGCAATGGGCCTTTTGGCATCAGGCATATGCCTTGCGGCTGTTTTGATAGGCGGCATAATTTGGTTTGAACATTGGGAAGGCAGAAGATACTATGAATAAATAGTGTCTTATACCCGCCGGAGGTGATATATTGAGCAGGATACTTATAATAGATGATGAAAGGGATCTGGTGATGCTCTTAAAAGATGAGCTTGAGGCGTGGGGCCATGAGGTACTCACGGCATACGACGGCAGGAAGGGAATTGAGCTTGCCAAAGAGCAGCCCGATCTCATTATACTGGACATAATGATGCCCGGCACCAATGGCTTTGAAGTCTGCCGCGCTGTCCGGGACGACGTGTTTTGCCCCATTATATTTTTGAGCGCAAAGCAGTCTGAGACCGATAAAATAAAAGGCCTGTCGATGGGAGGGGACGATTATATCGTCAAACCCTTCGGTCTTAAAGAACTCATGGCACGGATAGAGGCCAACCTGCGGCGGGAAAAGCGCTCGCAGTATATAAATGCTCAGCACAAACGCACCCGGCTGTACTTCGGAAATCTAGGCATGGATATCAAAGGACGTACTGTAAGCATAAATGGAGAGGATATAGCTCTTACCAGGAGGGAGTACGATATAGTAGAGCTGCTTTCGCTGCATGCGGGACAGGTGTTTTCACGGGAGCAGATATATGAGGATATCTGGGGATATGATTCGGAAGGGGATTCTTCGACGGTCGTGGAGCATATAAAGAAGATCAGGTCGAAGTTTGCCGCTGCCGAGTCCTCCGCCGATTATATCACCACGGTCTGGGGGATCGGATACAAATGGAACAGAATTTGAGGAAGAATAAAACCAAAATGGAAGACCGCCCTCTGGTAACCCAGTTTCGCCTTACCTTTATAAGGATAATCGCTGTCAGCATCCTTGCCACGACTGCTACCTACCTTTTTGCCGCTGTCTTATACGGCAGGCTTGAGTACGGGAGAATATATCCTGCAAACTATTACGAAAACAGAATACCCGAAGTAGAAAGTTATATCCGAAGGGAGAACGCCCGCCTGCTCTTAAGGGAGGGGGAAGAGGGATTAAAAAACGCCATAGGCGGGGAGGGCATGCCCTATCAGGTGCTTGATAATAAATGCAATGTGCTTTACGGTACTAATAGGGAAAAGATCTTTAGCAGTAAGGGGCAGCTCTATAATAATCTCAATAAGACATTAAGAAGACAGGGCCGCTATATCTATACCGCTCCCGTTATTGATGACAACGGGGATATTAAGGGGGCCGTTGTTCTGTCATATCAGTTGAAGCCCACCTATCCTAAGGGAAACGGCGGATGGATAAAGCTGATTTTTACCATTGTATTGCTCTCTCCTTTTGTCTATATCATTGTATTTACTCAGATATTTTCCAAGAGATTTGCAGGAAATATTAATAAGCCGCTCAATATGCTGACGGAGGCCTCGCACAAAATAAAACAAAGGGACCTGGATTTTGATATTGATTATCACTCGAACAATGAACTGGGCAGATTATGCAGCGCTTTTAGCGAAATGAAGGAGGAGCTGGCACGGTCTCTTTCCGCACAGTGGAGGATGGAACAGGAAAGGGTGGAAATGGTGGAGGCGCTGGCGCACGATCTTAAATCGCCGCTCTCCGTCATAAGGGTATATTCGGAGGCGCTGCTTGATGATGAAAGGATAAGCGGTGAAAGATTGGGAAGATATCTTGCCGTGATAAAGGAGAATGCGGAGAGAAGTTCTTCTCTTGTGCAGCAGATGCAGTATACATCCGACCTGGAGCGGCAGGATGCCCGGCTGAATCTTGTGAGCATCAAACCGGGCGAGTTTCTTAGAAAAAAGATGTATGAATATGAAGGCCGGGCCAAGCCGAAAGACATAGAGATCACATTAAAGACGCATGGGGATGTAGAGACCCCTATGACTGTCGATGCGGACAGGCTGGAGCGCATACTTGACAACATCGTATCCAACAGCCTTGAGTACACCCCGGCAGGCGGCAGGATAGGCATCTCGCTTGAAGTAAAGGAGGATGAGGCGGTTTATAAGATCTGTGATACCGGCTGCGGTTTCAACAAAAGGGATTTAGACAGGGCCTTAAGCAGATTCTACCGGGGCGACCAGTCCCGGACAAGCGGCGGCGGACACTCCGGCCTTGGCCTCTATATAGTCAAACAGCTGGCCGGGCAGCTGGGCGGATACGCCAAAATATATAATGCACGGTCCGGCGGGGCCTGTGCAGAGTTCAGCCATAAAATATTTAGAGAACAGAGTTAATAACCCCGCCAATAATAATTTTTATCTTCAAATACCTCCCGGAACAACATTCCGAACAGGAATCCACCTACATGGGCCCACCATGCCACACCGGAGACGGCTCCACCTCCGGCCAGGGCCTGGCCGGCTCCCGAGTAGAGCTGGGTCAAAAACCAGATCGGCAGATACACGACGGCGGGTATGTGGATGATGAGCGGTATAAAGAATATCGGCGGGACCAAGGTCAAAATTCTGGCTCTTGGGAAATACATAAAGTATGCGCCCATCACCCCGGCTATCGCCCCCGACGCACCCACTGTGGGGTAAGGGGACATGGGGTTAAAGGCAAAATGGATTATTCCCGCCACGATGCCGCTTAGCAGGTAGAATATCAGGAACCTGCCATGGCCCATGCGGTCTTCCACATTGTCGCCGAACAGCCACAGTACCCACATATTGCTTAACAGATGGAACAGTCCCCCATGCAGAAACATGCTTGTGACAAAAGGATAGAGGCCGCTCGCAGAAAAGGGAACCTTTCCGGCAAAAATCTGGCCGAATTGCGCCGGTATCAGCCCGTACCTGTATATAAACTCATTGAACTGCACATTGGGGGAGAGTGCAGAGTACAGATATATCAGGGTATTTAAAACTATAAGCGCCACAGTAATATAGGGCTTTCTCCTGCTGTAAAGCTCATCTCTCAGTGGAATCATATGCGCACCCCTTCCAAATAGTAGTATAGTTTATTATATCATAAGGTTATGCCGGTGCATAAAATGCTGTGACAAACATCCATATTATCTGCCAAATCTATATTACTATAGCTAACTATATTATCCATCTGAGAGGTATTACAGATCCATGTTTTTACCGGCGGATACTAAGATCAACAAGCACTTTCAGTTAAAGAAGCCGTATCTTTTTGAGCGAGATACGGCTTCATCTTTGACAGCATATATTTTCTAAAGCTCTAAAATAAATAAGTCGTCAAGGTATTAAAAATGACTCATCATCTGGCCGGCAAGTTTTGTCGGATCCAATTTCAGGCCTTTGAACAAATAATCTTGCATGCTTGCGTCTTCGGCTTCATGCTCATTCATCCAATTGATCGTATTTTTGAGCTGCTCAGGTGTGCCGAACGCATATTGCCGTAACGCCTCCATGCCGATATAAGTTGCGGAAAAGGCCTGGTCGACAGCGTCGCTATAATTCTTCATGAAAGCTTTCGAAAAATCATTGGCCTGGATCGCATTTTTCGCTGTCTGAGCCGCGATGGTCCCGGCGACCATAGCCTGAGGAATGCCCCCTCCGCCGTATTGCTCGATCATATTTCCCGCATCGCCGACTGCCATGACTCCGCCTGCGTAAATCGGCTTTCTCTTACCCGAGGGTAATCTCCAGCCTTTGAGCTTGCCAATGAGTTTAGCGTGCCCGAGACGTTTGTGTCCCATATGGGTATTGCCGATCCACTCCCATAGCAGCTCTTCGCTTGTCATGCCGGTTTTCTTAAGAGCGCTTTCCGTAATGAAAACGCCGACGTTTGCCGAGGTTTTGCCTGTTGGAAACAGCCAGATGTACCCGGTCGGAAGAAATTTATCCGGATAATAGAACTCAACGTCTTCCAAACCTTCAATATCATTAAAGTAACCGCGGAGTCCATAGAATACATAGTCCGGATTCTCCTCGTAGAAACCCATCTGGCGGGCCACCATCGAATGGGAACCGCTTGCCAGGACGACCATGTCACTTTCTATTTCAACAGCCTTGCCGTTATGAATGCCGCGGATGCCTTTGGCCTGCCCGCGTTCCATCAGGATCTCCGTGACTTCAAAGTTTTCAAGATAATCGACACCTGCATTTACGGCAGCCTTATTGACCATATCATCAAATCTATAGCGGGGAATGCAGTACATTGGGGCCTCCTCGCCCTCAAGAGTGGTCGTATTGGACATTCTGAAATAGGTGTCGTCGGGAGCGTAAAGACGTATATATCCGCTGGGGTAGCCTTCCGCTACGACCTGATCGTACACTCCCATATTCCGGAGTACGGGAAATACGGCGGGTATCACGCCGTCACCGCAGGGCTTATCGCGTGGGAACTGGTCCTTCTCAAGCATAAGCACATCTATGCCAAGCTGCTTCATGTGGAAAGCGGCGGATGATCCGCCTATCCCTCCGCCAACAACTATGACCTGTCTTTTTTTCATATCGGTCATTTATTGTTCCTCCCTTCCATTTTGAGGATATGCAACCATTGAAATAACATCGCCCTTGGGACAAACTTTCATGCATACGCCGCAGCCGATGCATACCTCGGGATCTATATAGTGATAACCGCATTGCATACAGCGCCATGTTTCCAGCTCTGCTTTATCCGGAGCGAAGGTCTTTTCAACGGTCTCAAAACTCTTCTTTCTCGTTTCGGCATCCAGAGTGTACGGTGGTTCGAAATCCAACTTTTGACGCATTGCGGGATATATTTTATATTCAAGCTCGCCCGCTTCTACGGTGCGCTCGACTTCGTAATCCCGATATTTGTGGCCGCGAAGTTCATTATCAGCCGATATTGCCGCTGAGAGTCCGGAGGCCATCGCATCGATAACGGAGCATTGATCGCCGGCAATATCCCCGGCGAAGATCAGATCGCCGTCCCGCGGCCATTTGATCTCGGGTTTTTGTCCTATGGCAAAAATGACGAAGTCAGCGGCAAGCTCAGTATCAGAACCCTCAACCTTGTCGAAGTGGAATGTCTTGGGATCCAAATTTTTGATCTTTATATACTCCACGCCGCGCATATCGGAAGAAGTTCCAAGAATACGCGTGGGTGAAATGCCTTCAATAAGGTCGATTCCTTCCGCAGACGCTTCTTCCAGTTCCCACTGGTGGGCCGGGACCGCTTTGCCGCTTTCAAGGCAGATCATGGTGACCTTTTCGGCTCCAAGTCTTACTGCCGTGCGGGCAGTGTCGACCGCAACGCTGCCGCCGCCGATCACAACGACGTGTCCATAAAGGTGAACGCTCTTCCCGGAGTTGACCCTCTCCATAACATTGACGGCCGTCCATACGTTTTCAGCGCGGTTATTGGGCAGCGGAAGCGTTTTGGACACGGGATTGCCCGTTGCGACAATGATCCTGTCATAGTCCTTTCTTAATTGATCAAGTGAGGTTTCGTCAAGTTTTGCGTTGAGAATAAAACGTATTCCGGCTTTCTCAAGTCTGGATATTTCTTTACGTACGATGTCCTTATCCAGTCTGAAATCAGGCAGGCAGCGCAGCAGCATGCCGCCCGCTTCACTGCCCTGTTCAAAGACAGTCACCCTGTATCCCTTTTTTGACAGCATGTGGGCGGCGGTGATGCCTGCTGGACCGGCTCCGATGATGGCGATACGCTCGTCATAAATGACCGGATATGGAGCAGGAACATAATCTATGAATTTCTCACTGAGGAAACGCTGGATCGCACGGATCTCCATCGGACGGTCCACCAGAGTGCCGCGCTTGCAGTCTTGCTCGCACGGGTGATGGCAGATATAGCCGCATACCGCAGGAAGAGGATTTTTATTCCAAAGGTGTTGGAATGCTTCTTCGTCACGGCCTGCTTTAAGCAAACCGATGAAGCCTTGCGGACTTAAGCCTAAGGGACAACTAAGCGTGCATGCATTGCTTTGCATCTCAATTACTTTATCCGGAGTTATTGCATTCATTTCCGTGCAATCCGGACATAAATGGCAGATCGCCTTCTGCCTTTCTGAGATCGCACCGACCGGACAGTAATAGCTGCAGGTACCGCAATTGACACAACGGTTGGCATCGATCCTTGAAACGGCGGTTTTTGTAACTTTGATTTCAACAGCCATATTGTTTATACCCCCTTTTATTATAATTGTACCTGATAAAAAGTCTCAATTTGTAAGCAAAACGATTGCATTACAAACCGGTTTATGATATAAATATAACAACAGCGGTTCATTTAATAAACAAATAAACGCGGGCTTGTGTATCAGGCTATTGGATAACTGGATGATCTTATTACATGGAGCGAAACATTTTGAACTTTTTGTATGGGAGATCATGTTATGGAGAAAAAAGATGCAAAGCAACAGATAATCGATGCCTTTAGAAAGCTTATGGATGAACAGGCCTTTGATGAGATTACGGTCAGCGCGATAATCAAGGCAGCCGGAGTCTCACGCGCAACCTTCTATCGCAATTTCAGGGATAAATACGACGTGATGAATCTGATTTTCAGTGATAAATTTAGAAATATGTTCCTCAACAATCCGGAAATTGATGACTATAAACATTTTTTGCTGCAGTACTGCCGGTTTCTGCTTCAGAACAAGAATTATTTTATCCATGCGGCAGAGGTCGAAGGCCAGAATTCATTCCTTGAGGTTTTATTTGACATGGGTATGAATTATTACTGTGAGCAGATAAGAAAGGCTCTGGGCGTTAAACAACTTTCGGATGAAACGCTTTTTTCCGTGAGATTGTTTACGTCCGGTACGGTATATATGACAAAGGAGTGGCTGAATAACGGATTGGAAGAATCTCCGGAGAAATTATCAACGATGGTATATAACAGCATGCCGCCGGTCATGTGTCAATGCTTTTCAACGGATATGCCGCTGCAAAAGGATGTCTCGTGATCATCATTGTATTTTTTGTGGTCTTTGGTATGCGGAATATAAAGTTTCTTTATCTTTGGCCGGGGTTTGAAGGGTTAGGTAGATATCATAATGAGCGAAAGGGGCTCGGTTTGATTACCGGGCCTCTTTTTTAAATTCTTTACTTCCCTTTCACGTTAGCTTATATTATAGGTAATGGAATTCCGCATGTTACGGAAATAAGGTGATAAAAAATGGACAGGTTGGATGAGGTATACTCCGCGCTGGCGGAGTTTGTAAGGCACTACGGGGACGGGGCGTCGGCCTCGGATATAAGCGCTCAGACGGATATCGACAGGAGCACGGCCAGCAGGTATTTGAACGAGCTTTGCCGTACGGGAAGGGCTGAAAAGACGGGCGGCCGCCCCGTGCTGTATCGGCCGTGCCCGATGAAAGAAGATGCGGCGGCCGGGCCTGCAAAGCAAGAGGGGCCGGGAAGTACTCTGGACATGATAATAGGAGCCGACAACAGCCTCAAGGCGGCTATCAAGCTGGCCAAGGCTGCGGTGCTCTATCCGCCCGACGGACTTTCTACGCTCATACTGGGAGAGACCGGGGTGGGCAAGTCCATGTTTGCGGAGGCCATGTTCAGGTTTGCCATAGAGTCGGACATCTTGTCTCCGGATGCGGCATTTGTCAATTTCAACTGCGCCGACTATGCGGACAATCCTCAGCTCTTGCTGTCGCAGCTCTTCGGTGTGAGGAAGGGGGCGTATACCGGGGCGGACGCGGACAGGCCGGGCCTTTTCGCAGCGGCCGACGGCGGCATGATCTTCTTAGATGAGATCCACCGTTTGCCTCCTCAGGGACAGGAGATGCTGTTTACCTATATGGACAAGGGCTATTTCCGGCCGCTGGGCGCGGCTGACGAGACCGTAAGCGCCAAAGTAAGGATCGTTGCCGCTACCACCGAGGAACCCGATTCTTTCCTGCTAAAAACGTTTACCCGAAGGATACCCATACTGATAAACCTGCCGCCTTTGCGGGACAGGAGCCTTTCCGAGAGATTCAGTCTGGCGAGCGATTTTCTGGGGGAGGAGGCCGGGAGGGTCAGCTGCAGCATCTATGCGGACAGGGATTCGTTCATGTCCTTCCTGCTGTATGACTGCCCCGGGAATGTGGGCCAACTGAAGAGCGATATACAGATAGCATGCGCGAAATCCTTCCTGGACCTGAAATCACAGAAGAAGGAGTATTTGTTCATATCGCCGGACGACCTTCCGCCCTATGTGAAGCGCGCCATCATGAAGGTCCATGACTACAGGGACGAGTTCGACAGCCTTCTGCCGGAGGGGCAGGACATACTCTTTTTCTCCGCAGACGGTGAGGCAGACAACACCATAGTTTCCGACGACGGGGACGTATATTTCTACGACGTCATAGAGAGAAAGCTGGATATATTGAAGGGCCTGGGCATAGGCGAAGACGAGATGAACCAGATACTCAACGGGGAGATAGAGAAGCACTTCAGGAAGTATATACAGAAGATGCCGGGCAGGTACAGGAAGGATGAGATATCCAAGATCACGGGCGAAAACGTGATAGAGACCACGGAGGAGATACTGGACATGGCGGAGAAGAGGCTGGGAAGGTACATGGACGAGCGGATATTTTTCGGCTTGGCCCTTCACCTGCAGAAGACCATAGACCGCGTAAAATCGGGAAGCCGTATATACAACCCCAGAACTAATTTCATACGCGTCAATCACCCCGACGAATTCGTCACCGCCATAGAAGCGGCAAGGATAATAGACAATACTTTCAACATAGAGACCCCGCTGGACGAGATCGGCTATCTGGCCATGTTCTTCGTAGAGGACGACGAAGGCGAAAAAACGGAGGAAAAGGGCAAGGTAGGCATACTCATAGTCATGCACGGCAATTCCACGGCAAGCAGCATGGCCCAGGTCACCAACGAGCTTGTGGGAGCGCAGCATGCCATAGGGCTGGACATGCCGCTGAGCTTAAATTCCGAAAAGATGTACGGTATCGTAAAGGAGAATGTGATAAAGGCCGATAAGGGCAGAGGGGTGTTGCTGCTTGTGGATATGGGCTCCCTCAAAAACTTCGGTGATATAATATCCGAGGAGACCGGCATAGAGGTCAAGACCGTGGACATGGTCACCACCCTCACGGCCATCGACGCATGCCATAAGGCGGTGCTTGGCAGGGAGCTGCGCGAGATCTACCGGTCCTCCGCCGGAATAAACTGCAGGAGCCTGCCGGCCAGGCTGCAGGACAGAGCGCATACGGAAAACATAATCATCACGGCATGTTTTACAGGCAAGGGCGCGGCCGAGGAATTGAAACGGCTTCTGAAGGACGAGTACCTCAAGGACATGGAGGATATACGCGTGATATCCATGGAATTCATCGACAGGTCCCGCTTCATAGACGCAGTCAAAAAGTACAGGGAGAGCTATAACATATTGGCCATAGTGGGCACCATGGATTGTTCCGTCGGGGGCATCCCCTTCATTTCCGCGGTGGATCTGCTTACGGGCAGGGCAGGCAATGCCATAGCTCAGATGATCGACCAGGTAAATACGCTGGACGATATAAGGTCGTCGCTCAGCGGATATTTGAGTCATATAAACGGCGGCCAATGCTTCAAAGCGTCCGGCCGGGCGGTGGATGCCATTGAGGAGGAGCTGGGCATACGGCTGATGCCCGACGTGAAGATAGGCATAATGATGCATCTGTGCTTTCTTGCCGAAAAGATAGCATCGGGAGGTACGGAAAATACATTTGAAGATATAGACGATTACGGTAAAATATATGGGAGTCAGATGGAGACAATAAAGCAGCACCTCAAGGAGATCGAGAGTATATGCAATATCGACATAGGCAGGCATGAGTGCGCGTATCTCTGCCGCACGTTTTTGGAAAATACCTCCGAAACGGCATAGGACAAAAAGAGTGTGCAAAGTGTGCACGAAGTTATGCACACTTTTTTAATGACACTCTATAATTTTTCCCTGCCATATCGGGATTTTCACCCCTCAAAAATTATTTTATCTGGCATGGAAATTGCAACTATATAGTATCGGCAGGATGAGTGTGCAGAAAACGATATCTATGAGGAGGGTCGGAAATATCGTAAGCTTTCGGGATTTATATTTAGAAGTATAAAAAAGGAGGAGTTAAGTGATGGAGGAAACAAAACGTGCCGGATTTCTCGAACGAATGACAAGTTTTATAGAAGAAAAAGTCGCGCCGCCGCTGCTGAGCCTTTCACAGTTCAGATATTTGGAAGCCCTGCAGCGCACATTCGTCACTCTGATGCCGTATATGATCTTAGGGGCGACGGCAACCCTGATACTCAATCTGGGCGGTCTGTTTGGCCCGGACGGAGGGCTCAACCTTCCGGGAGCCGTGAAAGTGATAAACGCAGTCGTGGATCCCTGCCGGCCGTGGCTGCTGCAGATAGTGTTCGTGACGATCAATCTGCTTGCTCTCATTACTACCATTTTGAACGGTTATTTTCTCGGCGAGTATTACAATAGAAAGGATAAGAATGTAAGCCCGATCGCTTCAGCGGTTTTGTCCTTTGTGTCCTTTCTGTGTTTTATCGACTTTACAAAGCTCAGTGAGAATTTTGACTGGCCGGCTTATATTCTCGGATCTCCCAGCCTTTTCGGAGGGATCCTGATCAGTATACTCGCCGTGGAGATATATCGTATTCTCATCGGCAAAAATATCACCATCAAGATGCCGGATTCGGTACCCCCGATGATTGCCGCGGCCTTTACGAGCATGATACCCGTATCCGTCGTAGTCGTCGTCTGCTCTGTTATCGGCAGGGGTTTTGCAAATTTTGATTTCTTAGGTCTGCTGAATAAACTCTGCGCATATCTTGTCGTCGGAGGAAGCGGTCCCGTAGCCCAGTTTTTGGGATTCTTCCTGGACAGAGTGCTGTGGTTTGTCGGCCTGCATGGCTCCAACATAGTATCTTCAGTGATGCAGCCTGTTTGGACCACCATGATCACGGACAATATCAACGCCTTTGCCGCTCACCAGGCGATCCCATACATGTTTACCGAGCAGTGGATAAACTTCTATGTGAGATGCTCAGTTTTCCCGGTCGCGCTGCTTTGCTGCATGAGCAAGGTCAAGCGGTTCAAGGTGCTGGGAAAGCTCTCTCTGCCGGGAACTATTTTCAATATTGCAGAGCCTGTGATGTACGGCCTTCCTATCGTGCTCAACCCGCTCATGTTCGTGCCGTGGGTCATAGGATTCAGCTTGCTCTTCATACTCAATGCCATTTTAGGCGTTCTTGGCATCACGCCGCCTATGGTTTCCATGGTCGTCTGGAC
>DHDI01000003.1:0-209 GCA_002399285.1 Thermoanaerobacterales bacterium UBA4880
CGGCATACCGATTCTATATCGGCCAGCACCGAGCGCTTCAGGTCCAGATTCTCCGGTACGCTTTCCTGGATAAAATCCGCATCGGCCAGCGCTTCGGTCTTATCCGTTGTAAAACGGACCTTATTCAGCCGCTTTTCAGCTTCCTCCTGACTAAAGATGCCCTCATTCACAAAGAGGCTTAGATTATTCAGCGTATTCTTGCGGCATTT
>DHDI01000003.1:338-4331 GCA_002399285.1 Thermoanaerobacterales bacterium UBA4880
TTCTTGCGGCATTTTTCAAGGATGTCATCCTTGATATCATATACCGTCACTTCAAAGCCATCGCACACTAAGAGCTGAGTGAGCCATCCCGTGCCGATCAAGCCGCTGCCATATAATGTGATCTTCTTAAATTCCATAACGTGTCGCGCTCCTTAGTTATAGTTTTATTGTTTGTCCGCCGCTTGTATTTTTACCGGAAGGCCGGCACAATACTTTCGTATGATGACCGGATGATCCGGGAATCAATACGGCGGTCAAATAGGATCATTGACAGAGAAGGTATGCATAAGCGTTTTCCCTTATTGCAAATTACCTTCCCTTGCGCCGATTCATTAAACAAACAATATGAAACTGATGATCTCTTTGGAACTTGCCACGTTATGGCATCAATATCTGCGATGCCATGTTCGTCAGAGTTATTCATTCAATTTACACCAATGAATCATATCACATGACTTAGCAAATGTCAAGACAATTTAGTCAAAATTCAAGCAATTGCATAAAGATTCAAATTTTATCCTAAAGTTAATTCCTCTTATTGGTGATCAAATAGACTATAAACAGAACTACACCGCCAAATAAAGGCAGGTAAAACGCCGGGACAGTCCCTATCATACTGCCTGATAAAATATAGCCGACGGGCGCAAAAATTTTAATTATGCTTAAACTGATGCTCAGAGAGCGTCCCCGGATGTTTTCGGGGACCTTGGTCTGCAAATTATTTATGAACGGGATGTCTATCAAAGAAACGATAACGCCATAGCAAGCCATAAAAACCGCATAATAGGCTACCACCGTATAAGGTGCGGGATGAATGACGGCAGCTGGAAATATTCCGAATAAAAACAGACAGAAAGATAAAAACGATCCCACGGCAGTCATCAGTCTATGGTACGGCAGAATATCGGCGATCCTTTTTATAAGTAAGGCTCCCATTATCATTCCTACCGGCATGAAGCATTGAACGATCCCATAGGCCTTTGAGGATAAGTGGAATATATTATTCAAGATATACGGGACGGGGACTGCATAACAGAGTGAGGTAAAAAAGTTGATGACCAGGAAATTCAGCGAGGATCTTTTTATCCAATCAGTCTCCTCTATATAGTGGATTCCTTCTGCCAAGTCCTGCCGCAGGTGTAATTTCAAGGTTTGCGGCACAGGGGTATAATAAAGGCGGAAATCGATCAGACATTCTGTTATAGTCGAAAGTATAAACGCGATCCCGTTCAGAAGGATAAAGAGGCGCATATCGACCGCGGCATACAGAATGCCTCCTAAACCCGGACCGATGATCGCCGCAGCCGAGTCGATGATTTTTTCGATCGAATTTAATGATATGATACGGCGTTTCGATACGATGTTGGGCACGGCGGAACCTATGCAGGTGCTGTATAATGCCTGGGAAATGGAAAGCAGCAGAGTTGCCGCATAAATATCGCTGAGGGAGAGCCCGTCCCTGCTGAAAGCAAACACCGTGATAAAAAGGGCTGCGTTAAAAGTATCCGTTAAGACCACCATGATCTTTTTATTGAATCTGTCTGCGATAACACCGGCCAGGGGGCCGATCAGGACTGTCGGCAGGATCTGAAGCGAAAGCGTGAGGGCAAACGAAAGACCGGAACCCGTCATTTTCAATACATACAATCCCACCGCAAAGGTGTAGACGGAAGACATGAGGGCGGATATGGCATGACCGGAGAGATACATTATAAAATTATATAGTTCCCTTTGGTGGATCTTTGTGTGTCTCACAATGACACCTCCTTGTTACAGTGCCATTGTAAGCCGTGGCGTTATCACAACGTCAAGCATGTGGGCAAGCGAATTTACCGTGAAAAAATAAAAAAGGCGGGGTCAGCCCGACCTTTTTCCGATGAAACTGTAGGTCATTACTTTTTCATCCTGCCTGAAATAGTCTTCATAGATCCCTCCCTTTGTGACCGCATCCGATATATGATCGGCCTGCTTGATGAATCCCCGTTCTTCGATCCGCTTCTTTATTGCGCCGATGCGGAAATTTGGCCGGCAGTCGGTGGGGATCATACTATCCTGGCTGAAATTCTTAAATATGATATACGAACTCAGCAGAGCCGCGTCCGCTTTGTAATATCGTTCCGTCAAGTCCAATAAAAACTCACTGTGTTCAAAGCTGTAATTACTGGTTCCTAAATCATCACAGATAATATCTATGGAATGGGGCAACAGCGGCATTCGGGTAAAATCACAGCAGATGAAGACGATGTTTTTTCTGCCGTCGGATTTTTCCAGGATATCCTTCAAAAAATACAGTCTTCCGGGGTCATAGTCAACGGCTATATAGACGGTGTCTTCCGGCAGTTCGTCATAGATCCGTCTTAAAAAGAAACCGCTTCCGCTTCCCAATTCCAAAACGATTTTTCCCGAGAGCTCTGAGAAATTGATATTCTGGACTTCCCATTCCAATGTTTTATAGACGTGGTCCAGATACTCCGCATCCGTATGCCGTATATAGGATAAAACATCCGGGAGTTGATCATTGCTGTAATGTCCGGCTTCGACGAAGAGGATGCCGTCCTTGATCGTATATTCGGTTCCGCATTTACATTTGAGTTTGCCTGACGTGACCATGTTTTCCTCTACTGCAGCTTCATTGAGAACAAGGGGGCCGCCGCAGATATCGCAGCGGAAATACTGCAGACAGGCCAGGCCTATGCCCATTTTGAGCTGCTTATTCTCGCTTTTAGTGTCCAACCGCTGAAGCTCTTGCTCCAAGCGCATTTTTTCTCCGCTCAGTCTTTTGATTTCTGCTTTTGTACTCTCATATTTTTCCGTGAACATGTTTTTATAATATTTATCCTGCTCATAAGACGTCATCTTTCCAAGCCGCTTAATGATAAAAATATTTTTGATCTCCAATAGGGTGAAGCCGAGAGATTTGAAAAAAATGATTTCATCGAAGTCGCTCTGGCATTGTAAATCAAATTCAAATTGACTGGACGGCCTCTGCGGGATTATCAGCCCCAGGTCTATATAATGCCGGACCGTATCAATGCCGACCTGATTTTTCTTCGCAAACGCTCCGATCTTCATAATTTCACCTTCTATTGAACTATTTCTGCTCTTACATGTAATTCTGCAGTATTTCGGTTTTTTTATGATTGGGCTTTAAACGGTGCCGCTTTGTTTTGCCGCGAGATAATCTTTTCTAAGCAGGGCATACCATGCGGCGTCGCATATTCCCCGATTGTTCTCATCCGATTCCTTAAAGGTCCCCTCGTATTTAAGCCCGCATTTTTCCATGACCTTGCCGGAATAGATATTTCTCGGGTCATGCCTGGAGTCGATGCGGTCCACCTTCACCTCGTCCATAAGGTAACTTATTACGGCGCTAAAGGCCTCGGACGTTATCCCCTTGTTCCACCACGGTTTGCCTATGCAGTAGCCGACATGTACGCACCCGGCGGGCTCATCCTGACGGACCACTGAGATCGAACCGATGGCCCGGCCTATTTCCTTCAACTCGATTGCCCAGTCATATGTATTCGGCTGGGGATAAGATTCCAACAGCGACATGATATAGGCTTTTGTGACTTCAATGTTTTTGTGCGGCGGCCAGGTGAGGTATTTTGTGACTTCATCGTCGCCCGCCCAGTTTCTAAACACATCCTCCGCGTCGCCGATCGTAAACCGGCGCAGTATAAGCCGCTTCGTTTCAAGGGTCCTTGTTCCCGAATGTTCCATTGCAATGCACCTCGCCGCGTTCATGATTTTATTAAGTATATCATATGAAAAAGAAACAAGTAAAGGCACAAAAATATCATTGCCAAAGTACATCATAGAAATGGACTGTACCGCCGCACTATGGTAGAATACAACCAAGGTAATACTGGGGGTGAGTCTTTTGATGCGCCGCATGTTGATCATCATGGATGATTCTCCTTCGTACAGGATCTGATGCAGGGGCGAATTGTGCGAAGGACGGGATGAATATCGCCCGCATTGGATTTTGTA
>DHDI01000003.1:4432-20531 GCA_002399285.1 Thermoanaerobacterales bacterium UBA4880
CCGCATTGGATTTTGTACTTATAGACGATTTTAAAATTTCTATAGGGAGAATTCCAATGAAGAACAATAATTTTCGTACGTTTGTTTTATTCTGGGCAACGCAGTCCGTTTCACAGATGGGCAGCGCCATGTCCAGCTATGCCCTGACGATATGGGCATATTCCATGACGCATGCCGCGATGTCGGTCTCGCTGCTTACTTTTTGTTACTATGTTCCATATATAGTGATAAGCCTTTTTTTCGGTCCGGTGATCGACAGGCACGGTAAAAAACAGGTCATGCTCCTCTCGGATTCCACAGCGGCGGTATGTACGCTGTTCGCCTTTTTCCTGTGGCGGTCCGGCGGGCTGCAGCTGCGGCATATATATATCATCAATATGGTCATAGGCATGATGAACGCATTTCAGGCTCCCGCCGAATCGGTAACGATCGGTTTATTGGTGCCTGATGACAAGCAGGCGGCGGTCAGCGGAATGGACTCGTTTGCAGGGAATCTGGTCACTACTGTTTCACCCATTCTTGCGGTGGCGCTCTATGAGGCCGCCGGCCTGGGCATGGTATTTTTGACGGACTTTGTGACCTTTTTATTCGCGTCATCGGTCTTATTGCTGTATATCCGCATACCGGAGCCGGTGTGCGAACATGGGCAAAGCGCGGAGGTTGCACCTTTTGCCGGCATAGGGGAGGGATTTCGATTTCTGCGGCGGCATGACGTCCTCTTATACCTCATTGCCACGATGGCCGTAATGAACTTTTTCTCGCGCCTGACCTATGAAAATGTCCTGCCTCCCATGCTGTTGGCTAGGAGCAACGGCGATGCCGGAGCGCTCGGCATCGTCAGCATGGTATTGGGACTTGGGGGTATTGCGGGCGGATTGGCGGTAATTTTTGATAAAAGAGCGCGCGACCCGATAAAAATGGTGTATTGGAGCGCGGCGGTCTCCTTTCTTTGCGGCGACCTGCCGATGGGCATCGGGCGGAACGTATTTGCTTGGTGCGCCGCCGGTCTAGCTGCCAGCATACCCATCCCATTTATAACGGCGGGACAGCGCGTACTGCTGTACCGCGACGTTCCTGCGGAATTACAGGGCCGTGTTTTCTCGGTGCGCAATGCGGTCCAGTTCGGCACGATCCCCATCGGTATTCTTGCCGGCGGATTTTTGGCCGATCATGTGTTTGAACCGCTGATGCGGTCGGATACGCCGGCGGTGCGTATGCTGCAATTTATAGTGGGCGCAGGCGACGGCAGCGGCATGGCGGTCATGTTCCTCTGCACGGGTACGCTTGGCTCCGCATTTTGCATTTTGTCATACCGGAGATTAAAGAGATCTAAGTCCGACGGGTCAAGCATGACGTAGAAAACCGAACCCACGGCCTCCTGGTTCGTAGTCAGTCCTGCCTGCACAAAGACCGTCTGCCATGAATAATTGGTTTCTTATGAGAATAGATTATCATGGGGTGTTAACATGGATATTCTATCTATCACATTGACGGGACTTTTCGTAGGCGTCATCGGAACGGGGCTGGGCGGACTGCTGGCGGTCTTCTATAAGCATCCGTCCAAGATATTTTTGAGTATGGCAATAGCGATTTCCGGCGGCCTTATGCTGTCCATCGTGTGCTTTGATCTTTTGCCGGAGGCTTTTGATATATCGGGGCTCTATTATAGCTTGCTAGGGGTCGTCATTGGTGTTATCATTGTTATGATAATGGAACAGGTAATGCCGCAGCAAAGCGGCGGGCAGGATACGCAGTATTTAAAGACGGGCCTGCTTATGGGAGCCGCCATAGCCATCCACAATCTGCCCGAGGGCCTGGCCATAGGCGCTTCCTTTATGGCTTCTCAGAACGTCGGTTTGGGTATGGCCCTGGTGATAGGGCTGCATGACTTTCCCGAGGGCCTTTCCATGGCCGCGCCGCTCATGGCGGGAGGCATGAGGGGGCTCGACGTGCTGTACTACACGATACTCTCGGGGATACCCACAGGGGTGGGCGCATTCATAGGTGCCTATATGGGCGAGATCTCGCCTCGCCTTATTGCTCTCAGCATGGGCATAGCGGCGGGATGCATGCTTTACATGACCTGCGGCGAGATGTTTCCCATGGCAAACGACCTTCACAAGGGAAGGGTGACGACGGTCGGGATACTCATTGGAATAATTGCGGGAATAATAATTACGGAGATGCTTTAGATGACCGAGATCTACAGGATAGATGAGGATAGAATAGACGACCGGCTGCTCTCGCGGGCAGCGTCGGTTTTACGGGAAGGGGGCACCGTCATATTTCCGACGGAGACCGTCTACGGCCTGGGCGCCAATGCGTTGGACGGAGCCGCTGTAAAGAAGATATTCGCGGCTAAGGGACGGCCCAGCGACAACCCGCTGATCGCCCATGTGGCGAACTATGACGGGGTACCTCCGCTGGTATCGGAGATAAACGATGCGGCGAGGGCGCTCATAAAGGCGTTCATGCCCGGCCCGATAACCATAATCATGAAAAGGTCTGCTGCGGTGCCCGACGAGGTCACCGCGGGGCTGGATACGGTGGGTATAAGGATGCCCTCCCACAGGATAGCGTCGCGGCTCATAGAGCTCGCCGGCGTTCCTGTGGCCGCGCCCAGCGCCAACATATCGGGCAAACCCAGCCCCACCCGTCCGGAGCACGTCATTCACGACATGGACGGCAGGGTGGACGTGATAATAGCGGATGGTGAGTGCGGCGTGGGAGTGGAGTCCACGGTGGTCGACGTCACGGGAAGTGCCCCGACGGTGTTGCGGCCGGGCGGCATTACATTGGAAGACCTAAGGTCGGTCCTGGGGAAGGTAGAGATAGACCCGGCCGTATTGGAAAAGCCGCGCGAGGGCCTTGTTGCCAGAGCGCCGGGTATGAAATACAAACACTATTCACCCGAGGCGGAGGTATTCATAGTGACGGGCCCCGAGGATGCAGTGGCCGGGGAGATAAACCGGCGGGCAAAGGAGGATGCGGCTGCCGGGAAGAAGGCGGCCGTGCTGGCAAGCTATGAAACGCAGGGATTATATGATATAATGATAATACCTTTGGGTTCGAAAGAGGACAAGCTCTCCATATCCGAAAACCTCTTTGCCGCCCTGAGAAAGCTGGACGATATGGGCATAGACAGGGCCTATGCGGAGGCGGTGGACGAAGAGGGGCTGGGCCTGGCCATCATGAACCGCTTGAAGAAAGCTGCGGGCTATAAAATAATAAGGGTGAGCGAAAGATGAGGGTGCTCTTTGTCTGTACGGGCAATACCTGCCGCAGTCCGATGGCTGCGGGCATACTGCGAAAGCTTCTGGATGGCCGCGGCATAAGTGACGTCGAGGCGGACTCGTGCGGCTTTGCAGGAGACGGCATGCCGGTGACCACATATGCAGCGGAGGTCGCAGGGGAAAACGGCATCGATATAAGGGACCATAGGTCGAAGATGATAAACGGAAGTCTGGTGGAATCCGCCGGTCTCATACTCGCCATGTCCCGGCGCCACAAGGACGAGATAATCAGATATTTTCCGCAGGCGGAGGGTAAGACGTTTACCCTTGCAGAGTTTGCCGGTGAAAGAGGAGATGTGGAGGACCCGATGGGCATGGGCAGGGACGTATATGTGAGGACCTTCGGCAGACTGCACCGGCTCATCGGAAAGAGCACAGATAAGATAATAGATTACAGATGATAGATGATAGAGTATAGATGATAGAGTATAGATGATAGAGTATAGATGATAGAGTATAGATGATAGAGGACAGGCGGCAGGATATGGGCAGAGTCCAATTGTTACAATTTAGTTAATTTTTCCGGAAACCTATGGAAAAACATGCACGATTATTCTACAATATAAAGGAGAATTTACAGTGAAACTGGTTATAGGAAGCGACCACGGCGGTTTTACTCTTAAGGAGAGCATAAGGAAACATCTCGCGGAGAGAAGCCTCGAGGCGGAGGACTACGGTACGTTCTCCGAGGATTCGGTGGATTATCCCGATTATGCGCTCAAGGTGGCTCTTGCCGTGGCAAAGGGTCAGTTCGACGGAGGGATACTGTGCTGCGGCACGGGAATAGGAGTCAGCATTGCCGCTAATAAGGTGAAAGGCATAAGGGCGGCTCATGTGACGGACTGCTTTTCCGCCAAGTATGCCAAGGAACACAATGATGCCAATATCATATGTTTAGGCGGAAGGATCACGGGGCCCGGCCTGGCCGATATGATAGTGGACCAGTGGCTGGACTCCGAGTTTCTGGGAGGCAGACACGCGAGGAGGATAGAGAAGATAGCCGAGATCGAAAGAAAATACCTGCATGGGGAGGAATGCTGATGTACGATTACTGTAAAAATGTTCATGTGGTGGATCATCCACTGATACAGCATAAGCTGGCGCTTATCAGAGATATAAATACCGGTTCCAAGGATTTCAGGGATCTCCTGGAGGAAGTGGCAATGCTCATGGCCTATGAGGTCACCAGAAACCTGACGATCGAAGATGCCGAGGTACAGACGCCGGTCGGCAAGGCCAAGTGCAAGGTGATGAGCGGTAAGAAACTGGGTATCGTGCCCATACTGAGGGCCGGCCTGGGGATGGTCAACGGAATACTGGAGCTGGTCCCCACGGCAAAAGTGGGACATATAGGGCTGTACAGGGACCCGGATACATTGGAGCCGGTGGAATACTACTGTAAGCTCCCCACCGATATAGGCGACAGGGATCTCATAGTTTTGGACCCCATGCTGGCTACGGGCGGCACAGCCTCGGCGGCCATAGGGTTTTTGAAGGACAGAGGGGCTACCAGCATCATGCTGATGAATCTGATAGCGGCTCCCGAGGGTATAGCCAGGGTGACAAAGGACCATGGAGATGTGGAAATATATGTGGCGGCCGTGGATGAGAGACTCAATGAGCATGGCTATATAGTGCCCGGCCTGGGGGATGCCGGAGACAGGCTCTTCGGCACCAAGTGAGGCGCCGCCATGCGTCCTTCATGGGATGACTACTTCATGGAGATACTGGATATAGTGAAGACCCGGTCCACCTGCATAAGACGGCAGGTAGGAGCCCTCATAGTAAAGGACAACAGGATACTTACCACCGGGTACAACGGTGCGCCCACCGGTATGGCCCACTGCGGAGAAGCGGGATGCATGAGGGAAAAGCTGGGCATACCCTCCGGTGAGCGGCAGGAGCTGTGCAGGGGGCTTCACGCAGAGCAGAATGCGATAATACAGGCCGGTCTGTATGGGGTGAGTATAAGGGGATCTACCCTTTATTGCACACATAAACCATGTATTACCTGTACCAAGATGATCATAAATGCTGGTATAATAAGAGTTGTTTACAAGGAAGACTACCCCGATGAATTTTCGGATGAACTCTTTAAGCAATCAGGGATAAAGGTGGATGTTTATTAGCAAATGAGGTGGATATATATGAGGTACCTTTTGTTATTGATGGTCTCCTTTTTAATCGCATATGCGGTCACGCCCGCGGCAAAGAAACTTGCCGTAAAACTCGGCGCTATCGATATGCCGGGTGAGAGCAGGAGAATACATTCCAGGCCCACGCCAAGGATGGGAGGATTGGCCATATACATTGCTTTTACCGTATCGGCCCTTATATTCATGCCGTTGGATAAGAAGATGATCGGGCTGTTATTGGGAAGCAGTATTATAGCGGCTTTGGGTATAGCGGACGACATGAAGGGCCTGTCCGCCGCGACGAAGATGGCGGGCCAGATAGTTGCCGCCGCGGTCCTGATGGGGTTTGGTTTCAGGATAGAATGGCTCACAACGCCTATGGGCGGTATGATGTATTTAAGCTGGCTTTCCATACCGGCCACTATATTTTGGGTCGTTGGGATAACCAATACGTTCAACCTTATAGACGGATTGGACGGCCTGGCCGCAGGCATCGCCGCCATATCTTCCGCTGCGATGTTCATAACTGCGCTGATGAACGGCAGGACTTTAGCCGCGATGCTCCTGCTGATGGTGGCAGGATCTGCACTCGGCTTTCTGCCGTATAACTTCAATCCTGCAAAGATATTTATGGGCGACACGGGCTCGCTGTTCCTGGGCTTCGTACTCTCCGCCATATCCATACAGGGCACGATAAAGGGCGCCACGGCCATAGCCATAGTCATACCGGTGCTCGCCATGGGACTTCCCATATTCGATACGGCCATAGCCATAGTGCGCAGGGCCAAGAACGGCATGCCGATAATGCAGCCGGACCGGGGGCATCTGCACCATAGGCTGCTGGATATGGGATTTACGCAGAGGCAGGTCGTCGTCATCCTATATATAATAAGTGCAATTTTGGGAATGGTGGCCATAGCGGTGACGGAGATCAATCCGCCATGGTCGTTCATACTCGTGCTGGCTGTGCTGCTTGCCGCCGCAATAGGCACAAAGCGCATGGGGCTATTGAATCCCGTCGAGGAGAAAAATATACATGCATAAGGTAAAGCTGATGTCTGTTTTTGGGACAAGGCCGGAGGCAATAAAGATGGCTCCGCTCATTCTGGAACTCAAAAAGAATGAGGAATTTGAGACCTCGGTATGCATAACTGCCCAGCACAGACAGATGCTGGATCAGGTGCTGGATATTTTTAAGATAACCGCCGATCATGATCTGGATATCATGAAGGAGAAACAGACCCTGACCGACATCACCACAAAGAGCCTTAAGGGCTTGGAGGACGTATTCACGGAGGATAGGCCAGACCTTGTGCTTGTGCACGGCGATACCACGACTACGTTCGCGGCTTCGCTCGCCGCCTTTTATCACAGGATAAAGGTGGCTCACGTGGAGGCGGGACTGCGCACAAACGACAAATGGTTCCCTTACCCGGAGGAAATGAACAGAAGGCTCACCGCTCCGCTGGCAGACATGCATTTTGCGCCTACGGCAGGGGCTAAGGAAAATCTTTTAAAAGAGAATATTGATGCGGACCGCATATATGTCACGGGAAACACAGTGATCGACGTACTGCCGTATACGGTGAAGGAAGACTATCATTTTACGGCGTCCGCTTTGAACGATATAGATTTTGCAAACGACAGGGTAGTCGTGGTGGAAGCTCATAGGAGAGAAAACTGGGGAAAGCCGCTGGAGAGCATATGCCGGGCGATAAAAAGGCTGATGGACAGATACCCCGACACGCTGATCGTCTACCCGGTCCATCTGAATCCCGTTGTACGGGACATGGTATATGGCACATTGGGGGGCATTAAAAGATGCCTTTTGATCGATCCCTTGGACATTGACGACATGCATAACCTGCTCAGCAGGTGCTATATGGTGCTTACGGACTCGGGCGGACTTCAGGAGGAAGCGCCGTCGCTGGGGAAACCTGTCTTGGTTTTGCGCCGCGAGACGGAAAGGCCGGAAGCGATAGCGGCCGGCACGGTCAAGCTGGTCGGAATTGATGAGGATGATATCTACAGGCAGTCGTCCCTTCTGCTGTCGGACTCCCGGGAATATCTTTCCATGGCCAACAGCGTGAATCCATACGGAGACGGGCACGCCTCCTATAGGATCGCCGGATATCTGCTCAATCATTTTGGATTTGCCGACCGCGTGCCCGAAGAATTCCATGCATAAAAGAAATGTGGGTGATGCCCCCACATTTTTTTATTTTTTATATTATCCTGTTAATTAATTTTTTGGCTGGGGGCAGAATACATACAAGTTCTAAGGATTTGTCCTCTATAAAATAAAAAAAAGACCGCCGGTGTATAATTTCCTCATATGCGGTAAATAATCTATTACAGAGGGCGGAAGACTTCGGATATATTATCCCCCTTATATATCTAAAGGATCCTCCGCTCCTTATTTATACTAGGAGGATGGAAAAATGAGGAAGTTATTTATACCGGCTTTATTGATTCTTATCGGTGCATTGATATATCCCGAGATAGGCAGTACCCGTACCTCCATGGAGCCAGTTGCGGAGGCGGTCATGCAGGCGGGCGCCGATTTTGATTCGGCCGAGGTGAATGGATTCGGCCTTATAAACGACGATTTCATGGAATATGAGGAGATGAAGAGCGTCGCGGCCGGCCTGGCCGATTCCATAGGCTCATCTGCGGATCAATACGAAATAAGCGGCGAGGACGAAAGCGAATACCGGCAGGTGATACTCAAGAGCGACGGCGGCGAAAATCCCTTTGTAATATCCCTTCAAAGCTATAAACTGCCTTCGGGCAATGAATCCTATCTGATCGTAAACCTTTACGGTAAAAATAAAGATGCGGATATCGACGGCATGTATCAAAATGCCGGGGACTGCTTTGCAAAGTTAAGCGCAAAGAAACTGCAGATCACGGTAATAGTTACGGGGCATTACGACGGACAGCTGGCAGAAAAAGACATGAACGAGAAAATGGACTATATAATGAGCTATTTAAACGCCTCATACCATAAAAACGAAATGTACGACGATCTGTTCACGGCGACGGGCTACACTGAAAAAATAAGTGAATATATTAAGCTCGGCAGTGAAAAAATAAATGTGGACTTAGCCATGAGATATTCCGAAAGTGATGGAAAGACATATATCTGGCTGGGTTCACCTGTAATAACGACGGATTATTAGAAAATGAGGGGTGATCGTGGATGGACAGGCTCATTGTGGAAAAAAGCCCGCCGCTGGACGGAGTTATAAATGTAAGCGGTTCAAAAAATGCCGTGCTGCCTATAATGGCGGCGTCAATACTCTCAGACGGCGAGGTATTGCTGGAAGATATACCGCGGCTGGAAGACGTCCTGGTGATGGAGCGGGTGATAAGTTCGATCGGGCTGGAAATAGGAGAGACGGGCAACAACCTGTATATAAAAGGCTCGGATAACGTAAGATGCGAGGCTCCGTACGAACTGGTACGTAAAATGAGAGCCTCCTTTCTTATTATGGGGCCGACGCTGGCGAAAATGGGAAAAATAAGGATGGCGCTTCCCGGCGGCTGCAATATAGGTTCCCGGCCGGTGGATCTGCATCTCAAAGGCTTCAGCGCCATGGGGGCCGATATCAAGATGGGGCATGGCTTCGTAGAGGCTTCTGCTCCAAAACTCAAAGGAAGCAAGATATATCTGGATTTTCCCAGCGTGGGGGCCACGGAAAATATCATGATGGCAGCCACCTTGGCGGAGGGAACCACGATAATAGAAAATGCCGCGGAAGAACCCGAGATCGTGGATTTGGCCAACTTTCTCAACGAAATGGGCGCCAGGGTGATAGGAGCGGGAACCGACTGCATAAGGGTGGAAGGAGTGGAAAAGCTAAAGGGCGCCGAGCATACCGTGATACCGGACAGGATCGAGGCCGGGACTTATATGATAGCCGCGGCAATGACCGGAGGCAGGATCACCATAAAAAACGTGGAAATAGAACACCTGAGACCCATAATAGCGAAGCTTACGGAAGTCGGTATTATAATTTCTATAGGTGACAATGAGATAGTAGTCGACGGCAGAAACGGAATAAGCCCGGTGGACGTTAAGACCTTGCCGTATCCCGGATTCCCGACGGACCTGCAGCCGCAGATGATGTCCATGCTGACGGTGGCGCGCGGCACCAGCATCATCATAGAGACGGTTTTTGAAAACAGATTTCAGCATGTACCCGAACTAAAGAGAATGGGCGCGGACATAAAGATAGAGGGAAGGAGCGCGGTGGTGCAGGGCGTGGAGAGCCTGACCGGGGCGGAGGTGAGAGCCACCGATCTCAGAGCCGGCGCTTCGCTGGTCCTTGCGGGACTCGTAGCCGACGGGCGCACCGACGTGGTGGAGGTGCAGCATATTGAAAGAGGATATGTGGACATGAAGGGAAAGCTGGAAAAAGTAGGAGCCAAGATAAGATGATGTTATAACCGGCAATCAGGGCCCGCTGCCTGCAAATTAACTGCAGACGGCGAGCCCTTTGTTTTATATTGATACCTATATATTGTCCCATCACCCTATATACATGAGTGAAAGGGGGTGAGATCATGGGCGAAACGATAGAATCCAGGCTGCAGATCAGATATGTGACGGGTACGGACGAAAACGGCAAAAAGAAGACCGCGACCGTGGGTTATTCGGGAGTCAAAACCGAGGCGGCCGACGAACAGCTGCTGGGAGCAGCATCCAAAATAGCCGCGATGTGCAGCAACAGCACCGACGCGGTGCTGAGGGTAAACACGGTAAGATTGGCCTAAAAATTTGATAAATGGAAGGGGGTGAAAGCATGAGAGAACTGCAGATGATCTTCAAAAACGACCTGGGAAGGAATTTCAGGGTAAGCGTAGACGATGTTAAGGATGACGTGACGCCCGCAGAGATCAAGGACTGCATGGACGGCATCGTAGCAGCCGACATATTTAAGGCAAACGGCGGAGGCATAGCCGGCATAGCCGGTGCAAAGATAGTTACCACGGACGTTGACGAAATTGAACTATCATAGAATGAAGGGATAGAGCTATGGATGAGATCATTTCTCAGATCGCCAACGTAGGTTTTCCGGCCGCGCTGTGCATATATCTGCTGGTGAGGGTGGAGGCCAAGCTTGACAGTCTGACGGCGTCGATCACGGAACTTACCAAAGTCATCGAGGGTATTAGGAAGGCCTGAACTTCAAATTCAGGCCCGGACCGATGCCATTCTCGCGCAAACGCGAAATTGCACAGCAATTTTGCTTGCTGCGTTGGCTGCGCCTGCAAATTGCGGTCACATACGTTTAAGTATGCTCCCTTGTTTGCAGGTTTGCCGCCTTGCCTTGCACGATTTGTCACGGTCTGATAGTTTGTCTGCACTCTGAGGCCTGAACTTCAAATTCAGGTCTTCTTTTTTATATACGGCTCATTTGCAAATCAAATGCAATCTAAATTATATTTAATTAAAAAAAATAAAAATTTAGTTGATTAATCTATTCCCATAGTATACTATATTGTGTAGTATCATCAAATCTTCATAAAAGAGATTCCAATACCCAAGGCTTTTTTTAAAAAAACCAATACAAAAGCATAGCTTTCTTGATATAATATATTTAGATTGTAAGATGGGGTGAAATTGATTGCTTCAGGACTTTATTAATCTCATTCATGTGGTAAGGATCGCTGACATCATAGATATGGCAATAATTGCCTATGTCCTTTACAGGGTCTTTGCATTTATAAGAAATACGCGGGTGGAACAGCTGGTAAAGGGCCTTTTTGTGCTGATCTTCATAACATGGGCAAGCAAATGGCTGGGACTTCGTACCATAAACTGGATACTGCGGAACGCCATGACCGTGGGCGTCATAGCACTTTTGATAGTCTTTCAGCCGGAGCTCCGGAAGGCATTGGAGACGTTGGGCAGAGGGGAGTTTATAAAGAAGAACTGGCTCAATGACGAGGACGACGGCGACAAAATGATCGGCGGCGTCGTCGATGCGGCGGCTTATCTCTCCCGGGCCAAGATAGGCGCATTGATAGTGATAGAGAGGGAGATGGGCTTAAACGACGTCATTGAAACGGGTATAAAGCTGGACTCGCTCGTCAGCAGTGAGCTCCTTATCAATATATTCATACCCAACACGCCCCTTCACGACGGGGCCGTAATAATACGAGGAGACAGGATCATGGCTGCCTCGTGTTTTTTGCCGCTTTCGGAAAACCCGAATTTGAGCAAAGAGCTGGGCACGCGGCATCATGCCGGTATAGGCATAACCGAAGCTTCCGATTCGGTGGCCGTCATAGTCTCCGAGGAAACGGGCACTATTTCAGTTGCGCAGAACGGCAGGCTTTCACGGTATCTGGATTCTAAGACGTTGAAGGAGCTTTTGAGGAGCATATTTATAAAGCAAAAGGAGAACAAAGCTCCAAGCTGGACAAGGTGGGTGAAGAAGTCATGAACAAGGACTTGCCGCTTAAATTGGTTTGTGTGTTCATAGCATTTACATTGTGGCTCTACGTCATAGGAGAGGAAAATCCGCAGATCACATATGGCTACAGCAATATACCCATACAGATGACCAACGCGGACGTGCTGGACAGATCGGGTCTGATATTGGAGGACTTGAGTCAAAACGAGGTCAATGTAAAGGTCAAGGCCAGGAGAAATGATATTTTAAAACTGGATTCTTCCAAGATAAAGGTATCCGTCGACCTTCGGAGCATAAAGGGAGCCGGCTTTACCAAACTTCCGGTCGAGGTGGACGGTCTGCCGTCCAATATAGAGCTGGTATCGGTCAGTCCGCAGATGATATCCGCAAATGTGGACAGGATCGTAGGCCGCAGCTTTGACGTTGAGCTGGCGGAGGACGGTACCCTGGCGGACGGCTTTACCCTGCAGAAATATGAGATCAATCCGGCCGCAGTCATGATAAAGGGGCCGGAAAAGCTTATGGATACGGTCGACAAGGCCGTAATAGAAGTAAACATAGATAAAATAAATAAAAGCATGAACGGCAGATATGATGTGAAACTGCTTGATCCGTCAGGCAAGCCTATAAGCGGCCTTACCGTGGAACCGAAGAAGGTGTATGCCTCCATAAGCGTTTCATTTGCCAAGGACGTACCCGTCAGATTGGCAACGACGGGGTCGCCTTCAGAAGGGTACAGGCTTTTCAATGCGGACGTCGTGCCGGCAACGGTAACGATAATGGGCGATAAGGATACATTGGGGGCCATTGACGAGATAAATACCAAGCCTGTGGATCTGACCGGGCTGAAGGATAATGTTTCATATAACGTAAAGCTCGATATCCCCAACGACGTTGCTATAAAGGATGATCTCAGCGAGGTCAAGGTAAACCTTGATATAGACCGTATGGCGGAAAAGGAACTGGTGGTGGACGACCTTACCATCGTAGGGCAGGACCCTCAAAAACTCAACTATAATTTTACCACGGCGAAGGTCGTGCTGTTGGGCCGGTCGGCTATTCTCGACGGTCTGGATAAGGACGACGTGTCGCTCAGGGCGACGGTGCCGACGGAGCCGGGGACCTATAATGCGGTGATAACGGGCACGCTGAGCGCCGATGCGGAGGGCGCCACCATTAAGTCTATCGAGCCTTCCTCGATCAGCGTACAGGTATTGAGATAGATAAGTTTTTAAATACGGCGCGTATTACTTTGGAGGGGAGTAAATCAATATGGAGAGAAGAGCAGAGATCGGAGTTTTCGGAGGCACCGGACTGTATTCATTCCTTGAAAATGTGGAGGAGATCGAGGAGGATACGCCTTACGGCAGGCCCAGCGACAGTATCGCCCTGGCCGAGGTGAACGGCCGCCGTGTGGCGTTTATACCGCGGCATGGCAGGGACCACAGGTACCCGCCTCACCGTATACCGTACAGGGCGAATATATATGCGATGAAACAGTTGGGCGTGAGGTATATAATAGCCCCCACCGCATCGGGCAGCCTGAAGGCGGAGGTGGCGCCGGGCGATTTTTGCGTACCCGATCAATTGATAGACAGGACGTGGGGCCGGGAATGCACATTTTTTGACGGGCCGGAGGTGAACCACATCACCTTTGCCGATCCCTACGATGAGGGATTGAGAGAACTGGCCGTCAGGACATGCCGCGACAATGGACTTACGGTCCATGACGGCGGAGTGATGGTGGTGATACAGGGGCCGAGATTTTCCACAGCGGCGGAGAGCCGGTGGTATTCTTCCATAGGAGGCACCGTCATCAATATGACGCAGTGTCCTGAGTGTGTGCTTGCCCGTGAAATGGACATGGCCTATGCCAATATATCCATAGTCACCGATTACGATGCCGGATTGGAAGGGCATCCCGAGGTCAAACCGGTAAGCAACGACGAGGTTGTAAAGGTCTTTGCAGAGAATAACGAGAGGATAAAGAAGGTCCTCTACGATATGATAAACGAATTGGATGTTTAAGGGGGCGGAATCATGCCCGGGGATTTGAAAGAGATCGAAAGGCATCTCATGCTGATATCCATGCTGTCCCAGGAAAAGGACGGACTGACTGCCGGCGAGATAAGAGAGAGATTTTTACAAATGGGCGAAGATGTGAGCGTGCGGACGGTGAAGCGGGATATGGATGCTCTGAGCGAGGCTCATCTGCCAGTCTATGAGGAGGACGGCGGGCAGAAGGTGCGTTATTTTATCAATAAGTATACCTTGGACAAGGTGGTATTTACGGCTAACGAGTTATTGGGCCTGTATTTCCTAAAGGGGTCTATCGAACCGTTCAAGGACGTTGAGCTGGGCGACGACGCATATGCCCTGATAGAGAAGATAATCGATTCCGTGCCTCCCATCAGCCGGAATTACATAGACCAGCTGGAGGATATTTTTAAGGTGGACAGCGGGTATCTTTTGCCCGACGTAAAGACCGACAGGGATCTGCTGAAAAGCCTTGAGGAGGCTGCCAAGGACAAGATCAGCATTAAGATGGTGTACTATTCCTATTCCTCCGATGCCGTGACGGGCCGCTTGGTCGATCCGTATCTTGTATACTTCAGGGACGGCAGCTATTATTTGGTGGGGTACTGCCACAGCGACAAGGGTATAAGGGAATTTAAGCTGTCCAGGATAAGAGAGTTCGAAATGACCGGGGATGGGTTCGAGTATGCGGAAGACTTTAACTTTGAAGAATACAGGAGATACAGCTTCGACAGGCTGAGGGGAGACGGCCGTTATACCGTAAAGGTGCGCTTTACCGGCGAGGCGGCCAGAATGGTAAGGGAGTATGACAGAAACCGGGCGGATAGTATAGAAGCGCTGAGCGGCGGGGATATTCTCTTTGTGAAGGAGGTTTCCACATTGGACGAGATCAAGAGATGGGTGATGAGTTACGGGAAGGGAGCCGTCGCGTTGGAGCCTGCCGAATTGGTGAGCGGTATCCGGGATGAGGTGGACTGCTTGGAAAGCTTATACGGTAAAGTGTAAAAGTGCACAGCGATTGTGCGCTATTTTTATGGCGATAAATGGGGGAGGAGATTTTATGGATTTCATCGCGATCCTAAAGCAACAGGTCGTGCCTTCGCTGGGATGTACGGAGCCGGCTGCGGTAGGCCTGGCCGCCGCGTGGGCCATGAGCGTGACCGGAGGCGAAATAAGGGAGATGGAGGTGTACGTCTCCCGCAATGTGCTTAAGAACGGCTCGGGTGTGGGCATACCCAATGCCAAGGGCAGGGGGATAGGCCTGGCCGCAGCCCTCGGTGCCATAGGCGGGGACAGGGAAGCCGGTCTTGAGGTGTTCAGGGACATAAGCGGCAGTGACGAGGAGCAAGCAGCGCGACTCCTGCTGGACCAGAAGATAAGGATATCCGTCAGGAGAGACGTGCCGCCGCTGTATGTGGACGTAAAGGTGACCGCAGACGAAGGGGAGGGCGAAGCCGTGCTCTGCGGCAGCCATACCAATCTGGTATCCCTGAAAAAGGACGGAATGGAGACCATAGAGGAAGATAGGGGCGTACCGGATACCGGGACAGACCGGGACGGCATTAAAGAGTCCAGTCTCAGGGAGATATATGATTTTGTCGATACCGTGGACGTGCGAAGGCTCGGCTTCCTTTCTGAGGGCGTCCACATAAACGAAGACGCCGCCAGGTACGGCCTGGGAGGGGAATGCGGCGCCGGGATAGGAAAGAGCATAGATAAGCGCGTGCGCTCGGGCGTGCTGCCGGACAATGTGGAGAACTATGCCAAGATGCTGGCATGTGCGGCGTGTGACGCCAGGATGTCCGGGGGCAGAATAGCGGTGATGAGCAGCGCCGGTTCGGGCAATCACGGCCTGGTCACTTTTCTGCCCATCGTCGCGTACTGCAGGAAAAACAATATGGACGAGGCGGCGGAATTAAAGGCTTTGGCCCTGTCAAATCTGATAACTGTGTATATCAAGGAGTACTCCGGCAGGCTGTCGTCTATATGCGGCTGCGCCATAGCCGCCGCGACCGGTACATCCTGCGCCCTGTGCTGTCTCATGGGCGGAGGCTATGAGGAGATGTGCCTTGCCATAAACAACATGATAGGCGACATGGCCGGGATGATATGTGACGGCGGAAAGGAAGGCTGTTCCTTCAAGCTCATGACAAGCATAGACGCCGCCTTCGACAACGCCTATCTCGCCATGGAGGGGGTATCCATACCG
>DHDI01000003.1:20628-55044 GCA_002399285.1 Thermoanaerobacterales bacterium UBA4880
CATGGAGGGGGTATCCATACCGGAACACAACGGCATTGTGGCTAAGGACGCCGAGACTACCATAAAGAATCTGGGCAGGATCTCGCTGGAGGGCATGAGCACGGCCGAGGACGTGGTGATAGATATCATGCGGAGGGCAGATCCCTGCAGATAGAAGATGCAATTCGCACTTTTTACATTATAACGAGGGGGACTTTGATTTGAGGACCTTGTGGTTTGAGGACGATTCACTGGTAATAATAGATCAGACGCTGCTGCCGTCGGAGCTTAGGACGGTAAAACTGAATACCTGCGGCGATGCGGCTCACGCCATAAAGACGCTCATGGTGAGAGGCGCTCCGGCTATCGGCGTAGCGGCCGCCTACGGACTCTATCTCGGCATCAAAGACTGCGGCGATGCCGATATCGACAGCGCTATGAGCGATTCCTACGAGATCCTCAGGAGCACGCGGCCCACGGCGGTGAATCTGTTTTGGGCGCTGGAAAGAGCAAGGGGCGCGGCGGACGCGGCCAGGCCGGACGGAGCCGAAGCCTGCAAGGCCGCGCTGCTCCGAGAGGCGGACAAGATGGCCGAAGAGGACATAGCCACCAACAGAAAGATCGGCGAGTACGGCAATACCCTGGTAAAGGACGGATACAACATACTTACCCACTGCAATGCCGGCGCTCTGGCCACGGTCGACTACGGCACCGCGCTGGGCGTCATAAGGGCGGCCCATGACTGCGGCAAGAGGGTCCATGTGTACGCGGACGAGACGAGGCCGCTGCTGCAGGGGGCGAGACTGACCGCATGGGAGCTTAAAAACGACGGCATACCCGTAACGCTGATAACGGATAATATGGCGGGCTTTGCGATGAAGCAGGGCATGATAGATATGGTCATAGTCGGAGCGGATAGGATCGCCCGCAACGGCGATACGGCAAACAAGATAGGCACATATTCCGCAGCCGTGCTGGCGCATCGCAGCAACATACCCTTCTATATAGCGGCGCCGCTCTCCACCATAGACTTAAGTCTCAGGGACGGCAGCGAAATACCCATCGAGGAAAGGAACCATGAGGAGGTCACCACGATAATGGGCAGCAGGATCGCACCCGAAGGCATAGGCGTATATAACCCCGCCTTTGATATAACGGAGGCAGATCTGATAAAAGGTATCATAACTGAAAGGGGAATAGCATATCCTCCTTATGAGGAGAACATACAAAAATTTTTTAATACTTAGGAGAAAATTAGGAGGAAATTTTAAGTTTTTGTCGAATGTATACACATAAAGTTTGTAAAACTTTAATTTTTTTGGCGTAATAATTTTTGGAGGTAATAGTATGGGTATCTTTGATAGGATGGAAAAGGAAGGACATGAGGAGGTAATTTTCTGTCAGGAAAAATCCACAGGTCTTAAGTCGATCATAGCTATCCACGATACCACCTTGGGACCGTCTTTGGGCGGCTGCAGGATGTATCCGTACGCGACGGAGGAGGATGCCTTAAACGACGTTCTGAGGCTTTCCAAGGGCATGACATACAAGAACGCCATATCGGGCTCCAACAACGGAGGCTCTAAAGCCGTCATATGGGGAGATCCCAAGGACAAGACCGAGATGCAGTTCAGGGCATTCGGACGTTTTGTGGGATCATTGAACGGCAGGTTCAACACCGGCACCGACGTGGGTACATATCCCGACGATTTTGTGTGGGCGTCGGCCGAATCGCCTTACTTTGTGGGTCTGCCCGAGTCATACGGCGGCAGCGGCGATACGTCCATACTGACCGCGGATGGAGTCATGAGGGCGGTAGAGGCGTGCTGCATGGAGGTATATGGGAAGCCGGATGTAAAGGGTCTTACCGTTGCTATACAGGGCGTTGGCAAGGTCGGTTCAAAGCTGGCGAACAGACTTTTGGAAAAGGGCGCAAAGGTCATCATTTCCGATATCTCACAGGAAAACGTTAATTCATTTCTGGCAAAACATTCCGGCGCCACTGCGGTGCCGCCCGACGAGATACTGGCAACGAAGTGCGATATACTGTCTCCGTGCGCCATGGGAGCGGTGCTGAACGAACAGACCGTGAAGGGCTTCCGGTGTAGGATAATATGCGGCTCGGCCAACAACCAGTTGTCAGAGGAATGTATCGGTGATAAAATCAATGAGATGGGCATACTCTACGCGCCGGATTTTCTCGTGAATGCCGGAGGGGCCATACAGGTAGCCGATGAACTGGAGGGCTTCAACAGGGCTAGGGCGGCCAGCAAGGTGGAGAGGATATACGACAATCTCCTTGAGGTGTTCAGGATAGCCAAGAGGGACGATATACCTCCCTATAGGGCCGCGGACAGATTCGTGGAAGAGAGGATAGCGGCAGCTGCTAAGATAAAGACGATACACCTGTAATACTCATAAGTTGATACGAAAGGCGGAGTTTATGGAGAACCTTATACTTGTTATAAATCCCGGCTCGACGTCTACAAAGGCGGCTGTCTTTAAGGACACGCAAATCTGCAGATCCAAAACCATATCCTATACTCCCGATGCGGTCAGGCAATTCGGCAGCGTCATAGAACAGTTCGGCATGAGGCTGGACGATATAATGGAGTGGCTGAATGAGGAGAACATCCGCATCGAGGATCTTTCGGCTGTCGTGGGCAGGGGAGGCATGGTGAGGCCGATACCCGGCGGGACCTATATGGTGACCGACACCCTGGTCAGGGACCTTAAGTCTCAGGTCGGGGGCGAGCATGCTTCCAACCTGGGAGGCATGCTGGCGAGGGATATAGCCGACAGGGCCGGTATCCCCTCCTTTATTGTGGACCCGGTGGCGGTGGACGAGTTCGACGATATCGCCAGGATCTCCGGCATGCCCGAGATATACAGGATGAGCCATTCCCACGCGCTCAACATAAAGGCGGTCGCAAGGAGAACGGCGCAGAAAATGGCCAGGCCCCTCTGCGAGCTGGATCTCATCGTCGTCCATCTCGGCGGAGGCATATCCGTCGGTGCATTGAAGGGCGGCAGGCAGATCGATGTGAACGATGCCAATGAGGGAGGTCCCTTTTCACCCGAGAGGACCGGTTCGCTGGCTGCGATGGATCTGGTCGATCTATGTTATTCCGGCAAGTATACCCATGCCCAGATGAAGAAGAAGATCTTGGGACTGGGCGGCATGACGGCTTACCTGGGTACAAACGACATCAGGGAGGCGGAAAGGAAGATCGAAGGAGGAGACGAGTATGCGCAGCTCGTTTTTTCGGCCATGGCATATCAGGTGGCAAAGGAAATAGGCTCTATGGCCGCCGTACTGAAAGGAAAAGCGGACGCCATAGTACTGACCGGAGGGGGTGCCTACTCCGGCAGGCTGGTAAGCGAGATCGAGGACCGGGTGAAGTTTATTGCTCCCGTATTGCGGGAGCCGGGAGAAGACGAAATGAGATCCCTCGCCCTGGGTGCCCTTAGGGTGCTGGACGGCGAGGAGACCGCAAAATTATACGAGGATGAGGTGTTAGATATTGAACTCTTTTAACGACATGATGGAAACTCTCAGAGGATCTGAGAAGAGAAATATCGCCGTAGCCTGCGCACAGGATTACGACGTGCTTGCCGCCGTGGAAAACGCGCGGAAGCTGGGCATTGCCAATGCTATACTTGTAGGCGACGCCAGGGAGATAAGGGACATAGCGGGTAAGAACTGCATAGATCCCGGCAATTATGAGGTAGTTGACATAGAGGATAAAAACGAGGCCGCAAGGGAGGCCGTAAGGCTGGTATCAAGCGGCCAGGCCGACACGCTGATGAAGGGCATAATAGGTACCGCAGACTTCCTGAGGGCAGTCCTCAATAAAGAGATAGGCCTTCGCACAGGCAGGACGCTGAGCCATGTAGCCGTATTCGAAGTACCTCAGCCCCACAGGCTGATGCTCTTGTCCGATGCGGCAATGGTCATGAATCCCGACCTCAAGGCCAAGGTGGACATCATACTGAACGCTGCCCAAGTGGCGAGGAAAATAGGAATACCGAAGCCTAAGGTGGCGGCGCTGGCCGCCGTAGAGGTCGTGAACCCCGATATGCAGGCCACGTTGGACGCAGCCGCGCTTGCCAAGATGTCCGACAGGGGGCAGTTCAAGGATATACTGGTCGACGGGCCGCTGGCTCTTGATAATGCCATCTCGATGGATGCGGCGAAACATAAGGGCATAGTAAGCGAAGTGGCCGGCAGGGCCGACATGCTGCTCACGCCCAATATAGAGGCGGGAAACGTCCTCTATAAGGCGATAACGGATTTTGCCGGGTTTAAGATGTCGGGCATAGTAATGGGCGCAAAGGCGCCGATAATACTCACGTCCAGGTCGGACAGCGACGAAGCAAAGCTAAACTCCATAGTTCTGGCAACATTGGTATCTTCAAAATAGAGTATCTGCCCCGAATGGTATCATGTACTGATGCCACGAGAGGCTTGATATAAATTTTAAAAGGAGGTCATCATAAATGGAACTTTTCAGTTACATGGAGAAGTATGATTATGAACAGGTGGTTTTCTGCCATGACAAGGCATCAGGCTTAAGGGCAGTTATTGCCATACATGATACCACGTTGGGGCCGGCTCTGGGAGGATGCAGGATGTGGACATACGCTAAAGAGGAGGACGCCGTTACTGATGCCTTAAGGCTGGCAAGGGGCATGACATATAAGAATGCCGCGGCAGGCCTTAACATGGGCGGAGCAAAGACCGTCGTCATGGGCGATCCCAAGAGAGATAAATCCGAGGCGCTCTTCAGGGCTCTGGGCAGATTTATAGAGTCGTTGAACGGCAGGTACGTCACGGCCGAGGATGTGGGAACCAACGTAAAGGACATGGAATACATCAGGATGGAGACCGAGCATGTGGCGGGTCTCGGCGAGGGCAGCGGCGATCCGTCTCCGTTTACCGCGCTGGGAGTATTCCAGGGGATCAAGGCTGCCTGCAAGGAGATATATGGCAGCGATGACCTCAGGGGCAAGAAGGTCGCCATACAGGGCGTCGGCAATGTGGGTTACAACCTGGCTAAACTGCTCAAGAATGCGGGAGCACAGCTCGTCATTACGGATATATCCGAGGACAATATAAAGAGAGCGGTAAATGAGCTGGGCGCAAAGACCGTGAAGCCCGACGAGATATTCGGCACGGACTGCGACATATTCGCACCCTGCGCACTGGGAGCTATAATAAACGACGACACGATTGATAAGCTCAAATGCAGGATAGTGAGCGGTTCCGCAAACAATCAGCTCAAAGAGGACAGACACGGGGATATGCTGCAGAAGAAGGGCATACTCTATGTACCGGATTATATAATCAACGCAGGCGGCGTCATCAATGTAGCTGCCGAGTATGAGCCCGGCGGATACAGGAAGGAAAAGGCAACGGCAAAGGTAGAGTCCCTGTATAATGCGGTGACTCAAGTCATAGAAATATCCAAGAAGGAGAATATACCGACATATAAGGCGGCCGACAGACTGGCAGAGAACAGGATAAACCTGCTGGCCGGAGTGAGGAACGACTATATAGGATAAATAGTGCGGAATAGCGGCGCATTGTGATATAATGTATACACAAGGTCACTTGCGGAATTTCTGATCTGACCCATGACCAATAGCAGGGATCCTTATATGGGAATTCCTGCTATGTCTTATATTTTATACATTACCGAAGGGGGAAACAGAGTGAAAGACATGTATACTATACTTACGATCAATCCGGGCTCCACATCCACAAAGCTGGCGATCTTCAAGAATGAGGATGCGGTTTTCACGGAGACCATAAGGCACAGCGCCGAGGAACTGGCAAAATATCCTCATATAATAGATCAGTATGAGTTCAGAAAGGACGCCGTTTTGAAACTGCTGAACGGCAGGGGCTATCCCGTATCCGGGCTGGATGCCGTCGTCGGGCGGGGCGGCCTGTTAAAGCCTATACCTAGCGGCACATATCTTGTGAACGACAGGATGATCGGGGACCTTAAGGTAGGCGTGCAGGGCGAACATGCATCCAATCTGGGCGGACTCATAGCATCCGAGATAGCAAAGAAGGCGGATATACCCGCATATATAGTGGACCCGGTGGTCGTGGACGAATTGGACGACATAACCAGGATCTCGGGCATGCCTGAGCTTCCCAAGGCGTGTATATTTCATGCCTTGAATCAAAAGGCGATCGCCAGGCAGGCGGCTCATGATCTGGGGAGGCCGTATCAAGACCTCGACCTCATAGTCGTGCATCTGGGAGGAGGAATCTCGGTAGGCGCCCATCATGGAGGGAAGGTGATAGACGTCAATAACGCGCTTAACGGCGAGGGACCGTTTTCGCCCGAGAGGACGGGGGGCCTTCCGGTAATGCAGCTCGTTGATCTGTGCTATTCCGGAAAATATACGCAGCAGGAAATGCACAAGAAGGTCGTGGGCAAAGGCGGCCTCGTCGCCTATCTGGGTACGAACGACGCTCAGGAAGTCCAGAAGATGATAAGGGAAGGCAGCGAAAAGGCGAAACTGGTCTATGAAGCCATGGCATATCAGGTGGCAAAGGAGATAGGCGCCATGGCCGTAGTTCTCAAGGGCCATGTGGACGCCATAGTGTTTACAGGCGGCATAGCCCATGATGAAATGTTCGTAGGCTGGATCAAGGACAGGGTCAGGTTTATTGCGCCGATCATGTGTTATCCGGGAGAGGACGAGCTAGCGGCTCTCGCCAAGGGCGGATTGAGGGTGCTCAGAGGAGAAGAGCAGTACAAAGTCTATGAATAACCGGCAGGTGATGTAATGGACTATAAAAGGCTTACGGTGATCACAGGTTATTTCGGCAGCGGAAAGACGGAGATCGCGTTGAATTATGCGATGCGTATGAAGGAAACGGAAGACAGGGTGGCTTTGGTGGACCTGGACATCGTAAATCCGTATTTCCGGTCGAGGGATCTGAGGGTGTCATTGAAAAACAAATATGGCATAAAGATCGTATGTACCGATGAGGAGTACATGGATGCCGATATACCCGCTCTGTCGCCGGAGATCACCACCGTGCTCCAGGATAAGGACTGGTGTACGGTGGTGGATCTGGGCGGCGATGATGCGGGCGCTACGGCGCTTGGTATGTTCAGCAAATATTTTAAAGACCAACCCTATGAGATGATATTTGTGGTGAATATCAACAGGCCGTTCACGTCGACTGCGGACGGCATAATAAAGCGCATCAGATATATAGAAAAGGCGTCCAGGATCAATGTGACTCATCTTGTGAACAATACCCATTTGAGCTATGAGACTACTGTGGACGATGTCTTAAGGGGCCAGGCCGTCACCGGGGAGGTATCCCGGCGCACGGGCCTGCCCATAAAATTCATATCCGGCAGGAGAGATATCTTGGAAGAACTTCCCGGGGATATGGAGACCGATCTTTTCCCGATAGATTTATACATGAAACCACCATGGAGATAAAGGAGGGATTTTTCAATGGCTGCAAAAGGTAATGTTGTTTTTGACAGCGAGTGCTGCAAGGGGTGCGAGCTTTGTGTAAACGTCTGCCCGGTGAGCATAATAGAGCTTGCGCCCGGGCTTAACAGCAAAGGCTATCATTTTTCACGGATCAAGGAAGGTTCTAAGGAGAAGTGCATAGCCTGCGGTTTCTGCGGCATGACATGTCCTGATTTTGTTATTAGGGTCGAAAGACTGTAAATACGGGAGGGGAAATTAAATGGCTAAGGTTTTGATGAAAGGGAATGAAGCTCTCGGCGAAGCGGCCATAAGGGCCGGCGCAAGATACTATTTCGGCTATCCGATAACGCCTCAGAACGAGGTGTCTGCATACATGGCCGAAAGACTGCCGGAAGTCGGCGGCGTATTTCTGCAGGCTGAGAGCGAGGTATCCGCTATAAATATGGTCTACGGCGCCGGCGGAGCCGGAGCCAGGGTGCTCATAACCTCCAGCAGTCCGGGCATAAGTCTGATGCAGGAGGGCATTTCATACATCGTGGGTTCCGAGATACCGATGGTCATCGTCAACGTCATGAGGGGCGGGCCGGGCCTCGGAGGCATACAGCCCAGCCAGTCGGACTATTTCCAAGCCACAAAGGGCGGCGGACACGGCGACTATCATATGGTGGTAATGGCACCGGAATCCATACAGGAAATGGTAGACACCATGCAGGATGCATTTGATATAGCAGATCAGTACAGGAACCCGGTCATGATAATGGCCGACGGCATGATGGGACAGATGATGGAAGCAGTAGATCTGGATAAGCCCAAAAAGGCGACCAGAGACCTGCCGCCTAAGACATGGGCGACGACAGGCACAGCTCATCATGCGGGGAGGAATGTCATCAACTCTCTGGACCTGTCGCCGGTCAATCTGGAAAAGCATAACCTTGACCTCAAGAAGAAGTATGACGACATGACTAAGAATGAAGTCAGATATGAGATGTATAAATGTGATGATGCGGATATAATAGCGGTGGCATACGGCACCACGGCCAGGATAGTGAAGAACACCATCGATATGGCCGCGAGAGAGGGCATAAAGATGGGCCTTATCAGGCCGATATCGCTGTGGCCATTCCCGCAGCAGCCCTTTGACGAGACTGTGGACAGGGCAAAGGCCTATATTTCCGTTGAAATGAGCACCGGTCAGATGGTGGAGGACGTCAGGTTAGCGGTCAACGGAAGAAAACCGGTGGAGTTTTACGGAAGAACCGGCGGTATGATACCCGAGCCCAAAGATATACTGGCAAAGGTAAAGAACATCCTGGGAGGTGTTAAGTAATGGCTAAGGTCGTTTATGAGAAACCGAAGGGTATAACGGATGCCATAACCCATTACTGTCCCGGCTGCACCCATGGCATTATACACGGTCTGGTAGCCGAGTGCCTTGACGAACTCGGCGTGCTGGATAATACCATAGGGGTAGCTCCGGTCGGCTGCGCGGTCATGGCGTATAATTACTTCAACTGTGACATGCAGGAGGCGGCTCACGGCAGAGCGCCGGCAGTCGCTACGGGGATCAAGAGGACGCTTCCCGACAGGACGGTATTCACCTATCAGGGAGACGGCGATCTCGCCGCCATAGGTACGGGGGAGATAGTGCACGCCGCGGCAAGGGGAGAAAATATAACGGCCATATTTGTAAATAACGGCATATATGGCATGACCGGCGGACAAATGGCGCCGACGACCCTGCTGGGCCAGGTGACGACCACCACGCCTTACGGAAGGAAACCCGAGGTCAACGGTTATCCCATCAAGGTCTGTGAAATGCTTGCGACCCTGGAGGGCGCCGCATATGTGGCCAGGGTGTCCGTATGCGATATTAACAATATAAGGAAGGCCAAGAAGGCGATGATGGATGCATTCCGTACGCAGATAGAGAAGAAGGGCTTTTCCATAGTGGAGGTCCTTTCCACATGTCCCACCAACTGGGGCCTTTCGCCGACGGAAGCTTTGACTTGGCTTAAAGACAACATGATCCCGCACTATCCTCTGGAAACATTCAAATCACCATGGGGGGTGAAATAATGGAGGACAGAGTCATACTTGCCGGATTCGGAGGCCAGGGCGTCATGACCATAGGACAGCTTTTGGCCTATGCCGGTCTGGAAGAGGACAAAAACGTATCGTGGATGCCTTCATACGGCCCGGAACAGCGCGGAGGCACGGCTAACTGCCATGTGCTGGTATCGGACGGACCCATCGGGTCTCCCGTTATAACAGAGGCTACCGGAGTGATAGTCATGAACAGGCCGTCCTTGGAGAAATTTGAGAGTTATCTTGTGCCCAAAGGCATCCTTGTCATAGATTCCACCTTGATCGACGTCAAGGCGTCCAGGAACGATGTGGAGACGATCTATGTGCCTGCGGACGAGATAGCAGGCGATATCGGGAATCCGAAGGCGGCCAACATGATAATGCTGGGCGCATATGTCAGGAGGACCGGAGTGGTGAAGATGGAGTCCCTCTTCAACGCGCTGGAGCACGTATGGGGAAGCACCAGTAAGAAAAGATTTGTACAGCCCAACATAGAGGCGATGAAAAAGGGTGCGGAGCTCGTTGCGCAGCCGGTAAGGTAAAAACATTAACAAGAATCATCCATCATGAATAGTATATAGTGAATTAAAAATAAGGAGGTAATCATGATGGATGAAAAGGGCGGTTGCGGCGGCTTTGGTTTTGGAAACAGCTGGTGGATCATAATATTGCTGGTCATAGTCTTATTCTGCTGCAACGACAATGGTCATGTATGCTGATTTCTGACCTACATTATTTGGCTGAGTACGCTCAGCCATTTTTTATGCAATAGATCTATGCAAGATGCCGTGCTTTATGGATATATACCAGACACGGCCCAAAGGACGTCCTTTGGGCCGTGTCTGTGATCTTGATCAAGTTAAGACTGCTTTATCGGTGAAAATACGGCGTAGAGTATGATCTCGCTGTCCGTGTCGTTTATTACGCCGTGTTCGCATCCGGCCGGGGCGTTTATCACCTGACCTTGTTCTGCTCTTATGCGCTGCCCGTTCACAAGGGCCAGGCCCTCTCCCTTGAGGAAAAAGAACGTCTCCTGATTGTCATGGGTGTGCGGAACAAGCTCGCCGCCTGCCATGATCCTGACCATACGGACGATGATGTTTTGGTTGTCGTTCTCATCTAAGATGGTCTTTATGTAAGTGTCTCTGTGAGCCGGGTTTTTCACCCATTCTATCTCCTGCGTATTTTTAACTATCGTTCCCATTTTTTTGACTCCTTTCTATAAATTAATAAAATTATCAACATTTTCCACAAGTTTTTCCACATTTTTACTGATCTATTTGCAAAAAGAAGCCGATTTTTTGATCTGCCGATATGCATAACCATTATAGTGAAGCGGGGTTGTCCTGTCAACCATCGGCCTGCCGAAGCGGATCTGATGCAGCATATATTGATGTGTGCCGGCGTTTTGGGTATAATGTCCATATAAGCGTAAGAACTATAAGGGAGATGATCATTCATGCAGTTGACCGAAGGCATGGAGGCGCCGGACTTTACCCTGCCGTCCGATAGTGGTGATATAACGCTGTCGCAGTACAGGGGCAAAAATGTGGTTCTCTATTTTTATCCCAAGGACAATACGGCCGGATGCAGCAGGGAAGCCGTAAGCTTCAGGGATCAGTTCGGAGATTTTGATGCGGCGGATACTGTGATACTGGGCGTCAGCAGGGACGGTCTTAAGTCTCATGAGAAATTTTCCGCCAAGTACGAGCTGCCGTTTGGACTCCTTTCGGACAGCGAGAGCAAGGTATGCGGGCTCTACGGTGTGCTCAAGGAGAAAAACATGTACGGAAAGAAATCCATAGGCATGGAGCGCACTACGTTCGTCATAGACAGGAAGGGGTATATAAGAAAGATCTTTAATAAGGTGAAGGTAGACGGACATGCCTGTAATGTTCTGAATGCAGTATCAGCTTTATCAGGCTGAGGGAATTATCTGTTTTTAGACAAACTGGCAGGCCGTGGCGAATCGTGCGATTTTGGCATCGGTCTGAAGGCCTGACGGCCTTATTTTTTTGGCGATACAAAGAAGGAAATTGACATTTTGTATAGAATACCATACTATACAAAAAAATTTTAAGCTTTATAATTTTTTAGTCGGTGGTGATACCTTGATAACAAATTTTGAGCAGCTTAAAGACAAGGCTTTGAGTTCCGGTAAGATGGTGCTGTCAGTGGCTGCGGCGGCGGACGAAGCGGTCATTGCTGCTGTAGAGCAGGCGCGCTCGATGGGGATAATCGATGCCTACCTGGTTGGCGACAAGGATAAGATCTGTTCCATAGCCCGGGCCATGGGCGTTGATATCGGCAAATATGGGGTGATAGACGAGGCGGAGGCGGGAGATGCGGCGCGGACCGCGGTGAAGTTGGTGCACGACGGCCGGGCCGATTTTGTGATGAAGGGCATCCTGGGGACGGCAGATATTTTGAAAGCCGTGCTGGACGAGGAGATCGGCCTCAGGGGGCAAAACCTGCTCTCTCATGTCATGGTATACGATATACCCTCGTATCATAAGTTGTTAATGGTGACGGACGGCGGAATGGTGATAAGTCCGAACCTTGAAGAAAAGGCGGGAATAATAAAGAACGCCGCTGCGGTCGGCAGGGCGCTGGACATTGATCCGCTGAAAGTAGCCGCGCTCTGCGCTGTGGAAATCGTTAACCCCAAGATGAAGGCTACCGCCGATGCGGCTCAGCTGGCGGAGATGTCGGCAAGGGGCGAGTTTGAAGGGGCGGTCGTCGAGGGACCGCTGGCATTCGACCTGGCCGTAAGCAGAGAAGCGGCGCGGCACAAGGGCGTGGCCGGGCAGGTGGCGGGAGATGCGGACTGCCTTTTGGCGCCGTATATCGAGGTGGGAAACGGCATCGGCAAGTGCCTGGCGTACTTTGGAGGCGCGCAGTGCGCGGGTATAGTCATGGGCGCATCAAGGCCCATACTGCTGGTATCGCGGGCGGATCCCCCGGAGGATAAATTCAATTCGATCCTTCTGGGCAGCGTGATCGCGTCCAATAAGTAACGGCGCTGTAAGGCCGATCGTAATGATAATTATCTTGAGGAGTGATTATGTATGAAAGAGTTATTGACAGGCAACGAGGCCGTCGCAAGAGGCGCATACGAATACGGCATCAGCGTGGCCGCGGCGTATCCGGGGACGCCCAGTACGGAGATACTGGAGAACATGGCGCTGCGTCCGGAGATATATGCCGAGTGGGCCCCCAATGAAAAGGTGGCGCTGGAGGTGGCTTTGGGCGCAGCATTTGCGGGGGCAAGAAGCCTTGCGGCAATGAAGCATGTAGGGATGAACGTGGCTGCGGACCCGATGTTCACATCGGCGTATACGGGGATAAACGGTGCTTTTGTCATAGTGACCGCGGACGATCCCGGTATGCACAGCTCTCAGGATGAACAGGACAACAGGTACTATGCCAAGTTCGCAAAGATCCCGATGCTGGAACCATCGGACAGCCGGGAGTGCAAGGAGTTTGTCGGCGAAGCGGTCTCGATCTCCGAGAGGTTTGATACGCCGGTGATACTCAGGCTGACCACTAGGATATCCCACAGCAAGAGCCTGGTGGAATTGGGACAGAGGGAAGAGGTACCCATAAAGCCATACAGGCGGAACGCGCCCAAGTATGTGACGACCCCGGGCAATGCGAAGGTCCTGAGGGTGAAACTGGAAGACCGGCTGAAGAGGCTGAAGGATTACAGTGAAAACTCGCCGCTCAACAAAATAGAGTGGGGCGATAAGAAGACAGGCATCATAACATCCGGCATTGCCTATCAGTATGCCAGGGAGGCCATGGGGGACAATGCCTCGTACCTCAAGCTGGGTATGACCTATCCCCTGCCGGACGACCTGGTAAGGGAGTTTGCTTCCCAGGTGGATGAGGTCTATGTAGTGGAAGAGCTGGAGCCGTATATTGAGGAGCGCCTCAGGATGCTGGGCATCAAATGCCATGGCAAGGACCTCATTCCCGCAGTGGGCGAGCTCAATCCCGAGATCGTGGCCAAGGGCCTTCTCGGCAGGGAGCCGGAGACCATAAAGCTGGAGACCAAACCGGTGGCCAGGCCGCCGCTGCTGTGCCCCGGCTGTCCGCACAGGGGAGTATTCTATGCGCTGTCCGCCAAGGACGCTGTCATAACGGGGGACATAGGATGCTATACCCTAGGCTCTCAGCAGCCGCTGAGCGCCATGGACACCACCATATGCATGGGGGCCAGCGTGTCCAACGGGCACGGCTTCCAAAAGGCCTTTGAAACTCACGGGATAGACAAGAAGGTCTTTTCCGTTATAGGAGACTCGACCTTCTTCCACTCGGGCATGACGGGCCTTTTAGACATAGCATACAACAAGGGAGGTTCCACGCTCATAATACTGGATAACAGGATAACCGCCATGACCGGACAGCAGGAAAACCCGGGCACCGGATATACGCTTAAGAGAGAACCCACCTTTCGGGCCGATCTTGCAAAGATATGCGCAGCATTGGGAATAGAGAAGATCAGGGAGGTCAACTCCCTCAACTTAGAGCAGGTGGAGGCAGCCATAGACGAGGCCATGGATACGAAAGAACCCATGGTGATAATAGCCAAGGCCCCCTGTGCACTGCTGAAGAGGGAAAAGCAGCCGGAAGGCAGAAGCAGGATCGACACCGATACCTGCATGCAGTGCGGCATGTGCCTGCAGCTGGGCTGCCCGGTCATATACAGGGATGAGGACGACAATATCACTATAGATGAAAATCAATGCAACGGCTGTACACTCTGTAAGCAGGTGTGTCAGTTCGGCGCCATTGAGACAATAATGTAGGAGGTGTGCCGTATGAGCGATACAAAGAGTATTCTGTTGGTAGGCGTCGGAGGCCAGGGGACCATCCTCGCCAGCCGCATACTTACAAAGGGATTGATCGGCGCAGGATATGACGTTAAGATGTCGGAGATACACGGCATGTCCCAGAGAGGCGGAAGCGTATCCACACAGGTCAGATTCGGAGAAAAGGTATATTCCCCGATCATAGGCAGGGGATCGGCGGATGCCATAGTGGCTTTCGAGCAGATGGAGGCGCTCAGATATACCGATTTTCTGAAGCCGGACGGCATGATGGTAATAAACGACTATAGGCAGCCCTCGCTTGCCATAATGATGGGCGATGCGGAATATCCGCCGGGCATAATAGAGGAGCTTAGTTCCAAGGTCAGGACGGTGGTATTCGACGCTGCCGATGTGGCCGACAGCCTGGGCAGTCTCAAGGTACAGAATATCGTACTCCTGGGGGCGCTGATAAGGGTCATAGGCCTGGATAATCTGGATTGGGAGTCGATCATATCCGGCGAGGTGCCGTCCAAATTTAAGGACATGAATCTAAAGGCTTATAATAGAGGACTCGAACTGGCGTCATAACAATTTCATAATCTCGCCCGCGGATACATATTGATTATATGGGTGAGGATTAATGACAGTGGTAATTGTAAAAAGGGTATCGATCATTTTCGTAATCGCTGTGCTGGTGCTGTCCGTTTGTCTGTTTGGCAGACGTGCTCCGGCATTTAAGGAGGGGACCGAACCGAGGAAAATAGCTATAGTTATCGATGATTTCGGCTATGACGGGAACGGTACCGAGGATATCCTCAAGATAAAGGAACACCTTACCGCGGCGGTGATGCCGAATTCTCCCTGTACGGCGGAAGATGCCAAAAGGGCGCATGAGAATGGATTCGAGGTGATCGTCCATCTGCCCATGGAACCCGTTGTGGGCAAGAAGAGCTGGCTTCCGCCTGATTCGATCACGTCCGACCTGGATTCGCAGGAGATCCTTAAGAGGACCTGCGAGGCCTTTGATCAGGTGCCCTATGCGGTGGGTTTCAATAATCATATGGGTTCTAAGATCACGGTCAGCCGCGATATGATGTATGTCATACTTGACGAGGCCAAACGGCGCAATTTCTATGTCATAGACAGCAAGACGACCCAGGACTCGGTCATCGACGAGGTATCGCAGGCACTGGGAATAGAGCATTACGACAGGGACCTCTTTATAGACGGCAAAAGCGAGGATGCGGTATACAAGCAGGTATTGGAGCTGGCAAAGATATCGGAGAAAAAGGGTTATGCCATAGGAATAGGGCATGTGGGCCCTGCGGGCGGTTCGGTAACGGCCAAGGGGATATTGGATGCGATCCCCGAGCTCAAAAAGATGAATATAGAGTTGGTGTATGTCTCTCAATTAAAGGGGTCTTTATAAGACACCCAGGCCGTGCCAATCTAGCGCAACCGTGAAATTGCACTGCAATTTCACTTGCTGCGTTGGCCGCGCCTGCAAATGGCAGTCACATACGTTTTTAGTATGCTCCTTTGTTTGCAGGCTTGCCGCCTTGCCTTGCACGATTTGTCACGGCCTGCCAGTTGTCTGCATGCTAAGGGGTCAGGATGTTAAAAGACCCACTATTTCACATATATGTTCCGTGCTCCTTCCGCTCTGAGCTGTTTTGCTGCATCATCCACCTTCTGCCGTGTGGACTCTACGGATACTATGGCGCCGCCGGACTTTATGTCCTGCTCATACTGCTGTGCCTGCTCCGCCGGGATTCCCCAATCGACCAGGCTGCCTACTATACCTCCGCCCACGGCGCCGGTAACGGTTGCGGCCAACGGGCCCAGGGCGACTATGGGGCCGATACCCGGGATCATCAGTGCGCCGGCGCTGGCGGCCAGGCCTGTGATTCCACCCAACACTCCTCCCGTCGTCATGCCGGAGCTCAAACTGTTGCCGCCGCTGTTGTCATTATTGCCCTGTCCCTTTTCACCCTTTGCGATCACGGACATTTCGTTGTCGGTCAGGCCCTTGGAACGCATATCCCTAATGGCCTTTTCGGCCGCGTCCGGCGACGAGAATGAACCTATTACTTTAGCTTTATCCGCCATGTAAAAACCCTCCTTTTTTCTTAGATCACTATATATTCTTCACAATTTGTTGTAAAATATGTATATAATAATTGATTATAAAGGGGCGGCAATGTTTTATACAATTTTTAAGCATATTTGTCATGTGGTTTTTAAGATCCTTTTTAGGATAAAATATGAAGGGGAAGACAATATACCCAAGGAAGGGGCCTGTATTATTGCCAGTAACCACAGGAGCACACTGGATCCCTTTTTCATATTTGCAGGCTCAAAAAGGAAGATCATCTTTCTGGCCAACCGGTATCTCTTTGACATCCCGATAATAGGAGCATTAATAAATAAACTGGATGCCATACCTCTTAACAAGGACAAGGGGGATATAGGAGCGCTTAAGGCAGCTTTAAAGACACTGGAGTCCGGTGGTATAATAGGTATATTCCCCGAAGGCGGAATAAAGCAGGAGGATAATGCCGGTATAGAAGAGGGGGTATTGTTTTTGGCAAGAATGACAAGAGCGCCTATCGTACTGTGCAGCATAGAGGGCAGTGACAGAGCGCTGCCCGTGGGGAAATATATACCCAGGATGAGAAAAGTGACGGTACGCTTTTTAAAATGTCTGGAAAGCACCGGCATAACAAAGGACAATTATGACAAATACAAAAAAATAATATATATGTATATAAACAATATACAGGAGGCAGAGGATGTATAAAAAAACGGCACTTGTACTCGGAGGAGGAGGGGCCAGGGGTTATGCCCATATTGGCGTCATAAAGGCATTGGAGGAGGCAGGCATAGGAATAGATATGATCGTCGGTACCAGCATAGGGGCCATAGTCGGCGCGGGGTATGCCTCAGGTCTCACAGTTGAAGAACTGGAATCCGTTGCAGGCTCCATGACCATGAGGAAATTCATAGAATTGATGGATATATCCGTTTCTTCTCAGGGTCTTATAAAGGGGAAAGGTATCAGCGATTTTTTGCGGCAGACGGTTAAAAAGCAAAGTTTTGAAGAACTCAACTTACCGTTTTATACGGTTTCCACAAATATACTGACGGGAGAAAAGATCGTAATAGGCGAAGGTGATCTCATCAATGCCGTAATGGCGAGCATGGCTATACCGGGTCTGTTCACGCCCATACGCTATGAGGACAAGATTTTGGTCGACGGGACCTTGGTGGACTTTTTACCCATAAAGGTCGCCATTCAAAATGGCGCCGAAAACGTAATCGCGGTAAACGTATCATCGGACGTTGACGGAATGTCCTCGCTGAGTAAAATATACAGCTATGTCCGAGGAGCCCTGGATAAGGTGGAGATCGCTGCAATACCACAAAATTTCAAGGGAGTGCTTGACAGACATCAAAACGCGCTGTATTTTACAGTCAAGGCCCTTGAAATAATGAATACGAAAAAACAGAGTATACAGCGCGCGCCGAACGTAATTATGCTGACACCTTCGGTGAAGGACATAAGATGGTATAACTTCCACAAATCAAAAGAGGGTATCGAGGCAGGATATGAAGCCGCCTCCGGAATGATAGATAATTATAATTAGGGGAAATATATAACCGGTCAAATGTGTGTGCTTGAAAAAAAACGGATCCTGTGTTATAGTAGTAATGTTATAAGATGCGCCCATAGCTCAGCTGGATAGAGTTACTGACTACGAATCAGGAGGTCGTGGGTTCGAATCCCTCTGGGCGCACCAGGTATTATCTTATTATTTGTAAATATTCATATATGAGTTATATATGTAAATCAATGGAGCTATTGCTCCACTTTTTTGTTGCATTTATAGGAATTTCGGAGCAATGACAATAAAATATAACTGTTCTTACCAACAAGTGACCAGCATTGCAAAATATAATGTATGCCAGCAAATAATAGAAGCTTGCTATCTACTTGATTGAGTTTAAACACTATATATTTCTCTAAATTTTTTGATCTACCATTCTATTACCTTCATATAAGCAATAAAATTTCAATGGTATTCATATTGGAAATTCTCCAAATAGATTAAAAAGATGATATCGCTTTGACACACTCTGCCAATGCATTAGGTATATCTTCCAAACTGGCTTCTACTACTGCTTGGCGATAGGTTTGTAGATTTTTATCATCCCGCAAAATACCACCATTTGAAGATAAAGCATTACAAAAGCTTGTCCACTTCTCCAATTCTTTTTCAATATCATCAATCCAAATCGTAAATTTGTTCGTGATAACAGAAGGATCATGATATGAGTATGGCAGTTTTCCTACTATTGGAGTAGCTGAGGAAGGTAGCCAAGCTATTACTTTTTCTGTACTGTTTTTCTTGGAAGCATCAGCTTTCCTCTGCTTTGCCGGATCATTCGGATATTTCCTTGCTGCACCTAGTGAATCACCATCGACAACAATGTATGTCGGAGTGCCTAAAGACTCTAGAATTAAATATGGTATTTGCAAGTCTTCTTTGCCGGACATCTCTAATATCGAGATTCCCTTGCAATCAAAGGGTATACCCATCTTTTCGGAAATCGCTTCCAAAACGACCTTATCTGTACCCCCTTCTACCAAGGCAACTTTATCAGAAAAAAAGCCTTCAGAGAACGTAGTAGGTAAATGCATTTCAACTATTTTTTTAATTCTTTCCTCCGATATTGAGCTTTTTGTGGCTATTCCGGAAATGGTAGTATACTTACTGGTAGAATAACCATCAGTTAATGAAAAACGTCTGATTGATTCAAATTGTTTTGGTTGGACAAAATAAGGGCTGTGTGTAGCGATTATGACCTGAGCATTTGCTTGAGTGGATAGCCCATAAAGAATTCTTCCAAATGCACGTGCACGCACTGGATGCTGATATATTTCTGGTTCTTCAATACAGATTATAATTGCTGGTAGTTTCTCCAATATTTCATCCAGTTTTACTTTAGCCTCATCACCACTTAATCCCTCTTCTGGAGTATATGTACCTTCAATGAATTTCTTGTCGGGGATTAATGACTCAAACATTGTAATCATAACAGCACGCTGTACGCCATCGCCTTGCTTAGAAATATCTCGTTGGCTACCATCGATAGTGATTTTGGTGCTTATCTCCGGAGATGGATTAGGTATCCAATCCGGAATGGTGGTGCCAAATTCAACAGATGCTGATGGAATAAGTCGGGTCAATCTATCATTTACGCGGTCTGATTGTAACCTTGTTGAAGCGTTTATTGCTGATTGCATAGTCGTTTGTTAGCTCATCAATTATGCCTTTATTTTTTTGTATCCACGTCTGCTTAGCGGCTGCACTCGCATTATTCATTAAATTTCCTATAAGAGCATTGAGAGTTGAGCCTTTCTTATTTGAAGTAATATCTGAGGTCATATCACACGATGCTGGTACTAGTACTAAAGTTATACATTCTTGTAGAACATTTTGCCCGTTAAATCCAAACATATGACTTGCATCGGCATCATTTATTTGCACTAACTGTATAGCATTGTTTGGATCGTCTTCCCAAGATTGTAAGGCGGCGAAGACCTCATCCTTGGATGGTGACAAACCCAAATCGGGTAGACTTGGTATCTCCACTTTTTTGTCCCGATATGCAGGACGTATGTCGGTCACACGAGTCATTGAACGAATATCAGAAAAGCCAGGCCCTTGAAGAGCATTGCCAACGTATTTCTCTTTATTATCACTTAAGCGCCAACTCTTACTAAAAACTGCAGTTTGTCCTTTGCCATACGATTGCAAAATTTCGTGATCTCGAGTTGATAACTCATCGAAAGCTACTGTTACACGAACAGTATCCAAATCAGGATTAGCTTCAATTTCTTCACTAGAATGAATAGACATTCCTTCATCGTTCAGATAGTCGTATATATCAGATGCATCTAAGGTACGACCATTAAAAAACCAATCCAATGCATACAATACTGAAAACTTGCCAGCTCCATTTGGGCCTATAAAAATTGAATAATCATTCAGGTCGACCTCGAAGTCTCTTAAAGAATGATAATTGTAAATATGAATCTTTGAGATTTTCATTTCTATCATCCTCAATCCTATAATTAGTAATAATTAATGAACCTTATAAGGGAGCACTGCATCATGATAATTAATTTCATTAACGCTGCTATCACCTGTAACATCTTTCAATATAGAGAATTAATCTACACCATTTCAAATTGAAAGAAGGATAAGTGGATTAGCTACATAATAATATTATTCTCCTGCGAGATTATCAATCATATAGGTATTTTACATTTTTATTGATAAATGAATTCAATCCATTTCCACTTTTGGCCAGTTCTTTCATTGTTTCAACATTAGCCCTACCAGCTTTTTGATATGAGTAACGATATGTCCTCGATGTGCTCTTAAACTGTACGTCAATGTAATCGACGCCAAGATTATAGGCAAGTACCCCGGAATCTCCATCAACATCGTGATAGGCAATCATTTTTTTACCCCTTTCTGTTAATCCACTTATCAATTTTGGGTATCTTGTTATTTTAACTTCGTATAATTACTATGATATTCAATTAATCAGACTATCCTATATCCAATTATGACACTCCATACACATAAATCAATATAAGTTGGCTGATTTCGATGAATTTTTCCCCAAATATATTTTTTTGCCCTTTCTCGTTTTTTACCTGTATACATAACTTTGTTGTTCTCCGCATGTTTCATCACATTTTCGTAAGGTGGGAGGTATACCTATGGAGCAAAGCATATTTCCGAAAGCGTTACTATAGGACTGCAGTATGTTCAATCGATTTTTCAAAGGTATTTGAGCGCAAATGAGCTTATTTTTTCGTACCGCCACTCCTTCATGTGTGGGAATTCAGAAAATAAGAATGCAAGCTTACTCCCGACCGGATAAGATATGATTCCCTTATATGGAAGAATGTTGTACAATAAAATGAAGATGGTTTTCCTGCATGATTTGAGAGGTATACTCTGTTGTTTTATAGATTTGCTGAGAAGGGATATATAAAAACAAGGAGGATATGTATATGGAGAAGTTTGAATATAAGACGTTGTTTACCGATGCCAAGGGAGTGTTCGGGGGTAAAGTTGATCAAAGTGCATACCAAAGCGAACTGAATGAATTGGGCTCCCAGGGGTGGGAACTGGTAAACGCGGTTGCCGCCGCCCAAAGTTACGGCAGCACAAGATGGATAATCTCCGTCTTAAAGCGCAGGATACAATAAATAAATCAAGAGTATCGGTATAATAAAAACAAAAAGCCAAGGGATTGGTTCAAGTATTACCTCTCCCTTGCTTTATTTATTTAATCACAACAGACTCTGTACGGGCATACCGTTTTTATATTGCACATTTACTTCTCCAATGATCAAGGGTCTTAAGTAATCGATCATTTGGTCAGTCACATCATTACCCTGTGGCGCGATCCATTCATTTGGTATTTTCTTTTCCTTGTTTGCCGCCAGAGAGACCGGGACTGAAGAATACCGGATCTCATAGGGATCATTGCCTTGCCTTATCAGGCAGGTCATTTCTCCGCTATGCCCCTCAAGGGCGCACTGGACCGCTTTCTGTCCCAACAGGTAGGATTCGGTAAGATCCGTCTGACTCGCGATATGAGATGCGCAGCGCTGTAAGAGATTGAGCTCTATACAGCGTACTTTGCATCCGATCTCTTGCCTGACTAAATCCTCAAGTACCCGGCCGGCACCTGCAATGCATCTGTGTCCGAAGCTATCCTCGGTGTCATGCTGAAATTGCTGTGATAAGTAAAGGCCGTTTTGATCCCTTATTCCTTCACTGACAGCAGCGATCACCTTGGATGTTTTTTCATATCGCTGCCTGACGTCCCTGATAAAATCATCTACAGAAAAAGGCCTTTCGCACAGGTAAATAAAATCGGGACCGCCGTTTCTATTGTTTAAGCGTGCCAGGGACGCTGCCGCCGTAAGCCAGCCGGTATCTCTGCCCATCGTTTCAACGATCAATACTCCGGGAACAGAGTAAGATGATACGTCTCTTTCCAATTCGCTGAAGGCCGTCGCAATAAATTTAGCTGCCGATCCAAATCCAGGGCAGTGATCCGTTTGCATCAGGTCGTTGTCGATGGTCTTTGGCACTCCCACAATATGAATATCGGCGACATGATTTTCCCGGAAATATGATGATATTTTCTGAACGGTATCCATAGAATCATTTCCGCCGATGTAGATGAAACAGGTAATATGATTTTGTCTCAGTGTCTCGGTTATTTTTTCGTATGTTGCTTGATCTTGCCGGGACTCTTTCAGCCTATACCGGCAGGAGCCCAGAGCAGATGCGGGAGTATAGAAGAGATCGCGCAGGGCTGCCGGATCTTCCGACAGACTATCCAAGTTGAGAAGTTCATGATTCAGTACCCCTTCGATCCCATGATGCGAGCCGAAAATATGATCGATCTTTCCACTGGATTTTGCCGCCCTTAATATGCCGGTCAATGCCGCATTGATTGCAGCGGTCGGCCCTCCCGACTGTGCGACCAACAGATTATTTTGCATATTCTGCCTCACTTCTTTACTTCTGCAGGCCCAGTACGATCGAAGTGGAATGATATCCGATGCCCATGCGGTCGATACCCATATCGATCAATTGTAGAAAATGCTCGCGCGTGCGGATGCAGCCTGACCCTTTGACTTTTATTTTACCCTTGCCGGCATCCATCATGATCTTTACTACTTCCGCAGTTGCGCCGACGTTGGCGGCACCCGTAAAGAAACCGGTCGAGGATTTAACGAAGTCGGCTCCGGCTGCAACGGCGCATTCAGTGCCTGCTTTGATCTGCTCTTCATTCAAGGCATCGGTCTCGATGATGACTTTGACACTAGTGCCGTATTGATGGCAGACATCCACAACCTCCTTTATATCCTCAGTGACAAAATCGTAATTTCCGCTGCGCAATTGGCCGTAGTTTGAAACAACGTCCAAATCCTGAATTTTATATTTGCTGCAATACTCTTTTGCCTGCATAACTTTGGATTCCGTGGTGGATAAACCAAAGGGGAAGTCACAGACTACGCATAGGCCCGTATCGGTGCCGGCAACCATTTTTGACACCATATCCAGATAAGCAGGATTGATACAGACGGTGGCACAACCCAAATCAATACCCTCCTGCGTGTATTTACGGACGTCTTCCTGAGTAAACTCAGGTTTCAGCACCGCATGATCGATATACCGCGCCAACTCCTTAACAGTCATCTCATTTGCCGTTTTCATCGTAATCATCCTTTCAAACTATATTACAATATCAAGTGATTATATATAATATTATAACAAACAAATAGAAATAGGTGATCACTCAAATGAGGCACAACAATGTGCCATTCATTTTAAGGCTTTGAGTTTAACGTTATTTGATATGATCCTTATATGATAATAAATGCTGTTTATCATAATGTGAAATAACGCAAAATTAAATTATAGCTATTCATTAATATTTATACTATAATAAACATAACTACCTATGGAGGGATATATTATGCCGTTGGATGACAAGCAGATCAAGATCTTTAATGCTCTGAGGGAGACGAAAAGTGATTTAACATCCTATGATTTGGCTGAAATCACTGGGATAAGCCGCCGGTTGATACGCAATAAAATTAAAGGTTTAAGGAAAGCGCTTACTTATTATGATATTGAATTGCTCTCAAAACCTAACAAGGGATATAGAATATTAATTCATGATGATGTGAAATGTGAGAAACTTTTGGGGGAAATAGACAACGTCCAAAACGAAGAGAAATCTATTCCGACCAATGAAAGAGAAAGAACTGATTATCTGACTGTACAATTATTGCTGAGTACCGACTATTTAAAAGTGGATGATCTTGCCGATGAGTTGTATATAGGCAGGGCATCGGTTTCAAATAACCTGAAGGTCATAAGGAAACGCTTCGAAAAGTATAATCTTACGATTATCAATAGACCGGGTTTGGGAATTAAACTTGAAGGCGACGAAGTAGATAAGAGATTGTGCATGTCCGAGTATTTTTTTCATAATCCCATCGAGATATTCTCGGATCTAAAGGGTAAGGGATTTGATATCGAAGAGCTGAAAGAAATATTGGGTCAGATAAAGACCATAATAATAGATTTCTTATTTGAATATAAGATCAAAATATACGGTATAGCTTTTGAAAACCTAGCGGCTCATATCGCCATTGCCATATACCGGATCCGTAATAATAACTATATATCCATTGAGGACGAGGTATATGACAAATTTAAAAATACCGAAGAGTTTGGGATAGCAAAGAAAATGCTGAACAAAATAGAGGAAAAGGTCAATATTAAATTCCCGGAAAGCGAGATCGCCTATATCGCAATGCATCTTATGGGCAAAGAATTGATAGAAAAGGACTATGTTATAAAACATGATGAAAATGTGTTTCCTAAAAATATCGAGGACTTGCTGCATGAGATCATGAATGATGTCTATACAAAACTTGGGCTTGACTTCAGAGGGAACAAGCATTTGTATGTTTCTCTCGGAATGCATATAATGCCGATGATCAACAGGCTTTCGTTCAATATGATCATAAGAAATCCGCTGCATGATGAGATCAAGATGAATTATACCGCGGCTTTTGAAGCCGCCACGATCGCCGGGCTTACGATATATAAAAGAACGGGGCTGTCGCTCTGCGAAGATGAGATCAGCTATTTGGCCTTACATTTTGAATATGCCATTGAACAGAGTTTAAAGACGGTAAAGAATGTTATTCTGGTTTGCGCAACCGGGAGAGGAACCTCACAGCTTGTTTTTTACCACCTCAAAGAAAAACTTTCCGACGTCATAAACGTGGTTGGCATAATAGATCTTTACAGCTTAAAGTCTACTGATTTTACCGATGTGGACTTCATTCTTTCAACTGTTCCCATTTCCATTGATGTTCCCGTGCCCGTTATAAATATTCCATTCTTCTTAAGCGATGAGGATATACGGGATATACGTGTTAAATTAAGCGGCAATGTAACAAAGCAGCTTTTCAGTAACTATTTTACGAAGGATCTATTTGTCAAAGATTTTGCTGCCGATACTAAGGAGGGCGTATTTAAGGAGCTCGACCGGATGGTCAGCAGGCATTTCCATAGTCTTCCCGGTGAGTTCTTTAAGTCTGTTAATGAACGTGAGAAAATTGCATCCACGGAATACGGGAATCTGGTTGCCGTGCCTCACCCGCTGCAGCCGATAAGCAATGAGACCTTTGTGGCGGTCATAATATTAAAGAAACCCATCCTTTGGGAGAGCAAACAGGTGCAGTTGGTGATGCTGCTTTCTTTGGATGCAAGGGAACATAACCTTGAAGTATTATACAGGACAATGGCCAAATTTATATCGGATAAAGAGGCGGTGAAAAAGGTGGTGGACTCCCGCGATCTGGGGATCCTTATGGAGACCATGAATGAGTATGCGGTAAAATGATATAGGGAATAGGCGCTTAATAAATTATTTGCTGATAATCGAGAAGATATATCTTGAGCATGATCCTAAGATATATCTTCTTTAATTTTATACATTCCTATAATAAAGGGCATATTATTGTACCCTCCCGGTTGCAGATAAACTGGCATCGGTCTGAATGGCACATTATTGTGCCCTTTTTGGATGTCCAACTATTTGAGGGTTCTTGTTACAATGATCATAAAGATCTGGGTAATTACTCATTTTAATTGGCTATATGGGGGGTGCTTATTATTAGTGAAGCACGGGAAAACGTAAATAATAACGAAGAGGATATAGCTTTTCAGATTATTTTACATGCCGGCAACGCTAAGAGTTTATGTATGGATGCGGTAAAAGCGGCAAGTGAAAATAAATTTGATGAATCGGACGACTTTTTTAAACAGGCTGCGGATGAATTGGAGCAGGCTCATAATTGTCAAACCGATATAATAAGGCAGGATATCCTGGATAAAGAAGCTAAGGTGAGTTTGCTTATGGTGCACGCGCAGGATCATGTGATGAATGCCATAACCGTATATGATTTGACTTTGCAGATAGCAAAATTATACCGCAGATAGAAATGATACGGTAAAACAACTTGGCATGGATTAAATTCAGGAAGGAGGTGAGAGTATGAAAATACTGATTATTTGCTCCGCAGGCATGTCAAGCAGCCTTATTGCAAATAAGATGCAGCAGGAATTGCAAAAGATGGGAATTGAAGGTGTCGTAGATGCTTTTTCATCTTCAGAGATGATTTCTAGGATGGACGACTATGACATAGTGCTTGTGGGGCCGCAGCTCAGGTATATGTATGCGGAGATTGCGGATACATGTGCCAAGGCAGGTAAAACTGCTCTGTTGATCGATATGAAGGCATATGGCAAGCAGGATGCGGCAGCGATCATAAAACAGGTACAGGAGGCTTTAAGCAAATAAGACTAATTATGCATTTATAACAGATATTAAATTTTAACTAAGGAGGGAAAACCAATGAAAAAGAAAAACTTCATGGACAGGATGACCGATGTGGTCATAGACAAACTGGCCGGGCCCATGGGAAAGTTTGCTTCTTTGAAACCGATGCTGGTTATTAAGGATGGACTTGTGGCGATTACGCCGGTTATACTGGTAGGCAGTTTGTTCTTGCTGATCCAACTGCTTGGCCAGCCTGTGATCGGAGGCTCGGGCAAGCCTTTGATACCGGCATTGGCACCGTTTGCCGAGAAGATAGGGTTGGTCAATTCGCTGACCATGGGATTCATGTCTTTCTATGCCGCCATAGCGTTTTCCGTATGCTATGCGAGGGTGTATAAATTAGATCAGCTTACAATGGCGATCATGGGAGCTTCGGCTTTTATGCTGATCAATATAGACAAAGTCTCCGACGGAGCTATTCAGGTCGGTAACTTTGGAGCCGCCGGCATATTTGCGGCCATGGTCACGGTATTCGCCTCGGGCTGGATCTATAGATTTTGCACCAGAAAGAATTTGGTTATAAAAATGCCGGAAGGTGTTCCGCAGGGTGTAGGCAATGCATTCACCTCATTGATCCCTTTTGCAATCGTATTCGTAATTGCATGGGCAGTAAGAACACTTATGGGTATAGATCTGTCGTCTGTCTTTACCATGATCTTCTCACCTATTTTTAAGGCGGCAGACAATATCGGCTTATTCACTCTCAGGTGTTTCATATCGCAGACATTCTGGGGCGTCGGAATCCATGGAGACAACATATTGGCTCCTGTTCTTGGACCTTTGAATTTGCTGTGGATCGGAGAAAATAATAAGGCTGCAATGGCCGGCGTAGCACTTACCCAGCTGCCTCACATCTGGACTGAGGCAACTGAAAGATGTGTTTTGTTTACCTCCTCTGAGTGGGGGCTGCTGTTCTGGATGTATTTTTCAAAGAAAAAGAGCACTAAGGCAATGGCTGTTGCCTGTACGCCTTCCGCTATATTCTGCATTATCGAACCGCTCGTATTCGGTTTGCCCATCGTGATGAATCCCATATTGATAATCCCGTGGATACTATCGGCAACAATTGCCGGGTTTGTGGGATATGGCATTTTTGCGTTGGGTTTGTGCAACAGGTTCTTTGTACTGATGCCCTGGGCCACCCCGCCGCCGATACTGGCTTTCCTTGGAACCGGCGGTGATTGGAGAGCGATCTTGGTCGTTATAGTATCATTTTTAATAGGGGTGATCGTTTACTATCCGTTTGTCAAAGCATGGGAAAGACAGGAGGACAATGAGATCGCAGGCGCAGTGACAACTGAAGGTACGGATACTTCATCGAACTGATCATCTATACGTTTTAGGGGAGCGGATTTTATTAACTCCCCGTTCTTATTACAGGACTTGGAGGCAGAGATAAATGACGAATAAGTTTCCGGAAAATTTTATGTGGGGTGCCGCCGTCTCAAATGTACAGGCGGAGGGAGCATACCTGGAAGACGGCAAGGGTCTGGACGTATATGATGCGATGACCGGAGCGGAAGGCGCGGCGGACTCATCGGTGGCCTCGGATCATTATCATCGTTATAAGGAGGATATTGCCTATTGCGCCGAGATGGGTTTTAAGGCTTACCGCTTTTCGATCGTCTGGTCAAGGATCCATCCTAATGGGGATGAGAAAGAGCCCAATGAGAAGGGATTAAAATATTATGACGATATGATCGACGAACTGCTGAAATACGGCATTGAACCGGTGGTATCCTTGGTGCATTTTGATATGCCCAATGCCTTGGCAGTTAAATATAATGGCTTTTCGTCAAGGCGGACGGTGGATCTTTTTGAAAGACATGTCAGACAGGTTGTGGAAAGATACAGGGATAAGGTCAAGTACTGGATCACGTATAATGAAATCAATACGGCTATTTTAAATCCCGATATGGTGGCGGGAGCTAAGGTATCCGGCGGTGAAAATACAACTAAAGAGTTGTTTAAAATAAACCACTATACGCAGCTTGCCCATTCCAAAGCGGCCATAGTTATAAAGGAGATCATTCCGGACGCCAAAGTGGGCGGTATGATCGCATATACGCCCTTTTACCCGGCGACATGCCATCCCAATGATGTTCTGGGTGCTCAGTTTATAAACAACTATGTTAACTATCAGCGCCTTGATACCATGGTGAACGGCGAGTATCCGCAGTATTTAAACAAATACCTTGACAACAGAAATGCGCTGCCGGACATTACGGAAGATGATATGAGGGTTTTGAAGAAGTCCAAAATCGATTTTATTGCCTTCAGCTATTATAGGTCGGGCGTTGTTGCGGCACCAAAGGATGATTTGACAGAGCTGTATGATGACCCGCAGAAGTTTATCGAAACCGGTGACAAAAATCCATATTTAAGTTCCAGCGAATGGGGCTGGCAGATCGACCCCGCAGGCCTGAGATATGCGATCAATGACCTTTATGACAGGTATCACCTTCCGCTTTTCATAGTGGAGAACGGTATCGGGGTCCGTGAGGAGCTTGATGAAAATATGACGGTCGAAGATGATTACCGCATCGATTATCTCAGCGGACACGTCGGGGAAATGAAAAAGGCTATCGCCGAGGACGGAGCGGAGGTATTGGGCTATCTGATCTGGGGGCCCTTTGACTTCCTGAGCTCAAAAAAGGAAATGAAGAAGCGCTATGGTTTGGTCTTTGTAAATAGGACCGATGACGACGTGCGCGACTTAAAGCGTTATAGGAAGAAGAGCTTCTATTGGTATAAAAAAGTCATTTCTTCTAACGGAGAAGATATTTAGCAGAGGTGGAGATATGGAAGAGATATATTTTTTGCGGCCGCTGTTCTTAGAGAAGATCTGGGGAGGAACAAGGCTCAATGAAAGATTTGGATACGGCATACCGGAGGGAATAAATAAGCAAAAGGTCGGAGAGGCCTGGGGGGTTTCCGGTCATCGCAGCGGCAAAAATATCATTGCCAACGGACAATACGAGGGCATGAATTTAGATGACCTTTGGAAGAAGCACCCTCATCTTTTCGGAGAAGACGGGTCAAGGCAGGACTTTCCTTTACAGCTGAGATTGGTGGATGCGCAGAGTGATCTGAGCATTCAGGTACATCCCTATGAGGAATATGCCATGGCCCATGAAAATGAGCATGGAAAGAGTGAGGCCTGGTACGTTATAGAGTGTTTGCCCGAAGCTAAGCTGGTCTATGGAAGCAGTGCAAGGACAAAGAGTGAACTGAGAAATATGGTGTCAAAGGGCGAATGGGACGAACTAATATGCAGAAAAAGCATTAAACCCGGAGATTTTGTATATGTGCCACCGGGGATGATGCATGCGATCAATGAGGGCACAATGGTGCTGGAGGTAGCGGAATGCAGCGATGTCACCTACCGCTTTTACGATTATGACAGGGTGGATACAGACGGAAATCATAGACCGCTGCATGTGGAAAAGGCCATGGATGTACTGACCGTACCCACGGATAAAGTTGAACTTGCAACAAAAACCATTGATTATACCGATGCAAGGCATGAGATATTATTGGAGAATGAGTATTTTTATATTTCGAAGCTTACCGTTGCGGGTAAGGCCGCCGTTACGAAGGACAAACCGTTTTATGCCTGTTTTGTGTTGGACGGCAATGGGACAATATTTGATTATGCAATTAAAAAGGGTGATTTTTTTATAATTCCGTCGTCCTATAATACGCTGGAGACCGAAGGAAATTTTGAGCTGATCGCAGCCTATGCGTAAGGTTTGAAAAGTGCGGAAGACAATATCTGTTGTTCAAGGGAGAAAAAATCATGGTAAAAATAATCTGTCCATCGATGATGTGTGCCGATTATGATTTTTTAAAAGAAGAAGTATCGGAACTGGACTGCGCGGGAGCCGACATATTCCATATAGATATAATGGATGGAAGCTTCGTGCCGAATTTTGGAATGGGACCGCAGGATGTAAGATGCATCAGAAAAAACACAGACAAGCCTGTTGATGTGCACCTGATGATCGAAAATCCAGGCAATTATATAGAGCTGTTTGCGGATCTGGGAGCAGACATAATATACATGCATCCGGAAGCAGATAAACATCCGGCAAGGACCTTAGGCAAGATCAAGGCTGCCGGAAAATCGGCGGGGATAGCGATCAATCCCGGGACTTCCATAGAGACGATAGGGGAGCTTTTGCCGCTGACCGATTATGTAATGGTCATGACGGTGAATCCGGGATTTGCCGGTCAGAAGTATTTGGGCTTTGTAAATAATAAAATTGAAAAACTTATTAAACTTAAACAAGAATATGGATTTAAAATAATGGCCGACGGCGCCATTTCTCCGGCAAAGGTCAAAGAGCTTTCGGACATGGGTGTGGATGGTTTTATACTGGGGACCTCGGCGCTATTCGGCAAGGGCGAAGATTATAAAACCATTATAGAAAGATTAAAGAAATAACGGAGGGCCAAAATGAAAATCGGCATAGGAAACGACCATGTAGGATACAGGCTGAAACTTGAAATAAAGCGGCACTTAGAAAACAAGGGATATGAAGTAGTGGACTTTGGACACCACAATGAGGAAAGGACGGACTATCCCATATATGGAGAAGCAGTAGCCAAGGCAGTGATCAATAAGGAAGTGGACCGCGGCATTTTAATATGCGGCACGGGAGTGGGAATATCCTTGGCAGCAAACAAAGTAAACGGCATAAGGGCCGCCGTATGCAGCGAACCTTATACGGCAATGCTGTCCAAGCAGCATAACGACACCAATATATTAGCCTTCGGCGCCAGGGTCGTGGGAAGCGAGCTGGCAAAGATGATAGTGGATTCATGGCTGGGAGCTGAATATGAGGGCGGCCGGCATGCCGCAAGGGTAAAAATGATCAAGGATATAGAGGACAGGCAATAGTTTTATAGTCCGAGTATTAAATCAGAGATGAGGGAGGAGATATCATGATGAAGAAATTACCGGATACGTTTTTGTGGGGCAGTTCTACAAACGCTCAGCAGTTCGAGGGCGGATACGGCTTGGACGGAAAGGGAATAAGTATTTCCGATACGAGGGTGCTCAAGAACGGATATTCCGATTTTCATATTGCCAGTGACCATTATCATCATATGGAAGAGGATTTGGATCTATATCAGGAGATGGGATTCAGCATTTACCGTTTTTCCATTGCATGGACAAGAATTTATCCGACGGGCGAAGAAGATGCTCCCAATGAAAAGGGATTGGCTTTTTACGACCGTATGGTGGACGGCCTGATCAAAAGAGGTATAACACCTGTTGCTATGCTGTATGCCTATGACCTGCCGCAGGCATTATTGGATAAATACAAGGGTTTTTTGGACCGCAGGGTCGTCGATCTATATATTAGATATGTTACCGCTATATTTAAACACTTTAAAGGCAGAATAAAATACTATGTACCATTTAATGAACCCAACCTTTTTCATAAAGACCAGGAGTATATTGCGGGGAATAAAAATTTAACAGATAAGGAGACATGGCAGGCCGAACATCATCTGACTTTAGCCTATGCGAGATGTGTAAATGCATGTCATGAAATAGATCCGGATGCCAAGATCGGGCCGGGTTGTGCCTGCACGATTGAATATCCGGCTACATGTGATCCAAAGGATGTCATAGGTGCGTTGAAGGAAATGTATATGACCAACTGGGCATATTTGGACACCTACTGCAGAGGGGGATATCCTAGATATTTCCTAAATTATTTGGAGAGCATCGATTGTATGCCCAGGATGGAGCCTGGCGACGAAGAATTAATTGCTTCCGTAAAACCTGATATGATTTCGACAACATATTATTCAATAAATGTATTTTCCGCATCTAAGATAGAAAGGCCGTTAAAGGAGACACCGGCGCCAAAGACGGTGCAGGAGGCATTGGTGCAGTATAGGCCGGGAAACCTGAATCCGTACTGCAATGAGACGGAGTGGGGATGGATAATAGACCCCAACGGCTTATATTACCAGCTGATGGAGGTATATCACCGTTATCAACTGCCTATTCTAATTTTGGAGAACGGTATGGGTGCCACCGAGCAGCTTGATGAAAACAATAAAATATATGACGACTATAGGATCGATTATTTGAAACGTCATATAGAAGTAATGAAAAAAGCGGCCGCCGATGGAGTAAATATAATAGGCTATCTGACATGGTCCGCGATGGACCTGCATTCCACAAGAGAAGGTTTCGTGAAGCGGTACGGCCTGGTCTATGTAGACCGATATGAACATACCATAGGTACGATGAATAGGTATAAAAAGAAATCCTTCCATTGGTATAAAAAAGTAATAGCATCCAATGGAGAGGATCTCGAAAACGACATTGAGTACTAAGTAAGTTTGAGCTCCGGTAAATATTTTTATCGGAGCTCAAACTTTATCATCGGTTTTAATATTTATAATGCATTTCCATTTGCGGCAGTTCTTTCGATATTCATGACCGTATAACTTTTTAAGCTGTTTACAGCGGAACGCAGATCATCGTCGCTGACCTCGTGCTTCATGCGGACAACGGCCCGGCCCTTTGCAGGGTCTGCCTGCGCCCATATGCCGTCCATACTGTTGAGGGCATTTTCGATCTTCGAGGCACAGCTGCCGCAGACCATGCCGTATATGGTGAGTACGGCCGTATATGGGTAGTGGTCCGGGTTTCTGTCGGATACTTTTATACGCTTTACACTTTCCGAATCTCCGCTCCCGCAGCAGCCGCTGCGCAGTTTCTTTCTATAGCTCCCGACCGCATAGATCCCGGCAAATACGATGGCCAGGATGATGATCGCATAAAGATAAATCACACTGCCCATAACTATTCTCCTTTCATGACGCTCCCGGGTAAATGCCCCATAGAGCAGCATGCTCACTGCTTATTGATGCTATTGGACCTTTTGATTTGTGAGCGCACCAAGTGGGCATTTACTTCGGGACCATTTTCCTTATGGCAGCTGTCGCTCAAGGGGCAGTCTGCACAGTCATAACCGCAGGAACTTTTGCCTTCCCTTTTATTTTTGACTATGCGGGCTATGACAAGGGCGGTAACGACGATCAGGACTGCACAGACGCCTATGTTAGCCAGATTTTCTGTTATCCAGTTCAACATATTTATCCCTCCTTATGGCCGATAATATATAGTATATTTTTCCCGGCCGGAATGATGATTATGCTGCCTGTTCTGCAAACTTTGCCGACTGTCTGTTGGGATCGGGACGGAACAGCAGGTAAAGTATGACTGCCAGCACTGCGAAAGCGGCTATCGTTCCTCCGCCGAAAGCAACCTCTCCTAAGATCAGTCCGCCGATCTGATAGACCATCAGTGCCACGCTGTATGCCAGCAGATTTTGGAATATAAGCGCGAACCAGAAGTATTTTTTGGAGCCCATTTCCCTTGCCATGGTTGAGATTGCCGCAAGGCAGGGAGAATCAAACAGATTGAAGAACAGGAAGGATACCGCTGCAATGCCTGTGGGGAAGAATGCCGCAAACTGTGTATGCATGGAAACCGCATATTCCT
>DHDI01000020.1 GCA_002399285.1 Thermoanaerobacterales bacterium UBA4880
CGAATCCATCTCCCTCCACCATTATACAAGCCTTTGGAGGGCTTTTTTGTATATATTGACTAAATTTATATAATATGCTATTATGGCTTAAAATTGAATAGATAAGATTCTCTTATCAAGAGCGGCGGAGGGACAGGCCCTATGAAACCCGGCAACCAGCATTGCATGGTGCTAAATCCTGCAGAATGAATAATTCTGAAAGATGGGGGAAAGGGAAGAATACCTCTTCTTTTGGAAGGGGTTTTATTATGTTTGAGGAGGAGAAAGATGAACAAGTTATTTACTTCAGAGTCGGTTACGGAGGGGCATCCGGACAAGATATGCGACCAGATTGCCGACGCTATATTGGATGAGATCCTTGCTGTGGATCCTAACGCAAGGGTGGCCTGTGAGGTGGCTACAATCACGGGTATGGTTCTGGTTATGGGAGAGATAACGACTCAGTGCTATGTGGATATACCAAAGACGGTACGCAGGACAATAAGGGAAATCGGATATACGCGGGCTAAATATGGTTTTGACAGTGATACGTGTGCCGTGATCACCAGTATCGACGAACAGTCTCCGGATATTGCGCTGGGTGTGGACCGCTCGCTGGAAGCTAAGAGGGGAAGCTCCACCGAGGATTATGATATGATAGGGGCCGGGGATCAGGGTATGATGTTTGGATATGCCTGCAATGAAACACCCGAACTCATGCCTATGCCTATTTCTTTTGCCAACAAACTGGCAAGAAGGCTGGCCGAAGTGAGAAAGGACGGAACCATTCCATATCTGCGGCCGGACGGCAAAGCACAGGTGACCATTGAATATGATGATGACAGACCCGTGAGGGTCGATACCATAGTGATATCCGCTCAGCATCATCCCGAAGTCGAGTATGATACCATAGAAAATGATATCATGGAGTATGTTATAAAGCCTGTGATACCGGCGGAACTGTTGGATGACAATACAAAATACTACATAAATCCGACGGGCAGATTTACCGTGGGCGGACCGCAGGGCGATTCGGGGCTTACTGGACGCAAGATCATAGTCGATACTTACGGCGGATATGCGAGGCATGGCGGCGGTTCATTTTCAGGCAAGGACCCGACAAAAGTCGATAGGTCGGCGAGCTATGCGGCCAGATATGTTGCCAAGAATATCGTCGCAGCCGGCATAGCGGACAAATGTGAAGTGGAACTGGCGTATGCGATAGGCCTGGCCAGGCCGGTGTCGGTTCGGGTAGATACCTTCGGGACGGGTAAGATACCGGATGATAAGATTATTGAACTCATTGATAACAATTTTGATTTAAGGCCGGCGGCAATTATCGACAAGTTAGACCTAAAGAGACCAATATACAGGCGGATCGCGGCATACGGCCATTTCGGCAGGACGGATCTTGATCTTCCATGGGAGAAGACCGATAGGGCTGAACAGCTGGGTAAACAGGCTGCCATAAAGTAAAATAATTTACATTTTGCGGGTTCTTTTGAACCTGCTTTTTTTATTATTAAAAGTTCACTATGATAGTTGAATTAAAACGGGTATGATTTCAAAATTGCATTATGCAGAAGTATTGGATTTTATGCATCGGGCTCAAAATATAAATTAAATTATGCAAAATTTATTTACTATATATTCTATGTGTGTTAAAATATTATTGAAGATTACAAAGGAGGGATTAATCATGGGAGAGGTTTTAAATCCATATGAGATTGCAAAAGCTGAGGTAAAAGCAGCTTGCGATAAGCTTGGATTGGAGGATGAAGTTTACGAGATTTTTTCCAAACCACAGAGATTCTTAGAAGTGTCTATTCCGGTCAAGATGGATGATGGTACGGTAAAAGTTTTTACGGGATATCGTTCTCAGCATAATAACGCATTAGGACCCACAAAGGGCGGTATCAGGTTCCATCAGAATGTAAGCGTGGATGAAGTGAAAGCGCTCTCAATTTGGATGACTTTTAAATCATCATTATTGGGCCTTCCATATGGCGGAGGCAAGGGCGGAGTAATAGTTGATCCAACGACATTATCTCAAGGTGAGCTGGAAAGATTGTCCCGTGGTTACATAGATGCAATTGCAGATTTTATAGGGCCTCAGGTCGATATACCAGCACCTGACGTAAACACAAATGGTCAGATAATGGCATGGATGCTTGATGAATATAACAAAATAGTCAGAAAGGATACTCCGGCAGTCATTACTGGCAAGCCTCTGTCTGTAGGAGGTTCTAAGGGAAGGAGTGCAGCTACCGGGCTGGGGGTAGCAATTGCGGCAAGAGAAGCTGCCAAGAGAATTGGCATAGATCTCAAAAAAGCAAGGATCGCGGTGCAAGGCTTTGGGAATGTAGGAAGTTCTACGGCTAATTTCCTGTACGATTTTGGTGCAAAGATCGTTGCGGTCGCAGATGTTTGGGGCGCCATTTATGATGAAGAGGGTCTGGACATAGCGGCTCTTAGAAAATATAATGCCGAACATGGAAAAATTGAAGGATTTCCAGGCAGTAAGACCATAGACAGAGATGAAGTATTGTATATGGACGTGGATATCCTTGTGCCGGCGGCGATGGAAAACGTGCTGACGTCCGAGAACGCATCTAAAGTTAAAGCAAAAATAGTCTGCGAAGGCGCCAATGGTCCGACTACGCCTGAAGCAGAAACAATACTTAATAAGAAGAATATCGTGGTAGTGCCTGATATATTGGCCAATGCCGGAGGAGTGACCGTATCATACTTTGAATGGGTGCAGAACCTCTACAATTATTACTGGACGGATGAAGAGGTATCCCAGAAAGAAGAACTGATGATGATGGATGCCCTCAACGAAGTCTATAAGCTGAGCAAAACGCACAATGTTACCCTTAGGACGGCAGCCTATATGCGTTCTATCAAGAGAGTTGCCGAGGCAATGAAGGCTAAAGGCTGGTATTAAAACATAGAGAGAGTCCTGAAAGGGGCTCTTTTTTTTATTGCCAACTTTATAATATCATCATTTGTTAGTATAATTGTATATATGTAATTATCGACTATTTTGCATTAAGGGGGACCCTCAGATCAATGAAATACGAATGGAAAGACAACGGACTGATTATAGAGCAGGCGGATAATTTTGAACCGGCCCAGGTTTTTGATTGCGGTCAGTGCTTCAGATGGGTACATGAAGAAGACGGCTATACAGGCATAATTGACGACAGGGTGGTTAAAGTAAATAAACGGGGTGAAGATATACTGATCGAAAATGTGCCAAAGGAAATGACTGACGACGTATTACATTATTTTGACATAGACAGAAATTATAACGGAATCAAAGAGGAATTGAGATCCGATGCATATTTGAGGAAAGCCATGGAATATGGTAACGGGCTGCGCATTTTAAATCAGGAACCGTTCGAGTGCCTGATTTCGTATATCGTTTCGGCGAATAACAGGATACCTCAAATAAAACGTGTTGTAGATAACCTGTCTTCAATGTATGGCAAACAAACGGAACATAGAGGAAAAGTATACTATGCCTTTCCTACTCCCAATGCATTGGCTGATGCTCAGGTTTGCGACGTGCAGAACAGCCGATGCGGATTCAGGGCGGATTATATATGTGATGCGGCAAAGCGCGTGGCATGGGGAGACTTGGATCTGGATTCACTGAGGGAAAGAGATTATCTTACGGCCAAGGCCGAGCTTATGAAAGTAAAGGGGATAGGACCAAAAGTGGCCGATTGTATACTTTTATACTCGCTGCAAAAATATGAGGCATTTCCCGTGGACGTATGGGTAAACAGGGTGATGACCGATATTTATATACACCAAAAGATGAGCCTTAAGAGAGTGGGCGAGTTTGCCAGGGACAGATTTGGCCGATCGGCAGGCTTTGCACAACTTTATCTTTTTTATTACTATAGAAATAACAGGGGGATCACAGAGGATGACGGGAGTATTGATTAATGCCTTGGCTATAATTGCAGGCAGCATTGCGGGACTTCTTTTAAAGAAGGGAATACCGGAGTCTATAAGAGATACCGTAATGAAAGGGATCGGACTTGTCACGGCGATTTTGGGAATATCCTTTGCCATGAAATCATCTAACTCCATCGTGATGATTTTGAGTATCGCATTGGGCGGTGTGTTGGGCGAGCTTATCAATATCGACGGCCTATTGAACGGCATGGGTCGGAGATTAGAACAAAGGTTAAAATCCTATGGACAGGTATCGGAGGGCTTTGTTACGGCGACACTTATTTTCTGCGTAGGAGCTATGGCCATAGTAGGATCGATTCAAAGCGGTCTTACCGGTGACAATACCGTATTGATTACAAAATCGGGTCTGGATGCGATCACGGCGATAGTACTTAGTTCCACCATGGGTATAGGCGTACTATTATCGGCAGTTTCCGTTTTCGTATATCAGGGTGTCATAGCCATAGCAGCAGGCCTTATGAGTTCCTTTGTAAGTGAAGCTTTGATAAATGAAATGACGGCTGTGGGAGGCGTTTTGATATTCGGAATAGCACTGAATATGCTGGGAATAACAAAAATCAAGTTGGCGAATTTACTGCCGGCAATATTCATCCCTATAATTTATTTTTTGATATTTTCATAAAACATGGGGATCAAGATACTAAATTCACGCATTATGGCTGCAAAACAATGTTTAAACAGTTTTGCGGCCTTTTTATGCTTTGTAACAATAAGTCATGAAATGGCATAACATGTTAACAGGAATATTTGAAGGAGGGTTGTCAACATGCCGTTTTTGGAGTTTGTGGAGAGCGAGGATATGCTTCTCATATTTCTTATTTTTCTACTGTTTGAGGATACTTTGGATAAAAATATACTGATACCGTTATTACTGATATTACTTATAAAATCCAATGATGAGTTGTATTAACACAAATGATGGTGGCTACATATTATATAAAGTAGAAAAGGAGAGAAGCGATGCAACATAAAGAGAAAGTTACTCCACAAGATCAGTTGTTGGTACTATTCCTGTTTAAGATGTATGAATGTGAATTTGATGACCCAAAGCAATTAGTTATTCTCCTTTTCCTGCTCATTTTTTAATCTCATCAATTTGGAAGGAGGGTTTTCCATGCCAGATGCTAAAGGCGGCGAATTTGGGGCTTTTGGACTTAGCAGAGAAGACCTGCTGCTGATACTCTTCCTTGTTTGGCTTTTTACGCCGGGTTTCTTCGGAAAGAACGGTGTATTTGCCGAGGGAACCGAGGGACTTTTCGGCAGGGGCGGAGATTTTAATCAACTGTTAGTTATTCTTCTTTTCCTTGTTTTATCTGGAGGCTGGAACTAAAGCATAGGGCCCTTTTGGGCCCGTACATAGAATTCTATTGTTATTGATAGGGGGAGGGATAATTTTGGACGATAATGAAAAGCCGGCTAATGAAATCGATGATAAAACAAATTTGACAAACGGCAAAAACCTTCAGGACATAATGGAGGGTATGCAGAAGATAATGGAAGATCCGGAAAAACAGAAGCTTCTATCTGTATTTAAAAAGCTAATGGATAATTCGGCAAACGAAAATAGTGATCCAAGGTTTAATCTTTTAAATGCCATAAAGCCATTTTTAAAACCTAAAAGACAAAAAACACTGGACAGTTTTAAACAATATTATACATATCTAAATGTAATAAAGACACAGGATGAATTGAGCAAAATAAATAAACAGGAGGGAGAAAAGTTTGGATTGTAATATCTATAAGAGTGATGATTCATACGAGGAAGTAGATATTGCAGGGGATCCCAAGGATTATGGTAGAAATGATCCTGCCCGGGAAACACAGTTTTTTGGATCACCGATTATAATATTACTGCTTCTTCTGCTGTTGTTTATGGACAGAAAGCTTTAGGGATGGATGACATCCCTTTTATTATTTTGACAAACTAAGGATTAATATTAATATAATAAGATATTGGCAGTAAACGAGAGGAATATGAAGTAAATAAGATGTAAATAGGTATGAACAACTATAATGCTACTTGATATAAAAACTTCCATTTTCTATTATATATACTGTAATTAGCACTCGAGCGATATGAGTGCTAACAAAATTCTGAAGGAGGGATAAATATGAATATCAAACCACTTGGTGACAGGGTCGTAGTAAAACCATCAGAATCAGAGGAAGTTACAAAGAGTGGTATCGTTCTTCCGGAAACCGCAAAGGAGAAACCACAACAGGGTGAAGTAGTCTCCGCGGGCAGCGGAGAATATATTGACGGCAAAAAGATCGAACTTGAGGTGAAGGTCGGCGATAAGATTATATATTCAAAATACGCCGGAACAGAAATTAAGTTGGATGGCAATGACTATCTCATATTGAGACAGAATGACATTTTGGGAATAATAGAATAAGTAGGAGGGATAATTATGGCTGCTAAAGATATCATTTATGGAGAAGATGCCCGCAAGGCTCTCGAGAGAGGCGTAAATAAGGTAGCGGATACTGTCAAGGTTACGCTTGGTCCCAGAGGGCGCAATGTGGTATTGGATAAAAAATACGGCGCTCCGACTATCACCAACGACGGTGTTACGATTGCAAGAGAGATTGAGCTAGAGGACGCATTAGAGAATCAAGGAGCCCAGTTGGTAAAAGAGGTTGCCAGCAAGACAAACGATGTTGCCGGAGACGGTACGACCACAGCAACCGTGTTGGCTCAGGCAATGGTACGTGAAGGTTTGAAGAACGTTGCTGCAGGAGCGAATCCGATGATATTAAGGCGCGGTATCGCAAAAGCTGTAGAAGCGGTTGTGGATGAACTTAAGAATATTTCTCAGACAATAGAAGGTAAGGCGTCTATAGCTCAGGTTGCTTCTATATCGGCATCTGACGAGGAAATAGGGAAACTTATCGCCGATGCTATGGAAAAGGTTGGTAAAGACGGCGTTATCTCCGTGGAAGAATCCAAAACAATGAAGACCAATCTTGAAGTAGTCGAAGGTATGCAGTTTGACAGAGGTTACATATCTCCGTATATGGTGACCGACACTGAAAAGATGGAAGCCGTACTGGATGATCCACTTATCCTGATTACTGACAAAAAGGTATCTAATGTGCAGGAGATACTTCCTCTTTTAGAGAAGGTAGTGCAGCAGGGTAAGAAACTTCTTATCATTGCCGATGATGTCGAGGGCGAAGCTCTACCGACATTGGTCGTAAACAAACTCAGAGGCACATTTACCTGCGTGGCAGTAAAGGCACCCGGTTTCGGAGACAGAAGAAAGGAAATGCTGCAGGATATAGCTACACTGACCGGCGGACAGGTTATCTCCGACGATCTGGGTTACGATATGAAGACAGTAGAAATAGATATGCTGGGAAGGGCAAGACAGGTAAAAGTAGATAAAGAAAACACGACTATAGTTGACGGTTATGGCGACAAAGATGAGATAAAGAACAGGATACAGCAGATCAGAGTACAGATTGAGGATACAACGTCTGATTATGATAGGGAAAAACTTCAGGAAAGATTAGCAAAGCTTGCGGGAGGCGTTGCGGTAGTCCAGGCCGGAGCTGCTACTGAGACAGAGCTCAAGGAGAGAAGACACCGTATTGAGGACGCTCTCTCTGCCACAAGAGCCGCTGTTGAAGAGGGTATAGTTCCGGGAGGCGGCGTAGCCCTAATTAACTGTATACCGGCTATTGATAAAATGATGGGCGGCTTGGAAGGCGACGAGCTGACGGGTGCAGCGTTGGTCAAGAGGGCGCTTGAAGAGCCTTTGAGGCAGATCGCTTATAACGCCGGTGTTGAAGGATCGGTCATTATTGAAAAGATCAAGGGCAGCAAGCCTGGATACGGATATGATGCATTGAAAGAAGAGTATACGGACATGATTGATGCGGGTATAATAGACCCCACGAAGGTCACCCGTTCCGCTCTGCAAAATGCGGCCAGCATTGCAGCTATGATATTGACTACAGAGTCGCTTGTGGTGGAAAAACCGGAAAAGAATCCGCCGGCTCCTCCGATGCCAAATCCAGAGATGGATTATTAAAAAGGTTATAAAGAGCAGGGAGAATATCCCTGCTTTTTTTATATTCTGTTGACAGGATATGTCGAAATCTGATATATTGTATTCAAACTTAATTTTAATCTCAAGTTTTGAAGTAAAAA
>DHDI01000001.1 GCA_002399285.1 Thermoanaerobacterales bacterium UBA4880
ATACGGCGTCCGCCGCGTGGTGGGGCGCGTGAACAACCCGAAAAATGCCTGGCTCTTTACACCCGTGATGGGTATGGACGCCGCGCTGAATCAAGCCGATGTGATGGCGCACCTTGTCGCTGAAGAGATGTCGATGGGTGATATGATGACTCTTCTCAAGCTGCACGGCGGCAAGTACTCGCTGGTTGAGCGCATGATCGGCCCCGATTCCCCGGTTGCTGGAAAAATGCTGCATGATATCGGACTGCCCAGGGAATGTGGGGTCCTCGTGATCATTCGTAGCTCGGATCTGCTGATTCCGCGCGGAGATACGATTATCGAGGCGAATGACAAATTGATTGCCATTACCCATGTTGATTGGCTTCAAAAACTGGATAATATACTTGGAGTCGAGGGTTAGGACAGCCCGGGTTTTATCCATATGCTGTCCCACGATAGTCACAGGCGCATTGCAAATTTTCTATTTTGCAATGCGCCCTTTAAACTGCGTAAAACAAGTTCACAGCTTTTTGGCTGCGGCGTATTCTTTGGCCTCCTTACCGGTCATATGTTCGATGTCGATCGCAATGACGCAGGCCTGTGTGCATCCGGCTATTTCCTTATGCTTAGATTCTGCGCTCTGGTCTCCCGAATACTTTTCGACCAGGGCCTCAAAGGCCTCCGAACGTTCGCCGCCTTCTGCGATCCGCGCCTTGCCGAAGGCAATGACACTGCGGAAATAGGTGGTGTATTCTTTACTTACCACAGTGTCCTCATCTATTACCGCAAAGGATACCTTCGGGCATTTCATGATGGCGTCGATCTTATGTCCGGCCTTTGCGGAATGAAAATAGATTTTATTATTAAGATAGACAAAACTGAGCGGCACCGCATAGGGGTAATCATCGTCGCCTATGCAGGCAAGCACGCCGCTTGTGCATCGGTTCAACACGGCTATGACGTCATCTTCTGAAAGTAATTGCTTATTTCTCCTCATTTCTCTGAACATGGATCTCTCCCTCTCTTTTAAAGCATATTTTGTTTTACTTTAGATTCTTTACGGGGTTCTTCGGCTTGACCTTGCTGACCCTCAGAGTATTTAAAATGGCTACCTGGTTTGCCATATACTTTGGAGAATATTTAAAATCGCTTTTTATCCAGTATTTTATAAAAATCATATACAGATATGTATAACAGTAGAAATAAAAATCAATATCAAAAGACGGTGTTTCTTTAAAAAGTTCAATGTCAATTTTTTTAATGAATTCATTATAGGCTTTTCCGCAGAAACTGTCCAGGTTTTGTCCCGGTAAATTGGAACTAAGGATAAACCGGTATAACTCCCGGTTTTCATAGACGTACTCAAAGAAATTCAACGCAGGTTCATAAGTGGTGCTCTCCAACAGGATGCCGTTTCTTTTGCTGATCGTATCGTAAATGATGTCCACATAATTTTGAACTTCCTCATTGAATATACTGGTAAGAAAATCACTCTTGTTTTTATAATATGAATAAAAAGCTGCGCGGCTGTAACCGGACTGTTTGATTATATCCGTAACGGTGATGGACGGGAGCGGCGATCCTTTAAGCAGCGCTATTAGAGCCTTTTTAAAGGCTGCCTTGGAGCGATGGACCCTCTTATCTACAATTATATCATCAGACAAAAAAACCACCTCCGTACGACATCTATATTTTTCTGAATAAACCGGCTTAAAATGTCTATTAATATACAATTGAAGGAGAGTTGTAGATCGCTAAGCAAATATCAAAATGTTATCTTTATTATATCATAAAACCAATAATGGAAGGAGAATTATCATGAGCAGCAAATATGCCAATTTGTTTACGCCGTTTAAGATCGGCGGCCTGTCACTCAAAAACCGCTTCCATATGTCCGCCATGGGCGGCAACGATGTAATTTTGCCGGACGGTTCGTTTTGGGACAAGAGCGCCGAGTATTACCTGGAAAGAGCCCGCGGGGGCGTGGGCCTCAGTGGTAGGGTCCGGCGATGAAAAGAAATTGATAGAGGCGGATACCATCATTACCGCCATCGGTTATAAGAGCAACAAGGCGCTCTACGATAAGATGAGCGGCTATGCCGGCGAGGTCTACCTGCTGGGCGACGCTGAGAAAGTCTCAAATGTGATGAATGCGATTTGGACTGCCTATGAACTGGCAAGTAATCTATAGTATCCAAGCCGATGCCAATCTCGCGCAAACGCGAAATTGCACTGCAATTTAGCTTGCCGCCTTGCCTTGCACGATTTGTCACGGCCTGCCAGTTTGTCTACAATCTGAGACGCCCGAGGCATATGCCCGGGCGTCTTGATAGTAGATGATACTTTTTTAAATTATGTTTTATTGCTTATGGTCAGCGGGGAAGACAATACCCATCTGTCGTCTGACTTCGTCCATCAGCTGAAGTTCCATGAGGGAATATTTATTGTGGACGTTTTCGGCGCCACTTTTGATCAGACGGATCCATTCCTTGATCTCGCCGGACATGTCAGGTTCGCCGGAAGTGCTGAAGAGGATCTGCTTACTGCCCTTCCTGTCATGGAAGATGACTTCCTGGGGATTACTGATTCTGTCTATGGTGATCGTGCCGCTTTCTCCTTGAATTTGACTGGGAATACGGCTGTCGCTGATCTTTGAGTAAATCACTTCTGCCTGCATTCCATCATAGACGGCCAGGATCGTGCCGGCCCCGTCGACGCCGTTATTGAGTTTGAGGACGTCCGTCTTCAAGTCCTTCGGCATCCCGAACAGGCTGACAAGGGCATGGACGCAGTAGACGCCGATATCCATAAGAGAACCGTTGGAAAAGGCGGGGTTGAATGCATTCTCGATGATTCCGGTTTTGAACTTGTCATATCGGGAGGAATATTGACAATAGTTGAAGCTGACTCTTCGTATAGTTCCCAGTTTTGGGAGGCTGTGCGAAAGGACGGCAAAGCCATCGGTATATACGGTGCGCATAGCCTCCATGAGTACGACATTATGTTCTTCTGCCAAATGGATCAAAGATTTGAGTTCGTTCTCATTGGAGGTAATTGTCTTTTCACAGAGCACATGCTTGCCGTGGGAGAGGAGAAGGGCTGCCTGCTCGTAGTGCAGACTGTTGGGACTTGCTATGTAGACCGCGTCGACGTCGTCGGCGTCTGCAAGCTCGTTCAGGTCGGTGCAGGTCCTTTCCGCTTTATATTTATCCGCAAAGCGGTCGGCGGTCGCCTGGTTCCGGGAATAGGCCACGGCATACTGCAGATCATTCTGTTTAAGGGCGGCGCTTAGAAAATTATCGACGATAAAATTTGTTCCTATTGTGGCGAAACGTATCATGGGAATCATCACTCCTTTTTATATTGTCCTTTTTTTCATTGTATATCAGAAAGGGCTATGCGTCAACGTAAGGTATTGCTGTCATCCGTTTGCCAGGCCGGTTTTGGTTCAGCTGCAGAAGGGTTTTTGCCACGGATGGCACAGCGCATCCACGATTTAAACGATCAATGCCGTCAATATTTCTAAAACCCGCAATATTTATCAAGAAAGAGAAGGCGATATGCATTATACTAATAGTCGGGAGGATACATTCGATTCTCAGGAGGCCTTTACCCGTGCGTTCAAAAACATCTATACGCTCCCGCCCGGCCGATACCGCAGAGGTATGCGCGAACTGATCCATGACGAGGGGGTTATGGACATGAATAACGATAGGGAGGTCATTCCCAGCCGGCTGATGACGGGAAGCGCACCGGAAAAGTATGAATATGGGCCGGATAAGGAAATCTTATTCAATGGCACAAGGTCCGTTTTTCTGAAGAGCTGCGGGGCAGTGACGGAGGAGGGCGACTTCGGGACTGTCATGCAGCAGTTCAAAGCGGCGGGCTATTTGGGGAAAAGGATAAGGTTCTCGGGTTTTGTCAAAGCAGCGGACTTCCCGAGTCGCCGGTCAATCTCACATTTGAGGAATAGATATTTGGGTCATTGCAGACAGGTAGTAAATAATTTCAGTAAAGCCGTTTCAGTTAAGATAATATATGTTTATGA
>DHDI01000018.1:0-79154 GCA_002399285.1 Thermoanaerobacterales bacterium UBA4880
ATTGCAGCGGAGGCTGCCATGCATCGAATCTCAAGATGGGCGGAGGCTTTGATAAGACCTATGGCTTGGGCTGCGAGATAACCAAAAAGAGAGTGGAGTGTGCCATTGCCCTGCAGGTGGAAAGGCTGATGGATGATGGCAATGATACTGCCATATAATGGCAAGAAGCCGAACATAAGTTCCAAGGCATATATAATGGGGGACGTCACTATCGTAGGCGACGTGGATATAGGAGATTTTTCAAGCATCTGGTATTACAGCGTACTCAGAGGGGATGTCAACAAGATCGTCGTGGGGAATTATTCGAACATACAGGATGGATGCGTCGTGCATGTGGACAGCGATGCGGATGTCAATATAGGAGATTATGTTACCATAGGGCACAGAGCCGTTATCCACGGATGCAGCATAGGCAGCAATGTGCTGATAGGTATGGGTTCGATAATAATGAACGGGGCGAAGATCGGCGATAACGTGGTCATAGGCGCAGGAACCCTCGTTACCGGGGGGAAGGAGATTCCTCCCGGCTGTATGGTATACGGAAATCCGGCAAGGATCGTAAGGGAACTGACCGGAAGTGAAATTGAAAACATTAAAGAAGGCGCATTGGAATATATAAGGCTTGCGGCGGGGAAAAACAATATATAGCGATATAGCGGCGTATTCCATAGGAAAATAAATGAAAACAATTGTAATAAGGGAAAAGTTGAAGTACAATAGGATATGTTTAATGATATCCGGCATAATGTTAACTTATTAATGTTTCAAGAAGGGGGTCATCCTTAGATGAGTGTAAAAAATGTGGTAAAGTTCATTGTCTTGATAGCTATAATAGCTGTAGTCGCATATGTTATGCTTCAGGGTTTAACATTGGGGACATTTAAAATAAAACCTGTCAAGGACAGTATACGGCAGGGCCTGGATTTAAAGGGCGGCGTGTATGCGATCATGGAGGCTCAGGGTAAAGTGAGTTCCGATGATATCTCCAAGGCCATATCCGTAATAGACAACAGGGTCAACGCCTTGGGCGTGACCGAGCCTGTCATAGTGGCCGAGGGATCGAACAGGATCCGTGTGGAGCTTCCCGGCGTAAGCGATCCGGAGAGCGCGATCAACTTTTTGGGTCAGACCGCACAGCTTCAGTTTGTGGGCCCGGACGGCAAGGTGCTGCTCACCGGTGCGGATGTCAAGGATTCAAAAGCCGTAATGGGCAAGGATGAAAACGGCGCACAGATGCCGCAGGTATCGCTGAGCTTTAATTCCGAGGGGGCCAAAAAGTTTTCGGATGCCACGGGTAAATTTATAAATCAGCAGATCGCCATAATACTTGACGACAAGATCATTTCCGCTCCGGTGGTACAAAACCAGATAACGGGTGGCCAGGCCGTCATAACCGGCCTTGAGAATTTTGATGAAGCATCGAAACTCGCAATACAGATAAGATCGGGAGCTCTTCCTGTGACATTAAAGCCTGCCGAGATAAGGACGGTCGGCCCGACACTGGGACAAGACGCCTTTAATAAAAGCGTACAGGCAGGTATCTACGGCGTCATAGTAGTAATGCTGTTCATGCTGGCATACTATAGGCTGCCGGGATTTGTAGCCGATATAGCATTGGTAATATATATGATGATATCCTTTGTGGTATTTGCACTGCTTAAGGTGACGATGACTCTGCCGGGTATCGCAGGCATTATTCTTTCCATAGGAATGGCGGTAGATGCCAACGTCATTATATTTGAGAGGGTAAAAGAAGAGTTGAAGAGCGGCAAGAGTCTGCGTGCCTCCATAGACCAAGGCTTTAACAGGGCGCTTGTGGCGGTCGTTGACTCCAATGTTACCACCCTCATAGCCTGTGTTGTGTTGTTTTATCTGGGAGCAGGATCTATAAAAGGATTTGCGGTGACCCTTGCGGTCGGCGTGCTGGCCAGTATGCTTACCGCGGTGGTAATCACAAAGTATATACTGGAGACTGTTGTCGGTATGAATCTGAATATAACTAAGAACCTTAAATCATATGGGCTATAGGGGGGTTGCAGATGTTTGATTTTATTGGAAAGAGAAACATATTTTTTGTATTGTCTTTGATAGTCATAGCCGCGGGACTTATCGCAACGGCGGTAAACGGCCTGCAGTTTGGCATAGACTTTACCGGGGGCACCATATTGCAGATAGATATAGGGAAAAGTTTCGATAACGGTGACATCTATGATATTTTGGATAAATACAATTTGGCAAAAGATAGTTTCGTACAGCAGGCAGGCAGTGACGGCAAAGAGGTCATAATCAAAACGGCGGATATGCCGAGCGATACGAGACAGGGTATTATCAATGATATAATGAAAAAATATGATTTGAAGGAAAAGGACGTATTGTCCGTGGAGAATGTTGGACCGACCATGGGGAGAGATTTGCGCAACAATGCCATATTGGCGGTTGCCGTAGCCTCCCTGGCCATGCTCGTATATATAGCCATAAGGTTCGAATACAAGTTTGGGGCGGCGGCTGTAATTGCGCTTATACATGATCTGCTTATCACCTATGCGGTATATGCGCTCTTTAGAATACCGATAAACAGCTCCTTCGTTGCCGCCATGCTCACCATACTCGGATATTCGATAAATGACACCATAGTTATCTTTGACAGGATAAGGGAGAATATGAAGCTGAGCAGGAATAAAATGGGTCTGGAAGAGCTCATCAACACAAGCATTACGCAGACGATGACAAGGTCCATAAATACGGTACTGACCACCTTGGTTACGATAACCATACTGTACTTTGTCGGTCCAAGTTCCATCAAGGACTTTGCTCTCCCACTGATCGTGGGTATCGCCAGCGGCGCCTATTCTTCTATCTTTATTGCTTCGCCGCTGTGGTATTTATGGAAGAGAAACGAGAAGGGCGTAAAATCCAAGACTAAATCCGGTCTCCGGACCACTTAAAGAAGGAAGGTGCAGACAGACGTGTTGAGGGAAGCCTTATTGGCAGGTATGGGAGCTTTGTATATGACCAAAGATAAGGCAGAAGAGATATCGCAGGAGCTCATCAAAAGAGGAGAACTGGCTAAGGATGAAAAGAGCGACTTCATCACAAAACTCATGCATGAGATGGATAAACAGAGAGCCGATATGAAGGGGAGATTCAAGGAGGAATTCAATTCCATGGTGAAAGAGACCGATCTCATCACCAGGGATGAATATGATGAACTCTTGGTAAAGCTTGATGAATTGGGTGTTAAAATATCAGATCTTGAAAATAAACTGAATAAAGATTGAGGCTTTAAAGGGGCGGCTATAATACGGATAAAAGTATTGTGCCCCCCTTTAAAATTGGTGAGATTATGGATATATTTAAAATACATGTTAATAAGAGGAATGTACATAGGCTTAATACTATTATCGATACCTTTGTCAAGTATGGGTTCTATGGGCTCGCCGACAGACTCACATATAGGATCGCTCCGAAAAACAGCGGCATCAAGAGGGATTCTTATGAGGTCAGGATAAGAAAGTGCTTTCAGGAGTTGGGGCCGACATTTATAAAGTTTGGTCAGCTCCTCAGCACGAGGACCGATATAATACCTGAAAAATTGGGCGAGGAGCTGTCACATCTGCAGGATGACACACAGCCCTTCAGCGGTTCGGAAGCCCGTGAAATATTTAAAAACGAGATAGGGTTATCGGTTGAAGACGTCTTTGCGGGCTTTGACGATACTCCCGTGGCTTCGGCATCCATAGGCCAGGCACATAGTGTGGTACTCAAAAACGGCAAAAATGCCATAGTCAAGATACAACGCCCAGGAATCGAGGATACGATATACAGCGATATAGATATCATGCTTTCTATAGCCCGGTTTCTGGACGTATCGGAAAAGGCCGGGCCGATATCATACGCCGAAATAGTGGAAGAAATATCCAAAGCTATAAAAGGGGAGCTGGATTATAATCAGGAGGCCAGAAACTCTGAAAAGTTCGCCGAGTATTGCAAAGAAGACGACTCCGTTCATATTCCCGAGGTTTACTGGGATTATACGGCCAGAAGAGTGCTGACCATGGAAAGGATAATGGGGATCCCCGTCAAGGACTTAGAGCGGTTAAAGAATGACGGCTATGATACGAAACAAATTGCGAAGTTGGGAGCGCACTCTTTCATGAAACAGGTCTTCATTTATGGGTATTTCCATGGAGATCCTCACCCATCCAATATCATGGTACTGCCTAACAATAAGATCGCGTTTATAGATTTTGGCGTAGTCGGGAGATTGGATAAGAATCTGATGAAGTTTGTCAGAAAACTCTTCATATCCTTTGTGTATCAAGATGCCGACATGGCATTGGACGGATTTGAAGAAATACGCGCTATTGACAGCAGCACGGACTATCATGGCTTTTCCAGGGAGTTGAATAAGATGTATGATAAACTATACGTAGGCTCCCTTAAGACTTTGGACATGGAAGTTGTACTGCGGGATTTTATGGACATAATATACAAATTCAGAGTGCATATGCCGCCCGACTTCACACTTTTGGTCAAGGCGCTCATAACCATAGAAGGCGTAGGCAGAGAACTTGATCCCGAATTCAATTTATCGGAGGCATCTTCACAGTTTTTTGAGGAAAATTTCATAGATATATATGACTACAGGTCGCAGATAAAGGATAAAATCGGCGATATTAAGGATTCTATGGACAGCATGGTCAAAATACCGGTGTATATGTCCAAGGCTTTAAAGCGCTTTGAAAATAATGATCTGGACCTTAAGATACGGCTTATCGAGACGCAGAAGCTGCGGGATGATGTCAATTACGCCTTTAATAAACTATCTCTGAGCATTTTGGTCGCCGCCCTGTCGATCGCTTCGGCAATGTTCATGCAGGTCGATATAAAGCCGCATATTTTAGGTATGCCGTTCGCGGGCTTCGCGACATTTTCCGTAACAGTCGTGTTGGGCTTATGGCTGCTGCTGAGCGTTATTTTTCACAAGCCCAAATAAGATGCTGCCAAATTTGTATAAAAGGGTGATCTTCCTATGAATGTAGGCACCTCAGTTGCTGCTGCTTTTACGTTTTGCCAAGTCTCTCTTCAGTGTTAAATTCGCTGCGTTTTCAGCAGATAAATCCGAATAAAAACCATATAATCGCGATTAATGTTCTTGATATGCTTTCGTTAATAGACTATAATTATTTAGTTAAGCTAGTAAAATTTATTATGGTAGGAGGGTTTGACTTGGATCTGGCTGTCATTAAGTCCATGATAAGGATTAAGGAAGATTTTCCGCAGAAGGGCATAAGCTTTAAAGATATTACGCCTGTATTGCTTGATGCCAGGGCATTTAAGTATGTGACCAAGGAGTTGTGCGAAGACTTTTATGGCGACGATATAGACCTCGTGGTTGGACCTGAGGCAAGAGGTTTTATAGTGGGCTCTGCCGTTGCGTATGAGATGGGGACCGGCTTTGTGCCTGTGAGAAAACCGGGCAAACTGCCGGCAGACGTAGTGAAATATGAATATCAGCTGGAATATGGCATGGATGCCTTGGAAATGCATAAGGATGCCATTAAGCCGGGGCAGAAGGTGATCATTGTGGATGATCTTCTTGCTACGGGAGGTACCGTATCGGCCACTGCGAACCTTGTGGAATCACTGGGCGGGATCGTAAAGGCGTTTGTCTTTATAATAGAACTGACGGACTTGAGCGGCAGAGAGCGTCTCAAGGACTATAAAGTAAAGAGCTTGATTGACTATCCGGTATAATTATATTATAGTACTCCATAAGCAAACGGTGTGAATATAGCATAGACATGAACTTTTATTTTTAATATATAAAAAGGGTGGAAATATGTTAGATGACCTTTTGAACAAAGTTTTGGAATATAATAAAAACGCCGATATAGGATTGATAGAAAAGGCCTATAATTATGCCATGGAAAAACATGCCAGGCAAAAACGTTTTTCGGGTGAGCCATATATTATCCATCCTGCAGCCGTTGCCGAAATACTGGCAGATCTTCAAATGGACACTCCCACCATTTGCGCCGGGCTGCTTCATGATGTTATTGAGGATACCGATGTGACCTATGATAAAATCAAGAGCGACTTCGGAGTCGAAATAGCCGATCTGGTCGACGGCGTTACAAAGCTGGGCAGGGTAGACAATGGGACGAAGGTGGACGAACCCGCAAAAAAGGACAATGGTGCGAAGGTCGAGGAGCAGGCTGAGAATATGCGCAAGATGCTTTTGGCTATGTCCAAGGACATAAGGGTTATTATGATAAAATTGGCGGACAGACTGCACAATATGCGTACTTTAAAGTATATACCCCCTGATAAACAGCGTGAAAAAGCGCAGGAGACGCTGGATATCTATGCTCCTATAGCACATCGTCTGGGTATCTCCAAGATACAGTGGGAATTGGAGGACCTGTCCCTCAGATATTTGGACCCGGAGGGCTATTATGACCTTGTGGAGAAGGTAGCTAAAAAGAGGACACAGAGGGAAGAGTATATCAATGATATAATTGCGGAGCTGACGTTAAAATTGGACGAGGTCGGCATAAAGGCGTCCATTGACGGTCGCCCCAAGCACTTTTACAGTATATACCGAAAGATGAGAAAGCAGAATAAAAGTTTCGAACAGATATTTGATCTCACCGCCATAAGGGTAATTGTTGATACAATAAAGGACTGCTATGGCGTGCTCGGTATAGTCCACACAATGTGGAAGCCCATCCCCGGTCGTTTTAAAGACTATATTGCCATGCCCAAGCCAAACATGTATCAATCTCTCCATACCACGCTCATCGGGCCGGAGGGGGAGACGTTTGAAGTACAGATCAGGACATGGGAGATGCATAGGACGGCTGAGTACGGCATAGCCGCCCATTGGAAATACAAAGAAGGCAAGGGAAGCGATGACAGTTTCGATGAGAAGCTTTCCTGGCTGAGACAGCTGCTCGAGTGGCAGGGAGAATTAAAGGACGCGCGGGAATTTATGGAGACCCTTAAGGTCGATCTCTTCACCGATGAGGTTTATGTATTTACGCCGAAAGGCGAGGTGATAAATCTGCCCATAGGATCGACGCCCATCGACTTTGCATATAATATCCATACCGATATCGGGCACAAGTGTACCGGAGCTAAAGTAAACGGAAAACTTGTGCCGCTGGATTATAAACTCAACAATGGAGACATTGTATCGATAATCACTTCAACAAATATCGAAAAGGGTCCCAGCCGTGATTGGCTCAGCGTTGTCAAAAGTTCTCAGGCCAGAAATAAAATAAAGCAGTGGTTCAAAAGGGAAAGACGAGATGAGAACATCATACGGGGCAAGGAAATTTTGGAGCACGAGATGAACAGGCTGCGCCGGCCTAAGGATCTGCCAATGGACGATATAAGTGAAGAGGTGGCCAAAAAAGCCGGCATAAAGAGCGCGGATGACCTCTATGCCGCCCTGGGATACGGAGGCTTGACCACTTCTCAGATCATACCCCGTTTTCGCGAGATATATAGAGAGCGCAAGGAAACGTCAAAGGATACGGCCGAAGAGGCCAGACCGGAAACAAAACTCAAACCGAAAAGGGAAGATCGGGAAAGAGCGGCTAACGGCATAAGCGTGCCCGGCGTGGACAATATCCTCATTAGAATAGCCAAGTGTTGCAGTCCGGTGCCCGGAGACGAGATCATAGGCTACATAACCAAGGGCAGGGGCGTGTCGGTACACAGACTGGATTGCCCCAATGTAAACAATTCCAGCGTGGATAAAAATAAGCTTATTGCGGTAAACTGGAGCAGCAGGGTATCGGAAGAATATCAGGCGGACATTCAAGTCTATGCCGCGGACAGGTATGGCCTTCTATCCGATATAACGGGCATACTTTCGGACAACAAGGTCCCCGTCAGGGCGGTAAATGCCAAAACGGGCAAGGATAACCGTGCCGTTATAAATATGACCGTGGAAATAAATACAAAGGATGAATTGGAAAAAATTATGAACCGCTTGAAGGTTCTGGATGGGGTATTGGAAGTATTCAGATTAAATGCGGTTTAAGGAGTGCAGATATGAGGATTGTAATACAGAGGGTTTCATCGGGCAGCGTAGAGGCCGGCGGCGATACCGTTGGAAAAATTGGAAAAGGACTAGCCGTGCTTTTGGGAATAAAGGATGATGATACGCGGCAGGATGCCGATTATCTCATTGAAAAATTGATAAATTTACGGATATTTGACGATGACGAAGGCAAGATGAATCTCTCCCTTAAGGATGTGAAAGGAGAGCTTTTGATCGTCTCTCAGTTCACTCTGTATGGCGACTGCAAGAAGGGTAGGAGGCCGAATTACATGAGAGCGGCATCGGCCGATATGGCAAGGGGTCTTTACGACTATTTTACAGACAAATGCATGGAATACGGCATAAAAGTGGAGACGGGAATATTTCAAGCCGAGATGCTTGTAAAGATCAATAACGACGGGCCGGTGACCATACTTATGGACAGCGAAAGGCAATTTTAGGAGGAGACTGCTGATGATATTCGACATGGTAACGGTAGGCAATATGATGACTAATTGTTATCTGGTTGCCGATGAGAACACAAATGAGGGAATTGTCATAGATCCGGGCGGCGAACCGGAAAAGATATTGGACATGGTAGGCCGGGCCGGCGTAAAGATAAAATACATTGTGCTCACTCATGGACATTATGATCACTGCGGCGCTCTTGAAGAGGTCAAAAGAAAGACCGGCTGCAATACGGTAGTGATGAACAGATTGGATGAAGCCATGCTGGAAGATCCCGGGTCCAATCTATCACTGCTGCTGGTCGGGCAGGAGGTATCGCAAAAGGCCGATAAGTATGTGGAAGGCGGCGACATTATCAGTATCGGCGGGATAGATATCACGATACGGAATACGCCGGGACATACCCCAGGCAGCATTTCCCTTATCTTTGACGGCAAATGCATCTGCGGAGACGCTTTGTTTGCCGGGTCCGTCGGCAGGACGGATTTTCCGGGAGGTTCACCCGATGCGCTAAAAAGTACGATCGACTCCGTCTTCAAAAAACTTCCGGACGAGATGGAGGTATGGCCCGGCCACGGTCCGTCTACCAACATAGGCAGAGAAAGACGCAGGAATCCATTTATGAAGTAGATTTTGCCCGATTTACCCGGTATATTTAAATTTTTATTGACAAAGATAAAAATATTTATTATCATATATAGTAATTTAATCAAGGAAAAAACGAGGAACGGGAAGATTACGGATAATGGCCGACAGGGAGGAAGGATTGTGACTGAGAGTCCTTTCAGGAAAAACTTATTCGTGAGAGACACCCGGGAGTTTATAGGCTGAATTAAAGTAGGCCTATACGCATTTTGCGTTATTAAATAAAGTTGGGTACAACCAATCAGGGTGGCACCGCGGGTAACCCCCGTCCCTGGCGATTTAGCCGGGGACGGGGGTGTTTTTATACCCATGATAGCTTGTATTTTATATCATATATAACGAAGATGGCAGGGAGGGATTGCAAATGTTGACAAAGGCTCCGAGGGGAACCAAGGATATTTTACCCCAGGATGTATACAAATGGAAGTACGTGGAAGAATTATTTGCCGAAATATGCGGGCGTTTCAATTATAAAGAGATCCGCACTCCCACCTTTGAGCATACGGAACTATTTGCAAGGGGAGTGGGAGAGACGACCGACATCGTGAACAAAGAGATGTATACGTTCGAGGATAAGGGAGGCAGAAGTATTACGCTGAAGCCGGAAGGCACCGCTCCGGTAGTCAGGGCTCTCATAGAGAACAATATCTATGCGCAGCAGCAGCCGTCTAAATTCTTTTATGCCATACCCGCCTTCCGGTATGAAAAGCCGCAGGCAGGCAGGCAGAGAGAGTTCCATCAGTTCGGGATCGAGGCTTTCGGAAGCGGCGATCCGGCTATGGATGCCGAGGTAATTGCACTGGCGGTAAGTTTTCTGGACGAATTGGGTATAACCGGACTCAAGCTGCATATCAACAGCGTAGGCTGTCCGGAATGCCGACAGACATATAATAAAGCCTTAAGAGAGTATCTGGAACCTAAACTTCCGTATCTGTGTTCCGACTGCAAAGTTAGATTTGAGAAGAACCCTATGAGGGTTTTAGATTGCAAGGTGGACGGTTCGAAGCTATCCGATGCCCCGATCATGCTGGACTATCTCTGCGGCGGCTGCAGATCGCATTTTGAACGTTTGCAGGAATACCTGAAGGTATTGGATATAGATTATGAGATAGATCCTAAAATAGTCAGGGGGCTGGATTATTACACCAAGACGGCCTTCGAGATCATATCAATAAATGAGAATTCCCAGGGTACCGTATGCGGCGGCGGGAGATATGACGGACTTGTAAAGGAATGCGGCGGTCCGGACATGCCGGGCATTGGCTTTGGGCTGGGCATCGAAAGGCTGCTGAATTTGATGGAGGCGTATGATGCAAAAATACCCGACCCGCCTAAACTCGATGTCTACATTGCACCTGTGGGCGAAGACGGTAAGAAGGCCGCCCTGAGTATGCTGTATGCATTGAGGGACATCGGCATTTCAGCGGAATGCGACTACCTTGGCAGAAGTATCAAAGCCCAGATGAAGTATGCGGATAAGCTGGATGCCAAATATGTCATAGTCATCGGTGATGACGAGATAAGGAATAACATGGCGGAGGCAAAGAAAATGTCGGATGGGTCAACCGTAAGCGTGACCCTTGACAAAAGTGGTATAAAATCTATAGAAGACATGTTGGGGGGAAGTCCAAATGACTGAAGTTTTAGGCGGTATGAAGCGCACTGATATGTGTGGAGCTTTTTCATTGCAGGATGTTGGCAGAGAGGTCACTCTTATGGGATGGGTCAACAGACGGAGAAATTTAGGAAGTCTTATTTTTGCGGATCTTAGGGACAGGACGGGTATAGTCCAGGTAGTGTTTAATGAGGAATTGGATAGAGATATATTTTTGCAGGCCGAAGAACTCAGAAATGAGTATGTCATTGCAGCTTCCGGTACGGTGGCAAAGAGGTCGCCGGATGCCGTGAATGATAAGCTCCCGACCGGACAGATCGAGATAAAGGTGGATAGATTAAAGATATTGAGCGCGGCCGATACCCCGCCCTTTCTGGTGGATGATAACTCCAAGGTTTCGGAAAGCATCAGGCTCAAATATAGGTATCTTGATCTTAGGAGGCCTTCTCTGCAGAGAAATTTGATAATAAGGCATAAAATTGCTAAGGTCGTGCGGGATTTTCTCAACGATAACGGCTTTCTCGAAATAGAGACTCCGATGCTGGTCAAAAGTACGCCCGGCGGTGCCAGAGACTATTTGGTTCCCAGCCGCGTGCAACCGGGTAAATTTTTTGCCCTGCCGCAGTCGCCTCAGATATTCAAACAACTTCTGATGATATCGGGATTTGATAAATACTACCAGATAGCACGATGCTTCAGGGATGAAGACCTGAGATCGGACAGGCAGCCCGAGTTCACACAGATAGATATCGAGATGTCCTTTGTGGATATAGATGATGTGCTGAGTATCAACGAGAAACTGATAGCCGATATCTTTAGGAAAATAATGGGTATTGAACTCAGCCTGCCTTTAAAGAGGATGAGCTATGACGAGGCCATGAACCGATATGGATCGGATAAGCCGGATGTCAGGTTCGGACTGGAGCTTACGGAGCTCTCTGATGTTTTAAAGGACTCGTCGTTCAATGCGTTTAAGGAAGCGGCGGAAAGCGGAGGGTGTATAAAGGCCATCAATGCTAAAGGATGCGCGGGTTTTGCGAGGAAAGAGATAGACGGCCTGGCCGAAACTGCAAAAAGTTATGGGGCCAAAGGCCTGCTGTGGATAACCTACACAGGCGAGGGCGAAATAAAGTCATCGCTGCTGAAGTATCTGACCGATGATGAATTGAAGGGGATATTAAGCAGCGTATCTGCGCAGCCCGGCGACCTCATCCTGATCGCGGCGGGGAAGTTTGACACGACCTGTGAAGCTATGGGACATGTCAGATTGGATCTTGGCAACAAACTCAATTTGATAGACCAAGACCGGTACGAGCTCCTCTGGATCGTGGATTTTCCTCTGCTGGAGTGGAGCGAGGAGGAGAATAAGTATGTTGCCAAACACCATCCGTTTACGGCGCCCAAGGATGAGGATATACCGCTGCTGGATACCGATCCTAGCAAGGTCAGGGCTAAAGCCTACGACATAGTTTTGAACGGAACGGAACTGGGGGGAGGCAGTATCAGGATACACACTCAGGAGATGCAGAAGAAAATTTTTGACGTGCTTGGATTTTCTGATGAATATGCCAAAAATATGTTTGGCTTCTTTCTCGAAGCATTTAGGTATGGCGTTCCGCCGCACGGAGGCATTGCCTATGGTTTTGACAGGATGGTCATGCTGTTCACCGACAGTGATATAAAGGACGTCATAGCATTCCCAAAGACGCAAAATGCATCATGCCTGATGAGCGGAGCGCCCTCCGAGGTGGACTCAAATCAGCTGAGAGAGCTCCATATTAAGATGGATAACTGAAGCCTCCGACGTTCGTCGATTTTTGGCATGGAATCACAGACCTGGAATAAATAAAAGGAAACCTTTTCCCTTGAAATGGACGATAAAATGTGCTATCATATATTTTGAAGGAAAACCCTGCAGTGATCGGGAGTTAAGTGAGATATTGGGCCAACACCAATATTAGGGGCCCGGGCTCTGGCTGTTCAAACATATGCCTCCTATGAGTGGAAATGTGCGGCAGTCAGGAGGGCACCCGCCTGTTCGAGAACAGGTTCAACAACCGCCTGATGAGCGACACCGTGGGGAGTTTTTTTATTGACTTTACGCACCGGTTAACATATAATTCATGTAAATACCCATATGGGGTATTGGGGGTGAATAAATTGAAAGAAGCAGAGCACTGTAACTGCGATAATAACACCTATTCATATGAGGATAAAAAAGACGACCTTCTGAGGAGATTGAGCAAGATAGAAGGCCAGGTAAAAGGCATACAGAACATGATAAAGGATGATAAGTACTGTGTCGATGTTTTGGTACAGGTGGCGGCGGCTGAGTCGGCACTGAAAAAAGTCGGAGCCATTTTACTGAAGAGTCATGCGGCAGGCTGTGTCAAAAACGCATTGAACACCGATAAGCAGGATGAAATGTTGGATGAGCTTGTCGATACCGTCCTTAAGTTTATGAAATGAGGTGAATGGCATGCTGGAAAAGGCAAGAGTAACCGCTACGCATGACAATATGGCAAGGATAATGGTGCTGAGGAGCGAAATGTGCGGCACTTGCGACGCATGCCCGGTAAGCAAGGGCGAGGAATTTTACATGGAGGTCTATAACGAAGCGGGGGCCAAAGAGGGAGACGACGTTGAAGTAGAAATGGAGAACAATAATTTTTTAAACGCATCCTTGATCGTCTACGGGATACCTCTGCTGGCTTTGATTTTGGGAATTCTTTTGGGCTATTTTGCTTATCCGGTACTCGGTTTGGGCAAACCAAATGAGATCGTGACCGTACTTACGGGTTTTATTTTCACCGCGGTTTCATATATGCTGATACGTCATTTTGAACCGCATTTTAAAGAAAACGATAGATTTAAACCTGTTATAAAGCATATAGTTAAATAGCGCCTGTGCGCTATTTTTTTATTGACAATAATATTATATGAGGGATAATTTATCATAGTAAATTAATTTTCCAGCATCTTATTCTTATTATGGAGGTAATTACATATATGAAAAGAACGCTCTTTCTCCTTTTGGCTATAGTCATGCTTGTTTCAGGATGCGGTTTCGGAGGCGGAAAAAAGGATGGATCTCGGGACAATACTCCTGCAAAGACGGAAGATCTGTCAAAAAGTGAAGCTAATAAAGAGTTTGCTTCCAAGACTACCGGAATATCTGACAGTGAGCCCGGAGATCGGCTTTTTGCGGTGATCGTAGAAAATACGCCGGCGGCCAGGCCGCAATCCGGCCTGATTGATGCGGATATTGTTTATGAAGCGTTGGCGGAGGGCGGCATAACCCGTTTTCTTGCATTGTATAATAATGAATATCCCGACACGGTGGGCCCCGTCAGGAGCGCCAGGCCTTATTTTGTACAGCTCACAAAAGGATGGGGTGCCGAATTTGTGCACGTTGGAGGTTCAACCCAGGCCTATGATGAAATCAGGAAACTTAAGTTGGGCGACTATGACGCCATGCATATTGATAGGCCCTTCTTTAAGGACAAGAGCAGGAAGGCGCCGCATGCCACGTATATTTCACTGAAAGATCTTGAAAAAATGAAAAGCGTATCGGACGGATACAATTATCAGTTGGCATTCAATAAGGGCGGGAACGCTATGGAGGTGTCTTCCGTAGAGGTGCCGTACAACAATAGTTTTGATATAAAGTATACATATGATGATAAAGACGGTCATTACATGAGGTGTATAGACGGCAAACCGCATACCGACAGAGAGAGCGGCAAACAGCTATATGCCGACAATATAATCATTGAGTTTCACAAGCACAGGACCTTAGATGACGAAGGCAGGCTGGAGATAACCATGGCCGGTGAAGGCGATGCGGTGATAGTAAGCGGCGGCCGGGAGATAAATTGCCGGTGGAAGAGGACGGGGAATTCATCTCCGGTCAAGTACGTTGATGATAACGGTGAGGATATCATGTTGAATCCGGGTAAAACATGGATCAATATTGTACCTGCCGGACTCGGCATAAATATAGAATAGAGAAAGACAGCGCATTGTAGGACATTTATAAAAAAAATCCAAGGGGATGATCATATGGATCTCTTTGAGTATTCGAGACAAAAAAATGCAAAGGATTCAATACCTCTGGCTATGCGGGTGAGGCCCCAGAGCATTGATGAGTTTGTCGGACAGGAACATATACTGGGTAAGGGCAAGGTATTAAGACGGGCCATTGAAGCGGACAGGCTGACCTCGCTCATACTGTACGGACCTCCCGGTACGGGAAAGACCACGATCGCCCATATAATATCAAATACCACCCAGTCGCATTTTGAAAGGATAAATGCCGTGACGTCGGGCGTTGCCGATGTGAAGAAGGCCATACAGGAGGCTGCGGACAGGCTGGGCATGTATAATAAAAAGACTATCGTGTTTATCGACGAGATACACCGTTTCAATAAAGCACAGCAGGATGCTCTTCTGCCGGCGGTAGAAGACGGTACCATAATATTGATAGGAGCAACCACTGAAAACCCGTATTTTGAGGTCAACAGCGCTCTTGTATCCCGTTCCCTTGTAGTGGAGCTTAAAAAGCTTACCGACGATGACATAGCCAAGATAATAGTGAATGCCGTGAGCGATAAACAAAAGGGACTCGGAATCTCAGATATAGACATGGATGACGATGCGATAAAATACTTGGCACATATAGCCGACGGCGATGCCCGGGTGGCCATTAATGCCTTGGAACTGGCCTATCTTACCACTACGCCTGATAAAGACGGCGCTATACACATAGACAGAGCCACCATTGCCGATTCCGCACAGCACAAGATATTGAAGTATGATAAAAAGGGAGATAACCACTACGATGTTATTTCCGCATTTATCAAGAGCATGCGTGGTTCTGATCCCGATGCCGTCCTGTATTGGCTGGCGAGGATGATCGAAGCTGGAGAGGACCCCAAGTTTATAGCGAGAAGAATCATGATATGTGCCTCCGAGGATGTGGGAAATGCAGATCCGAGGGCTATTATGGTGGCGACGGCGGCATCTCTTGCGGTAGAGAGGATAGGCATGCCCGAGGGCAGGATCATACTGGCACAGGCAGCTATTTATGTAGCCTGCGCTCCCAAAAGCAATTCAACCATAATGGGTATCGATGCTGCAAGCGCAGATGTAAAGTCCATGCCGAGCGGAGAGGTGCCGGCCCATTTAAAAGACGCTCATTATGACGGCGCCGGCAAACTGGGACACGGCGTCGGCTATAAGTATGCCCATGATTTTCCCAATCATTATGTAAAACAACAGTATCTGCCCGAAGGATTCGAAGATAAACAATATTATGTGCCCACTGAGCAGGGGTACGAGGCAAAAATAAAGCAATGGCTTGAATTTCTGAAGTCGGCTTATTGACTATGCCGTATATATATGTTATCGTTTATTTATAATTCCGAGTAAATTAGTAGGCATTGAAGGGGTGATGTTTAGATGAGATTATCTACAAAGGGTCAGTATGGTCTGAGAGCAATGTTTGAGCTGGCGGTAAATTACGGGGAAGGGCCTATTCCATTGAAGATAATTGCCGACAGGCAATTTATATCTGAGCATTACCTTGAACAGCTTGTTGCTACCATGCGGAAGGCCGGATTGGTCAGAAGTACCCGGGGCGCGCAGGGCGGATATGCACTTTCACGGCCGCCGGGGGAGATCACGGTAGGTCAGGTGATAAGGGTTTTGGAGGGACCGCTGGCTCCCGTAGAGTGTGCGATCGACAATGAGGAACCCATATGTGACAGGTCGGGGTACTGCCCCACCAGGATAATATGGATAAAAATGAGGGACAGTATAAATCAGGTGGTGGATTCCATCACACTGAAGGACATGGTCGATGATTTCAGGAAGATGCATCCCGACAAGTCCTACATGTACGAAATATGACAAGTAGTGGGGTATAGCGATGATTTATCTTGACAATGCGGCGACTACAAGGTTGGCGCCCGAGGTTTTAAAGGAAATGCTTCCATATTACGAAGAATACTATGGAAATCCATCCAGTATATACTACTTTTCCGCATCATGCAGGGATGCCTTGGATAATGCCAGGCAGAGGGTGGCTAAGGCGATAGCGGCCAGGCCTTCGGAAATATTTTTTACCGGCGGCGGTAGCGAATCCGATAACTGGGCCCTTGAAGGCATCGCATCGGCAGCGAAAGGGAAGGGAAACCATGTCATAACCACATCCATAGAGCACCATGCCGTTCTCAATACGGCGCGATATTTGGAGAACATGGGGTACAGGATCACCTATGTTCCCGTCGACAGGAATGGCATGGTCGATCCCGGGGACATAAAAAAAGCCATAACCAAGGATACCATCCTCATTTCCGTGATGTATGCGAATAATGAGGTGGGTACTTTGCAGCCCATAAGGGAAATAGGCAGCATCGCCAGGGATAACGGGATATATTTGCACACTGATGCGGTACAGGCTGCGGGCCATATACCGATAGACGTAAATAACGATATGGTGGATCTTTTATCTATGTCCGCACATAAGTTCAATGGTCCCAAAGGAGTGGGTGCTCTTTATATCAGAGAGGGCGTGGACATACATCCCCTCATACACGGCGGCGCCCAGGAGAGAAACCGCAGGGCGGGGACAGAGAATGTGCCGGGCATAGTGGGTATGGGCCGCGCCATAGAAACTGCGGCGGAAAGATCATGCGAAGAGAACGCAAGGATAACACATATGAGGGATGTAATGACGGATAAAATTTTTTCCTCAATAACGGATGTCAGACTAAACGGACATCCCGACAAAAGGCTGCCGGGAATAATAAACATTGAAATAGACGGGGTAAGCGGAGATACTCTTCTGATGAATCTGGATATGGCGGGCATATATGTCTCCAGCGGCTCGGCCTGTACCTCAGGCTCGCCGGAACCTTCCCACGTTCTTTTGGCGATGGGCAAAACTGAAGAAGAGGCCAGATCCTCCGTCAGGATCTCCATAGGCAGATACAACACTGAGGAGGAGATTGGCATAGCCGTGCTGGAACTTGCCCAAATCGTATCAAGACTTAGAAACATATGATAACAACGCGATTTTATGTTAAAGATATTTATTATGGGATGATTATACGGGAATCTAGAGGTGGCAAATGAACAAGAAACGGGTTTTGCTTGGCATGAGCGGAGGAGTGGACAGCTCCGTGGCCGCTTATCTTTTAAAGGAACAGGGATATGAGGTAATAGGCGTGACGATGCAGGTGTGGCCCGACATGCCTGACGAGAGAATAGAGAGGGAGGGGGGCTGCTGTTCGCTCTCCGCTGCGGAAGATGCCAGGAGAGTGGCATCTTCGCTTGGCATCAGGCATTATGTTATCAACTTTAAGGATGTCTTTACGGAAAAGGTCATAGACTATTTTATCGACGAGTATGTGCGCGGGCGCACTCCCAATCCGTGCATAGCCTGCAACAAATATATAAAATTTGATGCCCTGCTGAAAAAGGCTTTGGAACTGGATGCTTTTTACGTCGCTACGGGACATTATGCCAAGACCGACTATGACAAGTCCACCGGGAGGTACTTTATTCGAAAGGCGAGGGACGACAACAAGGACCAGACATATGTGCTTTACAATTTATCGCAGTATCAGTTGGAGCATACTCTATTCCCACTGGGGGATTTTAAAAAGACCGAGATCAGGGACATGGCAAGGAAGCTGGGCATGCGAGTCGCCGAAAAACCTGACAGTCAGGAGATATGTTTCGTGGAAGATAATGATTATGCGGGATATATAGAGAAAGAGGCAGGGGATAGGGTGTTTGCCGGTGACATTGTCGATAAAAGCGGAAATGTTTTAGGCAGACATAAGGGAATAGCCTATTACACTATTGGTCAGAGAAGGGGCCTTGGCATTTCGTCGGGACATCCTCTGTATGTCATTGACATAGACAGCGGGAATAACAGGGTCGTAGTAGGCGGGAATGAGGACCTTTTAGGTGACGAGCTCATTGCCGGGGATGTCAATTTTATGCCCTTTGAAACGCTTAAAGACGGCATGGCCATAGATGCAAAGATACGCTATAAGAGTATGGAAAGTCCCGCGATAATAAGCCCATTGGAAGACGGCAAGGTAAATGTAAAATTTTTCAAAAAACAAAGGGCAATAACACCAGGCCAGGCAGTTGTTTTCTATGATGGTGATATTTTAACAGGCGGCGGCACCATATTGAAATAGCAAAATCCCCATGTATGAATTCCATAAAATAAAGGGAAAATAATTTATATAAATAAATAAAAAGGGGAGTATAAATTGAGGGGTTTTAAAGCCCTCTTAAAAAAGGAAGTAATGTCTTTAAAGAGCGGCTGTATCGTCGGCGGCCTTAAAGATATTTATTTCGGCCGCCATGGCCGGCTGCTGTATATTGTGGTAAAGACGGGAAGCTTTCTAAACGCCGATAGGATATACGGCATCAGCAATGTGAACAGCTTTACCAAAGATTCTATAGAGATCAAAGACGAAATGAGGATCGAGGCAAAGCCAAGCCAAGAGTTTTTATCTGCCGCTGATGCTTTGGGATTGATCGTCAAGTCGGAAGACAGGATATGGGGAATGTCAGATGATATATACTTTGATTTCAGGGAGAGGCGCGTGACCGGTATAGGCATAAGCAAGGGCTTTTTGATGGATATCTATAGCGGTATGCAGATAATACCTTTTGAGGGTACGGATATCGGTAAAAACATTATTTTATGTCCGTCTCAAAGGAGTTTAAAAGTATATAACGGAGGTATAAAGAATATCATAAAGAGGGAGGAGTAAGAAATGAGGAAACTTACCGCAGGTTTGCTTGTAGGCATGGCTGTAGGTACCGTGGCAGCCCATACCGTAATGCCGGCTATAATGGATAGAAGAAAGAAGAAATGTTTTTTTAGAAGGGGCAGAAAGTTATATCATAGAATAGTAGATATAATGGATTAAATGTTTTGAGGTGCATAGAAAGTAATTTTTATGCACCTTTTCATTACATTGTTTGAGGAGAATAAATGTGGGGCAGCATTCTGCAAAAAAAATTGTAAAATACCTGGCCGTCGTTATAATAATTGTATTGATATTCGTCTTCAGAAGTAAATTGACTAATATATTTACTCCGTTTATTATGGGCGCCGTTATGGCCTATATCATTTATCCGATAACTCATTATTTCGAGAACAAAGGTATGACACGCAGCCGGAGCATATTCGCTACATACGCTATAATTCTGGCGATATTGATAATAACATTTTGGCTGATCACACCGTACGTCGTTACGGAATTCAAAACATTTACGGAAGAGCTGCCGAATATGGAGGGCAACATACGCGGCGAATTAAATATTTTAGAAAAAAAACTCATGGCCATACCTGGGATAGACAATGCAATGGATAAAATGTATAATAGGGCAAACGGCATGATCACGAATTCGCTTAAAGAACTGCCGGATAGATTGGGCGCCGTTTTTTCATCTTTGTTCGATCTAATTTTATCACCCATAGTCGCTTTTTATATCTTGAATGACAGAGAAAAGTTATATAATAATTTTTACCAGTTGATACCCGAAAGAAACAGGAAGACAGCCGGGATAATACTGGATGATGTCGACAAGGTCATAAACGGTTATATCAGAGGACAGTTCTATATCTGCCTTTTTGTCGGAATATTTACCTCTGCCGGACTGCTGGCCATACATGTAAAGCTGGCGGTATTATTGGGAATATTGACCGGCATATTTAATTTTATACCTTACTTCGGACCCATAATAGCCGCAATACCTACGGTCTTATTAGCTCTTTTGGATTCTCCCCGGAAGGCTCTCTATGCACTGATAATATATGTGGCGGTACAGGAAGTGGAGAGCGGCATTATTTCGCCGAGGATAATAGGCGAAAATGTAGGTCTGCACCCGCTTGCAGTTATGTTTCTCGTTATTTTCGGTCAGGAATTTTTCGGCGTATGGGGTATGCTGCTGTCTGTGCCGGTAGCTGCGGTCATACGTGTAGTTCTCTTACGCATAGCTCAGATATAATAATGATCGGAACAATCTTTTGGCGATAAGCGAAAGGGTCAAGGAGAGATGTTATGAATATGTTTAATTAGAGATTCCGGCTTCCTGCTTAAGAAAAAATTGAAAGTATCATCACTATTTGGAAAGGAAAGTGATACGATGAAAAAGTCTTTAACTTATGGTGTAGTATTGATGCTAATGCTTACTACAATGAGTACAAACGTCTTCGCCTGTGTCCCCAATAAAAACGCTTCAGATGTTCGTGAAAAATTGAGAAGCGAAGGAACCTGGCTCACTCCGGAAGAAAGTGCAGCTCAAAAAATGGAATTAGATAGTATTCTCGAATCTTTAGATAAGGCAGCGGAAATGTCAGAAAGCCCAAGTTATTCTTATGATATGGAAAACAACCCTACTCTGTACCATTGGAAAGTTCAAATGGATGTGATTCTGGCAGTCATTACTTCCATGCACGGCATACGTTAGTATCGTATAATGCTATCCCGTACGCAATAGAGCCGGCATGGTGTCATATTATCTCTCGGAGATCTGGACATATGATTCTGATTCCTGCGAAAAACAATCTAATTATTTATATAGCGTAAGATAAATGTCTTGTGGATAAAATTGATATAAATATGAAAAAGTACCATAAATGATTCACCTTCAGATCAAATACGACTGCAAAGTCCATTGACAGCTTTCAATATATTTTGTATAATTAAAATCACTAAAAAGTGATGATGAGAAAAAACTGGTGGGGAAATTATCTTACAGAGAGGAAGCGGCCGGTGAAAACTTCCGATATACCTATCAGATGCCGTCTCGAAGCTGCGCGGGTGAAAAAAGTAATCTGCGACGGGATTGTCCGTTATCAAACGAGAGGCCGTATGGCAAAATAGGGTGGTACCGCGGAACCTTCGCCCCTAAAGCATTATATGTTTTAGGGGCTTTTATATTATTTATTACTACAAGGAGGAATGGATAATGGAATGGATGTCGACTGATGAGATAAGAGAGAAATTCTTAAGCTTTTACGAGAGCAAGGGTCATCTGAGATTAAAGAGCTTTCCGCTGATTCCCCGCAGCGATAAGAGCCTGTTGTTGATAAATGCGGGCATGGCTCCCCTTAAACCATACTTTACGGGAAAGGAAACGCCGCCGAGGAATAGGGTGACCACATGCCAGAAATGTCTAAGGACGCCCGATCTAGAGAGGGTGGGCAAGACTGCGCGGCACGCCACGTTTTTTGAGATGCTGGGCAATTTCTCCTTCGGGGATTACTTTAAAGAGAGCGCCATACCCTGGGCGTGGGAGTTCGCTACGGAGTGGCTCAAGCTTCCGGAAGATAAGATATGGGTAACGGTCTATGAGGATGATGACGAGGCGTTTGAGATATGGAATAAAGTAGTCGGCATACCGGCTGAGAGGATCGTCAAGCTGGGTAAAGACGACAATTTTTGGGAGATAGGATTGGGACCGTGCGGACCATGTTCCGAGCTGTATTATGACAGGGGCACGGATAAAGGCTGCGGCAAACCGGACTGTGCGCCGGGATGCGACTGCGACAGGTTTATGGAGTTTTGGAATCTTGTCTTCACACAGTTTGACAAGGATGAAGACGGGAATTATAACAGACTTCCCCATCCGAACATAGATACCGGCATGGGCTTGGAGAGGATTGCCGCAATCATGCAGGGCGCGGATAACATTTTTGAAGTGGACGTATTGAAAGAGATCATGGACAGCGTATTGAAAATAACCGGCAAAAGATACAATGCGGACCCCAAACAGGATGTCAGTATAAAAGTCATAACCGATCACGTAAGGAGCATAACCTTTATGATAGGCGACGGGATACTGCCGTCTAATGAAGGACGGGGTTATGTATTGAGGAGGATCCTGAGAGGAGCCGCGCGGCACGGCAAGCTTCTCGGAATGAATGAACCCTTCCTCCACAGGTTGGTAGACGGTGTTGCCGATGCTTATAGCGGCGTATATCCCGAGCTTACGGAACGTCTCGGATATATCAGGGATGTCGTAAGATCGGAAGAAGAAAGGTTCAATGAGACGATAGATCAGGGTATCGGAAGACTGCAGCAATATGTTGACAGTATGAAATCCGACGGAAAGAAGATCTTGTCGGGAGAAGATTCCTTTAAACTGTATGATACCTATGGCTTCCCGCTGGATCTGACCAGGGAAATACTTGCGGAAGAGGGGTTGGAAGTAGATGAGGAAGGATTCGACAGGGAAATGCAGGCGCAGAAAAAAAGAGCCAGAGCCAATAAGATAGAGGATAGTTCGCTTTGGGCCAACGACGAGCTTATGGAGATGTTAAAACCCTATGCCACAAAATTTGTGGGATATGAAAAATTGCAGTCTAGCGGGCGCGTGCTGGCCATAATCAAGGATAATGAGCTGGTCTCGCAGGTGACCGAAGGCGATGATGTCGCAATTTTGCTCGATGTAACGCCGTTTTATGCGGAGAGCGGCGGCCAGGTCGGTGACAGGGGCATACTCCATATGGAAGGCGCCGAAGTGGAAGTATACGACTGCCGGAAAGCTGCAAACAAATCCATCCATATCGGAAAGATGAAGAAGGGTTCAATAAATGTGGGCGATACGGTAGATGCCGAGGTAAATAAGGCTTTGCGGCTAAATACGGCAAGGAATCATACCGCTACTCATCTTCTTCAGAAAGCCTTAAGGGAGGTCCTCGGCGAACATGTACATCAGGCAGGTTCGCTTGTAACTCCCGATTATCTCAGATTTGACTTTTCTCATTATCAGGGCATGACGGGAGAGCAGATCAAAGAGGTTGAGAAGAGGGTGAATGAAAAGATATATGAGGAGCTTCCCGTTACGGTAAGTGAGACCACTCTGGAGGAAGCGCAGAAAATGGGCGCCATGGCTCTCTTTTCTGAAAAATACGGCGATACGGTGAGGCTTGTGAGGGCCGGCGACTACAGCATGGAATTATGCGGCGGCACACACATAAATAATACGTCGGAGATAGGAATATTTAAGATAAAGTCCGAAGGCGCCGTAGGCGCCGGACTGAGAAGGATCGAGGCCTGTACCGGCCCGGCGGCATATGAATATTTGAGCGGTTATAAAGATATCGTATCATCTGCCGCAGAGTTGCTGAAAGTCGGAGAAAGCGACATCAATGTTAAAATCAATGAGATGGCGGCGGTCCTTAAGACAAAGGACAGGGAGATAGAATCATTAAAGCAGAAGCTCATGAGCCTGTCGGCGGAGGAGTATGCCAAAAGAGCCGTCGATATAGACGGCATAAAACTGCTGACTTTAAGAATGGACGGTTATACCAATAAGGATCTGCGCGAATTGAACGATATATTAAAATCGCGGCTGGGCAGCGGCGTCACTCTTCTGGCAGGCGTTGAGGAAGAAAAGATAAATTTGATCGCAAGTGCATCGCGGGATGTGATCGATAAAGGCATCAAGGCGGGAGATATAGTAAAGCAGGTATCCGCGGTAATGAACGGCAGCGGAGGAGGAAGACCGGATATGGCTCAGGGCGGCGGCAAGGATAAATCAAAGATCGAGGAAGCATTTGCTCTGTGCCGCGGGTATATCGAAGAAAGGGTGAAATAGAGAGCTTTTCCCCATTTTCTTAATATATTTTTATATTTAATTACTATTAGATGTCGCCAAAATATGTTACAATGAAAATGAAGCGGAGGTGCTTAGATATGACTGATGATCAGAATACCATGAAGTACAGTATGGATAAAGTAAAAGAAGATCAGGCCAGAGAGATATTAAAAGAGGTGTATGATGCCCTGAAGGAAAAAGGGTACAACCCGATAAATCAGATTGTGGGGTATCTGCTGTCCGGCGATCCGACATATATAACCAATTATAACAACGCAAGGGGACTGATTAAAAAGCTGGAGCGCGATGAACTGGTGGAGGAACTGGTAAAATACTACCTTCAGGTGAAGAACTGAATGATATATAATCTTCTGGGCGGCACGGGCATAAAGGTATCCAAGGTTTGCTTCGGCTCGCTGTCCATAAGTCCTTTGCAGAGCGATATGGACTGCAAGCGGGCGGTGGATATACTTTCCTGTGCTTTTGATCGCGGCGTTAATTTTATCGATACGGCAGAGATATATGAGAATTATGATATCATATCTGCATTTCTTGATACGTACCGCCCCGCTGATGCTGTGATCACTACAAAATGCTATGCATATACGGCGGAAATGGCTGAAAGAAGTCTGGTAAAGGCGCTGAAGGCGCTTAAACGAGATTATATAGATATCTTTATGCTGCATGAGCAGGAAAGTATATATACCTTAAGAGGACATGCGGAGGCCATCGAGTACTTTATGAAGGCTAAGGATAAGGGATATATAAGGGCTTTTGGTATCTCAACTCATACGGTGGATGCCGTGAGATCAGCTTCTCTGATGAATGAGATCGATGTGATCCACCCGATCATAAATATGGATGGTGTAGGCATATTGGGCGGAGGCAGAGATGAGATGCTGCACGCAATCAAGAGAGCCGCCGGGCAATTTGGCAAGGGCATATATGCCATGAAGGCTTTGGGAGGAGGACACCTTATCGGCCGGGCCAAGCCGGCCGTTGATTTTGTCAATGCCATCGATGAGGTGGCATCCATTGCCATAGGCATGCAGTCGCGGGACGAAGTGACTGCCGATATTGATATGGTATTGGGTATAGACGTACCCAAAGACGTTGAATCCCGGCTAAATCAAACTCAGCGCAGGCTCGTTATCGAAGAATGGTGCGATCTGTGCGGAGCATGCATAGAGAGATGCATCCAGAATGCGCTGACCATTGAGGACGGACGCGTCAAAGTGGATATGGAAAAGTGCAGTCTGTGCAGCTACTGTGTGGGTGTGTGTCCGCATTTTTATATAAAGGTGGTGTGACATTGAGGATACTTGGCATCGACCTTGGGGATAAGACCATAGGCCTGGCCGTGAGCGACCCTTCCGGCCTTGTGTCCCAGCCGGTAAAGACAGTCAGAAGGACGGAAGCAGAAAGGGATATCGAGGCCGTGAAGAATGTGATAGATGAATATGATATAGGTAAGATAGTGATCGGTCTTCCTAAGAATATGAACGGAAGCATTGGTCCACAATCGGAAAAGACACTTGCTTTTGCCGAGACGCTGAGGGGAGCGACCGGCCTGGAGGTGATCTCATGGGACGAGAGGCTGACCACCGTCGCTGCGGAAAGGGCCTTACTGGAGGCCGACCTCAGCAGGAGAAAGAGAAGAGAGGTCATAGACAGTGTCGCGGCGTCGATTATTCTGCAGGGTTATCTTGAAAGTCAGAGCCCTTCTGAATATTAACTTCAATATTGACATATATTACTATGTATTATACAATAACAATATCTTAATAGGAGCGAGGTGCGGAACCGATGGATGACGAGACCATAGTTTTATACGATGAAAATGGTGAAGAACAGCAATTTGAGCTTATTGCGTCATTGACAGTAGAGGACAAGGATTATGTGGTGGTAAGGCCGATCGAAGACGAAGATTCCGAAGATGGGTACATATTGAGGGTCGACAAGGACGAGAACGGTGAGGATATCTTTTTAGGTGTTGAGGATGACGCTGAATTTGATATGGTTGTGGAAGCATATAATGAGTTAATGGATGAATATGATGATGACGAAGAATACTTTGATGATGAAGATGACGACGATTTAGACGATGATGATTTTGACGGCGACGATGATGATCTAAATTGAAGGTACTCTCCTGAGTGCCTTTTTTAAATTCGTTGATTCTGGAATAATCTGCTTTTACAAAAATCATGAGATATTCTCATGATTTTTTGGTATAATAGTTATTAATGCAGAGTGACCGTATTTGATTTATCATAAGAGCATGTGATCGATCGGACGTATAAATATGGGGGATAAAATTGGATATCCGTGTTGACGGAAAGAAAAGCATAAGAGGCGGCATATCGGTTCCCGGGGATAAGTCCATTTCTCACAGGGCGGCTATTATAGGCTCGATTGCGGAGGGAATTACGGAGATCGACGGTTTTGCCGGGGGATATGATTGCCTTAGTACTTTGGATTGTCTGAAACGCCTCGGCGTATGTATAGAACGTAAAGGTGACATTGTAAGGATCAAGGGCAGGGGACTTTATTTAAAAAGGCCTTCCGAGGTCATCTGCGCCGGAAATTCTGGAACTACGGCAAGATTGTTATCCGGTGTGCTGGCCGGCCAGGCCTTTGACTGCGTCATAGACGGAGACGCATCTCTGAGAAAAAGGCCTATGTCCAGGGTCATACATCCCCTTTCGTTGATGGGGGCGCGTATTGCTTCCGATTCCGGCAGACTGCCGATGAACATAGCCGGCGGCAGCCTTCATGCAATAAAATACGAAATGCCTGTGTCAAGCGCCCAGGTAAAATCGGCGATACTTCTTGCCGGCTTGTATGCGGACGGGCCCACCATGGTGACCGGACCATTCGGAAGCCGCGATCATACCGAACTCATGCTGCCCTGTTTTGGGGCAAAACTGCAATGCTCTGATAACGGCGCTGTGGTATATCCTGCCCAAAGATTGGAGGGACAAAGGGTCCCGGTGCCGGGGGATATATCTTCGGCTGCATTTTTCATTGTGGCTGCTTTGCTCCTTCCAGAGTCGGAGATATATATCCGCAATGTGGGCCTCAACGAGACAAGGACGGGGATCCTGGATGTGCTAAAGGCCATGGGCGGCGATATAAGGATATACGGCGGGAAATATCTGGGCAGAGAGGCGGCAGGCGATGTCGCGGCAAAGAGCAGCGCGCTCAAGGCAACGTCCATAGGTGCCGATATGATACCGCGGCTTATCGACGAAATACCCGTCCTTGCCGTGGCGGCTTGCTTTGCCGAGGGAACGACGTTCATAAGGGGCGCGGGAGAACTCAAGGTAAAAGAGAGCGACAGGATACGGACGGTGGCGCAGGAGCTAAACAAAATTGGGGCCCGCATTGAAAAACTGAATGACGGATTTGCCATAACCGGGGTGGACCGTCTTCATGGAGTGGCCGTGGACAGCCATAATGACCATAGATTGGCCATGGCGCTTGCCGTAGCCGGCCTGGCCGCCGACGGATGCACGACGATACGCAACGGCGGATGCAGCGATATATCCTTTCCCGGTTTTTATGATGAATTGAATGCGGCATGTGTTTGATGTAAAATGGATTATAGCTGAGTTTGTGTTGACATAAAAAAATCCAAGTAATAAACTATTAACATGGGTATTTTTATTTATATGAAGGTGATATCTTGCATGGCGATGTGAATGACATTAAACATCAGCTGCAGGAAAAGGGCTACAAATTCACAACACAGCGGAGGGCGATACTGGATACCATCATGGAAAACAGTGATAAGCATCTCTCCAGTGAAGAAATCTATGATATCGTGAGGAAAAAGTACCCGGAGACGGGCCTCGCCACTGTGTACAGGTCTCTGCAGATATTTGAGGAACTGGGGCTTATATATAGATTGGACTTTGACGACGGCAGAGTACGGTATGATGTCTACAACGGAGCCCATGATCATCAGCATCACCATCTTATATGCATCAGCTGCGGCGACGTCATAGAGGTGGAAGAAGATCTTTTGGACGACATGGAAAAGCACATAATGGAAGCCAAGGATTTCGAGATAATAGATCACAATGTCAAATTCTATGGATACTGTAGCAAGTGCAGGTCGAAAAATCACCCTGTAGCCTGAGATACAGGGTATTTTATATAAATTAATTATATTTTGGAGGTGGAGCATAATAGCTATATCTAAAATTTTAAAATTGAATAATGATGAAAGTAATGAAAGGGGAAAAAATGTGACAAATAAGGCTTCAAAGATTAAGATAATACCATTGGGCGGATTGGACGAGATCGGGAAAAATATGAACGTGGTGGAATATAAGGATAAGATCCTCGTTATCGACTGCGGAATGGCCTTCCCGGATGAAGAAATGCTGGGGGTCGACATGGTCATTCCGGATTTCTCGTATCTCACCAAAAATCAGGATAAGGTGTGCGGTGTAGTAATAACGCATGGTCATGAAGACCATATAGGAGGATTGCCATACTTTTTAAAGCAGATAAATGTTCCGGTGTACGGCACCAAACTTACCTTGGGACTGATAAGCAATAAGCTTAAAGAGCATGGGATCCTTCAGGACACAAAGTTGGTGGAAGTAGGTCTGGGTCAGAGAGTGGACATTGGACCGTTTAATGTGGAATTTGTAGAAATGGGGCACAGCATACCCGATGCGGCTGCGATCGCCATTCATACGCCGCTGGGAGTTATAATCGATACGGGAGACTTCAAGATTGATTATACGCCCGTCGACGGTCAGGTAACGGATCTGGCCAGGCTCGCGCAGCTTGGAGAAGAAGGCGTGTTAGTCCTCATGGCCGACAGTACGAATATAGAAAAACCCGGCTATACTCCTTCCGAGAAAACGGTGGAGGAGGCATTCGACAGGATATTTCAATCATCCAAGCAGAGGATACTCATCGCTACATTTGCCTCTAACATACACAGAATACAGCAAATACTGAATTCTGCATCTAAATATGGCAGGAAGGTCGCCATATCCGGAAGAAGTATGGTGAATGTGGTCGGAGTAGCAAAAGAATTGGGTTATCTGGATATCCCGGAAGATATCATGATCGATTTGGAAAGCATCAATGACTACAGCGATGACAAGCTGGTCATTATAACCACGGGCAGTCAGGGCGAACCCATGTCGGCTCTTGCAAGGATGGCATACAACGAGCATAAGACGGTGGAAATAAGGCCGGGGGATCTGATAATAATTTCCGCATCGGCAATACCCGGCAATGAAAAGACTGTGTCCAGGGTAATAAACCAGTTGTTTAAAAAAGGCGCCAACGTCATATATGAGCCGATGGAAAATATCCATGTTTCGGGACATGCCTGTCAGGAGGAAATGAAACTTCTGCATCAGCTGACCAAGCCTAAGTTTTTCATACCGATCCACGGTGAGTACAGGCACCTGAGACTGCATGCAAAGCTCGCCGAAGAGCTGGGCACGCCGCCTGAGAATATATTCATCGCAGATTTGGGGACCGTCATGGAGTTCACAAGGGATACCGGCAAGATAGTGGGATCGGTCACCGCAGGTAAAGTACTTGTGGACGGCCTCGGTGTCGGCGACGTAGGAAATATCGTTTTGAGGGACAGAAAGCATCTTGCGCAGGACGGCTTGATGGTAGTGGTGATCACGATATCTAAAGAAAATGGTTCCATAATAGCCGGGCCCGACATAATATCCCGCGGTTTCGTCTATGTGAGGGAATCTGAGGATCTTATGGAGGATGCTAAAAAAATTGTCAAGGATGCTCTTGCAACGTGCGAAAAGGACGAAGTCACCGAATGGGCAACTCTTAAATCCGTCGTCAAGGATTCTCTCAGAGGATTCCTATATGAAAAGACCATGAGAAAACCTATGATTTTGCCGATAATAATGGAAATATAATCTTATTTGATTTCCATCAGCCGTTTTTACTTGGATAGATTCAGGGTATTTCTCAGGCATACCCTAGGACGGTCTATCCTGTGCAATTATTGGCGTTTTTTGTTTTATTCCCATTATGTTTTATAAATAATAATTTACGGAGGGCTTTAAATGAACGTTTATGATTTGGCTCATGAGCTTGCCAAGGCAATATCCGATTCGGAAGAGTACAAGAGCTATCTTGATGCTAAAAAGATAGTGGAAGATGATGAAACCAGCTCCAATATGGTAAATGATTTCCATAAGATGGAAATGGAAATGAATGCGAAACAGGTAATGGGTCAGAAACCCTCTGACGAAGATGTGAAAAAAATAAATGATATGTATCAGCTTATAACCATAAATCCCGCAGTCAAAGGATTTCTCGATAAAGAGATCAGGCTTTCTACCATGGTCACCGATGTATTTCAAATAATAAACGATGCGATTGGGGAAGTTTCCGAATGAATGCAAGGTACATTACAAAGGCCGCTGTCATAGCGGTGTTGTATGTAGTACTGACCGACGTCATGGGACTTTTGAGTTTCAATCCGCTTCAGATCCGGCTTTCCGAGGGACTTACAATACTGCCGCTGATCGAGCCTGCCGCCATACCTGGACTGTTTGTGGGCTGTCTTTTGGCAAATCTGCAAAGTCCCTTCGGCATCATAGACATATTAGGGGGAAGCCTGGTGACATTGACGGCCGCTTACCTCACCAGCAGGGCAAAAAATTTTTGGATGGGTGCGCTGCCCCCGATAATATTGAATTCGCTGTTTGTATCCATATGGGTAAGCTATTTTGCAAAGACGCCTTACCTGATAACGGCGGTAGGTATAGCCGTGGGGGAAGGCGTTTCTGTGATAGTCTTCGGTTATGTCATCTACAATATATATAAAAATATATCTGATAACTATTTAAAATAGAGTTTTTTTGATATAATCAGCATAAGGGGGAGAGAAACTACATGAAGAGAAGATCTATCCTTATTATGCTGATTTTTGTTGCGGCGATTGCCGCAGGATATGCCTATTACCTTATGCGGCCGGTATCGTCCAAGGCGGAGTATATGGTCGTTGAAATACCAAAAGACTCCGGGGTCAAGGAAATTGCAGAGATCTTGAACAACAGGGGCGTTATAAAGTCGCCGGCGGCGTTTGAACTCAGGGTACTGTTACAAAATAAGGGCGGCGTGCTGAAAGCGGGGAAATATGCCGTAAGTCCCGACATGAATTTGGATGAGATAATCAGAAAATTTGAGGCGGGAGATGTCGTAGACGACACCGTGAAGGTTACTTTTCCGGAGGGCTTTACCATAAAGGATATGGCATCCAAATTGGAAAGCATCGGTCTCTTTTCGCAGGATGAATTTATCGCGGCCGTTAAAACCTATGATACTTCAAGGTATGAGTATCTGAATGCGATACCGGGGGACAGGTCTTTCAGACTGGAGGGTTACCTTTATCCCGACACATATATATTCAAGGTCGATGCAATGCCGGAGGATATAATCGGCACAATGCTTACAAGGTTTGATGTGATCTATCAGAGCAATATAAAGGATAATTTGGACGGAAAAAAACTGGATGACATCATAAAGGTGGCTTCAATGATAGAAAAGGAAGCTGTTATCGACGGGGACAGGCCGATGATATCTTCAGTTATATATAACAGGCTGAACAAGGGTATGAAACTGCAGATAGACGCTACGGTACAGTATGTCATCGGCAGTCATAAGGAGAACCTGAATTTAAAGGATCTGGATGTGAACTCCCCATATAACACCTATAGGGTAAAGGGGCTTCCCGAGGGGCCGATATCCAATCCCGGCCTGAAGTCTATAATGGCGGCGCTGAAGCCCGACCAGACAAATTATATTTATTATGTGGCAAGAAAAGACGGTTCACACTTTTTTACCGACAACTATAATGAATTTTTGAAAAAAAAGAATGACTTTAAGGAAGATAAATGATGTTTGTGCCGGATGAGGATGTATTTGAATATATAAATGAGGTTTCCCGGGCGGATGATGCAGATCTCGAAAGGATACGGAGTCAGGTAACGGGTTATTCTCCAATGGCCAGAGCCGGCGTGGACCGATTTCTGGCATTTATTGTGGGACTTAAAAAACCGGTTAGGATACTTGAATTGGGTACGTTTCTTGGATATTCGGCGGTACTGATGGCTGCGTATTCACCATGCTCACAGGTGGTGTCCGTGGAGATCGATCCTGAGAACTATATAAGGGCAAAGGAAAATGTGAAGGTCAGCGGCCGCAAAAATATAAGGCTTATTTATGGCGATGCTTTGGACGTTCTGAGATTTTTGGATGAAAAATTCGATCTTATTTTTATCGATGCTTCAAAGGGACATTATAGCGAATACCTTGATCTTTGCCTTGAGAAGATGTCTGAAGACGGCATCATAATAGCCGACAATGTGCTTTTCGGCGGAAGAGTTGCAAAGCAGGGACATGTTCCTCATAAACACAGGACTATAGTTATGAGGATGAGAGAATTCATAGAGAGGATCATGAACGACGACCGGCTATTCTCATGTATATTGCCTTTGGGTGACGGCCTGGCCATAATCAGATACAAGGGAGAGTGACCTATGAATGAGATAGAACTGCTGGCGCCGGCAGGCGACCTCGAGAGATTGAAGGCGGCCGTTTATTATGGAGCGGACGCCATATACATCGGGGGCAAAAGATACGGTCTTCGTGCGGGTTCCAACAATTTTACCATGGAGGAGATAAAGGAAGGGGTAGACTATGCCCACCAAAGAGGCAGAAGGGTCTACCTTACTTTAAATATAATACCTCATAATGAAGATCTGGACGGAATGGACGATTATATTGCGGACACATTCAGCTCAGGCATAGACGCCTATATAGTCTCCGATCCCGGGATCTTTGCAATGGTCAAAAAGATAGCGCCTGCGGCGGAGATCCATATCAGCACGCAAGCAAACAATACCAATTGGCTCAGCGCCGAGTTCTGGCACGACCTTGGTGCAAAGCGGGTAGTTCTGGCGCGGGAGCTTTCCATAGAAGAAATAAGGGATATAAGGAATAGGGTCTCCGACACGTTGGAATTGGAAGCTTTTATACACGGCGCTATGTGCATATCATATTCCGGGCGCTGTCTCCTCAGCAATTTTATGACGGGCAGGGATGCCAACAGGGGTGAATGCACCCATCCATGCAGATGGAGGTATCATTTGATGGAAGAGAAAAGGCCCGGCGAGTATTTTCCGGTGTTTGAAGACGAAAACGGCAGCCATATAATGAATTCAAAGGACCTGTGTATGATAAAATATCTGCCCGAACTCATCGAGGCAGGTGTGACCAGTCTGAAGATCGAGGGCAGGAATAAGGGCATATACTATGTGGCCGTGACCGTGAATGCATACAGAAAGGCGTTGGACGCCTATCTTAATGACACGGAGGGGTACGGCTTTGATGGAGTCCTTTTGGATGAACTGTATAAGGCCAGCACGAGGGACTTTACGACGGGCTTTTACCTCGGCAGGCCCGGCCCGGAAGCCAATATGTATGACAGTGACGCGCATCGTGTTGGTTATGATATTATAGGCATCGTCAGGGATTACAATGAGGATAACGGCACGATGCTTGTAGAACAGCGGAACAGGTTCTGTGAAAACGAGGAGGTTGAGGTGCTGACACCGGACGGCGTGTATCCATTTAATACGGGCGAACTGTATGACGAGAACCTGAGCAGGATAGAATCGGCTCCGCACGCGCAGCAAATGGTCTGGATGCGTTCCCCGAGAAAATTTACCGAATATGACATATTGAGGCGTAAAAAGGTATGATAATGCCCCCATTCGGAGATAATATCTTTAATCTGCGATGGGGGTATTTTTATGCCTATAAGGATTCGAATCATTTGTATATCGGCGGTCCTATGTTTTGCCATGATGATTTCCAAGCTCTTCTATATACAGATATATGAAGGCAAGAAATATAAGGAAATGGCAGAAAACCAAGTGTCTGAAGAGGTCATGCTTAAGCCGGACAGGGGAGCCATCTTGGACAGGAACGGCGAGACGCTCACCGACAGGGAGGATATAGACGAGATAATAGCCGTACCGGCACAAATAAGGGACAAGCAACTGGCCGCCGGAGTGATATCCAAGCTGTGCGGCCAGTATGATGTGGAGGAGCGCCTGGAAAACGGAAGCAAGGATGTACTTACATTCGAAATCAAAGATAAGGGATTATTGAAGATGTTGGAAGGGTCGCTTCCCCATGGGGTCTACGTGTATCACGACACACTGAGATACAGCGGAGACGGCCTGGCCGAGCACGTTATCGGCTATCTCAATGCAAACGGCACCGGAATGATGGGTATGGAAAGAGATTTTGATCAGGACATGAAGAGCAGCGACAAGATGATAATGAGGGTATACAAGGACGGATCGGACAGGATACTGCCGGGAATGGACGCGGAGTTTGTAAATAAAGGCGAGGATAGAGGCTTTAATGTAAAGACCACTTTGAACTATAGGATACAGCAGGCTGCCGAACAAGTGATGGATAAATACGGCGTAAACGGAGCCGTTGTGGTTTTAGACACAAATTCGGGTGAAATACTTGCAATGGCCAGCAGACCACAGTTCGATCAGAATGAAATAAATAATAGTCTCAAACGGAATGACGCGCCTCTCATAAACAGGGCAATGAACGGTTATCCGCCCGGCTCGGTGTTTAAAACGATAGTGGCGGCCGCCGCATTGGAGGATGGCAGAGTGAGTACCGGAGACCACTTTTACTGCGGAGGCAGCATAAATGTTAAGGGAGTCACGTATAATTGCTTTGATAAAGAGGTACACGGAAATATCGATTTTAAAAGCGCCTATTCGCAATCCTGCAATGTGGCCTTCATTCAGATAGGCATGAGGGCCGGCGGAGAAAAAATATTGGAGATGGCCCAAAAATTTGGATTTGGCGAACCGGAGAACATAGGTATCGATATAAAGCAAAATATCAATCTTCCCAAAGCGAATGAGACGGCAGGCGCAGGAATAGGTAATCTGTCCATCGGACAGGGGAGTCTGCTGGTGTCGCCTCTGCAGGTGGCAGATATGACGGCGGTAATAGCAAACGGGGGTTACAGATATAAACCGAGACTGGTCGATTCCATAGTGGATGACAACGGCAGCGTGCTCAAAAAAGTTACCAAGAGCGAGGGCTATAGGGTGATAGACTCTGAAGTCGCGAAGGACCTATGCGAAATGATGAAGCTTGCCGTATCCGAGGGAACGGGCGGAAAGGCCGATATAGACGGGACCGTGGCAGGCAAGACGGGCACGGCGGAATTCAATAAGGAAAAGAATATTTCACATTCATGGTTTACGGGTTTTTTCCCCTATGACGATCCGCAGTATGTCATAACAGTGATGGCGGAGGGAGGCGGCGTCGGAGGAGGTAAAGCCGCGGAAGTATTCCACGATGTGGCTGAAGACATTTTAAAAATAGCCAAATAAAATTAATAGACATGCACAAAAACCCGGTCGGACACATATTATTTAATTATCCGGTCGGGGGGTGTATTCTCTTTGCTATTACCGAATTTTTTATTCTTGATGCCTCTGGTATGCGTTACTTTTGCATCGGGCTATATCACATGCAGCAATTCCTTTCCCCAAGTCCTTTCAGCCAAAGAAGAAAAGTACTATCTGGAATGTATGAAAAATGGCGACAAAGATGCAAGAAATATACTGATCGAAAGAAACTTGCGCTTGGTTGCCCATGTGGTAAAAAAATATTCTGCAAATAACAAGGATTTGGATGATCTCATATCCATAGGCACCATAGGATTGATAAAGGCAATAAATACTTATGACGAGACTAAGGGCACCAGGCTGGCCACATATGCCGCCCGATGCATCGATAACGAGATATTGATGTCCATAAGGTCGAATAAAAAGACAAGAAATGAAGTATATCTGCAAGATCCCATAGGCATTGACAAAGAGGGAAATGAGATCTCGCTTATCGACGTGCTAGGCACAGAAGGTGATGAAATAAGCGATGAGGTAGAAGAAAAAATGCAGATTAAGAAACTCTACGAGAAATTGAATCGGTGCCTTAAAGGCCGGGAGAGACAAATAATAGAATTGCGCTATGGGTTGAACAACGGCGCCGGTAAAACGCAGATGGAGATAGCCAAACTGCTGGGGATTTCCAGATCTTATGTGTCGAGGATAGAAAAAAAGGCCCTGATGAAACTTTCCAAAGAGCTCTCAAACTGATTGCAGGGCTTTCTTTTTTTGCTATAATTGTAATGGATACCGGAGGTGCTGAGATATGCTGCTATATCCTGATATGTATTTGGATTCGATAGACAACCTGAATATTAAAGTTCTGAGGGAGATGGGATTTGAGGCCCTTATCCTGGACATCGACAATACGATAATCGAGTGGAATATCAGAGTTCCCGATGACCGGAGCAGACGGATAATAAAGGAAGCTATGGCTGTGGGCATGAAGGTGTGTCTCATATCCAACGGCACGAGAAACAGGGTATCGGAATTTGCCGCTGCGTTGGATGTATCCTGCGTTTACAATGCCGGCAAGCCGCGCAAAAGCCCGTACAGGAGAGCGCTGAAGCTTCTCGGCGTAAGTCCCGACAAGGTCGTCGCCATAGGAGATCAGGTGTTTACCGATATACTCGGCGGCAATCGTCTGGGTTTTTATACCATATTGGTACGCCCCATTTCGACAAAAGAAACTAAATGGACATGTTTTATAAGAAGGTTTGAAAGAATTGTATTGAATAAATATAATAAAAATGTAAAAAAATCTGATTAGCAATAAAGGATAATCATTGTTTTTGTCGAATACAGTATTATTGTAAAATAGGACTAATTTCCCATTAAGGAGAAATCATGGTAAAGCGTACGCTGGGAGAAATATTGGTCTTCATGTCAATAATCGACGGAAAGCAATTGAATAAAGCTTTGGAAGAGCAAAAGAGATCGGGTGAAAAGCTGGGGGAGGTCTTGATCCGTCTGGGATACGCTACGCCGGAGCAGATAGCGAAGGCACAGGGTTTTCAGCTGGGCGCACCCTATATGGAGATATCCAGTTCCTATATTGATACCGATGCGCCGAAACTTATATCCGCCAATTTAGCCAAAAGGCATAGGTTGATCCCGATAAGGCGGGATACGGATGGCTTATGTGTGGCAATGGCCGATCCGTCGGATATATTAGCCATAGATGACGCCTCTATTGCAACGGGTATGAATATCAAACCTTTTGCGGCGACCCCTGCTGATATTGAAAAGGCGATAAGCCGTTTTTACGGTCGGCAGGAAGCCGAGAGCACGGTCAAGGACTTTGGAAGAGAGTACGGCAGCTTCGATGAATCCGATGGTGAAATCCCCGAGAGTGTTGCCAACGCCCCGGCAGTGAAGCTTCTCAACCTAATAATTGAGCAGGGCGTCGGAAGCAGGGCCAGCGATATACATATAGAACCGACCCAGGACGATGTCCGCATAAGATTCAGGATAGACGGCGAACTCCATGAAATAATGAAACCTTCCAAGGATGTCCTCGGTCCTATAATAACCAGGATAAAGATAATGGCAAACCTCAATATTGCGGAGCAGAGGCTTCCACAGGACGGAAGGATAGAGACGGAAGTCGACGGGAGGGAACTGGATATAAGGGTATCGATAATTCCGACTATTAACGGAGAGAAGGCCGTTCTTAGGCTGCTTGACAAGGGCAATTTTTTGATAACGCGGGACAGGTTGGGATTGAGTCCCGATGCGATGAACAAGTACCTGTCGTTTTTGAAGCATCCCCACGGTATAATTTTGGTGACGGGTCCCACCGGCAGTGGAAAAACCACTACGCTTTACACTATGCTTGATGAGATAAATAAAGAGAGTAAAAATATCATAACGATAGAGGACCCGGTCGAATATACGATATCCGGGGTGAATCAGATCCAGGTGAATGAGAAGATCGGACTCGGCTTTGCCAATATTTTGCGGTCCGTCTTAAGGCAGGACCCAGATATAATAATGGTAGGGGAAATAAGAGATAATGAGACGGCTGAATTGGCTGTTCGCGCGGCAATAACCGGACATTTGGTGCTTTCAACACTGCATACCAACGATGCCGCCGGTGCGGTGACAAGGCTTGCGGACATGGGCATAGAGCCGTATTTATTATCATCGTCGGTTGTCGGAGTGATCGCTCAGAGACTTGTGCGCAAGATCTGTCAGAATTGTAAGGTGGCCTATGAGGCTGACGATGCGGAAAAGCAGCTGCTTGGGCTGACTCCCAAAAACGATTTCACGCTTTACAGGGGCGCAGGCTGCGCAGTTTGTAATGGGACAGGCTATAGGGGAAGGCAAGGTATATTTGAAATGCTTCCGATCACAAAAGAGATAAAAAAGGCGATAAATTCCAAGAAGACGGAAGACCAAATAGCGGCCATGGCCGTTAAGGAAGGCAACCGCCTTTTGATCGACAGCGCTAGGGAGCTGGTATTAAAGGGAGTGACCACGCCTGAGGAGATGACGAGGGTTACATATGAGGAACGGGGATAGGCTGTCAAATATAGATAAACTCTTAGGCCATATGGCTGATATGGGTGCGTCGGACTTGCATCTTACCGTGGGTATACCGCCTGTTGCCAGGATCAACGGTCTTTTGAAGAGGATGGACCTTGCTGCCCTGAACGGGGAGGATACGCTGAACTATGCCAAGGTCATCCTGGACGAGAGACAGTTTGATGCTCTGGAGAAAGCAGGTGAGATCGATTTGGCCTATTCCGTGCCGGATGCGGATAGGTACAGGATAAACATATTCAGACAGAGGGGAACATACGGTCTGGCGGTGAGACTTATACCCGCAAGGGTACCTTCCTTAGAGGAGCTGAAACTTCCGGACGCAGTGGGCGGCCTGGCCATGAAGCCGCGCGGGCTCGTACTCGTCACCGGTCCGACGGGATGCGGCAAGTCTACCACGCTGGCATCCATGATAGATAGGATAAATCATGAAAGAACCTCTCATATAATTACTTTGGAAGATCCCATAGAATATCTGCACATACATGACAAGAGCATAATAGCTCAGAGAGAAGTCGGTAGCGATACATTGTCCTTTGCCGACGGTCTCCGGGCCGCACTCAGAGAGGACCCCGATGTTATCCTTGTCGGGGAGATGAGGGACCTTGAGACTATATCCACAGCCATAACTGCAGCTGAGACCGGACATCTGGTGATGTCTACCCTCCACACCATAGGGGCTGCAAGGACCATAGACAGGATCATCGACGTATTTCCTCCTTATCAGCAAAGACAGATCAGGATGCAACTTGCCAGCGTCCTTCAGGGTATCGTATCTCAGCAGCTCTTGACCACCGCCGATGAAACGGGCAGGGCAGCAGCCGCAGAGGTGATGATAGCCACGCCTGCCGTCTCAAATCTGATAAGGGAGGACAAGACTCATCAGATACAGTCAATGATACAGACAGGCGCAAAGTATGGCATGGTATCCATGGACAATTCCATAGCCGCCCTCTGCATAAGCGGCAGGATCAGCCGCAGCGAGGCAGCCATGTATGCCATGGAACCGGAAAATTTAAACGGTATATTAACCGCAGCAGGCAGGTGACGTTATGCCAATATTTCAGTACAGGGCGAGGGATGAAGCAGGCAGGCTCATCACCGGCGAGATGGAAAGCAAAAGTAGTATATTGGTCAATGCAAGCTTGAGAGGTAAAGACCTGTATCCAGTCGATATTAAGCAAAAACCTGTGGGAAAGGATATCTCTCTTCAGAAGTTCGGATCGAGAGTGGAGATAAAGGACATAGCCGTATTTTGCAGACAGTTTGCCGCTTTGAATCACGCTGGGGTGCCGGTGCCTGCATGCCTGGATATATTGAGAGAACAGACGGAGAATAAAAGACTAAGGGGCGCATTGGCCGGGATGCATGAGAATGTGCAGAAGGGCAAATCATTATCCGATACCATGCTTAAATATACGGAAATCTTTCCGCAGCTGCTGATCAGCATGGTGGAAGCGGGAGAGACCAGCGGTACTTTGGATACGGTTATGGGTAAAATGGCCGAACATTTTGAGACCCAGAACGGGATAGATCAGAAAATAAAATCTGCATTGACATATCCTGCAGTGGTTGCTTGTGTGGCCGTGGGAGTAGTGATATTCCTTGTGAGCTTCGTACTGCCTACGTTTATAGGCCTTTTCCGGTCGGCAGGGGTAGAACTGCCGGTCCCGACTAAAATACTCATAGGTTTTAGCGGCCTCATTCGTAATTATTGGTATATATTTTTAATGGCATTTGCGGCATCGTATGCGCTTTACAAGTTTTACATCACGTCGTCTGAGGGCAGAAAAAGGGTGGATGGTCTCAAGCTGTCTTTGCCCGTTATAGGTACGCTTAACAGGCAAATAGTCACAGCCCGGTTTACGAGAACGCTGGGTATATTGATACGCAGCGGAGTGCCCTTGTTGAGATCCATGGAGATCACCGACAAAGTTATAGGCAACCGCACTGTATCGGAGGCCATCTCGGATATATCGGCCGCCCTTGCCGAGGGTTCCGGTCTGGCCGCTCCCATGAGATCGTCGGGGCTGTTCCCTCCCGTTGTCTATCAGATGGTAGAGGTGGGGGAAAGCTCCGGTACTCTGGATGATATGCTCCTCAATGCGGCAGACTTCTTTGACAGGGAGGTTGAGACGGCTGCGGCCCGGCTGACAAGCATGATCGAACCCGCGCTTACTCTCTTTATGGCCGGGATCATAGGATTCATAGTCATATCCATAGCCCTCCCCATGTTCCGCATGATGAATCTTGTGGGATATTGAAAATGATAATAAGGGAGATAGATAAAATGCGAACTAACCAGAAGGGATTTACGCTTATCGAACTCGTGGTAGTCATAGCCATACTCGGCGTATTGACCTGCATAGCCGTGCCCAATGTCACCGGCGCCATGGCAAAGGCGAGGGAAGGTGCGGACAGGGCCACCGCTCTCACCATTGCCAATGCCGCAAAGCAATATATAATAGAAAACAATGTATCACCGGGGGAAGGTGCAGTGGATGAAAATCATAAACTTGTAAAAGATCAATATCTGGAGTCCGTGCCCAAGCCGCAGAATAATGCTTCCGCAACATTTTTTCTGGATGTAAGCGGTGATTTGGATAAACCCGTCATAAAAGTCGGTTATGGATCAGGCGGCGATACGCTATATCCGTACGACGATGAGAAGAAAAGCAAGTAATAATAAAAACGCGCTTTTTATTTAGAAAGGGCAACATGCTTTATTTAATAATCTTTGCGTTTGGCCTTATTATGGGAAGCTTCTTCAACGTCTGCATATACAGGCTTCCACAGGGGGATTCCGTGGTGTCTCCTCCTTCTCACTGTATATCTTGCGGCGCGAGGCTAAGGCCGGTGGATATGATCCCCGTCATAAGCTATATATCTCTCAAGGGCAGATGCAGGTACTGCGGAGAACCCATTGATAAGACGTATCCCACAGTGGAGAGCGCAGTTGGTCTTATATATCTTTTTACTTTTATAAATTGGGGATTTACATACCTTGCGGTCAAATACATGATTCTTTTTTCAGGACTGGTAATCATATTTTTTACCGACCTTAACGATCAGGTCATACCCGATTCAGTCTTGACGTGTATGTTTATACCCGGTATTGTTTTGAGCGCTGTTTTTAAGGAGAACCTTGCCGATAATCTTCTGGGCCTGTTATCCGGCTGCGGTGTGCTTCTGCTTATTGCCGCTCTTGTACCCGGAGGGATGGGCATGGGAGACGTCAAACTGATGGCGGTCTGCGGATGGTACCTAGGCCTGAGACTGACTTGTCTGTCTCTGCTTTTGGCTTTTGTTACAGGAGCCGCCTTCGGCTTACTGCTCATCGCATGCGGGAGGAAAGGGATGAAAGACATGATAGCATTCGGACCGTTTTTGGCCGCCGGGACATTGATATCTTCATTTTATGGCGGTTACATCATCAATGCCTATATGAGCATATTTGTCCTATGAAAGCGCATAAGAACTGCGGAGGATTCAGCCTTATCGAGCTGCTATGTACCATAGCTATAATGGGGGTGATCCTATCGATATCATATCCTTCGATATCCGCATACTTCAAATTTCAGTCTCAACTGGATGTGAAGACAACATCGGAACAGCTGCTGTTTGATATAAGGGATGTGAGACAGCAAAACATGAGCCAACCGAACACAAAATATACCCTGTATGTCTATGGTGATCATTACATCATTCAAAAGAGCAGCCGAGCGCTTCCAATCACTTTAAAAACGGTAAATGCTCCCAATGGGGTCACCTTTAAATCCAACATAGGCAATATAGAGTCAAACGGTGTCTACTTCAGCGTGACCGGGGCGCCGAGCAGCGCGGGGACCATATATATAAATGGAGCCGGTTTCAAATACACCCTTACAATACAGCCATCCACGGGCCGGGCCGCTATTGTAAAAAAGGAGCATTAGGACCATGACTATGCGGTTAAAATTAAAAGAAAACGGCTTTAGTCTCATAGAGGTGATCGTCTCCATAGCCATACTTGCCATGGTTGCAATACCCGTTTTCGGTTCTCTATATAGCTCATTAAATGCAGACAGAACTTCTGCAGTTTTAACTGAAGAGAGTACGATAGCGCAGAACATCGCGGAAGGTATAAAATCCGGAGATATAACTACAAAGCGGATAGACGGATACTCCCTCAACGATAGGGTATATAAGATCGGCATTGACGAAATACCAAAGGATAACGGCATATCGCTTTACAATATAAATGTGAAATTGAAGGACAGCGATAGGGATCCCTATCTGCTGGCATTCTTTTATAAATCCGATGCATTGTCGGACGGAGGTTCGATGCGCTGAGATGAAAAGGGCAAATGGTTTTACATTTATTGAGGTTTTGGCAGTATCGGCGTTGATATCCGTAATCGTACTTACTGCCGCTTCTCTTCTCTATGCTGCTTCCGATACATACGTAAAGAGCGAAGACAGTACGGATATCAGGCAAAATGTAAGAGGGGCCATGGAGGCCATTACGCAGGACATAAAGAGAACGAACGATTCAAATAAAATAAGGGCAGGCAGCGGAAGGCTCTATGTAGGTGATAATAACTACTTTTTTACTGCCCGTAAGAACTGTATTTCCATGAATGGCAATGAGGGGCAGGAACTGGCAGATAGGATAGGCGGTTTCGCGTTTTCGGTTGACGGCAGGAAGGTTAACATTACTATCACGGGTATTGACGGTTTTTCCTTAAACAACATTATCTATCTGTTAAAATAATAATTTTGCCACTTTAGCATTATACAGATATAAAGGCGGTAATGGCCGTGAAAAAGAGCAACAAGGGTTTTGTAATGGTATTCGTCTTGATAACAGCATCACTGCTGCTGATATTCGGCATGTCCCTGATGGGACTGGCTCTGTCCGAATATCGTATTGCCAATGCATACGCAGGAATACCGAAATCGCAGTATTTGGCTGAATCCGGTTTAAATCAAATCAGATATGCGCTTCTCTACCATGCCGGCGAGATAGACAGCTCTATTACAGATGCAGTTGACGATATCAACGCGGGAAGTTATGACACGGATAAATTGCGTATAGCGGCAAAAGTCAGGGCGGCCAACAATGCATTTGACGCTGCGCTGGACGATGTTAAAAATTCTGTGGGATCGGGTGGAAAAAATAACGTTTATGAGGACGGCTATTTTAAGATAAATAAAATCAACGTCACAGAGAAAGTTTCAGATGTTAATGCTTATCACAATGAGTACGATCCTCAGAAGGAAAGAAAAGACGTACTCGACGGCAGCGACATAAACGACTATCATACATTTGTCATATCCATAGAGGCAGAGGGATCATATAGAAATATTATCAGGAAAGGAACCGCTGAATTGAGATTTCACTTCGACAGCTTGTCGGAAGATGGGATTACAAACATAGAATCATGGAAGATAGAATAGGGGGATATGCTGCATGCAGCTGAAAAATTGTATGGAAAGCGCGGTAGCCAACTTGTTGGATGATGCAATAAAGGATATGGATATATGCAAATGCGAAAGATGCAGGTATGATATTCAAGCCATTGCGTTAAACCATCTGCCGCCAAGATATGCGGTCACCGAGGAGGGCGAGGTATATGCCCGGATTGACGAGTTTTTTATATCTCAATACAGGGCTGATATTATATTGGAGATAATAAAGGCCGCCGAGATTGTATCCAGGAATCCCAATCATGATATGAAATGCAGGTAAACGGCAGGATGTTTAAAAGGAGTTATCTTGGAATAGATATAGGCAGCGTCAGTATAAAGCTGGCAAATTCGCCGGTGAATATAATGGAACCCATATATGGGATCGCAGAGACTCCGCCGGGATCCTTTGAGGACGGATACATAAGGGATATTCCAACAATGGCTGAAGCTATAACGCAGTGTCTGCAGGGAAAAGACAAATTTCGTGGGAGAAACGTGGTTTTTTCCATATTGAGCAGCGATGTGATAATAAGAGACATGTCAGTACCCTCGGTGCCTGCGGGAGAGCTCCCTCAGTTAGTGAGGAATATGGCGCAGGAGTACATACCAGCCTCTTTGAAAGAGTATGTCATAGACTATAAGACGGTAGGGATGCTGAACGAGGGCGAAACGCAAAAGCAAAGGCTGTTGTTGTTTGCCGCTCCGATCGCTCTTATAGACGGCTATCTTGAGTTGGCGGATAAAATTAAGTCTAATCTTGCCGCTGTCGACGTATATCAAAATTGCATTATAAAGGCGGACAAACTTTTAAGAAGGGGCGATTACGGCAATTATCTCATACTCGATATGGGAGGGATGAGAAGCGCGGCCACCTTCTTCAGGGATAAATCGTATGCGTTCAGTAAGCTATTTGATTTTGGCGGCGAAGATATCACCCGTTTGATATCGGATCATATGGGTATACCCCGGAGCGAAGCGGAATATTTAAAAAAGAATTACACTGCCGATGACGGTGAAATGGATATGTCCTCGATATGTAAGAGCTTTGCGGACGAATTGATCAGGTATGTGGACTATTATATATCGAGATATGATGCCAAGGGTCTGGAAAAGGTCATTTTAATAGGCGGCAGTTCCGGCTTTCATCCTCTGAGAGAATACATTTCGGAATGCCTTGATTTGGATGTGACCGCCGAGGACAGTTTTATGCCGGAGCCATACGGCATGATATTCAATGCATTAGGTGCTTCTATGAGAGAGGGACGCGAATGAAGGATATAAACCTTATACCGGAAGAATACATAAGAAAAAAGAAGCGAGGCAGGGAGATCGCTGCCGGAACGGTCTTATCCATAACGGCGGTATGTCTTCTGGGTATTTTGCTGGGGCTTCCTTATTATGTCCTGCACTCATTGGATTCGATCGATAGAGATTTGGACGGCAGTATAGAGTCTCTTAATGATAGCCGGCTGGGTATCGATGCTCTAAAAAGGGTGAGCGGCGAAGAAAAAGCCCATAAGGCTGTCGCCGATACCCTGAGTAAAAGCAGGTTTTCGGCGTCGGAGATCATATCTGATGTTGCGGGATGCGTACCCTCGGGGATCTCGTTGAATCTGCTGACCGTCGATCGTACGAATATATCATTGGGAGGAGAAGCCTTGGATAACGGAAGCATTTCAGCGTTTGCCTTGAATTTGCGAGGGTTGGAAGGAGTTAAAGACGTGACTATAAGAACCTCGGACAAGGGGGAAAATGAAATTTTAAGTTTCCGCATAGATGTGATCATAAAAGGAGCAAAGTAGGATGAAAATAAACCGCAGAGATAAAAACCTCCTTATTTTTACGCTAATATTTTGTTTTTTTGCTTATTATACCGGTCATGTATTTGTACCTCAGTACAAAAAAATACATACGCTGCAGGAGGAGATAGCAAACAAGGAAAGTATAATTACCGATACGGCCGCGGTTTTAAACGGCATAGACGGCGAGATATCTTCGTCGCCGTCAGAGATTACTTCCGTACTGGATATTGTTCCGAATGCCAAGGATACCGAATTCCTGTTAAAATCCCTGGACGGTGTAATAGCCGCCGGCGGAATGAATCAGACAGGCATTGGCTTCGGAGATGAATCCAGATGCGAATTGCCAGGCTACGGCAATAATAAGGGGGCCATAAAAGTCAAATATAATGTGGTTCCTGTGGATATCAAGTTAAAGGGTACATACAGGCAGGCTATAAACACCATGGCTTTGCTGGAAAGTCAAAAGAGACTTTTTAATTATAAAAGCATCGATATGACGGCAGACCAGAACGGAAACATAAATCTCAGCCTTTCTTTAGAATATTATAGCATGGGAAAAGATGCGGAAGCGGTCACACAAGAGACGCAGGGCGGCGGGAAGGATGATCCCTTTCAGCCGATCATAAAATCTGAAGTGCATCACAAGCCATGAATTAGTAACAGAACTGTGTTTTTTTATTTACTTGTTATAGCCGATGGGTATATGATAAAATGTTCAGAGGAAGGTGATATACATGGCGGCACTTTTTGGCCCTTCGGGCAACTCACAGAGTTTCTATGATGAAGGACACAAGTCGACTGCTGAGGCCCCGGATTGGCTCAAAGAGCGGGGGCTCGATGCTTTCGAATATTCTTTCGGAAGAGGTGTCAGGATAAAGGAAGATACCGCGCGGGAAATAGGAAACGGCTTTGCTGCTCAGGGTATAGTAATGAGCGTTCATGCACCGTTCTACATCAATCTTGCTTCGACTGATGAGGAAAAGAAGAAAAACACCTTGAGATATTTTAATGAGAGCATGACCGCGGCTCATTGGATGGGCGCAAAGAGAGTGATATTCCATCCCGGTTCTGCAGGAGGCGAAAACAGAGACGAGGCTTTCGGAAGAGCTCTGGATTTTTTTGAGGAGATTGTAGATGAGATAGGGTCGCTGGGATATGGTGAAGTGCATCTTTGCCCGGAGACACTTGGTAAAATCAATCAGTTGGGTACATTGGAAGAGGTACTGCAGCTTTGCCATATAGACAAACAAATAATTCCGGCGATTGATTTCGGACACCTTTATGCAAGAACGGCCGGAGGCATAAAGGGAAGGGACGACTACAAGAGGATACTGGACATGATGGAGGATGAGCTCGCGGATGAGAGGGCAAGGAATTTTCACATACATTTCAGCCACATCGAGTATACGAAGCAGGGAGAGAAAAAGCATCGTGACTTTAAAGATGAAGGATATGGCCCTGATTTTGCGCCTTTGGCCGAACTGATGGCCGAGCGCAATATGCAGCCCGTAGTTATCAGCGAATCTCCCACCATGATGGCTGAGGATGCAAGAACCATGAAGGATATATATTTGAAAGTAAAAAACAGTCTGTAAGGAATACTATTAAATAAATCAAATTTGTGTTAATATATAAAAGTGATTTATAGTAAAAGGAAGGAGGTTTTTCATTTGAACAGGACAGAAAAACTCAGAAAAGGACTGGAAGCACTGCACATAGAAGCTGCTTTGATCTTCGAACCTCATAATATTTATTATATGACAGGATTCAAGGGCGGAGAAGGCTGCGCGGTTATTACCAAGGACAAGGCTTATCTGACTACCGATTTTAGATACATTGAGCAGGCGCAAAAGGAATCGCCGGACTGGGAGATCGTAAGGGTGGATAATCCCTCTAAAGATCTTTCCGGTTTTATAGAGGGTCTCGGCATAAAATATGTGGGTTTTGAAGAAGAGTTTGTAAGCTTCAGTACATATACCAATCTGAAGGGATCCATGAAGGGGATTGAATTAGTGCCTTTGAACGGCCTTATTGAGGACATCAGGCGGGTTAAGGACGAGGAAGAGATAAAGAATATCGCAAAGGCTCAATCCTTGGCCGAGGAAGCCTTGACTTATGTAAAGAGTATGATCAGGCCTGGCATAACTGAGAGGCAGCTGGCCTTGGAACTGGAGTTTTACATAAAGAAGAAGGGTGCGTCCGGCTTGTCTTTCGATACGATAGTGGCAAGCGGTCTCAGATCGTCGCTTCCCCATGGACAGCCTACCGATAAAGCAGTAGAGGAGGGTGACTTTGTCACTATAGACTTTGGTATCATCTGGGACTGGTACTGCTCCGATATGACAAGAACTTATGCCGTAGGGAAGATAAGCGATAAACAAAGAGAGATATATGATGTTGTGCTGGAAGCTCAATTGACGGCGCTGGAAGGTACAAAAGCCGGAATGACGGGCGCCGATGTGGATAAGCTTGCACGGGATGTCATAGAGAAACATGGCTACGGCGAGTATTTCGGGCATGGTCTCGGACATGGCGTCGGTCTACAGATACACGAGCTTCCCATGGTCAACAGAAGGGGAACAAAACCGCTGCAGGAAAACAGCATAATCACATGTGAACCGGGCATCTATATACCAGGCTTGGGAGGAGTACGTATCGAGGACATTCTTGTTGTTAAAGATAATGGTATATTGAATTTAACACATATCGGCAAAAAATTGGAGATACTATAGGCAGGAGGTATTTTTAAATGGTTACAGCGGGTGATTTTAGGAAAGGGATGACCGTTGAGATCGATGGGCAGATATGTCTTATCGTCGATTTTCAGCATGTAAAACCGGGCAAGGGCGCGGCATTTGTTCGGACAAAGTACAAAAATGTCCTGACGGGTGCCGTGGTGGAGAGGACATTTAATCCGACAGAAAAATTTGAAGAGGTACATATAGAGAGAAAGGATATGCAATACTTATATAATGATGGCAATCTATATTATTTTATGGATCTTGATACTTATGAGCAGCAGGCTATAGGTACTGACAAGGTCGAGGATGCCATCCCGTATCTGAAAGAAAATATGGTCGCTACTTTGGAGTTTTATAAGGGAGAGGTTATTTCTGTTTCACCGCCTACCTTTGTCGAACTGGAAGTTGTGGAAACGGAGCCCGGCGTTAAAGGTAATACTGTTTCCGGCAGTACTAAGCCCGCTAAAGTAGAAACGGGGGCGTCGATCCAGGTACCTCTTTTTGTTAACCAGGGAGACGTTGTCAGGATAGACACCAGGACCGGAGAGTACATGGAAAGAGCATGATGTTTTATGCGGTTTGCTAAATTTATAATAAAGGAGGATTCGACGTGGAATATTTGAATGAAAAGGTCTCTTACCTGAGAGGCCTGGCCGAGGGCTTGGGAGTAAGTGAGGATACCAAGGAGAGCAAAATGATCATGGCGATAATCGATACGCTTGGAGAGTTTGCCGACGCTGTAAATGATCTGGACGAGAGTCAATCCGAACTCAGCGATTATTTGGAAGATATGGATGAGGACCTTGCCGATCTGGAGGATGATTACTACGATGAAGACGACGGCTACTGCAGCGTGGAGTGTCCCAACTGCCATGAGACGATTTTTATTGACGAGGACGCTTACTACAACGGCGAGAGTGTGGAGTGCCCAAAGTGTCATGAGATGGTAGAGTTTACGTGCGATGATCACTGCGAGGATACGGACGACGACGAGGAATAGGATGTCTTAATAAACTGTATATAAACTGGCAGGCCGCGATAAATCGTGCAGTGCAATTTTGCGTTTGCACGAGATTATCATCGGTCTGAAGATGGGTTTTTGCCCATCTTTTTTTTATTGGCATAATTCCGGATGAATTCAAATATAAATGTTACAGAAAAGGAGGACATGCAAATGGCTACTAATGAAAACGTATTGAATGCACTTTCCGTACGCCTGAGAGGCATAATCGAGAGGTATACCTATATAAACGGATGGGATGGGCTGGAAGAGATACGGCTGCGGGAGGACAGGCCTTTTATGGTCATTAGGTATGGCGCCGACAGCATGATCACCGATAAGGGGACCGCCACGCTCGATGTAAATAGGGCGTATACGGTCAGCCCCGAGGACATTGTCGATACCATGGAGCTGATCAGCGAAAGTTCCATATACGCCTTTGAGGATGAATTGAGAAACGGATACATAACCCTCAGGGGAGGGCACAGGGTAGGCCTGGCCGGTAGGGCGGTGATGGATGGAGGGGGCATAAAGACACTGAGAGACATCACATGCCTCAATATAAGGGTCACAAGGCAGTTAAAGGGCGTATCGGAAAAGGTGATGGGCTACATATACAGACCGCCACGCGGGGCTTACAATACCATGATACTATCGCCGCCCATGGCAGGCAAGACGACGCTTTTGCGGGATATTGTCAGGAATCTGAGCGACGGAGGCAGGAATAGGCCCGGCCTTAAAGTGGGCGTAGTAGATGAAAGATCTGAAATTGCGGGATGCTACAACGGGATACCGCAGAATGACGTAGGCATAAGGACCGATGTGCTGGATTGCTGTCCCAAGGACTTAGGCATGCTCATGCTCATACGTTCCATGTCGCCGGAGGTGATATGTACCGATGAGATAGGCAGGAAATCCGATACGGAGGCCATATTGGAAGCATGCAACGCTGGCGTCAATGTAATTACAACCGTTCATGCGGCAGACATTGATGAATTAAACCGAAAACCGTATGTGAATATGCTCGTATCAGGCGGCATATTCGACCGGTTCATAGCGCTGGGAGATTCGCTGGGCAAGGGAACCGTTGAGGCGGTCTATGACGGCAAAATGAATATGCTCAGCGGGAATCCGATTAAGGGTGATATCACATGATCATGAAGATCACAGGAGCGATACTCATCATAGTTTCTTGCGGAATGGGAGGGATGCTTTACAGCAATAGATACATATACCGCCTGGAAAGCTTAAAATCGCTGAGCATATGCATAGAAATGCTCAGGAGCGAAATAGTCTATGGACATACTCCGCTGACACAAGCTTCGAAGACGATAGCGGAAAAGATCAGCGGGCCCGTCGCCGATATTTTTAACGATTTTTCCGACCTGCTGGCGGCAAAAAAGGGCTATACGGCCAGTCAGGCCTTTCAAAGGGCCCTTGACAAAAATTCCGCGGGACTTTGCGTAAACGTGGAGGAGATGAATCTTTTCAAAACTATGGGTAAGATGATAGGAACGAGCGACACAGAAAATCAGGAAAAGAGTCTCAATCTATTGTCCAGACAGCTGGAGGTTTTGATCGATAAATCAATGACCGACAGGGATAAGAATGTCAAGATGTACAGGAGTTTAGGACTGCTGGGCGGCCTTGGCCTGGCTATACTTTTACTTTGAAGGAGGAAAATACGGTGAATGTGGACATCATATTCAAAATAGCCGCCATCGGCATACTTGTAGCAGTATTAAATATGGTTCTGGTCAGCTCCGACAGGAAAGAACAGGCCATGATGGTTACCCTTGTGGGCCTTGTCGTAGTCTTGATGATGGTTATAACCATGATCAGCAATCTGTTTAATGCGGTCAAGACGATGTTTCAATTATATTGAGGTAAATAGCCATGAGCATATATCAGGTCGTTATATTTGCCATAATTGCAGCCATATTGTCCATATCTATAAAATCAGAAAGACCCGAAATAGCCATGATGATAAGTATGGCGGCCGGCGTGATGCTGCTGATTTTTGCCGTATCTAAGATCGCGACCGTAATAAATGTATTTAATCAATTGACCTCGCGCACAAACATAGATCTTATTTATCTCAATAACATATTAAAAATAATCGGCATTGCCTACATAACGGAATTCGGTACGCAAATATGCCGGGATGTCGGCGAAGGGAGCTTGGCATCAAAGGTGGAACTGGTCGGGAAGATATTCATATTGATAGAGGCCATTCCGATAATACTTGCACTACTGAATGTGGTGATCTCGATTATGCCATAAGGCGGGATAAAATGAAAAAGGTATACGTTGTTACAATGATAATATTGGCGGTCTTTTGGATCTTTTTTCAAACTGCATATGCACAGCAGGACGATCCGCACGATGTTCATGAGATAATAGATCAGACCGTCGATGGACTTGACATGACGCAGGTAAACGAAATGATCAGGGATCTAAATGAAGAATCGAAGGGTTACATGCCCGAAATCAGCTTCAAGGGATTTTTGGATTCCATATTGTCAGGTAAAGAGTATATAGGTTTCAAGGATATCTTCACCGGATTTATCAAATATATGTTCAGAGAAATATCCGGCAATATGCTTTTTCTGGGAGAGATACTCGTGCTTGGCGTCATATCGGCCATACTGAACAACATACAGGGTGCTTTTGACGGTGAATCGATAAGGAACATATCCTCAATGGCGGTCTATGTATTAATGACCGTGATCATTATGCGCAATTTGAATATGGCAATGGGGGTAGGTAAAGAGGCAATAAGTCAAATGACCAACTTTATGCAGGCGATGCTCCCGGTACTGATAACAGTCATGACGTCTATGGGTTCCTTCACCGGAGCGGCGCTTTTTAAGCCTGTTATAATAGGCTCTGCCGAGATAATCTCTCAAATAATCATGGAAGTGGTGATGCCGATCATCATCATGATGTCCATAATTTATCTTATAAACAGCATTAACGAAAGGATACAAATATCATATTTGGCTAAATTTCTTCAAAAGGTGGCCGTCGTATTAGTAGGTCTATGCCTGACCATATTTGTCGGGATAGCGACCGTACAGGGTGTCACGTCAAAATCTGTGGACAATCTTACCGTCACCACAATGAAATTTGCCGCCGGAAGTTTTGTGCCTATAATAGGTCATGTTTTGACGGACACTCTCGACGTAATGTTCAGTTCATCCCTTATAATCAGCAGCGCTTTGAGGATGATAAGCGTCATAGCGCTCTTTATTATAATATCCCTGCCGGTGGCAAAGATCACGGTCCTGATACTCATGTATAAGTTTACGGCCGCGGTCGTACAGCCCATAGTTGATAAAAAACTGGCCGACGCACTGGACGGGATAGGCGATTCTTTGACAGTATTGTTGACGGCTATAATCTGCGTGGGCGTTATGTTTTATATGTCGCTTACCATAGTTATCGGAGCTTCCAACCCCAGTTTATAAAACCGGCCGAAGATCAGAGAGGATGATTTGCATGCAGCTTGTTAAGGATTGGGTCATGAATATCATAGTGATCATGATATTCATAACCGTACTTGATGCCATGGTACCCGGTTCAAGCTATAAAAAATATATAGATATGGTCGCGGGTCTGGTGATAATCATCGCCATTATAAGTCCTGCGGTAAAATTGATAAAGGGCGGGGATCTCATACAGAAAGAGGTGCTGTCAAGCACGGCAGGATTAAAATCCGAGGAGATGGCCAACGACAACGCTTACATAAAGGTCAGTGAGGATGTGTTCGTGGAACAGTACAAAAAAAATATGGAGGAGACTATAAGACAATGGATAGATAAAAGATATGATACGGATGTTGAAAGAGTTTCCATTGATTTTGATTCCGATATAGATGATACGGAGCGTTTCGGGTATATAAAAAAGGTGGAGGTCTATATAGGTAATGTGGATGAGGGTTTGTCTGAGAAAATAGCAGAAGACATTTCATCATTCTATAATGTGGATAAGGCGAATATATCTATAATTGGATAGGTGAATGAAATTGGATGAGATATTTGGGAAACTAAGAGACTGGTTTAAAAATAAAGATTCTAAAAAACTAAAAACGGACATCCTGGTGATCGGAGGGTTGGGGATCATATTGATGATCGGCGGTTCATTATTATCATCCGGCAGGACCGAAAAAAAACAAACCGATGGGGCAGACCGGGATGCCCGGGACATAGAGACATCATATGAAACACAGATGGAGGATGAGCTTATAAAAATACTTTCAAAAGTAAAGGGCATAGGCAATGTAGATGTGATGATAACCTTGGAGTCTCAGGAAGAGATGGTGCCCGCCATAAATACACAGGAATCCAATCAGGTCACCGATGAAAAAGACCGTGACGGCGGTGTACGTACAACTAATCAAAAGGATATAAACAACCAGATCGTTACGGTACAGAGCAACGGCAGTAATGAACCTGTGATAGTCAAAAAAATATATCCCAAAATAAGAGGAGTCGTAGTAGCTGCCGGAGGAGCAGATGACCCGCAGATAAGATATGTCATTGCCAAGACGGTTGAGGCTGCATTGGACGTACCATTGTATAAGATCGAGGTATTAGCACATAATTGAAAGGAGGATCCCGATGTTTTTGAAAAAGAAATCTATTGCCCTCTGGAGCCTTATTATACTGATAGGGATAGCTGCCTTGCTGAACTATCAATATAATATAAACTCAGACAGGACCGCATCCAAAGATGCGCAGATCAAGCAGACGGAGAGTGAAACGAACAAAAATGCTTCCGATAAAGGAGCATCGGACACTAAAGAAGTCACAGCTGCCGAAGATTCGTTTGTTTCATACAAGTTGGAGCGTGATAAGATGAGAAGCGAATCCATAGAGACATTGAAGGAAATAGTAGAAAACGAAAAAACCACAAACGAGACAAGGGATGAAGCACAGAAACAGATGATGGAATTATTAAAGGAGACCGAAAAAGAGACGATAGTGGAAAATCTGATAAAGGCAAAGGGCTTTGAGGATGCTCTGGTGTTCATTGACGACGGATCGGTCAATGTGATAATCGAATCTTCAAAGGATATGACTCCCTCCGAAGTTGCACAGATATCCGATATCGTAAACAGGGAAACCGGGATCGATATTGATAAAATCAAGATAATGAAGAGACAATAAACATTTAGGAAATGACCTTCCATACAAGGGAGGTCTAATTTATATTAGGGGTTTGCATAATTTCCAATATATTGCTATAATGTATAAAGAGAAATTGGAGGTGTTCTTATGGATGAGGAAATTAATGCTACCAGCGGCGAATATGGGAATATTAAGATATCGGATGGGGTAGTGAGCATAATTGCAGGCATTGCAGCCACGGAAATCGACGGAGTAGCCGGCATGAGCGGGGGAATGGTCAACGGCATAACGGAGATGCTTGGGCGGAAAAATCTAAGTAAAGGGGTAAAGGTCGAGGTCGGCGATAAGGAGTCTGCTATTGACCTATATATAATCGTTGAGTATGGAGCCAAGATACCGGAGGTTGCTTGGAAGGTTCAGGAAAATGTAAAGAAAGCAGTCGAGACAATGACGGGTCTTAAGGTCGTTGAGGTCAATATACACATCCAAGGTGTAAACTTCGCAAAGGAAGAAAAAGAGGATGATGACCGCCCTCAAAAGTCTGATTAAAACTAACCCTCTGGAACCTTTCAGAGGGTTCTAAATTATTTCGCATACTGTGGAGGTGTAGTACCGGTGAAACTGTTGGATAGGATCGTCCTTACCATTTATTCATTTATACTGTCCATTATATCCGTGGTCGTTATTTTGACGGGCTTTCATCTCTTGCCCGATTATTTTATCGAAAGTTTTGCGTACTTTTTCCGTGCGTACGGTTATGTTATAGGTATCATCGGCATTGCTTTCCTGATAGTTAGCATAAGATTTCTACTTTCGGGTGTTAGAGGAGAAAGCAGTGCGAGAAGCATTGCAAGACAGACTCAATTGGGTGAGGTAAGGATATCTGTGGTAACTTTGCAGAACATTGCTGAAAGGGTCGTAAAAAGCATAGAGGGCGTTAAAGAAGTTAAGACCAGGTCGCTCTTTATCAATGACGGAGCAGTGATGATATTGAACCTGGTGGTCGCGACGGATATAAAAATACCTGAGCTTGTTGTCAAGGTCCAGAAGCTTGTTAAGGATGAGGTGGAGTCTGTTACGGGCATAAATGTTGCAGAGGTTAAGGTTTACATCGACAATGTAACTGTGAATCTGAAAACAAGGGTAGAATAGGGGTGCTGATATGGACAGGTTGTATGAAATAATTGAAAAACATTTCGGCGAAATAGTAGGTATGATCCTTGGGCTGATTTTTGCGATTCTTGTAGTTACCTTGGGATTTTGGAAGACCATTTTCGTATTGGCATGTATTGTCATAGGATGCTATGCTGGCAGACTTATAGATAATAAGGTGGATCTAAAAGAATTTTTTGACCGGTTTTTACCGGGCGGCAGAATGTGACCGGAGGTAATATATGAGCAGAAGGACAGCTAGGGAAGATGTTGTAAAGATGCTTTATGAATATGATTTGACCGGGGGAGATCCCGATTATATATTGAACAATTATTATGATGGAAAAATTGATGAGGATGAGAGTGATTATATAAAATCTACATTTAGGGGTACGTGCGGCCATATAAAAGAAATTGACGAAACTATAGAATCATGTCTCATCGGATGGAGTATGAAAAGGATAGCCAAGGTCGACCGCGCCATATTAAGGTGCGCGGTATATGAGATCAAATACGGCGGTATACCGGATAAGGTCGCGATCAATGAGGCGGTGGAAATCGCTAAAAAGTACAGCACCGAAGAGTCGGGTTCCTTTATAAACGGGGTGCTTGGCGATATATTCGCAGATAGGGAGGAATAAGATTGAGCGCTGCTATAATAGATGGACGGGAAATATCCAAGAAGATCAAGGAATCAATAAAGAATCAAATTGAAGATATCTATGGAAGGTATGGCTTGCGGCCCGGCCTGGCCGCCATTATAGCCGGGGAAGACCCTGCTTCGGTCTCATACGTCAAAAGTATCGAAAAGCAATGCGGCGGTACGGGAGTCAATTTTTACTGGCATAAACTAAATACCGGCACTTCGGAATGCGAGATATTGGAGAAAATAGATAAACTCAATAATGATGACACCGTTTCGGGAATGATTGTTCAGCTTCCTCTGCCCAAGGGCACAGACGTAAAAAGAATCGGGAGTAGCATAGCGCCTGACAAGGATGTGGACTGCTTCAGTCCGATCAATGCGGGGAAGCTTTTTCTCGGCGAAGACGTACTTCTTCCGTGCACTCCCAAGGGTATAATAAGACTGATTGACGAAATGGGAATGGAGACTTCGGGTAAAAAGGCCGTGGTCGTAGGGCGAAGTAATATCGTAGGTAAGCCGGTCGCATTGCTCTTATTGCAGAAAAATTGTACGGTTGTTATATGCAATTCGAAAACGAAGGATTTGAAGAGCGAGGTTTGTGATGCGGATATAATTGTCGCTGCTACCGGAAAACCCGGCCTTATAACCGGAAATATGGTAAAGGACGGCGCAGTGATAATAGATGCGGGAGTATCGGAAGTGGACGGCAAGCTCATAGGCGACGTCGTTTTCGAAGAAGCCATGCAGAAAGCATCCTGTATAACTCCGGTACCGGGGGGAGTCGGTCCCATGACGACCGCGATGCTGCTGGAAAACACTCTGGAGGCATTTAAGAATGCACATAAAGACATTATCCATATCTGAGGTAAACGGATACATTAAGAAAATTTTTGCAGGCGATATAATCTTAAATAACCTCAGCATTCGCGGGGAGATATCAAATTTCAGACTGGTAGCACAGAGCAATACCTGTTACTTCAGCTTAAAGGATGAGAACAGCTCGCTGCATTGTATTATGTTTATGGATACGGTAAAGGATCTCAGTTTTATTCCTGCCGACGGCATGGAGATAACCGCTCACGGCAGGATCACTCTTTATGAGAAGAGCGGCGGGTACAGTCTGAATGTGGACGGCATGGAGCCCTATGGAGTCGGCGCGTACTATATGGCATTCAATAATATGAAGAAAAAGCTGGAGGCCGAAGGTCTTTTTGAGAGCCGGCACAAGCGCGCATTGCCTCAATATCCAAAAAAGATCGGCGTCATAACTTCTATAAACGGCGCTGCTATCCATGATATATTGAAAGTCATATCCGGAAGGTACCCGTTTGTGGATATCGATATATTGCCAATAACCGTACAGGGTGAAAGATCGGCTGACGATATCTGCGGCGCTTTTGATGTAATGAATGATACTGACGGTATAGATCTTATCATTCTGGCAAGAGGCGGGGGTTCGGCGGAAGACATATGGCATTTTAATGAAGAAAGCGTGGCGAGGGCCATATATGACTCAAAGTGTCCGGTAATATCCGCCGTGGGGCACGAGACCGATTTTACCATATCGGATTTCGTCGCAGATGCCAGAGCCGCCACGCCGACAGAGGCGGCGACGATGGCCGTACCGGATAAAAGGGTGTTGGCAGATGACATAGAGGGCTTAAGAGATTATCTTATAAAATATATGGAAGACACGCTGAGCAAAGAGGGGAAGCGGCTGGATTTTATTGTGAAGTCTTCTCCCTTATCGAGGCCCGATATGTTCTTTGAAAAATATCAAAGCAACTTGGGCCGATCAAGACAGATGCTGGAATTCAGCATGAGCCAGTACTTAAATAAAAAACAGATGAATATGCAGGCGCTTGAAAGACAGCTCAAGGCGCTCGATCCTCTTGATATATTGAAGAGAGGATATGCCATCGTTTATGATGCCAAGAACGATTTGATAACGGATGCAAGTTCTTTAAAAACTGATGATGACATTGAGGTAAGACTCCACAATGCATTGATAGAATGCCGTGTCAAGGAGGTATCGGACATTGAATGAAATGGATTTCGAAAGTTCGCTGAAAAGACTGGACGAGATCGTAAATATACTGCAGCAGGGTAATTTAGGTTTAGAGAAGACCGTGAGCCTCTTTGAAGAGGGTATAGGTCTCTCAAATTACTGTAGGGATGAGCTTATGAAGACCAGAATGAGGGTGAATGTCCTCATCAACGATAATGGTGAGATCAAGGAGATGGGATACAAGGGTGAAGACCGAGAAGAGCCTTAGCTTTAAGGATGAGTTTGGGCGTAAGGCATCGATAATAGAAGACGCCCTGAAGAAATATCTTCCTTCGGAGGATGAGACTCCGGATGTGATACATAAGGCGGTGCATTACAGCGTATTTGGCAGGGGCAAGCGCATAAGGCCGGTACTTTCCATGGCTGCATTCGAGATGTTTGATGAGGATGTCAGATATATTTTACCCGTTGCATGTGCATTGGAATATATTCATACATATTCCCTTATACATGACGATCTTCCCGCTATGGATAACGATGATATGAGACGCGGCAAGCCAACATCCCATAAAGTCTTTGGCGAGGCTATTGCCATATTGGCAGGCGACGCGCTTTTGACGCATGCCTTTAATGTAATATTTGATGCGGCCATTGAAAATAAGGAGAGGATGCATCTCTATCTGACTGCGGGCAAAACGATCGCGCAGGCATGCGATATGGATGGACTCATAGGAGGCCAGGCCATAGATATCAATTCAGCGCAGTACGTAGATTCACCGGAAAAATTGATGGATATGGACCTTAAGAAGACGGGGCGCCTTATAACCGCCAGCGTAACGGCAGGTGCGATAATAGGCGGAGCGGGAGCGGAAGAAATTTCGGCCGTTAAAGCATTCGGAGAAAAGCTGGGTTTGGCTTTTCAGGTCAGAGACGACATTTTAGACAGCAAAGAGAATGATATTGCACCCAAAAAACCGACTTATGTCTCCGTACTGGGTGTTGACGGTTCGGAGCAATACGTCAGGGAGCTTTCCAACGAGGCGCTGGGATCATTAAGGCTATTTCGCGGTAAGGCTGCTTTTTTGAGCGAATTGACTAAAAATCTAGTCGATAGGAAAGCATGAATGAGCAATAAATAACTTTATCTATCTATGCTGAGATTGACATACAAGAAATATTTTTTTCACATAAAACGTGTTGCAAACTCCTTAATTGATTCAATAACGACATTGTAACATGAACATATGTATGATATAATCTCTATCGAAACGTAGGTGGCGTAGTATTCTAGTCAGCCGACCTGACCTTGAAGACGGGCCTAAAAATTCGTCAAAGGGCACATCGATGAAGTTCCTTGTATTGGCTTTCGACGCCCAGTCGGGGGTCTGTGCAGGGAGTAAGAGTTGGGGGCGATCTGCAATGGCATGCGGGCGTGGACCCTCTTCTCGCGGAGACCTGAGATCTCATGCGGTTAACTATTTATCTGTTTGGGATCCGGGGGTAACCTTTCTGCAGGCAACTGTCGAAAGCGTAGCCTGCCTTGACGTGGTGTTGGGAGAGAGTATAACCTTGAAACCAATGCTGCAAAAGAGGCTATAGGCCGGGAATGCTGTCGGGGAAAGCCCCTAGACTACTTGCTGTAAGAAAGATATACCGGGGATTACGGTGCAGTCTTAATGGTGATCCAGTTTAGCCATGGGTGACCTGGTTGATCGTGATTCAAAGGGAAACCGCTGGGCTGGCGACGGCTGAGTATCGCGATGGGAAATCCTACTGGACCTCAAGCTGCAAAATTTATTCGGTATGTTGCCACCTACGAGACATTTTGGAGGATCTTTGATGAACAAAAACGATATACATATAAATTACCGACGGGTATTGTATGTCTGCATATTGAGTTTTGTCCTTTCCGTTCTTATCAGCAGCCTTTCCAATATTTTACTTAAGGATGTCATACTTCTGTTTGCTTTTATAATCCTGCTTTCCATAATTCTCATTGGTATAATATTCGATGTAATAGGCGTGGCTATAACTTCGGCCGATGAGCAGCCTTTTCATGCCATGGCGTCCGACAGGGTCAGCGGCGCTAAGTATGCAATAAAGCTCATAAGAAATGCCGATGCCGTGTCTAACTTCTGCAATGACGTGGTGGGAGATATATGCGGCGTGGTCAGCGGGACGTCGGTAGCCATTATTTTTACGCGGTTCGGCTTGGTCTTCCCAATATTCAGGACCACATACATGAGTATTATTATGAGCGCCGTGGTTTCTACGTTGACCATAGGCGGTAAAGCCGTTGGCAAATCCATAGCTATAGACAATAATCAGTCCATCTGTCTTTGGACAGGAAAAGTATTGGCTCTGATACATGATAAGACGGGTATAGAAATCTTGGCTGATAAGAAAAATAAAAACAAGAAAAGCAGAAAGGCAGATAGGAATGTATAAATATCTTGATGATTTTAAGTCTCCATCTGATTTGAAAGAGCTGGATAATACCAGCTTAACGGAGCTTGCGGGAGAAATCAGGGACTTTTTACTTAAAAATATTTCTAAAACAGGCGGGCATCTTGCTTCCAATCTTGGGGTCGTGGAGCTCACTATAGCCCTTTTATATGTGTTCAATTTTCCTAAGGATAAAATTGTGTGGGATGTGGGACATCAATCCTATGTATATAAGATATTGACGGGAAGGAAGGATGGCTTTTCTACCTTAAGGCAGTTGGGAGGCCTCAGCGGTTTTCCCAAAACCCACGAAAGCGTCTATGACATGTTTGAGACCGGCCACAGCAGCACATCCATATCTGCGGTTTTGGGTATGGCCAGGGCAAGGGATCTTTCAGGAGATAAATATAAAACGATTGCCGTGATCGGAGACGGCGCACTGACGGGCGGTATCGCTTTGGAGGCGCTTAATGATGCCGGCAGGAGCGATACGGATATACTTATTATTCTCAATGACAATGAAATGTCCATTTCACAAAATGTAGGAGGCCTATCGGTTTATTTGAGCCAGTTGAGGACAGCGCCCATCTATAATAAGATGAAGGAAGATGTGAAGCGGAAATTAAAACAGGTACCTGTTGTCGGGGACAGAGTCACAAAGACAATAGAAAAAGCAAAGGACAGCATTAAATATCTCGTTATACCGGGTATGTTTTTTGAAGATCTGGGTTTTACATATCTTGGGCCGATTGACGGACATGATATCGAATCTTTAAAGAAGATATTGGAATCCGCTAAGGATATGAAGGGGCCCAAGATCATCCATGTAATTACTAAAAAGGGATATGGATATTCGTATGCGGAAATGAATCCCGATAAATTTCACGGCGTTGAACCGTTTGACATAAATACAGGCAAGGTGATAGAATGTCATGAAGGGAAAACTTTTTCAGAGATATTTGGCAACGAATTAGTTAAGATAGCCGAGGGCAATAAAAAGATCATTGCAGTGACAGCCGCAATGAAGGACGGTACGGGTCTCGGCGAATTTTCAAAAAGATATCCCGAGCGGTTTTTTGATGTTGGAATTGCCGAACAGCATGCGGTGACTATGTCGGCCGGATTGGCTACGCAGGGCTATATACCGGTATTTGCCGTTTATTCAACTTTTCTTCAAAGAGGTTTTGACCAATTGATCCATGATGTGTGCCTGCAGAACCTGCATGTTATTTTTGCCGTGGACAGAGCAGGTCTCGTAGGACAAGATGGAGAGACCCATCACGGTGTCTTCGATTTGTCTTATCTCAGTATGATGCCCAATATGACGGTCATGTCACCTATGAACGGCGATGAGCTTAAGGCGATGCTCAGGTTTGCCGTTGATCATGACGGCCCGGTGGCAATAAGATATCCCAGAGGCCGTACGGCCGATGATATTGAGACAGAAGAAATGATCGACGGTAAAGGAGAGCTGCTGTCCTGCGGAAAGGATATGACGATACTGTGCGAAGGAGTAATGTCGCAAACTGTAGCGGGCATAGCAGATAAGCTGAAGGCTGCGGATATACACCCTGATATAATAAATGCCAGATTTATAAAACCTATTGATAGGGATTTGATCGTTTCATCGGTCAAAAAGACCGGCAAGCTCCTGACTATTGAAAATAATGTGATACAGGGCGGACTAGGCCAAGCGGCCTTACAGATAATTGCCGGCGAGGGTATGAAAAATGTAAACATAAAGTTATTGGGCATTCCCGATAGTTTTATTACTCAGGGCAAGCAGGAGGAATTATACAGATCATGCGGGCTTGACGCTGATACGATTTTTAGGCAGATATTAGAAATGGCGGATAAAGATGAGCAATAAAGAGAGATTGGACGCGCTTGTCTGTGACAGGGGCCTTGTTTCCGGCAGAGAAGCGGCAAAGAGACTTATAATGGCGGGGGATGTCATTGTAAACGGCCGGGTCGTTGATAAGCCGGGCACACAGATCGATGCGGAAGCCCAGATAACATTAAAAGAAACGCTGCCATATGTCAGCAGAGGGGGATTAAAACTCAAAAAGGCACTGGACACATTTGGCGTATTGGTCAGTGGTATGGCCGCGCTGGATATTGGAGCTTCCACCGGTGGATTTACCGATTGTCTCCTTCAGGAAGGGGCCGAGAGAGTCTATTCGGTGGATGTGGGTTATGGCCAGCTGGCAGAAAAGCTGAGAAGAGACGACAGGGTAACGGTGATCGAACGTAAAAATGCAAGATATCTGCAGTTCGAGGACATAGGTCAGAAGGTGGATTTGGTTACTGCCGATGTATCCTTCATTTCTTTGGATAAGATATTTGTACCGGCATCCGCATTATTAAAAGACGGGGGCAGAATCATCGCATTGATCAAGCCACAGTTTGAAGCCGGAAGGAAATTTGTAGGGAAAAACGGAGTAGTGAAAGATCCGAAGATACACGAAACGGTAATAAATAATGTGCTGGGATATGCGGGGCACAGCGGGCTGTATCTAAAAAATCTTACATATTCACCTATAAAGGGACCTAAAGGGAACATTGAATTTCTGGGACTTTTTGATTTGGACGAGGCCGGTTTTGATTTAACTAAAATACATAGGGTGGTAGAGGAAGCTCACAATGAATTGTCTGGAGGAAGTCTATGAAAAACATCGGCATAATATCCAACATAGAAAAAGACAGTAAACTTAAAACTACTTTATCCACGGTAAAATACATAGAGGATAAGGGCTGTTTTCCCTTTTTAAATGAGTTTATAGCATATAAGATCGATCGCAAAGAGCTGAGTTTAAAGATAGGCGAAATATATAAAATCTGTGACCTTATCGTCGTCCTCGGGGGCGACGGAACTTTGCTCAGTGTTGCAAGACAATGCGCCCCTTATGGAAAGCCCATATTGGGAGTGAATCTCGGTCACCTTGGATTCTTAACGGACGTAGAGGTGAGCGGACTCTATTCTGCAATAGATAAATGCATCAGTGGCGATTATAGTACGGAAGAAAGAATGATGATAGAAGCGGTCATTTTAAAAAACGGCGTGGAAATGGAAAACTACACGGCCTTGAATGATATTGGAATAACCAAAGGTTCATTTTCGCGGATGATCCATCTCAAGACATATGTCAACGACGAATATATAGACACATATTCAGCGGATGGAATTATAATATCCAGTCCCACCGGCTCGACTGCATATTCTCTCTCGGCAGGTGGACCGATATGTGCGCCTGATGTAAAACTGCTTATTATAACTCCGATATGCCCTCATACGCTATACTCCAGATCGATTATAGTTTCACAGGATAGTACGGTGAAAATCACCATATTGGATGAAAATCAAGATATCATACTTACGGTGGACGGTCAGCAGGGTTATAAATTGAATTTAGACGACGAAGTTATTATAAGACGATCATCTTATCATACCACATTGATAAAGACAGCAGGCAAATCTTTCTTTGATGTGCTTGGGGCAAAATTAAAAGAATAAAAGGCGAGGTGTATAATCGTGATGAAAATGGCACGACATGCGAAAATACTTGACCTTATAAGTAAAAAACCAATTGAGACCCAGGAAGAACTGTCAGAAGAACTAAGAAGAGAAGGAATTGACGTTACCCAAGCTACCGTTTCACGGGATATAAAAGAACTTAGGCTGGTAAAGGTTTTGTCAGAAAATGGACATTATAGATATGCTCCTCTTAAACAGCAGGATGAAAGTGTGGTCAATCGGCTGACCGCTTTATTAAAAGAATCTTTAATTAAATTGGATTATGCTGGCAATATCGTAGTTTTAAAGACACTTTCGGGAACTGCCATGGCTGCGGCCGCCGCCATTGATGCGTTGGATATTAACGGGATAGTCGGTTGCCTGGCGGGGGATGATACGATATTTCTAATTGTACGGGATGCCGATCAGATTGACGACGTGGTAAACAGGTTCAGCAAATATATCAAATAAGGTGATGCCAATGCTCTTATCCTTGTGTATAAGAAATTTTGCATTAATCGAATCACTGGAAATTAATTTTACAACGGGACTCAACATATTGACCGGTGAGACAGGCGCAGGTAAATCTATAATTATCGACGCGGTAGATGTGCTATTGGGAGGAAGATTTGACAAGGACTATATAAGGACCGGTACGGATTCGGCATTTATCGAGGGAAGCTTCGACATAAAAGCGGTGAATGTGGAACTGACTCGCTTGCTGGAGGAGTTGGATATTGCCGGTGAAGATGTTTTGATAATCACGAGAGAATTGAACCAAAACGGCAGGTCCGTGTCAAGGATAAACGGCAAACAATATACTTTAAATGTGATAAAAACGATCGGTAATAATTTGCTGGAGATAGTCGGCCAAAATGAAAATCAAAGTCTGCTCAATTCAAACAATCATATTAAACTCCTGGATGCTTTCGGAAAATATCAGCTTGCGGAATCGGCCGACAGAGTCAAGCAGCTATGCACAGAGTTTGAAGAAAAGAATGACAAATTCAGTGATCTCAATAAAACTGAAAGGGAAAAGGCCAGGACTATAGATATTTTGGAATATCAGCTTAAAGAGATACGCTCTTCTAACCTGCATGTGGGGGAAGATGAAGAACTGGAGGAAAAAGAGAAAATAGCAAAAAACGCCCAAAAAATTTTTGATATTTTAAACGAATCCTATGATAAAATGTATGGCAATTCCGATTCCATAACTGATAATCTGGGCATAATAATGAACGGATTAGAAAAAATCAAGGATTTTAAGGAGTTTGGAGAGTTTTATAATACGGTAAGTAACTGCTATTATAATATAGATGATATAGCCCGGCAGATGAGAGATTACTTGGATACATTTGAATATAATCCTAACGAATTGACGTGGATCGAGGAACGTATAAATCAGATAAATGAATTAAAGCGCAAATACGGTGCGAATATAAAGGATATATTGAATTACAGGGAAAAGATAGAAGGCGATCTGCTAAAATTAAAATGTAATTCGGAGGAAATAAAAGAGCTTGAGATCGAGATCAGAGAGATTCAGAAACAATACCTTAAAAGTGCCATAGAGCTGAGCGGAGCCAGAAAAAAGATCGCTCATGAATTGGAAAAGAGCATAAAGTCAGAGCTCAAGGAATTAAATATGGGTAATTGCAAATTTAATGTTGAAATATGCTCTAACATGAATACCATGAGTATCAATGGCATAGACAAAGTGGAATTTCTAATTTCAACCAATCCCGGGGAACCGTTGAAATCTTTGGCCAAAATTGCTTCGGGAGGCGAGATGTCCAGAATACTTTTGGCATTAAAAGTAGTATTTGCAGATGCCGACAGGATAAATACCCTGATATTTGACGAAATAGACAGCGGCATAAGCGGCAAAGCCGGACAGGCAGTCGCAATGAAGCTCATGACGCTTTCAAAAAAACATCAGGTTATTTGTATTACACACCTGCCGCAAATCGCTTCTATGGGCGACGAACATTTCCGAATTGAAAAGGAAGTAAGAGGAGGATCTGCATACACAACATTAAAGAAACTGAATGTTGACGAACGTATCAACGAGCTTTCCAGAATGATAAGCGGCAGCAATATTACTGAAGCGTCTATCAAAAATTCCCAGGAAATGCTCAATATAGCACAATCCCTTAAAGAATCTGTTATGTAAAAGTAGTATTAAATACTACTTTTTTTGTTAGTATAAATCTCACTTCAAGAAGCCATTTTATAAATAGCTTTATCACATTTTTAAAGATAAATGGTGAAGCTTAAAGTGGGAGTGTGGTAAATTTGGATAAACAGAAATTATCCAAGATTTCTGCTGTATTCCTTATTTTTTCGTTGATTTTTATGGATTATTTATTTCCATTGCGATATATAAACAATATGCCCGACGTTATAAAGATTGCCGAGGGATGCAGGCAAAGTTTTGACTTTAAAGTGCCTAAGGCAATAAGCATGGATTTTGACACTGATTCGATCAAGTTGAATGATGAACCGCTTACTATAAGCACTTTGAAAGAAGGAAAGTGCGACCTGGAGTTTTATTTGTTTGGCTTATTCCCACTGAAAAAAGTTACGCTGGACGTTGTGCCTGACGTCTATGTAATACCCGGCGGGCAGCCTATAGGAGTAAGGGTAAGGACCAAAGGCGTGATGGTCGTAGGTTTATCGGAAGTGATAGCGAGCGATGGGAAGGTCTATAAACCGGCTAGGGAGGCTGAGATAAGGTCAGGCGACGTCATAGTATCAATAAACAGGGAAGAAGTGAATTCCGCCGACGATGTTACCAGACTTCTTAATCTTGCCGGCAGTAAAATGATTCCCATATCCATAAAGAGAGGCGACCGGATTCTCGAAAAGCGGATACAGCCTGTTAAAGCCGGAGAGGATGAAAATCTTAGAATAGGACTTTGGGTAAAAGATCATACGGCAGGTATAGGTACTCTGACATTCATCACCGAGGATGATAAAATGTTTGGGGCCTTAGGCCACCCTATAACGGATTCATCTACGGGCGAAGTCATGACATTGAGTGAAGGCGAGATTTATAAGACTGAGATTACAGCTATTGACAGCGGCAAAACCAATAGGCCGGGTGAAATACGCGGAGTTTTCATAGATGAATTGAATCCGATGGGATATATTGAAAAAAATAGCTCATATGGAATTTATGGCTATATGAATGAAAGCGAATATAAGAGGAAGGCGATACCGATAGGACTACAGTCCGAAGTAAAGCAGGGACCTGCAGAAATATTGATCGACTTGGATAACAAGGGTGTGAAGTCATATGCCGTTGAAATACAGAAGACTGCTGTCCAAAGTCTGCCGTCATCAAAGAGCATGATCATCAAGGTAACCGATAAGAGGCTTCTTGATAAAACTGGAGGCATCATACAAGGCATGAGCGGAAGTCCTATAATCCAGGATGGCAAATTGATTGGAGCAGTTACTCACGTATTTGTAAATGACCCTACTAAAGGTTATGGAATATATATAGAATGGATGCTGAATCAGATCGAATCTGACAGATACAAAGCAGTTTCGTAATATGCCGGTTTTTCTGACCGGCTTTTTTATTATTATCTGGAAACGTTAGCAGGAAAATACAAATAATTGTCGAATATAAAAGTGAATTGAATTTTGAATTTTTGATTTTATAGAGAGGGTGCTTTAAAGGGATGGAAAAAACGTATGATATTGCTATCGTGGATGACAACAAAGAGTTTTGCTCAATACTTAAAGAATGTCTCGAAAAGGATGAGAGTTTTAAGATTGTAGGTATGGCCAACGATGGAAATCATGCTCTCAAGGTTATTCAGGAGACTCAGCCCGATCTAGTTGTTTTAGACATAATAATGCCTTATCTGGATGGCCTGGGAGTACTGGAAAAATTGCCGATGCTGAGTCTGAATAAATTCCCCAGGATTATTATTCTATCTGCCGTGGGTCAGGACACGATAACGCAAAAGGCAATATCCATGGGTATAGACTATTACATATTAAAGCCCTTTGATCTGGATACTTTTGTGCAGCGAGTCCGTGAAGTTTTGAATATAAAGGGGAACAATCAATTCAAAGTCTATGAAATGCCTTCATTGAAATACAAAAATTCGCAGGAACCTGATATTGAACTCATGGTCACCAATATAATACATGAGATAGGTATACCTGCGCATATAAAGGGATATGTCTATCTGAGGGATGCCATCATGATGGTAATAGATAATATGGATCTGCTTGGGGCAGTCACTAAAGAGCTCTATCCCGCTATAGCAAAAAAGTATAATACGACGTCCAGCAGAGTGGAAAGAGCTATAAGACATGCCATTGAGGTAGCTTGGGGCAGAGGAAAGATCGAGACCATAGATAGTATTTTTGGCTATACGATTCAAAATGATAAGGGCAAACCTACCAACTCAGAATTTATAGCAATGATAGCGGATAAACTGAGATTAGAGTTAAAAGTGAGTTGAGCTTATCTCAACTCATTATTTTTTTGCGCTTTTATGTTATAATATATTTTTGATAGGCTAATTTTAAATGGATGTGATTTTATGATCAAAGGAACGGCAAAGGTTGATAGAAGAACAAAAAATCTTTGTAAGAGATTAAAGCCCGGGGACATTGCCGTTATCTATCATCGAGATGTGGATGAAATCGCTGCGGAAACTCTGGTAAAGGCCAGAATAAAGGCAGTTATAAACGCAGACTTGTCAATAAGCTGCAGATATCCTAATGAAGGGCCTAAAATTCTTGTGGAAAATGGGATAAGGCTCATAGATAATGTGGGAGAGGATGTAGCAGGTAAAATAAAAGAGGGAGACACACTGCAGATAGATGATGAAGTAATCTATTGCAATGACATGTATATAGGGAAAGGTACTATTCTTGATGAGGAAAAAATAGAATTATTGATGGCAGAGTCGTATAAGAACCTGGACAAGGAGCTCGATAAGTTTATTGAAAACACCTTAGAATATGCAAAACGGGAGAAAGATTTTTTTATAAAAAAGGTTAAATTTCCAAAAGCGGTAGTAGACTTCAAGGGAAGGCATGTACTGGTCGTTGTAAGGGGTAAAAATTTCAGGGAGGATCTAAATACCATACGTACCTACATAGATGAGATAAAGCCTGTTCTTATCGGCGTGGACGGCGGCGGCGACGCATTGTTGGAAAACGGCTACATTCCCGATATTATTGTGGGAGATATGGACAGCGTCTCGGATAAATGCCTTAAAAGCTGTAAACAGATAATAGTACATGCGTATACCGATGGGCGCGCGCCGGGTTTAAAAAGAGTCAATGATCTTGGCTTAAAGGCAGATGTTGTGCCCATGCCGGGTACGAGTGAAGATATTGCCTTACTGATGGCCTATGAACTGGGTGCGGATCTTATCGTAGCGTTAGGGACTCATACGAACATGATAGACTTCTTGGAAAAGGGACGTAAGGGCATGGCAAGTACCTTCTTAGTCAGGCTGAAGATCGGTTCAAAACTGATGGATGCCAAGGGGGTAAGTAAATTGTATCGTTCGGGCGTAAAGCTGAGCTATATTCTGGGGATAGCGATATCGGCACTTTTGCCTATAAGCGTGGTATTTTTAATGTCACCTCCGATGCAGCAGTTTTTTAACATAATAAGATTGAGGATAAAACTAACTTTGGGTATATAAAGGGATGATTCAATGTTTGTAAATACAAAATTTTATGTAATAACCATAGCATCAATATTTCTGGCGTTGGGTATTGGTATCTTCATCGGTTTTAATTTAGACAGCCAGGAACTCTATGTAGAGCAGCAGAATTCATTGATCAACGAAATGACGCAGAGATTTGATGAGATAAAGCAGGAGAATATTGATCTGAATAACAAGAATTCAGAGCTTCAGAGTGATATTAACCTCTATCAGCAGTATTCCGAGGGAGTTTTTCCGGTTTTTGCTAAAAACAGGCTTAGCGGTATAAATGTCGCGCTTATAGAGACCACTGACGATTATATCTATTCATCTCTGAAAAATACGCTCAATACTGCGGGAGCCAATGTCGTCAGTATTACCTCGGTACATGGGAAAATAAAGGACAGCATATCGGATGATACATTGAAGGATATGATTATGAACGGCCTTTCATTGAACGATGTGAATAAAAACAATATTCCTCAGCTCGTGAGCGAAGTTATAGCACAAAATGTGGTAGGCAACAAATATGAAGATATAATGAAGTATCTAAATGAAAATGATTATATCGCGGCGAGGGGGAATTATTCCCTTCCCGTAGATTATGTAATAATCGCGGGAGGTAGTTTGGAAGACGATAATCTTATCAATGCGATTGACATACCTATCATAAAGACAATAAAAAAGGATCAGATACCCATCATTGGGGTTGAGAGAAGCGATGTTAAAGTATCTTATGTAGACGGCTACAAAAAGGAGAAGATTTCTACTGTAGATAATGTGGAGAATGTCATGGGCGAGACCTCGATGATCATAGTGATGCAGGGTATTGAAGGCAATTACGGCGTTAAGAAGTCGGCGGCTTCACTAATGCCTGCTATGAACTGAGGTGACTCGATGAATATTGGCGCTATTATTCCATGCTATAATGAAGGAGATATCATTGAATATACCGTTAAAGCTTTAAGGGAACTGGGGGCCTTTGATGAGATCATAGTTGTGGACGACGGTTCCGTGGATGATACTTTTATAAAAGCGAGAGACTGCGGTGTCAAGTGTATTAGGTTGGACAAAAACAGAGGCAAGGGAAACGCCGTAAGAGAAGGACTCAAATGTATAGATACGGATATTATTGCGCTTATAGACGGTGACGTCGGTTCTACCGCCGGCGAGATGTCCAAGGTATTGGCGCCGGTCATTGAGGGCCGGGCCGATGTGGCCATAGCCGTTTTTCCCAAAAGTAATAAAAAGGGCGGTTTTGGATTCGTAAAGGGATTGACGCGTAGGGGCCTGAAGCTTTTGACGGGTAAGACGGTTGATTCGGCTCTGTCGGGGCAGAGAGTATACAAGAGAGAGCTTATAGAAAAGCTTTGGATCCCCGACGGTTACGGAATGGAGTTTGCCATGACCGCCGAGACGTTGAAGCTTGGCTGCAAAATTGCTGAGGTGGAAGTTAATATGTCCCATAAGGCTACCGGGAGGAGTTTTAAGGATTTTCTGCATAGGGGCAGACAGTTTAAGGATATATTCAAGACCATAATAGTTGAAGCTTTGAGGTGATGATATGTGGTACATTATTTCCCTGGTAATATCTGTAATTTTATCAGTGCTGTTCAAGAATATGATCGGTGGACTTCTTACCGAAAGAGGATGCCTTAATATAAACTACCTGGGAAATGATATACCGGTGGGTATGGGTCTTATGTTCATTCCCGTGATCATTTTAGGTTCCATTCCCCTTTTAAACGTAATAGGCGACAGGACATTTATGTTTGACTACATTATAGGCGTAGTCGTAATGGGCCTAGCCGGCTTTATTGATGACACTCTGGGAGACGGAAGCGTCAAGGGGCTCAAGGGCCATATCGGAAAGCTTATGCATGGGAACCTCACGACTGGCGGCCTAAAAGCAGTGTCCGGACTTATGATGGCGGCATTTATATCCTTTATAATAAGTGCCTCGGCAATAGACTTTCTGCTGAATGCATTGATAATAACGCTGTCGACCAACTTTTTAAATCTTTTGGATTTACGACCCGGCCGCTCGATCAAGGGATTTCTGGCGGTAATTTTACTGGTTCTTGCATTCGATTACTCCCGTGACATGGCGGTGATACTGCCCCTGCTGTGCTCCGTTTTAATATATATGAGAGATGATCTGAAAGCTGATTCCATGCTGGGGGACACGGGCTCTAACATTCTTGGGATATCTGCCGGCGTTTTTATCGCCTTTTTTGGCTCCTGGTATTTTAAAATAATATGGTCGATATTTCTAATAGCGATACATATCTATACGGAAAGATATTCTTTGACAGGATTGATCGAGGGCAACAAGGTACTTAAATTTTTGGATGAATTGGGAAGATAACAGTCATATATTTTTTCTCCGCTATGTAAATATTTTATATATTAACATTGCAGGAGGAAAACATGAAAAAGAAGAAATTATTGATTTTCATTTTATTGACCATAATTATATTATTGATCGTCTCACCTATGATGATACGTGGGGAAAAAGCGGAGGACAACAGATATAAGATATTGATCGATGCGGAGGAGACCAGGCTTTATCTTTTGGAGAACAACAGCCTTATAAAATCATATCCCATAGCGATCGGTAAATTTAATACGCCTTCGCCCCTGGGATATTATAAGATAGTAAACAAATCATTTTGGGGAGGTGCCTTCGGGACCCGCTGGATGGGTCTTAACGTACCGTGGGGAAGTTATGGCATACATGGGACGAATAGACCGGGTTCGATCGGCTGGGCCGCATCTCACGGCTGCTTCAGAATGAGAAACAAGGATGTGGAGGAACTATATTCCAAGGTGCCTTTGGGTACGCCGGTAATAGTATACGGAGGGCAGTATGGACTATTGGGAAATGGATATCGCCGCCTGATACCGGGCGATAGGGGTTCTCAGGTATTGGCCGTGCAGATCAAGCTGACGCAGCTGGGATATTACAGCGGAACGCTTGACGGAATCTATGGTCCGGGTATGGAAGAATCCGTACTTAAGTTCAAGCTGGATAACGGACTTCCATATAACAAGGATATAACGGAAAATATTTATATGGCTCTTGGATTGACATTGTTTGAATAAGGGTGATGGATACCGATGATAAAACTAAAAAAAGGCATTATTACAAAGATCATGCATAATGACGATCAAATGCAGGAGCTCTCGGTACTTGTAGACGATGAGAACGCTTCGGCTATAAATTATACTGTCTTTACGGGCAAGGCAAATATAGGCGACTGCGTAATACTTAACACTACCGCTACTTCTCTGGGTCTGGGTACCGGAGGATACGACTTTGTCATATGCAATATCAGTAGGGACGGCGGCTATGAGACGTCCGGCTCCGGGCACATAATGAAGCTTCGCTATACGCCGTTACAGCACAGCATATTGAGTGTGGAAGAGGATGACAGCCCATATAGGGAGAAGATAATGGGATTTAAAGATCTTGGAGGCACATATGTCATTGTCTGCCCTCTGCACAGCATGATGGCAATCACTGCCGCCGCTTTAAAATACTTGGATGAAGATGTCACGACAGCTTATATTATGACGGATACCGGCAGCCTGCCGATGGCGTTCAGCAAAATGGTAAGGGAATTAAAGGAAAAGCGGGTGCTGGATGCAACGGTAACGATAGGCCAGGCCTTCGGCGGGGATTATGAGGCGGTAAATATATATACCGGTCTGATCACAGCAAAAGAGGTATGCTCCGCCGACGTGATACTTGTGTCCATGGGGCCGGGTATTACCGGCACTGGAACAAAGTATGGCTTTTCCGGTGCAGATGAAGGCCATATCATTGATGGGGTCAATGATCTTAAGGGAAGTCCCATATACATACCGAGGATAAGTTTTGCCGATCCGCGGGAGAGGCATAGGGGAATAAGCCATCATTCCATGACGGCATTAAAGGAGCTGTGTCATACCCACTGTGATATCTCATTGCCGGAGATGGATAGTTCCTCCCGCGGAGCAATAGACGCACAGCTGGATGAATTAGCTGCCACCGGTAGATATGATTTCCGCGTCCAAGACGGAAAATATATAATAGACGCAATGGAAAAATTCGATTTGAGCATACGTACGATGGGCAGAGTATATGAAGATGACCCGTATTTTTATAAAACCTGCGCCGCGGCGGCGAAATACGTGTCGGACAAAATTAAAATGAGCGAGGAGAAATGATGGATAAAAAAGAGATAACTTTAAACAGCAAAAAGATATACAATGGAAGGATAATAGACCTCAAGGTCGAGGAAGTATTATTGCCCAACGGCAAAACAGCGGGAAGAGAAATAGTTGAGCACAGAGGGGCAGTCGCGGTCTTGCCTTTAACTAAGGATGGTAAAGTTATCATGGTGGAACAATACAGAAAGCCGGCTGAACAGGAACTGTGGGAGATACCCGCCGGTAAACTGGAGCAGGATGAAACGCCGGAAGAGTGCGCACGCCGGGAGTTGGAAGAGGAGACGGGGTATAAAGGGCACATTCGAAATTTATTTGGATTTTACACATCTCCCGGTTTTTCCAATGAATTTCTCTATCTGTATGTAGCGGCGGACCTTGTGCGGGGCAAGCAGCATCTCGACCCCGATGAGTTTTTAGATATTAGGGAGTTTACAGTGGATGAGCTCAAAGATCTCGCCTTGTCGGGCATGATAAAAGACGCAAAGACCCTTATAGCCATTGAGTATTTATTTACGGGCTGGATGGAGCCTTAGTCTAAGGCTCCATCAATTCTTCCCATTGCTTATAATATTCATCCAGATCTGTTTTGAGCTGATTGTATCTTAGAACGGTTTCTCTGGCGAGATAATCATCCTGATACAGCGAAGGGTCTGCCATCTTTCCTTCCAACGTTTTTATCTCGTCCTCGGCTGCCTCGATCAAGTTTTCCAGATCCTTCAGTTTTTGGCGTGCTGCCTTGCGTTCATTTATTTCATCTCGTTCTCTTTTAAATATATTGGCACGCTCGGTCTTGCCCATAACATGGGGAGAGGTATCGCCGCTTTCCATATTGTTTAATCTGCGCTTCTTATCAACATAATAGGAATAATTGCCAAGGTATTCGGTGATCTTTCCGTCTTCCAATTCCAAAACCCTGTCCGCAAGTTTATTTATAAAGTATCTGTCATGGGATACGAATAACACCGTGCCCTTATACCTGGAAGTCGCATCCTCTATTATCTCCTTTGAAGGTATGTCAAGGTGATTTGTAGGTTCGTCGAGCAAAAGCAGATTGGCCTTGGATATTACCAATTTTGCAAAGGAGAGCCTTATGAGCTCGCCGCCGCTCAGCGTGGATACCTTTTTAAATACATCGTCGCCGACAAATAGAAAATAGCTCAACAGATTTCTTATCTCCCCTTGTTTCAAGGAAGTATCCACAGACCATATCTCATCCATCAAGGTATTTTCAAAATTAAGATCGGTCCTCTCCTGGCTCAGATAGTTTAGAGCCATCCGCCTCCCATATATGACCTCGCCCGCGGAGGGCTGTAAAATTCCCGCCAATATCTTCAGCAGGGTGGTTTTACCCGAACCGTTTGGACCTATAAGCGCGACTTTCTCCCCCTTTTTTATGGAGATATTTATATTGCCGAAGATCTTCTTTCCGTCAAAGTCCTGAATAACATTATCGGTCTTGATGACTATATTGCTTGACTCGGACTGCAGTTTAAAATCGAGCCTCATCTTTGCCTGCCTTTTAGGCTTTTCGATCACCTTTATTCTTTCCAGCATTTTTTCCTTGCTGGATGCGATCTTTACGCTCTTTTCCGTGTTTCTCTGCTTCTGCACCTCTATTATATTCATTAACCTGTCTATTTCCCTCTGTTGAATAATATAGTCCTTTTCCAGCTGCTTTCTCTTTTCTTCCTTCATCTTAATAAAATTATCATAATCGCCATTGTAGGCATCCAATGTGCAGTCATGAATTTCAAATATCTTGTTTACAAACCCATTCAGGAAGTATCTGTCGTGGGATACTGCTATGACCGATCTGTCATAGGACTTTAAATAGTCTTCCAGCCATTCGCACGAAGGTATGTCGAGATAATTGGTCGGTTCGTCAAGCAGAAGAAGATCGGGCTTTTTCTGAAGGATTTTAGCCAAGTTTATTTTATTTTTCTGACCGCCGCTGAATTTTGAAATGGCACGGTCATAATCATCCTTAGTAAATCCCAAGCCATCCAGGGTTTTTCTGACGGTACTTTCATAGGCATAACCATTTTTGTTCTCATATTCTATCCTGACTTTCTCATATTGGTCAAACAGTTCATTATCGACCTCGCCCCTGGAACCCAATTCCGATATGCGGGTCTCGATAGATCTGAGCTGTTTTTCCAGCTCCATTATATCTCCGTATTCATTTATCATTTCTTCCCAAAGGGTATTTTCAGAGGATATTACTGTGTTTTGCTCGAGATATCCTATGGAAAGCCCGGAAGCGATCATAATATCTCCGCTGTCATGATCCAATTTCCCGGCTATTACATTGAGCAGCGTGGATTTTCCGCAGCCGTTATTGCCGACGATACCTATACGGTCATGGGCTTCGACGATAAAGTTTATATTTGTAATTACCTCGTTTATTCCGTATGACTTTGAAATATTTGTACATCGCATTATAGCCATATTCATGCCTCCAATAACAAGATTTTATCAAATCGGCGGCATTTTTTAAACCATATTCTTTGGGGTAATATTGTCCAATTAAAAATCATATCTTAAATTAGGATAGGAGGTAATACTCTTGCAGCGACGATTCTTCAACATGTTTATAAAGCACATCAGAAGTAACTTTCTATTATATTTTATATGTACCTTATTTTTATGCGTGGGGATCATGACCGGGTACATGAGTACAAAATCGCTGACCGATGTTCAGAACATGGAACTATTGAACTACCTGAACGGATTTTTTCAGTTGTTTTCAAATACGGAAGTCAGCAATTCCGGAGTCTTTGTACAGTCATTGACCAATAATTTCTGGGTATGCTTTATTATTTGGATCATGGGAGCCACTTTTATCGGTATACCCATTATATTGATATTGATAACTCTTAGAGGGTTTATATTTGGTTTTACCCTTTCGTTTTTAGTGAATAATCTTCAAAAAAAGGGGATAACCTTCGCCATGTTGTCGCTGCTGCCTTCCAATATATTTATACTTCCCGCTTTGATAATCATAGGTGTCGTTGCGATCAATTTTGCGCTCTATGTTTTTCGAAACAGGTCAAGCGGAATATCCAATCTGTTTAAAGACTTTACCGGATATACTCTTACCATAGCATCAATTTTTCTGTTGATCATTTTGGGATCGTTTATTGAAGCTTACTTCTCCGTTTATCTGATAAAGGTATTTATGAGTTGACATCTTCATGATGCGAATGTTAATATATTTAAAAATGTTCCTTTAAACTGGTCCTGAGAGATCGATAAGGAGGAGTACGGTGTGAGAATGTTCAGGTTCTTATCGGTTTAGGTAAGGGGCTTTTTAAGAGGGGGAGACGGTATTGAATTTCAAAGCTGAGATAATGGACCAAAAAGCTATGAGCAGGGCCGTAACGAGAATGGCACACGAGATCATAGAGAAGAATAGGGATATCACGGATGTGGTTCTGGTAGGCATAAAGAGAAGGGGATACCCTTTAGCCCTTAGGATAGGTAAGGATATATATGACATAGAGGGTGGAGAGGCATTGACGGGAGCCCTGGATATAACATTTTATAGGGATGATCTGAAACCTGCCTACGCCGACCCAAAAGTGCATCATGAAGAGCTGGATTTTAAGGTGGATAACAAGATAGTCGTCATTGTCGACGATGTGATATATACAGGAAGAACCGCGCGGGCTGCCATGGACGCGGTGATACATAACGGCAGGCCGCGCAAGATACAGCTGGCCGTACTTGTGGACAGGGGACACAGAGAACTTCCCATACGCCCGGATTACGTGGGTAAAAATGTTCCCACTTCAAGGAGCGAATTAATATCTGTGGAGGTTGTCGAGATAGACGGTACGGACAGGGTCACGATCAACGAGCTATAGGATTTATAATAATATGTTCTGCCGTTTCGTGTACGGCGTATTCAACGTTTAAAACTCAGCGAACCTCATATATGGCAAACTTCAGATAGTTTGTTTCTCTGGAGGCAGGGAGAACCGGATGGTCTTTGGCCTGGCCGCGGAATTCGACCATTTTGAGGTTTTTTTTCGTATCCCTGGCTGCATCGACTATAATATTTGTAAATTCGTTGGCATTGATATGCTGTGAACAGGACGATGTAATTAAAAATCCTCCCGAATTGATGAGCTTCATAGCCCGCAGGTTTATTTCCTTATAGCCTCGGTAAGCATTGTCCACCGTTTTGCTGCTCTTGGTGAAAGCAGGTGGGTCCAAAATGATCACATCATATCTAATGCCGCCCCCATCATATTTTTTTAAAATATCAAAGACATTGGCTTCCTCAAAAGAACATATGCCCTCCAGGCCGTTAAGCTCCGCATTTTTTTGTGCGATTTCCAGAACCTGCGGCGATATGTCGATACCCTTCACACTTTTTGCTCCG
>DHDI01000018.1:79261-81064 GCA_002399285.1 Thermoanaerobacterales bacterium UBA4880
GTATCGCAAAAACAGTCGAGTACGGACGCATCCTTTACAAAAGGTTTTATTGCCATGCGGTTTTCCTTCTGGTCTAAGAAATATCCCGTCTTCTGACCCTTTTTCATATCCACCCAAAGTTTGATCCCGTTTTCTTCAAACTGCTGAAGCGGTTCAAAGCGGCCGTAGAGATATCCAGTCTGTTGCCGCATATCCTCAAGTTCTCTGATGGCCACGTCGTCTCTTTCATAAATGCCCTTTGGACTCAATATGTTGACAAGCAAATTTACAATTTGGTCTTTAAACCTCTCCATACCTATGGTAAGCGACTGAAGCACCAGGTAATCACCGTATTTGTCGACCATAAGTCCGGGAAGCCCGTCGGCCTCTCCGTATATCACTCTGCATGAAGACGTATCCATTAACCTCTGCCGGTATTCCCACGCCTCAATGATCTTTTTCTCAAAAAAGTGATTGTCGATTTCCTCATACTTATTTCTTGTAAGCAGTCTTATTCTGATCTTGGATTTGGGACTGATAAAACCCTTGCCTATAAATTTTTTTCTGTAGTCATATACCTCCACGATATCGCCGGCAGCGTATGTACCTTCTTCGGTACCTATCTCATTATTAAAAATCCATGGATGTCCGTTCAGTATCCGGCTTATATTTACTTTTTTAAAAAAAAACTTTGCCATAATTTCTCTCCTTTATGAATTTGATGTAAAATACTTATTGTAGTGCTAAGATCATATCTTTTTTTAAAACAACAAAAATACGGGTGATGAATTAATGGATATAACTACTGTTGTACCTGCCTATAATGAAGGGCCGAGGATAGCCGATGTTTTAAACGTTCTGACGCATATTGATTATCTTAACCATATTTACGTTGTTGATGACGGTTCGCAGGATGACACATTGCGGCAAGCGGAAAAGTTTGACGTCGGTATAGTCAGACATACCAAAAATCTCGGCAAGGGAGCCGCCATACAATCTGTACTCAACATAACTGACAGCGATTATTATTTGTTTATAGATGCCGATCTCATCGGTTTAAACAGCGGCCATATCGACGCACTCATAAAACCCTTGGCGAAGTGCGAAGATATAGTAATGAGCATAGGCACGTTTAAAGCAGGCAACAAGACCTCGGTAAATCTGGCGCAGGAGTATTTTTCCATACTCAACGGGCAAAGATGCCTTCGCGGTTCTTTTGCCAAACAGCTGCCCGATCTGACATGGACCCGCTTCGGCGTGGAAGTATTCATGACCAAATATGCCGCCGTAAAACAGGACAGGATATTCTATCCGGCCTTATATAATCTTACCCATTATAAAAAAGAAGAAAAACTCGGATTTAGAAGGGGTTTTCTCTACCGTATGCAAATGTATAAAGAAGTCATATATACATACATGACGTATAAAAAACATATTGATGTTCCGTAAGGATATCTATTTTTTCAATTTATCTATATCTTCGCCGTTCGGCGTGACATACAGGGTCTTTTGATTAGTATATATGACCTTACCTGGTTTTGCACCGGCCGGTTTCTTGACATATTTTTTAAATGTATAATCTACCGGCACGTTACTGGATGTTTTGGCTTTGCTAAAGAAAGCTGCCAGCAGTGCAGCCTCCCGCAGTGTGCCATAGGGGACGCTGCTATTGTTTGCCTTTATTATCACGTGGGATCCGGGTATGTCTTTAGTGTGGAGCCATACGTCGTTTGCCGAGGCATAGCGCATAGTAAGTTCGTCATTCTGTATATTGTTTTTACCGATGAATATCTCATAGCCATCGGTAGATGTAAAGTGGCGGGG
>DHDI01000018.1:81227-82062 GCA_002399285.1 Thermoanaerobacterales bacterium UBA4880
GGTTTGGACTTTTGTACGGCGCCCTTTTTATTGCCCTTATGCTTAATATATCCCGCCGATTCCAGCTCGCTTTTTATGTCGTCGATTTCCGATGTATCCTCTATATTTTGCAGGTTATAGAGTTCGGATTCAAGATATTCTATTTCGTCCCGGGTCTCTCTTATCTGGCCTTCAATATGCTTAATAGAATTTTTTAGTTTATTGTATTTTTTGTAATATCGCTGAGCATTTTCTACCGGCGTTTGGGATGGGTCCAGATCGATTTCTGCCGCCACATCCTCTGCTGCAAATATGTTTATCAATTTTATGGTCCTCATTCCCTTTTTAATGGAGAATAAATTGGCCATTATCAAATCGGCATATTCCTTATAGCGGTCTCTCTCCATTCCTGAGTCCAGCTCTGAATTCAGGTTTTCCAGCTTTCTATAGTATCTGTCCAGATTACAGTTGATCACTTTAGTAAGAACGGCTAGCCTTTCGTTTGCAGCCCCTTTTAACTCTTTGCGGCGAAAAAACTCTTCCGCCATTTCCGACATGGAGTCATATCCCATCGGTTTATAGACGTTGAAGAAGAACGGCAGAAAATCCTTGTAGCTGCCGTCTTCGACATAGATTGTAGGCGAGTACCGGCTATTAATGAGATCGCCCTTCATCGCTAACAATCCGTCCATGACTTTATCCTTGTCAAAATGCGTCTGCAAAGGTTCGAGCCCGCAGGACATCAAAAATGTAGAAGAAAGAAAAGTGCTGAATCCTTCGAAACGTTCAACCAGAACCTTTTGTATTGATTTATTGGAATCGATATCAAGCATTCTGCTTATCTCGTCTCTATCGG
>DHDI01000018.1:82206-83366 GCA_002399285.1 Thermoanaerobacterales bacterium UBA4880
AGTGATAAGATCGAGCTTATCCTGCGCGGGAGGGTACAGGTATGTTTCGCCGGGCAATATGGTGCGGACACGACTCATTTCAGGATAGACATGTCTTAGGGCATCTATTATTCTATTGTCCTCGTCGGCCAATATGATATTAGAATTTTTACCCATTATCTCTATATAGAGTTTAAGAGTTTCTTCCTTCCATGATTTAAATGTGAGTTCGGCGATCCTGTCAAGGCCCTTTTGTTTTATTCCGGTGATCTCACCGCCCTCAAGATATTTCCTGAGAAGCATACAGAAGGGAGGCGGATTTATTGGATTTTTTTTATTCGATTGGGATATGCATATGCGGGCGAGTATGGGATGACAATTGATCAGAAGCTTAATGTTCAACTGTGGCTTCCTCAGATTAAGGGTTATCTCGTATTTTTCCGGCTGATATACCCTCTCTACTTTACAGCTTATAACTGTGCCGTTCATTTCATTGATCAACGCTCTTAAGCTAATGCCGTCTAAAGGCATGTGAACACCTCCTGTGTATACAGGTATAGTATATCAAATTTTAATGCTTGAAACTATCACTTTTGATGATATAATGAAATTACGGATTTGCTTTGTCTGATTATTGTCAAAATCAAATAAAGCTTATGCCATGAGCGTAAATGAAATCCTGGCTTTGATGTTCCGATAGACAGTGCGGGCAAGTAGGATTAAATTAATATGAGTGCACCTTTGGGGGGAGTTAAAACACTTATGATGACAAGAATATACCTCACTCTCAAAGGTATAATTTTTTATGTTCTTAAATGTATTAACATAGGAAGAGATTTGGATCACTAATCAATGAAGAGAACAAATATATAAATACATTTACCGGTTATTTCATCGGCGTATGCGATTAGGAGGCGGATCGATATGCACGGCTGTTTAATGATACAGGGTACTGCTTCTCATGTGGGCAAGAGCGTGATTACGGCTGCCATCCTGCGTATCTTGAAGCAGGACGGCTTTAAGGTGGCGCCCTTCAAGGCTCAGAATATGGCCCTGAATTCTTTCGTGACCAATGACGGGCTCGAGATGGGCAGGGCTCAGATCATGCAGGCGGAGGCGGCAGGTATTATACCGGATGTGAGGATGAATCCCATTCTCTTAAAACCTACTTCTGATGTGGG
>DHDI01000018.1:83471-86593 GCA_002399285.1 Thermoanaerobacterales bacterium UBA4880
TTAAAACCTACTTCTGATGTGGGCTGCCAGGTGATCGTCATGGGAAGGCCGCGGGAAAATTTGGATGCATGGGATTATGAAGACTATAAGGAAGGTCTTAAGGGGACGATTTATGATGCCTTTACAGACCTGAAAGGGGAATATGATTATATTATCCTCGAAGGCGCAGGGAGCCCGGCGGAAATAAATCTGATGGCGCACGACATTGTGAATATGGGCATGGCGAGACTTATAGACTGTCCGGTCATGCTGGTAGGCGATATAGACAAGGGTGGGGTATTCGCTTCCTTTGCAGGTACGCTGGACCTTCTGCCCGATGATAGGGATAGGATAAAGGGGTTCATAATAAATAAATTCCGCGGCGATTATGAACTGCTGCGGCCAGGCCTTGATATGCTCAAGGATATCACCGGACTTCCCACGGCGGGAGTCATTCCCTATATGGACCTCAGGCTGGATGAAGAGGACACGCCTTCGGAACACAGCGTATCCATGGGAAACGACGTAGACATAGCGGTCATATACTTGCCGCACATATCCAATTTCACGGACTTTGATCCTCTGCTGTACTATCCGGGCATAAACCTGAGATATGTTAAGAGAGCGGAGGATATCGGGAACCCGGATGTGATCATAATACCTGGTAGTAAAAATACCATAGGCGATCTGCGCATATTGAAACGAGCCGGGATAGCTGACAGGATAGCGGATTTTTATAACGCGGGCGGTTATGTAGTAGGCGTTTGCGGTGGATACCAGATGATGGGGCAAAAGATAACGGACCCGGCGGGTGTGGAGGAAGCGGGCGATACTGACGGACTGGGAATATTTGATGCTCAGACTGTATTTGAACAGGGCAAGCTGACCGTAAATTCGAAGGATGTGATAACGGAAGGCAGAGGGATGCTCAGTGGGCTTGTAGGCACCGAAGTAAGCGGCTATGAGATACATATGGGCAGGACATTTTTTACCGATGGCAGTTCCGCATCGCGGAAAGGGTTACTGTCGTTGGATGCTTCCGGAAGGGCAATGGGTACGTACCTTCACGGTATATTCGAGAACAATGCCTTTACGGCGGGATTAATAAACAACATAAGGAGGACAAAGGGGCTTGAGCCCATTGAGCTAGAAGTAGACTTCAGGAAAAAGAAGGAAGAACAGTACGATCTGCTTGCGGACACAGTGAGGAAAAACCTTGACATGGATTTCATATACAGTCTGCTCAATTAGCTGATGTGGAACATGCATATCTATATATATTTGTAAACATACCGGAGGTAATAGCAAATGGGTGAAGTGATCCTGATCACCGGCGGGGCAAGGTCTGGAAAAAGCCGTATGGCCGAAGAGATGGCTATGAACAGCGAAGGGGTCGTATATGTGGCGACCGCTCTGCCGATAGATGATGAAATGAGACAAAGGATACGGCGGCATAGGCAAAGGCGTCCTTCGTGCTGGACGACCGTGGAAAAATACAGGGATCTGGGTGGAGTCATCAGAGAGAATGTGGGAGCCGAGGTAATTCTTGTGGACTGCATCACGGTGATGATAACCAACATCCTGATGGATATCGAAATTGACTGGAATGATCCTTCATCCTCAGATCTTGAGAGGGCCGAGGGCGAGGTGATGCGTGAAGCCGATGGAATCATAGGGGCAGCGGATGGATTTACGGGCCGCATTATTCTTGTGACCAACGAGGTGGGCATGTCTCTGGTCCCCGAATATCCTCTGGGGCGTGTTTTTCGCGATATAGCAGGATCGGTCAATCAGAGACTTGCCGAAGCCTGTGACAGGGTATACCTTATGGTGTCGGGCATACCGCTAAAAATAAAGGGGTAGGTAGTATGAGACTTATTTTAATAGCCTTTATGTTTCTTGTAAGAGCGCCTTTTTACATTGATATAAAGACGTCGGACGAGGATTTTTCTGCATGTACCGCATACTTCCCCGTCGTGGGCATTTTGATCGGCGCGGTGGTATCGGCTGTCTTTTACATAGTATCGCCGCTGGGGAAGGATATTGCATCCCTTATAATGTTTACGGTGTATGTGTATATTGCCTTGGGCTTTCATTTGGACGGCCTGGCCGATTGCTTTGACGGCCTGGCCAGCGGCGCAAGAGGTGATGACATGATAGGTATAATGAAGGACAGCAGGATAGGCGCCTTTGCCGCGATCTCCATATTTTTGGCGTCAATGTTCTATATAAAGCTGTTTACGCTTATGGACTATATGGCGCTGCTGGTTTTTCCGGTAGCCGGGAGATATGCCATGACTGTGACCGCCGTCGTACGCAGACCGGCAAGAGAAGAGGGATTGGGATACCTCTTCAGTAATAAAGCCGGAATAAGGGAATTTGTAATTTCGACTCTTATCACCTGCGCGGCAGGCCTGGCACTGATGAAGGCAGGATTCATACTTCCCGCCGCATGTTCGGTGATCGTTTCCCTGGTCTTTTCAAAAAACATATCGTCGAGGATGTCGGGCATAAACGGCGACGTATTGGGCGCGTCACTGGTGCTGTCAGAAATTACGTTTCTTTTAACGGCATATGCGGAGACCATAATATGGTGAAGACGGTCTACCTGATCAGACATCCTGAAATAATGACGCGGGGCAAATATGTAGGGATCACCGATGCTGATCTATCGGAAATGGGCAGGGAACAGATAAAAGACATAACGGAGTATTTTAAAAATGTACATTTGGATGCGATTATATCAAGTCCAAAGAAAAGATGTATGCTTCCCGCTCAAAAACTGTCTTTGGCAAAAAACGTCTTGCTGAACATAGATGAAGATGCGAGCGAGATCAACTTTGGCTTATGGGAAGGGCTGGGCTATAAGGAGATCATGGCAGGATATCCGGATGAATGGGACGAATACATGGCTCATCCCATGGACTTTACTTTTCCCAGCGGCGATAACGTATCGAAATATATCCATGCCTGCGTAAAGGATTTTGAAGAAATTATGTCGACCGGAGCCGGCAACATAGCATTTCTGACACACGCTGGATATATAAGATCCGTAATCTCCATGAAATTCCTCAGGGATAAAGACAGATTTTTTGGGATCGACTGCAGCTATGCGGCGGGATATTTGATAGATGAAAGAGGAT
>DHDI01000018.1:86709-88719 GCA_002399285.1 Thermoanaerobacterales bacterium UBA4880
ATATTTGATAGATGAAAGAGGATTTTTAAAAATTTTACAGAACTCATAAAATAGAATTTGAATATAGGGGGAATGCATATGGAAAGGGAAAAACATCTGTCCGATAAGGTAAAATCCGTCCAGGCATCGGGCATCCGTTATTTTTTCAATATGGCATCTGAGGTCAGCGACACGGTTTCTTTGAGTTTAGGCCAGCCCGATTTTGTAACTCCAAAACATATAATCGATGCGGCAGTCAAAGCGCTTAATGAAGGGCAGACTTTTTATACTCACAATATGGGACTATTGGAACTAAGGCAAGAGATATCCCGATTTCTTTCAGACAGATATGGAATTGATTATGACCCAAAGACGGAAATAATTGTGACCATAGGCGTCAGCCAGGCCATTGATACGGCGATCCGAACTCTTGTATCCGATGGCGACGAGGTCATTATCCCGCAGCCATCCTTTGTGGCATACCGTCCATGCACGGTTATGGCAGGCGGCGTTCCCAAGTTTGTTCCCACATATGAAGAAGACAATTTTGCTCTGAGACCTGACATATTGGAAAATTACATAACCGATAAAACAAAGGTATTGATACTTCCGTATCCCAACAATCCGACGGGTGCTATAATGACAAAAGAAGAACTTGCCGCCATAGCGGATGTGGTAAAGAAACATGATTTAATGGTGATATCGGATGAAATATACAGCGAGCTGACTTATGGAGTAAAGCATACGTCTTTTGCAAGCCTTCCGGGCATGTGGGAAAGAACCATAACCGTAAACGGTTTTTCCAAGACCTATGCAATGACCGGGTGGAGATTGGGCTACATAGCCGCACCTGAGTTTTTTGCAAAAGAGCTGGTAAAGGTGCATCAATATACCGTTACCTGTGCACCGTCAATGGGGCAGTTTGCCGCTATTGAGGCTTTAAGGAACGGCGATGGAGATATCAAAAAAATGGTGACCGAATATGACTGCAGGAGAAGATTTCTCTTGGGAGAGATCAGAGATATGGGCCTTAGCTGTTTTGAACCTCTCGGGGCTTTCTACATATTTCCGTCTATTAAGAGCACCGGTTTGTCGTCGGAGGAATTTGCAACAAGACTTCTTTATGAGGGAAAGGTTGCGACAGTCCCCGGAACTGCATTCGGAGAAAACGGTGAAGGCTTTTTAAGGTTATCCTACGCAAGCTCGATGGATGATTTGACAAAAGCTACAAAGAGGATCAAGGAATTTTTGAAGAGAATATAAAAAAGGGGAATGATTCATTCCCCATCGTTGCATTCGGGACAGTAACCATAGAAAAACAATTGCTGAGATACGATGTTATAATTTGTCTTTTCCGCAACTATTCCCAATGAATCCAGGGGACAATAATCTTCCACATCCTCTACCTTTTTACATTTAAGGCAAATGATGTGCGGGTGGGATGTGGTATTGGCATCATATCTGAAACTGTCCTCACCCACATTGATTTCCTGTATAAGGCCTATCTTAGTAAGTAAATCAAGAGTCTTATAAACGGTAGCTAAGCTCATCGTAGGGAATTGGCTTGATAATTCCTGGTATATGGTATCGGCACTGGGGTGAGATTTGGTGTTTTTAAGCAAATAATATATGGCAAGTCTCTGCGGAGTGGCTTTGATACCCTTTTTCTTCAGCATTAACGCTGCATTTTCCATCCTTCCTCACCACCAACTATTAATGAATAATAAATATCTATGTACATTATAGGCCAATCAATAAGGGAAGTCAAATTAAATTTAGACAAAATTCCCGAACATTAATGATGTTAGCATAAGACGTCCGATCACACTTTAAGCCCGCGAAAAAACAGGCTTTTTAAATAGCATTTTTTATAGTATAATTATTATGCTGATATTTATGAGATAAATTTGATTCCGGCTTGTGAATTTATCATTCTTGAATGGTCTTTAAGCTAAGATCAAATCCTGACAAATATTTTCTGTAAGGGGATAGTATTTTGTATAAACTTGTAGCTATGGATATGGATGGTAC
>DHDI01000018.1:88857-91375 GCA_002399285.1 Thermoanaerobacterales bacterium UBA4880
GCTATGGATATGGATGGTACACTATTGAACTCTGATAAGCGCATCTCCGAAGAAAATGAAAAGACGCTCAATTATATTAAAGGACTTGGTATAAAGATATCCTTTTGTACCGGCAGGTTGTTCTCATCAGCCAGGGGGTATGCCAAACACCTTGGAGGCGGGATATATATCATATCGTGCAATGGAGCCTATATAACCGATGAAGAATATAACGAAATAGCTGCTCATCCTATGGATTTTAAAGAATCCGAAGTTATCATCGACATATGCCGTAAGTATGATGCCTATTTTCACTTTTTTGACAGGGAAAGAATATATTCGGAAAAAGAATCATATGGACGATCAGTCTATCTGAAGGGCACCGATCAGCTTGCGGATGAGGATAAGACCGAGTTCGTCGTACGCAGCGATTTAAAGGAGACGTTAAGATCCGGTGTTGATGTATTTAAGTATATAATAATGGATGATGATCCGGATAAGATCAAAAGGATCAGAAGAGAACTGGAACCGCTTGATTTAGAAGTGAGCAGCTCACTTTCTAATAATATAGAGATCACTGCGGCCGGTATAAATAAGGGTTCGGGTCTGATACAACTCCTCAAATTTTTAGGTATCGGCAGCGATGAGGTGATAGCTATGGGCGATAGTGAGAATGATATATCCATGCTTAAGACGGCCGGTTTAGGTGTGGCCATGGGAAATGGGAGGAATGATGTCAAGACGATATCCGACTATGTAACGGCTATCGAGGACGACGATGGTGTCGCTCAGGCACTGAGGCATTTTCTTGTGGAGGGTTCATATGGAGACAGTCGCCGTTAGGAGATGCGAAAGTTATGACCAGGATAAGGTGGATCAAGCGGTCTCTATGGCCATATCTGACTTGGGCGGCATAGAGCAGTATGTAAGACCGGGAGATAATGTCTTTCTGAAGATCAACCTCCTGATGAGCAGGAGACCCGAAGAGAACGTAACCACCAGACCTGCCGTTATAGAAGCCGTCGTCAAGGAGATACAGAGTGCGGGCGGGAAAGTTGTAATAGGCGACAGCCCTGGAGGGCCATACAATGAAAAGGTTTTGAAGACGGCATACAAGGTATGCGGGATCGAAGGGATAGCCAAAAGAACGGGTGCCGCGCTTAATTTTGACACATCCGTCGCTGTGATAAAAAGCCCGCTTGGCAAGATGCTGAAAAGCATAACCGTAATAAGGCCTTTAGCGGATGCGGATGTCGTTATATCGGTGCCTAAACTCAAGACCCATAGTCTTACGACGTTTACAGGGGCAGTAAAATTGATGTTTGGTTGTATCCCAGGTAATCTCAAGGCCGAATATCATGTGCGTATGCCGGAGATCAAAGATTTTGCAGATGCGCTTCTGGATATTTGTATAATGACCAAACCGGGTCTGGTGATAATGGACGCCATAGAGGCCATGGAAGGTAACGGACCTTCGGGAGGATCATCCAGAAAGCTTAATTGCTTATTGTGCTCGGACAATCCGTTTTATATCGACGGCGCCGCGGCGCAGATCATAGGTCTCAAGACGGAAGAGGCTCCGACCATAAGATCCGCAATAGCAAGAGGAATATACAATGTTGAAAACTTGCGGATCGTCGGTGACGGTATAGAGCAGTTTATCAGTACGGATTTTAAAGTTCCGAACAAAAGAGAAGCAGATATGCTTTCTACTAGAATTCCTGATTTTATGAAACCATTTATCAAAAGGTATATAAAGCCAAAGCCTGAGTTTAATTGGGACAAGTGTAAAGGATGCGGCTATTGTGCCGATAATTGTCCGCCTAAAGCGATCGTAATGATAGATGGCAGACCGCATGTTAACACCGACAAATGTATCGGCTGTTTTTGCTGTCAGGAACTGTGCATGCACAAGGCGGTCGATATTAAAAGGCCTTGGATAAACAAATTTATTTTTTTTAGATGAAGGGAGGCATATCATGGCTTTACAAGTGATTATAGGACTTGTGGGCGGCTTGGCTCTATTTTTGTACGGCATGCGGCTCATGGGAGATAGCCTGCAGAAAGCTGCCGGCGACAAGATGAAGCACGTAATTGGTATTATAACGACAAACAAATACATGGGCGTTCTTGCAGGCATCGTTGTCACAGGAATTATGCAGAGCAGTTCTGCTACGACGGTCATGGTCGTTGGGTTTGTAAATGCCGGTTTGATGACGCTTGAACAGGCGGTAGGAGTTATAATGGGTGCAAATATCGGTACGACCGTGACGGCGCAAATCATTGCATTCAGGATATCTAACATTGCTCCCATCGCAATCGCCATCGGCGTTGCAATGTGGTTTTTCAGTCCTAAAAAATCTTATCAACAAATTGGTGAAATTATAATAGGTTTCGGAATACTGTTTATGGGTATGGATATGATGAGTAATTCAGTAGAACCGCTGAAGGATGTACCGCAATTTTCTGATTTGATTCTTACGCTTGGGCATAACAAATATCTGGGAGTACTCATTGGGTTTATGATGACGGCAACACT
>DHDI01000018.1:91477-93682 GCA_002399285.1 Thermoanaerobacterales bacterium UBA4880
GGGTTTATGATGACGGCAACACTTCAAAGTTCAGGCGTCACCATCGGAATAATTCAAGCACTAGCATTTCAAGGTCTTATACCTATAGAAGCCGCTCTGCCGATACTGTTCGGCGACAACATAGGAACCACCGTTACGGCACTTCTAGCAAGTATCGGGACGAATAAAACCGCTCGTAGAGCAGCTCTTCTTCATATGTTTTTTAATATCATAGGAACCTTTATTTTTATAATATTACTCGGACCGGTGACAACTATAGTAAAGTTTTTGTCGCCGGATATCGCTCGTCAAATTGCCAATGCGCATACATTGTTTAATGTTACCAACACTTTAATTCAGCTTCCTTTCTCAGAATACCTCGTAAAACTGGTAAAACATATATTGCCGGGCGATGCAACGGTAGAAGAAAACGGCTTGAAATATTTGGATGAAAGAATACTGGAGACGCCGTCAATAGCTGTAGTCCAGGCATATAAAGAGGTCATACGTATGGGCGATATAGTGCTTGCGAACCTAAAAACCTCCATGGAGGCGTTTTTTGAAAAGGATTCTAAAAAGTGTCAGGAGGTCTTCGAACGGGAAAGATATATCAATAGACTGGAGACGGATATCACCAAATATCTTGTAAAGATTGCAAATGCGTCGCTTTCGCCTGAGCAGTCCAAAAAGACCACATCTATGTTTCACATGGTGAATGATATCGAGAGGATAGGCGATCATGCAGATAATATTGCCGAACTTGCTCAATACAGTATAGACAATCGCTTGATATATTCCGATACTGCAATCACAGAGCTCTGCGGCATGACGGAGGTGGCTTATAAGGCTGTGGAAGAAGCTATCGGCGTTATGTCTTCACCCACTAAAGACGGTTTTAAGAATGTGATGGATTTGGAAAATGAAATTGATGAAATCGAAAGGTCGCTCCGTGACAATCACATCATGAGGCTAAACAGAGGGGAATGCGAACCGGCTTCGGGAGTAATATATCTTGATCTCATAAGCAATTTGGAGAGGGTAGGCGATCATTCGTCTAACATCGTTGAAAAGGCTTGTGAATAAAATTGTGGGGAAAATACTAGAGCATAACATAGAGGGGCATATGCCCTCTTTTATTTTTTTGAGAATTTAACGGTCCTGCATAAGAAAAAACTTCTAAAAGTACGTCCGTCATTAAAAAAGTCATAATAAATATCTCACCATATACCTGCTTCATAATGTATAATATAATCGTGACAACATATAAAATAAAAATAAATCATGGGCGATCATTGAAATAAACTTTCTCATAAAGCATGGATGGAGGAAAATCATGAAGTTTACTAAAATGCAAGGTATAGGCAACGACTTTATAATCATGGAGCACGATGAACTGAACGGCATGAGTGAAAAAGAACTGGCCGTTAAGCTGTGTGACAGGCATTTTGGCATCGGAGCGGACGGCCTTATTCTTGTCTGCGATTCCACAGCGCAGGATGTAAGGATGGAAATAATCAATTCTGACGGCAGTGAAGCACAGATGTGCGGTAATGGGATCAGGTGTTTTACGAAGTATGTCTTTGAGAGAGGCATAGTCAAAAAAAAGAAAATGAATATTGAAACTTTGGCGGGAGTGATAATATCCGAGGTTTTTTTGGATAATGAAGGTAAAGTAAATAAGGTAAGAGCCGATATGGGCGCACCTGTTTTGGAGAGAGAAAAGATACCCGTCAGAGGAAGCGGCACATTTATAAATCAGCGATTGCCTATATTAGGGAAAATATTTTATATTTCCGCTGTCAATACGGGGGTTCCGCATGCCGTTATATTTATTGATGACATAGACAATTTTGATGTAACTGCTTACGGCCAGGCCATAGAAAAAAATGAAAACTTTCCGGCGGGTACTAACGCCGATTTTGTAAAGGCAATTGGCAAAGATGAACTAAAAATGAAGACATGGGAAAGGGGAGCGGGTTTGACTCTTGCTTGCGGCTCCGGCGCATGCGCAGCAGCTTATATATCATACATAATAGGCCTTACGAATAATCGCGTGAATGTAAATTTGCCGGGAGGGAAACTTTTTATTGAAATTGAAGATAATATCTGTATGACGGGTCCGTGCGAAAAAGTGTTCGCCGGAGATGTCAATGTATGAAGGCGGTATTTTACACTTATAATAAAATCAAATATTGCATTGAACGACAATAATGAGTAAAATAGATA
>DHDI01000018.1:93833-94027 GCA_002399285.1 Thermoanaerobacterales bacterium UBA4880
TAATGAGTAAAATAGATATATAACTAGCTTGAGTGATTTTGATAGAGCAAATTGGATTTATTCGTCCTGAATAATAGAATTTGCCCTTTAATAATTGGAGGTTTTTTTATGAACATAAAGCTTATAAATATCGGTTTCGGGAATATAGTTTCCGCAAACAGGCTCGTTGCTATTGTCAGTCCCGAATCCGCCCC
>DHDI01000018.1:94167-95600 GCA_002399285.1 Thermoanaerobacterales bacterium UBA4880
ATAAAGAGAATAATTCAGGAAGCCAGAGACAGGGGCATGCTTATCGACGCCACTTATGGGCGCCGTACGCGAGCCGTTATAATAACCGACAGCGATCATATAATACTCTGCGCCGTACAGCCGGAGACGGTTGCCAATAGATTGAATTATAAAGAGGATGAAATTGAAAATAACTCCGATCTTACGGACGAATAAGGGGATATCATAATGGACAGGGGGATACTGATTGTCGTTTCGGGACCTTCGGGTGCGGGGAAAGGCACGGTATGTAAGGAACTTTTGAGAGAAGATCCTTCTTTGCGGCTGAGCATCTCGGCTACGACGCGTAAACCGAGAATAGGTGAGAGCGAGGGCGTGAATTATTTTTTTTTCGACAAGCAGAAATTTGAAAAGATGGTGGAGGAAGATCAGTTTTTGGAATGGGCCGAGGTCTACGGCAACTATTACGGCACTCCGAAAGCCTTTGTGGAGAGCCAGTTGGAAAGCGGAAATGATGTAATATTGGAAATCGATATTCAAGGGGCCATGAAGGCAAGACAAAAATATTCCGACGGCGTCTTCATATTTATTGTGCCGCCCTCCATGGGTGAACTGGAAAAGCGAATAAAGGGACGTGCAACCGAGACATCGGAGGAGATCAAACTTCGATTTGCAAAGGCGGCTACCGAGATGAAATATATTTCCAAATATGATTATATTGTGGTTAATGATGAAGTCAATAAGGCTGCTCATAAAGTGTTGGCTATTTTGACAGCTGAAAAATGCAAGGTTGAGAGGAATTTGGAACTGTATTTGAATATCGAAAATGTTAAGGAGTGAAATTGAGATGTTATATCCTGCAATTAATGATTTATTGGATAAAGTGGACAGCAGATATTCCTTGGCAATGGTGATCGCCAAGCGGGCAAGGCAGCTTGTGGATGGAGCGCCAAAACTTGTGGATACGGATTCGGACAGGCCGGTTACTATTGCAACGTATGAGCTGTATGAGGATAAGATAACTTATGAAAGGCAAAAATACGGTATAAAATGAGTTACACTGATATTTTTAAAGGAAAAAGCATTGTACTTGGCGTAACCGGAAGTATAGCTGCATATAAGGCAGCCGACCTGACAAGCAAACTTAAGAAATTGGGTGCCGGGGTAGATGTCATTTTGACTGAAAGCGCTGCTCATCTTATAACACCTATAACAATGCAGACTCTTTCTGCAAACAGTGTCACAATGGATATGTTCAGTATGAATAAACCCCATGAAATAGAGCATATTTCCTTGGCAACAAAGGCAGATGTGATCGTTATTGCACCGGCTACCGCAAATATAATAGGCAAGATAGCCTGCGGAATAGCCGACGACCTTTTGACGACCACTGTAATGGCAACCAAGGCGCCGGTAATTATTGCACCCGCCATGAATGTAAATATGTATGAGAA
>DHDI01000018.1:95698-99779 GCA_002399285.1 Thermoanaerobacterales bacterium UBA4880
TGAATGTAAATATGTATGAGAATCAAATTACGCAGGATAATATGGCAAAACTCAGATCTTTGGGCTACAGGTTTGTAGAACCCGCGACTGGAGTGCTTGCATGCGGCGTCTACGGTAAAGGTAAGCTTGCGGATGTGGATGATATTGTACAGGGTATTGCCGATGTATTGTCAAATGATGCGAAAAAGGATCTTCAGGGAAGACATATTATAATAACGGCGGGACCTACGCAGGAACCGATAGATCCGGTGAGGTACATAACCAACAGATCTTCCGGCAAAATGGGTTATGCACTGGCGGAGAGAGCGCATATGCGCGGAGCGGATGTTCTGCTTATAAGCGGACCGGTAAATTTAGATGCCATACCCGGCGTAAAAACTATAAACATCATTACTTGCGGCGAGATGCTGCAAAATATTATGGACAATTTTAATTGGGCCGATACAGTAATTATGGCTGCGGCTGTGGCCGACTATAGGCCCGAGCATGCCGCAAAACAAAAAGTAAAAAAGGATGCGGATGAGACAAATCTTGCACTAGTAAAAAATCCGGATATTCTCGAAAGGCTAGGTAAAGTAAAGGGAAATAAAATCTTGATCGGCTTTGCTGCAGAAACGGAGAATATTGATGATAATGCAAGGAAAAAGATCGTCAAAAAGAATTTGGATTTTATTGTAGCAAATGATGTTACAAAGGCAGGAGCCGGATTTGAAGTGGATACGAATTTAATAAATGTTATCGACCGCGAAGGGAAGATAACAAGATACCCTCTGATGAGCAAAGCTGCAGCCGCCGACGTCATTTTGGATAAGATGAGTATTATAAAAAGATAGCTGGGGATGCCCCAGTTTAATTTTTTAAGGTGATGTTATGAGTTGGATAGCTGGAGTTATAGTAAACATGCCCGTTGATGTGGTTGATAAAATATTCGACTATGTGGTTCCCAATGATATGGAGGATTATGTCGGCATCGGCTCACGAGTGCTGATATCCTTCAAAAATAATTTGACAGACGGCTTTATTTTAGAGAAGAGATTTGCCTCTGAAACATCGGCCGTATTAAAAAATATTATCGATTCCGTTGACGATGTGAGGTATTTTAGCTGCCGAGGAGCAGAACTGATCAAATTTATGAGAAATAAATATATCTGCAGGTATATCGATGCAATAAAATGTTTTATACCGCCTGAAGTAAACGTTGATGTGAGAAAAAAGATCGTCGCCGCAAATAACTTGGATATGACCGGATTTACTGAAAAGGAAAGAAACTTATTAAATGAAATAAGCACCGGCAGGCCAGATGTATATTTGGACGACGCCGACATAAATAAGCGAATGGTCTATAAGCTGAGAAAAAAAGGCGCCGTCAGCCTTATACCCGATATAAACCGAGGTATAGGCCATAAGAAAGTGCGGGCCGTACAGCTTAAAGATATAGATCAGGAAACCTATGATAAGATGAGCGCACGGGAGAAAGATTTTATTGAACTGCTGCAAGGAAAAGAGTGGGTCATTGCATCGAAACTAATTAGAATGAAGGGTATTGATTACGGATTTATAAACCGGTTATATAAAAAAGGAATTATAGATTATAGGTATATGGAAGTAAGACGCAGCGTCGAGTTTCCAAATATAAAAGAAAAAATATACTCGCTTAATTCATATCAAATGAGGGCCGTCGATCGCTTTAAAGAATCCAGGAGCAGAGGGAAAAACGAATTTTTGCTCTATGGCGTGCCAAATAGCGGTAAAACGGATGTGTACATGGAGATAATTCAAAGCATGCTTGATGAAGGCAAGAGCACATTGGTGCTCGTTCCGGATATTTTCTTGACTTCGCAGCTCATCGGCCGATTTACAAATAGGTTTGGAGACAGAGTGGCAGTATTTCACAGCAGACTTTCCGGCGGACAGCACTTTGATGAATGGGACAGAGCCCGAAACGGTGCTGCTAAGATAGTCGTCGGAACCAGAAGCGCCGTATTTTTACCGGTACGGGATCTGGGCCTCATCGTTATAGACGAAGAACAGGATAAGGGGTTCAAACAATCTGATATGTATCCTTTCTATGATGCAAGAGAAGTGGCAAAAAAGAGGTGTGAATTAGAGAACGCTTCATTTCTCCTCTGCAGTTCTACTCCATCTGTTGAAACCTATTATAAAGCGGCGAATGGCGAGATAGAATTGCTTGATATTCCCGAGAGAGTCAATAAACTGAATATACCGATTTGCTCGGTAGTGGATTTGAAGGGGGAGTTGAAGCGGGGAAACAGAGGCATTTTGAGCAGAACACTGGTATCGGAAATAGGAAGATGTCTTAAAAACGGCGAACAGGTCATACTTTTTTTAAATAAGCGGGGTTATGCGGGAACAGTTATGTGTCAACAATGTGGATACATATTTAAATGCCCTCATTGCGATATACCCCTTAATTATCATTCTGACAAAAGGGTTTTGACATGCCATTATTGCAATTACAGTAGACACGTCGGCCATAAGTGTCCAAAATGTGGCGCTGACGGCCTGGTCTTCAAGGGCTTTGGCACACAAAGACTGGAAAGAGAAATCAATAATATATTTCCTGAGGCAAGGGTGCTGCGTGTAGACAGCGATTCTCTGAGGGGAGTTAAAAGCATAAACCAAACATATAGCGAATTCAGGGACGGAAGAGCCGATATTTTGATCGGGACCCAGATAATAGCGAAGGGATTAGATTTCCCGAACGTTACTTTGACAGCGGTGATTTTGGCGGACATCGGTCTGAATATGCCTGATTTTCGGTCTGATGAATCTACTTTTCAGATCATAACACAGCTATGTGGAATGAGCGGCAGAAATGATAAGAGAGGAAAGGTGATAATACAGACCTTCAGTCCCGAGCATTACAGTATACAATATGCCGCAAATGACGATTACGCAGATTTTTATAAGACTGAAATTGCATTCAGAGAGAAATATCATTATCCGCCCTTCGCTTTTCTTGCCAGAATTTTATGCACCGGACTTGAAGATGAAACGGTTAGAAAAGCGATAGGATTGTGGTATAATGATATTGCAGATAACATTAATTTCAATGGCATGACCGGGGTGAAATTACTGCATCCCGTTCCGTGTTCAGTGCCTAAAATAAAAGACTTTTATCGATGGCAGATAATATTAAAATGCCAAGATGAGCAAGTGCTGTCAGGGCTTATTGCAGACAGCTACCGAAATATTGATAAAATACAAGGCGTAAAGTATATGATGGATATTAATCCTTTTAATATGAACTAGGAGGTTAAAATGGCTTTAAGGGAAATAAGAAAATATAATGACGAAATTTTGAGGAAAAAAAGCAGGGAAGTAAAGAATGTTGACAGCAGGATAAAGATCTTGATCGATGATATGGCAGAAACCATGTATAAGGCTGATGGGGTAGGTTTGGCCGCTCCTCAGGTCGGCGTTTTGAGAAAGGTCATTGTTGTTGATGCCGGCAGCGGACTGATAACATTTGTAAATCCGGAGATAGTTTCCTCGGACGGCGAACAGGTGGGAGTGGAGGGCTGTCTCAGCATCCCCGATGTGGCCGGAGAGGTGGCCAGGCCGAAAATAGTTACGATAAAGGGATTGGATAAAAACGGTGAACCCATTGAAATAACTGCGGAAGATTTGCTGGCGCGTGCACTGCTTCATGAGATAGACCACCTGGACGGTGTTTTATTCACGGATAAGGTGATAAGATATGTTGATCCGGAAGAAGATGACGGTACAAAGGAATGAGAATAGTATTTATGGGGACTCCCGAATTTGCCGTACCGATATTATCGTCACTCATCGGAAGTCATGATGTCGGCCTCGTGATCACACAGCCGGATAGACCCAAGGGACGCGGTAGAAAGCTAACTTCTCCACCCGTCAAGGTCTGTGCGCAGGATAACAATATACCTGTAATTCAACCGGTGAAACTTAAAGATAATCGAGAGGTCTGCGAAATAATAAAAATCAAAGCCCCGGATGTGATAGTTGTTGCGGCGTACGGCAACATTTTGCCTAAGGAGATCTTGGAACTGCCGGAGTATGGCTGTATTAACGTTCATGCCTC
>DHDI01000018.1:99885-101586 GCA_002399285.1 Thermoanaerobacterales bacterium UBA4880
ATTAACGTTCATGCCTCGCTGCTGCCGAAGTATAGGGGAGCTGCCCCGATAAATTGGGCGATAATAAACGGCGATTCCATGACGGGAATTACGATCATGAAAATGAGCCGGAGGCTTGACGCCGGTGAGATCATATTGAGTAAAAAGGTAAGTATAGATGATGAGGATAATGCCCTGACGCTGACTGAAAAACTTTCGGAAATAGGTGCGGGAGCCCTTATGGAAGCGATCGGCATGATAAAAGATAATAAAGCCGTTTACCATGTGCAGGACGAGGGCCAGGCCACATATGCCCCTATGCTTTCCAAGGATACCGGGCACATAAACTGGCGTAGATCGACAACGGATATACTCAATCTGGTCAGGGGAACATACCCGTGGCCGGGAGCATACTTTTATGCAAACGGGAGAATGATCAAGGTCACAGGCTGCTTTGCAGAGCAAAACATTAAAGGCAATCCCTCCGAAGTTTTAAGGACAGACAGAGATGGCATACAAGTGGGATGCGTGGATGGAAGCGTAGTGATAACCTCCCTTCAGCCTGAAGGTAAAAGACCGATGACCGCCGATGAATATTTAAGAGGCAACAAACTCGAAAAGGGGACTGTCTTGGAATAGAGGGAATGAATTTGTACGGTAAAAAGAGGATATATATAGGTATGCTGACAGCCCTTGCTGCAGTTGTTATGGCAATCTATCTGATGCTTATGTATATAATAGCGTCCCATAGGATAAATCTTTATTATTATATGTTGATTGGAATTTTTTTGGTTTTGACCATATTTATAGCGGTTTTAATGATGGGTACCCTCGCCTTGGTATTATCCCTGATGGAAAAGCGGCCTATCCGAGCATTGAGCGGGTTTATGTTTTTCGCGTTGAATACCATCTACCCCGAAATTTTATTCTTTGGCGGGCTACTAGGTATCGACAAGGATAAGATAATGAGATCATATGCGGAGATCAACGACAATTTGGTTGCTTCACGAAATATAAGAGTGCTGCCCTCAGATATACTCATATTGCTTCCCCATTGTTTGCAAAGGTCGTCCTGCACCCAAAGGATAACCACTGACATCAACAACTGCAAGAGATGCGGCAAATGCGATATATGTGCTTTGATCGGGATCGCCGATAGATATGGCGTCAATATAACCGTTGCCACAGGCGGGACCTTGGCGCGGAAAGCCGTTAAGACCTATAAGCCGAAGGCGATCGTCGCGGTGGCTTGTGAAAGGGATCTGACAAGCGGTATTCAGGATGTAAATAGTATACCGGTGTTGGGTATAGTAAACATGAGGCCGGAAGGCCCTTGCTTCAATACGCGGGTGGACGTAAATCTTGTTGAGAATGCGGTAAAGAACTTCATAGATGGAGGAGAATCAAAATGATATGGGATTCAACTTATGCTTTGCTTATTCCAGCTTTTATTTTAGCTATATATGCACAGGGCAAAGTACAGAATACCTTTAATAAATACATGAAATATAGGAATTCCGGCGGTTATACCGGCGCCGACGTCGCAAGAAGGCTTCTGGACCTTAACGGTCTGTATGATGTTCCCATTGAGCTGATAAGCGGGAATCTTACGGACCACTATGATCCGTCAAAACGGGTTATGAGGCTGTCCAGAGATGTGTATTCAAGTACGTCGATCGCTGCGCTGGGAGTGGCCGCGCATGAAACCGGCCATGCAATACA
>DHDI01000018.1:101695-102081 GCA_002399285.1 Thermoanaerobacterales bacterium UBA4880
CATGAAACCGGCCATGCAATACAGCATAAGGAGGGTTATTTCCCCCTTAGGTTGCGGAACAGTATAGTTCCCATAGCGAACTTCGGTTCAAATCTGGCCTGGCCGCTTTTCTTGTTGGGGCTCATTATGGGTTATGCGCCGCTCTTGGATTTTGGCATAATCCTATTTTCCGCTGCGGTTTTATTTCAAATTGTAACGCTTCCAGTGGAATTCAACGCCAGCAACAGAGCCATAAAGATATTGGGATCGGAGGGAATATTAAATCAAGATGAGATCAGACCTGCAAGAGAGGTATTGAATGCTGCCGCCTTAACATATGTGGCTGCAACATTAACGTCTATATTGCAGCTTTTCAGGTTAATTATATTGAGGGAGAGAAGAGACTA
>DHDI01000018.1:102215-102388 GCA_002399285.1 Thermoanaerobacterales bacterium UBA4880
GACTAAATGTATCTTTTTCTGCTCATTTTTCTTCCAATTTTAATATTTATATTCCTTAACGTTATAATTCTGCCTTTACAATTTACGGTGCATTCATTGTCAAATATCATCACGGTCCCTAAGGAGATATATCGCATAGCTACAAATAAGATGGTCAGGCAAAATCATGCTTT
>DHDI01000018.1:102513-103587 GCA_002399285.1 Thermoanaerobacterales bacterium UBA4880
GTCAGGCAAAATCATGCTTTAGAGCATGCCACTATAAATGTGATAGAAGAGAAGTACGGCGGAGTGTATAACCTTAGCGGATTTGCTCAGGAAGATGGATTTATCATAAGAGGAAGCGCACCGGTAGATATGGTGTATGAATCAGCCAATATAGGACAAAAGAGGTTGATGGGAGGAGAACGCACGCTTGCCGTGCATAAAAGGTGCGGCACCAGTATTGCAATTACGAACTTTATTTCATCAATAATATTTCTTATATTATTATTTAGATACGGTTACTTCAACCTTTTTAACATAGTTATTGCCATGTTGGCAGCCAGCTTGATCGGTCCGCTATTCGGCAGGTATATACAATTATATTTAACTACGGCGCAGGATGTAAAAAATATAGAGATAGTTAATATTGTATATAACAACCAGACTACGAACTATTTCAACTTTAACAACGAATATTTTGTTCAGACACGGAGGATTTAGAGTGGAGAATGCAAGGGAAGCGGCCTTGAACATAATTGACGACGTCTTGAAATCAAACGGCTATCAATCGTTTGATCCAAACAGAGAACTCAATATCAACCTATCCGATAAAAGGGATAAAGCGTTGGCTTTAGAAATAGCGTATGGTGTAATAGAAAGAAAGAATACACTTGACTATATTCTGGAACAATATATCTCACGGCCAATTAAAAAAGTGGACGTTGTAGTGCTCAATATTATGCGAATGGGACTCTATCAGCTGATATATCTTGATCGTATACCGCAGTCGGCGGCGGTGAATGAGTCGGTAAATCTGGCCAAGAAATATAGTAACTCCGGTGCGGCGAAAATGGTCAATGCGGTGTTAAGAAGTTTTTTGAGGGATGACGCTTTCAGACTGCCATCTAAAGAAGATACTATAAAATATCTGTCTGTGGTCTATTCCCACCCCGAGTGGCTGGTTAAAAAATGGCTTGATGAGTTCGGATACGACTTTGCCGTTGGGCTTTTGAAGGCAGATAATGAGAGATTGCAGCTTACGGTCCGCACTAACGTATTAAAGATGGAGCCCAAGTTTTTAATAAATAAATTTAAAAA
>DHDI01000018.1:103689-104420 GCA_002399285.1 Thermoanaerobacterales bacterium UBA4880
TTTTTAATAAATAAATTTAAAAATGAAGGTATTTCCGCAGAAAAGGGCAACTATCTGGATGAGGCCATAATATTAAAGGATATAGGAGGACTTGAGGCACTTCAATCTTATAAAGAAGGGCTATTCTATATACAGGATGAGGCTTCTATGCTTGTTTCACACATACTTGACCCGAAGGCCGATGAATTTATAATAGATGTATGCAGCGCACCCGGAGGCAAAACGACTCATACGGCTGAAATAATGAGAAATAAAGGCCGTATACTTGCGAGAGATCTCTATGCCCATAAACTCGATGTCGTGAGAGAAAATGCTGGTAGATTGGGAATTGATATAATAGAAACGCAGGTTTTCGATGCGACAGGACTGGACGACAAATTTTTAGGCAGGGCCGACAGGGTATTGATAGATGCGCCTTGCTCCGGATTGGGAACGATACGTCACAGACCTGATTTACGTTGGAATAAACGTATGGATGATATCAAAAAAATATCGAAGATACAGAAGCTCATATTGTCAAATTCCTCAGGATATGTTAAAAAGGGAGGAATATTGGTATACAGTACCTGCACTATTGAAAAAGAGGAAAATCTTTTTGTAATAGATGATTTCTTGAAGAAAAACAATGAATTCGAGTTAATGGATTTTGGCGATTTGATTCCTGACAATCTAACACTGCGGGACTCAGGTATTGGTCATATGACGCTGTATCCTTCTCTTAATAAGACGGA
>DHDI01000018.1:104525-105684 GCA_002399285.1 Thermoanaerobacterales bacterium UBA4880
CCTTCTCTTAATAAGACGGATGGATTTTTCATTGCCAAAATGCGTCGAAGGAGTTAAATAAGTATATAGCCGATAGCATGATATAATAGATATATGATATAATTAAGGAAAATGGTGATACAGAATATGTCAAAAGAGAATATAAAGGATTATACCTTGGAAGAGCTCAAAAAAGTAATGAGTGATCTAAATGAGCCTGCATATCGAGCGGGACAAATATTCGACTGGCTATATGATAATGATGCAAAAGATTTTGACGTGATGACGAATTTATCAAAGGACTTGAGGGCAGAGCTAAGTGAACGGTATTATATATTCAGATCGGATATAATTGATGAAAAAAACATGCGGGATTCCACTAAATATCTGATAACTTTGGAAGACAACAACCTGATAGAAACCGTGTTGCTAAGATATAAATACGGTTATACTTTATGTGTGTCAAGTCAGGTAGGCTGTAAAATGGGATGCGGTTTCTGCGCCTCCACTGTCAATGGGTTTATCAGAAACCTCAAACCTGGCGAAATGTTAGAACAGATTCTGACTGTGGAAAGACAGAATAAAGTACGTGTTTCACGGATCGTGATCATGGGGAGCGGCGAACCGCTGGATAATTACGAAAATGTGATGCGCTTTATCAGAATAATAAACGATAAACACGGGCTGAATATTGGCGCACGGCATATAACAATATCGACCTGCGGCATCGTACCAGGTATTTATAAGCTCTCCGAAGAAAACCTTCAACTCACTTTGGCTATATCCCTTCATGCTGTGACCGACGATAAACGCCGTTCGATAATGCCGGTGAACAAGGTATATCCTATAAAAGATATTATTTCGGCTGTAAAGTATTTTGTGGAACGTACCAACAGGCGGGTTACCTTTGAATATACTATGATAGAAGGCTTTAATGATACTGAAAAGGATGCGAGTGAACTTGCATTACTGACAAAGGGCATTTTATGCAATGTGAATCTGATACCTGTCAATATCGTTAAAGAAAAGGGATTCTTGCCGTCATCTCCCAATACCATTGCAAAGTTTAAAAATAAATTGGAGGAATACGGTGTGAACGTTACGGTGAGAAGATCCCTGGGAGAAGACATCGATGCTGCTTGCGGCCAGTTAAGAAGTAGTTATATGAAGAATCAGGAGT
>DHDI01000018.1:105826-105985 GCA_002399285.1 Thermoanaerobacterales bacterium UBA4880
ATATGAAGAATCAGGAGTGATTTTCATGATTAGTAATGCTGTATCAGACATAGGCAAAGTACGGGATAAAAATGAAGACAGTTTCTTTATTTCCGGCAGCAATGATCCGTATATGCTGTATATTGTCGCTGATGGTATGGGCGGTCATAATGCAGGTGA
>DHDI01000013.1:0-20828 GCA_002399285.1 Thermoanaerobacterales bacterium UBA4880
TCCGGGGTTCGAGTCCCTGAAGGCCCACCATAGAAATTCAATATTTGCATTATTTATAAGTGGCCCGGTAGTTCAGTTGGTTTAGAACGCTAGCCTGTCACGCTAGAGGTCAAGGGTTCGAACCCCTTTCGGGTCGCCATTTTATTTTTGAAGATATATAAGCTGATGTAGCTCAGCTGGCAGAGTAGCTGATTCGTAATCAGCAGGTCGAGGGTTCGAATCCCTCCATCAGCTCCATTAAAATAGATGTATAAGGGTATCGGTAATCAGATTTGCCGATGCCCTTTTTTAAGTGCTGTCCCATATTCATTGAATTTGCTGTATACTATTGTAAATAGAGAGATACAGCTATGATAACGTAATTACTTGATTCGGAGGTTAATTACATGTTACCCGATTCTTGTTATACTTTAGTTGATCCCATTATAGTTTATCCGGCATGTATAAAAGCAGGATTAAAACAGGATTGTTTTAACTGCGCAATAGGAAAAGCAGGTAAGTGCTTGTCAAGCCGGAGCTTATGTACAAGGGAATATAAAAATCACAAGCATGGCTGCCCCAATTATGGCAAGAGACCCGATTGTCCGCCGGATGCGCCGATGTTTGACGAGGTATTTGATATTAAACAGCCGATCTATGCAATATTTTGCACATTTGATTTGGAACAGCATGTAAAGAAGATGAGAGAAAAACATCCTCAATGGACGGAGGCGCAGCTCTCAAACGTACTATATTGGCAGGGAACTGCAAGGAAACACTTAAGGGACAATATAAATAGTTTTGTCGCAAACTATCGTGAAGAGGGTTACTATGTAACTACTTCTCCGGAGGCTATGGGGGTCAATGTTACCGAGACCTTGAAGCGGGCAGGCATTACTCTTGAATGGCCGGCAAAGGAAGTCGTCTACAAGGTAGCCATGGCGGGGATACCAAAATCGGACAAGTATCTTAATATTTTAAAATAGTTGCCTTTGTTACCTATTTTTCTCTTTTTGTTCATCAAACTTATGAGGTATGCGATATCTTGTTCATTGATGGAATACTGTTTAGACAGATTTTTAAGGGAGGTGAAATGAAAAAGTAAAATCCATCATAATGCATACTCAAGTAAAAATGTATAATAGAATTTACTTATTGTTATAATTATTATGGCTGTATTGATATAATATTAATAGAAATAGGCATGTTTAAACTACCTTTGATGATGCCTCTTTAAGTACTATCTATTTCATAAGAAGCTCTGATTTCAGCATTACCTCATTGGCTGGAATGAAAACTGAGCCCAACTTCTTAAGAATATTGTTCCGTAGAGGAAGCTGAATACCTGGTGTGGTGACTGATTATTCAGCTTCTTTCTTGAATAGGAATTAATGTGGCTCATCATAATGTCAATATCATACTGACTGAAATCATCAAAACTACACCCCTTAGGAATAATCCCGCGTATCAACTCATGAATGTTTTCCACCGCACCCTTCTGGTACGGAGAGGACGGATCACAATAGAAAACTCGGGTCCTTTGATTACCCTGAGCATCAAATTCAATAGAAGAAGGATTCGTAAACTCACTGCCATTATCGATAAGAATGACAGGAAAAAGGCTCATGAAAACATCTGGATCCAACTTCCAATAAAGCCCATCAAAAATATCAATAACGGACTTGGAAGTATTGCTATCACGAATAAAAGCAAGCATAAACCCACCAAAGAATAAGACAAGAAAAGCAGAGAAAAGAACAAATACAAGACGAATTAATAAAAGAAGCAAGGAAATCTGCAAACAGATATATAGACACCTGGAACAGCAAACCGACAGCAGTAGTAAGAGGAGAAAAGACAGGCCTCTACAATGGACTAAGAGCCCTTATAGGGAGATGCAGCTAAATGCCAAGATAAAGATATCTGTATAATTAAGACAATCTATTTTGCTTAGGGTGATGTCTATATTATTTTTTCCTACAGTAACTTGACACTATCGCAACTGGGCACTTACTTGACAATCAAATCATTATAGCTTATACTTGATAGTGTTTAGTGAATGAACTGCAGATGCTTGACAGAATACACGCATTAAAATTGCTCTCGTTATAATAAATAATGATAATGTTAGATAAATTTATGCTTTCAATTTAATAAGCAGGCTGATTAGCAAAAGATATGACGCTGATGGACTGTATTTGATGAAAAGGACTGTCACTCCCTTGTGAGGCATTACCTTGGTGGTTTTGGTAATGCACCACAAGGGCTTTTTTATTTGGGGGTTAGAGACATGAATCTGTTTAGAAAACATGATTGCAACCTATATTCACCAATAGACGGGAAATGTATTGATATTTTGGAGGTCTCAGACAATGTATTGAATATTAAGATTATTGGAGATGGAATCGCTGTAATTCCTGAAGGCAATACAGTATGTTCACCAGCAGATGGGGAAATCGTTATGATTGCACCAACAAAGCATGCATTTGGCATATCCTTAAATTCGGGAGTAGAACTTCTGATTCATGTTGGAATTGATACGGTGAATCTCAAAGGAAAGGGATTTGAATGTTTGGCACAAGTAGGACAGAAGGTCAGATATGGTCTTCCTGTTATCCGATTCGATACAGAAATGATGAAGGGACTTGGTTATGACATGTCTGTTATGGTGATAGTTACCAGTGGATGGAAGGATTACTATATAAAGAATAGCATTGGCAAACAAGTGAAAACTAAGGATACAATTATTACCATTGGAGAAACATCATGAAACTGATTAAAAAGATTAATAACAATTTTGCACTGGGGATTGACGGTAATGGTGAAGAGGTAATTTTGTATGGCAAAGGTGTCGGCTTTCAGAAAATGCCATGCGAATTGAATGATCTCAAGCTGATCGATCGCACATATTACAATGTTGACGAAAGATATTTAGGACTGCTGAATGAAATCCCTGAAGAAGTGATGAATATATCTTCTGAGATTGTCAGAGAATGCAGAGAAAAACTAAAAAATCAGTTAAACCCAAATCTGATCTTTACATTGGCTGATCATATTAACTTTGCAATATATAGGTGCAGCAGGAAAGGTATTAATTTCAATTATTCTCTCTACTATGATGTGGGACAGATGTATGAAATAGAGGCTTCGATTGCAAAAGATGCAGTAAAAATGATTGAGCAGAGGATGAAAGTTCGACTTCCGAAAGAAGAAATAGCAGGAATTGCTATTAACATTGTAAACAATGAATCTGCTTCCGGCAATGACACGAGATTGCAGAATGTGGATGTAGCCGTTGATCAGGTTACCAATATGATTGATTTGATATACTTTATTTATAGAATTACATGTGGCGCGCAGATGTAATTACTTTCTGTATTACAATATCAAGGAAAACAAATTATAAGAAAGTAGGGAATCATTATGGCAAAAAAGGATTATGCAAAAGATTTGATGGAAAACTTATAAGCGTAGAAAAAGTAAATGATCCGATGTTTGCCCAGAAGATGATGGGTGACGGTGTTGCATTTATCTCTGAGTCAGGCGAAGTTGTTTCACCTTGCGACGGAACTGTTTCAACCGTATTTAAGACAAATCATGCCATAGGCCTTATAAGCGATGACGGCGTTCAGGTCCTGATCCACATTGGACTTGATACGGTAAAAGAAAATAGAAAAAGATTTAAGTCCCATGTTAAGGATGGCGCAAAGATAAAAAGAGGACAAAAGCTTATTACCTTTGACATCAAGTATCTTGAATCAAGGGGATATGATATGGCCATCCCTATGATTATTTTGAATATGGATACAGTTTCCGATATGGAGTATGCTGCAGAAGGTATAGTGACAACAGAAAGCGGAGCACTTTCATATAAGCTTCGGTAATTATTGCTATTGCAAGTGGGTTAAGAAGTACAATCCCAATAATGGAACTGTACTCAATATAGAAAAAGGTGAAACGGTATCAATTGACTTTTATAGAGTCTATCCAATAAAAATACTTGTTATAGTAGTTGCTGACTTAATAATTTACAAGCCATGTACGCACATTGTACATGGCTATATCTATACCTATCGGCGCCAACGCTGAAGGCACCAAACAGTGTATCCGTCTGCCAGAAAAAGGAATTACAAGGGTGCTTGGGGAGCTCGGCATGATTAAATTGATTTAAATTGAGCCATATATTGAGTTCCAAATAAACCTATGAATACTGTAAAATAGCAATATTTCAATAGAATTTTTATGATATATAAAATCTTGTTTGACATAAATGATTCAAAGTGATAATATTTAGTTATGAAATATCAGATTGGCTCATTGGAGGCGTGACTCTTGCTATCTCAAAGAAAAATATTAATATTGGATCACATAAATGAAATTGGAAACGTTACCGTCCAAGAATTGATGGATAGGTTCGATTGTTCTAAGGCAACTATTAATAGAGATCTTGCGGCGCTTGAGAAGGAAGGCAAGTTAGTAAGGATCTTAGGAGGCGCGATAAGCAACAGATATAAATTAACGTATGAACCAAAGCAATTGGAAAAAGAAAAGAGCCAAAAGGAGTTCAAGGATAAAATAGGGTCTAAAGCTATTGAACTAATAAAAAATGGGATGACAATTATCCTTGATTCAGGAACTACAACTCTTGCGTTGGCAAATAAAATAAATGAAAATAAGGGTATTTCGGATATAACCGTAGTAACCAATGATCTAAAAGTGGGAATGACATTAGGACATAACAAATCCGTTCATTTGATCGTGTTGGGAGGACAAATGAGGACGGATCTTTATAGTTTATCTGGACTTATAACTTTAAAAGGCCTGGGAAATGTAAATGCCGATATATTTTTCTTGGCTGCCGATGCAGTGCATGTAGATAAGGGAGTCTCAAATGCAAATTTCGATGAAGTTGAAGTAAAGCAAAAAATGATGGATTCCGCTAATTTGACAATTTTGCTGGCAGATCATACTAAATTCAATAACTATAAGATTGCAAGGGTATGTGCTTTAGAAGATATTGATAAGATCATTACGGATCGAAGAATCACCGATATGGAAATTAATGAGATTACTGAGAAATGTAATGACATTGTAATAGCTTAATGGGGGGGGAAGGAAAGACATGAAAGAGTTAGGCGAATTAATAAGAGACGGTGAGTTTATTAAGAAAGATTATGTTGACAAGGTTGATTTTTTAAATGACATATCAGACTTTCTTATCGAGAGAGGATTTGTCAAAGAGAAATTTAAAGAGGAAATAATAAAACGAGAAGAACAATTTCCAACTGGTTTATTGACCAAACGCATGAATGTTTCTATACCGCACAGCGAAGAGGAATATGTTTTAAAAGAAGGTATTATCGTTACAAATTTCCCCAAAAAATTAAAGTTTAATCGGATGGACAAACCGAATGAGGAAATTAAAGTAGACATATCGTTTATTTTACTGCTGAAAGATAAAAATAAACATATTACCGTATTGCAGCAACTTGCAGATCTATTTCAATCGCAGATGTTGTTGGAAATAAAAAACTGTAATTCAAAAGAGGATATTTATCAGTTGCTAAGGGAGGCAGATTAGAATGATCAGGGATAATTTAAAGAATTTGTGTCAGCTAAATGGACTTTCTTCAAGGGAGGAAAGCGTTGGGTCATATATGCTACAGAAATTCCATGAGTTTAGTGAAAACGTTTATAAGGATAATATTGGCAATATAATTTGTAAATTAAAGACAAAGAAAAACGCGAAGACTAAAATAATGATTTTTGCACACATGGATGAAATCGGTTTTATAATAAGAAAGATTGAAGATGACGGTTTCTTGAGGTTTGAGAGAATGGGCGGCGTGAATACGCAAATTCTTCCCGGCACCAAAGTTCAAAGTATTAAGGATGAGTCGATCAAGGGTTTAGTAGGAGTTCAGTCTCATCATTTTATGAGTGCGGAAAATAAATTCAGGATCCCTCAAATCCAAGATATGTATATAGACATAGGTGCAGATTCGAACGGATCGGTTATCTCCAGAGGAATAAATGTGGGGGATATGTTTTCCTTCGATGATACTTGGACTGAGATGTCAGACAAAATAGTTAGTTCAAAAGCTATAGATGATAGGATCGGCTGCAGTATTTTGCTCGAACTGAATGAGATGCTGCGCGGATCAGAGTTAGACGCTGAGGTTTATTTGGTATCTTGTGTAATGGAGGAATTTAATATTAGAGGTATACTTCCTGTTGTAAGAAAAATAAAACCTGATATTACTATAGGAATTGATATTACTCCTGCGTGTGATACGCCGGATCTAAATTACAATGATGTTTCGCTTGGCAAGGGTCCGGCGTTAACATATATGAATTTCCATGGAAGAGGAACTTTGGCGGGAGTGCTGCCGGATAAAGAATTAATTGCTTCCTTTGAAAACATTTGCGCCGACAATGATATTCCTTATCAAAGAGAAGTTGCATCCGGTGTAGTTACTGAAAATGCATATATATTATTTGAAAATGAAGGAATAAAAGTAATGAGTATTTCTATCCCCACACGATACACCCATACTCCTATAGAATGTATAAGCATTACCGATGCCGATAATACGGTAAAACTAATAAAAGAATTTATTTGTCAATTCTAAAATAACATAATTCATTAGATGGGAGGTGATATTTTGAAGACTGTTATTGTAGCCTGTGGCGCTGGAGTGGCAACTTCAACGATAATTTCAAGCAATATAGAAAAGCTGTTAACTGAAAATAAAATAGAGTATCGAATTATTCAATGCAGCATTAGAGAAGTCAAAGGTTATCAGGATCAAGGAGATATAATAGTTTCATCTATGCCGCTCCAAGGGGATTATAAAATCCCAACTATTCTAGGCCTGCCTTTTATAACCGGCATTGGAATTGACGAATTAAAGAGTGAAATACTATCGTATCTAAATAAGGAGGATTAAAATGGGTATTTTGAAAGAGATATTTAACTATATAAGTGGCCTTGGTTCATATGTTATGATTCCTCTGATGATCACATTAGTAGGTCTTTTGGTCAGACTCCATCCGATAAAGGCGTTAAAAGCCGGTATGACGGTGGGTATTGGATTAATTTCTTTAAATTTAGTTTTAGGGTTAATATGGACCAATATCAGTCCGGTAGCAAATCTCTTGGTTGAAAAATTTGGATTAAAGCTGACAACGATCGACACAGGGTGGGGAGCTGCCGCGGGGTTAGCATTTTCAACTACGGTAGGTTCGTTTATAATCCCATTCATATTGATAGTTAATATATTAATGCTAACACTTAAATTAACTAATACCGTTAATATTGATATTTGGAACTATTGGCACTATGCTTTTACGGGATCGGTAATTTATCTATTGACGCATAATATAGTATATGCTTTTATAGGAGCGGCAGCGCACTGCATTATATCATTAAAGATTGCGGATTATACTGCGCCGAAGGTTCAAAAGGAATTAGGCATTCCGGGCATTTCTATACCACAGGGCTTTGCGGTTAGTACCGTACCAATTTTTGATCTGCTGGACAAATTCTACGATTTATTTATCCCAAAATCGAAAAAAGATAATAGTGACAGTAAAGACAAAGGAAAGGAAATAGACAGTTCGAAATTCGGTTTTTTATCTGTTATAGCCGAACCAATTTTCTTAGGATTTATAATCGGTTTCCTATTGGCGCTGCTGGTATCGTATTCTATTAAAGACGCGCTTAATCTCGGTATGGAAATGGCGGCGCTAATGTTCCTTCTGCCGAGAGCTACAAAAATATTGATGGAAGGTCTAGTTCCAATTAATGAACAGGCCAGAAATTATATGCAGAAAAAATACAATGGCCAAGAATTTTATATAGGGTTAGATTCCGCTGTTCTATTAGGAGTCCCAACCACAGTCGCGGTCGGTCTCTTACTGATCCCTATAACGTTGGTATTGGCGATGATCATACCTACAAATACAACACTTCCCGTAGGTGATCTTGCCTCAACGGCGTTCTTTATTTCAATGGCCACAGTTATTCATAATAGGAGTTTTATAAAAACTTTGTTGAGCGGGACGATTATGATGTCTATTGTATTATGCATTTCCTCCTTCTTTGCACCAATGATCACCATATTTGCAAAAAGCGGAGCGGCAGCTATGCCGGAGGGTGCATTACAAGTAACGGCATTATCAGCTGGGAATCCCATAGCATTTGTATTTTATCAGTTGAATAGATTAGGGATAGTTGGGATTGCATTAATAATAGCATTGACAGCGGGTATAGTATACTTTTATTCAATGAAGACAAAAAGAGAGACAATAAAAGAGGATAAAGGAGTAGTGCTATAAATGTGGACAAAAGAAATATTCAAAACTAACAAACCAATAATCGCAATGTGTCATCTATCGCCCTTGCCTGGCGACCCTAATTATGATGAGCAGGGTGGTATGAAAAAAGTAGTTGAAAAGGCAAAGGCAGATTTAACGGCATTACAAGACGGCGGCGTAGATGCCGTAATGTTCTCCAATGAATTCAGTTTGCCATATCTCACTAAGGTCAAGGCCGAAACTGTATCCGCTATGGCTCGGGTCATAGGAGAACTTTTAACAGATATAAGGGTGCCCTATGGCGTGGATGTATTATGGGACCCCATGAAGACTTTTGATCTTGCTGTTGCAGTAGATGCACAGTTTGTGAGAGAAATATTCACGGGAGTCTATGCCAGCGATTTTGGTTTGTGGGACACAAATTACGGCGAAGTGATAAGACATAAACATAATTTAGGCGGAGACAATATAAAGTCGCTTTTTAATATTATACCTGAAGCGGCAACTTATTTGGCCGACAGAGATATCGAAAGTATTGCCAAGTCGACGGTCTTTAATAACAAACCGGATGCACTGTGCGTTTCAGGGTTGACTGCCGGATCTGCAGCTGATACGCAGATATTGACCAGAGTTAAGAAGGTTGTTAGTGAAGTACCTGTATTTGTCAATACGGGATTGAATATCAATAATGTTGAGGAACAGCTCTCAATAGCAGATGGAGGAGTTGTAGGGACATATTTTAAAAAGGATGGAAACTTTAATAATGAAGTTGATTTTAAGAGGGTATGTGAGTTTATGAAAGTAGTAAAAAATGCAAGAAGGTAATAGGGCGGTAATAATCCCATCCATTGCATCGGGGAATTTGCTAAACGTTGATGAAGAAATAAAATTTATTGATGCGAATTATGCAAATATACACATTGATATAGAGGATGGAAATTATATTCCGAATATAACCTTTGGGATAAAATTATTGGAATTGATATGCAAAAAGAGTTCTTCCCGCAAATCTATACACTTAATGGTGAACAAACCCGAGCTTTTTTTAAAAAGCGTTAAAAAATGTGATCCGTATATTGTATTTATCCATGTAGATGTGACCAGATATCCCTCTGAATTGATCAGGTTATATCAGGATGAAGGGATAAGAGTAGGAATAGCCATCAATCCTAGTATTGACATCGACTCTATTGATCATGTAATTCCGTTGACCGACGACATTCTGGTATTAACCAGCGAACCTGATGGAAGGGGACAGAAATATATCAAGGCCATGGAGAAAAAGATATGCAGACTTCATGACTATAAATTGAATATTTGGGTCGATGGAGGCATTACTGAGGACAAGATCGATGATTTATTGAAAATAGGAGTAAAAAATATTGTAATGGGAAGAGCGGTATTTGCCGATAGAAAGAAAATAATAGCGACTAAATGAATATAAATACTAAAAAGTGCTGAAAACTGATACAAATGATTTTCAGCACTTTTTTTGATTAGAAGGGCATTAAAGCAAATCCTGTGTTGATTCATGATCTCTTATGATTATGTGGTATAATTAAATTAAAGGAGATTTTTTACGCTATTTTATATATTCACTAACCTTTAAATTACATATTTTGAGGGAATCTGATGCGAAAGAAGGCATCGGACTCCTCTTTTTTGCGGGGATTTAGAAGATGGTGCTATGAAGCGTAGATCAAAATAATATAGTGGGGGCTAAATTATGAAATACGATTTTACGAGTATCATGGACCGTAGGGGTAAGGACTCCATTGCTGTGGATGGATTGGGAAAAGGCCCTTCTCCAGATTTGCCTAAAGAGGGATTTGATGTCATTCCCATGTGGGTCGCAGATATGAATTTTCCGACGGTACCGACGATACCGGAGGCGATCATAGAAAGGGCAAAGCATCCTGCATTCGGATACTTTGACCCCACGGATGCCTATTTTGATTCCATCATCAAATGGCAGGAAAAGCGAAACGGTGTTAAGGGGCTGACCCAAGAGTGCATCGGCTATGAGAACGGCGTGCTCGGCGGCGTCATCAGTGCGCTGAACGTCTTTTGTTCTAAGGGAGACAAGGTACTTCTTCACGCGCCTACATATATCGGGTTTACCAAGGCTCTCTCAAATAATGGATACGATATGGTCCTGAGCCCATTGGTAAGAGATGAAAACGGAATATGGCGCATGGACTTTGACGATATGGAGAAGAGGCTGAAAAGCGAAAACATACACGCGGCCATATTCTGTTCTCCGCATAATCCCTGCGGGAGAGTGTGGGAGAAGTGGGAGATCGAAAAGGCGATGGAGCTTTATAAAAAATATGATGTCTATGTAGTTTCGGATGAAATATGGTCCGATCTCGTCCTTTCGGGACATAAGCATATACCGACGCAGTCCGTCAGCAAGGACGCACGCATGCGCACCGTGGCAATGTATGCGCCCAGCAAGACGTTCAATCTAGCGGGACTTGTTGGAAGCTATCATATTATTTACAATAAGTGGATCAGAGACAGGGTAGCCAAGGAGTCCTCTTTAGCTCACTACAACGAAATGAATGTACTCAGTATGCATGCGCTCATTGGAGCCTATAGGGCTGAAGGATATGAGTGGGTCGATGAGTTGCGTCAGGTCTTGACGGGAAATGTTGATTATGCATGTGGTTATATAAGGGAGCATTTTGAAGGAGTTGATTTTTCGCAGCCGGAAGGGACCTATATGCTGTTCATCGACTGTACCGGCTGGTGTAAGAAACATGGCAAGACGATCGACGAGCTTGAAAAGGCGGGCTGGGACGCGGGTGTTGCATGGCAGGACGGACGCATGTTCCATGGGCCGTGCCATATCAGGATGAATCTGGCGCTCCCGCTATCACGAGTAAAGGAGGCATTTGACAGACTTGATAAATATGTTTTTAATGCATAATGTAAGTTGGATTCTTGCTGGATGAAAAGGAGATTTATTCTATGGACAGAGAGTATTTAATACATGAAAGACCTTTAAAGGCGCTGCTGATTTTTGCAATACCTATGATCATAGGTAATTTCTTTCAGCAGTTTTACACAATGGTGGATTCGATGGTGGTCGGCCGGTTTGTCAGTGAAAATGCATTGGCGGCCGTAGGAGCCTGCTACGCGCTGACCAATGTGTTTATAAGCATTGCGATCGGCGGCGGAGTGGGTGCTTCGGTAATAACCAGCCGTTACTTTGGCGCAAGAGAGTATCAAAAGATGAAGCAGTCTGTATACACCGCATTGATTGCATTTCTCATCTTGAGCATATTATTGGGCGGGTTCGGACTTTTGAAGGGAAGGCAGATCCTGCAGTTACTGAATACTCCGGACAATATTCTGGACATGGCGACGGTATATTTAAATATCTATTTTCTCGGTCTGCCGTTTCTCTTCATGTACAATGTTCTTTCCGCTATGTTCAACTCGATCGGGCAGTCGCGCACTCCTTTGTATTTATTGATTTTTTCATCCGTGTTGAATATTTTTTTAGATGTGTATATGGTTCGCTCCATGCATCTTGGCGTGGCAGGCGTGGCATGGGCAACGCTGATCGCACAGGGGATCTCTGCCGTTATTTCGCTTGTACTGTTCATGCGGGAAATGACTGCCTATTCTTCTGACAAACCTAAGACCTTTGACGGTGATGAATTAAAAAATATGACTAAGATCGCACTGCCTTCCATTTTGCAGCAGTCCACCGTTTCGATAGGCATGTTGTTCGTCCAGTCAGTGGTAAACAGCTTCGGTACTCAGGTACTGGCAGGCTTTTCTGCGGCAATGCGCGTCGAAAGTATTTGCGTAGTGCCGATGGCGGCTATGGGAAATGCCATTTCGGCGTATACGTCGCAAAATATCGGCGCAGGAGAACAGGAACGGGTACAAAAAGGGTTTTTCACGGGTAATGGTATAATTGCATTTTTTGCGATTGTGATCTGTGCGTTGCTGGAGTTCTTTTATAAAAATATCATTTTATCTTTCTTGGGCAGTAACGGCACATGGCTTGCTCTGCAAACAGGTTCGTCCTATCTCAAGTTTATGGGTTGGTTTTTCGTGCTTATAGGGATGAAAATGGTGGCGGACGGCCTGCTGCGCGGAGCAGGCGATATGAAGATGTTTACCATTGCCAATTTGGCCAATCTCACCGTTCGGGTGTGCGTTGCGGTCGTATTCGCCCCGCGCTTTGGTGTTGCAATGGTGTGGTATGCGGTTCCCGTCGGCTGGCTTGTAAACTTCATCATTTCATATGGAGAATACCGTACCGGGAAATGGAGGCGCATTTCACTGAACTGAGAATGCGTTTCATAGATATAATTGCAGTATCATGATCCGGACATATACACGTCATTTTCTCCCCGGGCATGCGGAGACACATTTCAAACAGATTGTTTTTAATTAATAAAAGGATTTTTGCAGATTTGGTCGAAATATATATTAACTTTATGATATAACATTTTTATATAAATAAGAACCACGGAGCCGCACCGCCTAAAATATTCATAGGATCGGGGGATTATCCATGTATGACGCTAAGGACGTCTATTATGATATAAGGATAGACAGGACCATGAGGAACTTAAAGGATAATGGTTTCAATGCTGCTTATGCGCATGATATCCGAGAGGCAAAGGACATGGTATTGGGCATGATAGAGCCCGGCATGAGCGTGGGGATCGGCGGATCTGTCACGGTCAGGAGCATGGGTATCATCGAGGAGCTCAAATCCAGGGGAAACAAGGTATTTGACCACTGGGAGGCGGGACATACGCCCGATGAAGTCTTTGATATCAGGCGCGCGCAGATCACGTCGGACGTATTTCTTTCGAGTACCAATGCCATAACCATGTCGGGAGAACTTATAAATATCGACGGGACCGGGAACCGTGTTGCATCCATGATATTCGGGCCTAAAAAGGTCATTGTTGTCGCCGGTGCAAACAAGATCGTCGAAACAGTCGAGGATGGGATAAAAAGAGCCCGTAACGTGGCTGCTCCGCTCAATTCCATAAGGCTCAACAAGAATAACTCATGCAATCATACTGGGATCTGCAGCGATTGCAATACTCGTGACCGCATATGCAAGATAACGACGATCATCGAGAGAAAACCTGATTATACGGATTTTAATATAGTGCTTGTCGGTGAAGATATGGGCTATTGATTTGAGTATAGCCGGTATAGGGGGCAGAGAAAATGCCTTTGACAGTAGTAAGGGGCGGCGGCGATCTGGGGACGGGCATAGTTCACAGGATGAAGAGGAGCGGCTTTGATGTTGTGATATTGGAGGCTGAAAGGCCGCTTTCCGTGAGACGCACCGTGAGTTTTTCCGAGGCGGTGTACCTTGGCAGCATGGTCGTCGAAGGTATGAAGGCAGTCTGTGTCAGGGACGCCGGTGCGGCAGCAGAGATTTCTTCATCTCAAGATGTTCCGGTCATGGCGGATGAAGAGGCGGAATTCATAAAGGTGGTAAAACCCGATGTATTGGTGGATGCCAGAATGCTGAAGAGGAAGAATGATACAAACACCGGAATGGCCGCTGTAGTAATAGGATGCGGACCGGGCTTTGAAGCGGGCCGCGATGTGCATGCCGTTGTTGAGACTGTAAGGGGACACGATCTCGGCAGGGTGATCATGCATGGAAGTGCCCTGCCCAATACGGGCAAGCCGGGAACGATAGCTGGCATATCCCAAGAGAGAGTGCTGTACGCCCCGGCCGATGGCAGGGTGGACGTAATGATGGATATAGGAAGTATCGCTGATAAAGAGGATGTAGTCGCCGTGGTGGGCGGAGCAGAAGTGAGGGCCCGGATAGACGGCATAGTCAGAGGCATGATTCACCCGGGGTCGTATGTGAAGATGGGAACAAAGATAGGGGACATAGACCCGAGGGAGAATGCAGGTTATTGTTATACCATTTCCGATAAGGCGCGGGCGGTGGCCGGAGGCGTGTTGGAAGCGGCTCTATGTTTGGGAGGATTCCTTTAGTCAATATTTAACCGTTGCCGTACCGGGATCCTCAGTCGGATGACGCGGCGCATGCACTACGGTTATGCTGTTTAGTATGACCTCTGTCTCTTCGGAACCATCCTTGATCTTTCTTCTGTATTCAGCCCTGGGTATCACTACGGTCACCTCATGAGGTACGGATAAGTCTATCTTTCTTTCTAATGTGATGGTCAGTCCATATAGGGAGACGGTTACTTTATCGGAACCGTAACGGTTTCGTTTGACGTATGATATTATTTTATTAAGTATTCCTTCATAAGATATCATACTTACCCCCTTTTTATGATATGATCGTTTAATATACTTTGTGCATATCCCAATAGGAGAGTGTTTATAACATGCTGAAGGATATTATGGGTATTTCGCAGGGAGATATAGTCAGCTTTGTCGGCGGCGGAGGCAAGACGACGATCATAAGAGAGCTTGCCGGTGAACTTGTATCTGAGTACTCGGTGGCGATAACAACCACCACGCATATATATCCTATACCCGGCGTGAGGACGGTATTTGAAGGAGGGGAGGTGTCCGACGATAACCCCATAGTGTTTGCCTGGGATATGGAGAGCAGCGGCAAGCTGGTAGGCGTCCCGGATGATAGATTGAAGGATATAGAGAGGGATGTCCTATTGATAGAAGCGGATGGGTCAAAGGGGCGGCCGCTCAAAACTCCGGCCGAATGGGAACCGGCGGTGCCCAGGTTTACTACCATAACGTGCGTGGTCATAGGGCTGGATGTGTTGGGAAAGGGACTGAACGGGCAATATGTGCACAGGGCTGAGAGGGTATGCGATCTGACGGGGTATGCTTTGAATTCGCAAGTAGACGCAAAGCTCATTGCCAAGCTGCTGACAGCTAAGGGTCTTTTAAAGGGTGCCAGGGGCAGGATATTCATTATTCTGAACAAGGCCGATATTGCCGGACTGGGCGCCGCCCGCGATACAGCGGCATATATCAAAGACAGCACGGGAAACGATATCATAATCCGGGGGAATGGTTTGAAATACACGACATTTTAAGTATGGCCTGTTTTTACTACGCTAATAAAATGTGAGGAGGATTGCCTATGAAAAGGTTTTCATTATTGATATTAACTCTTGTTATCCTTGCGTCGATGTTTGGATGCGGCGGGCCGCAAGAAAAATCCGAGATTAATATATCTTGCGCTGCCAGCCTTAAGGATGTGGTAGGAGATATCATCACCGCATTCGGAAATGAAGATCCCAACGTTAAGGTAACGGTGAACTATGCTTCATCAGGCACTATCGTCAATCAGATAAAGGAAGGCGCGCCTGTGGACGTGTTTGTCTCGGCCGGGCGAAAGGAGATAGATTCATTGAATGAAGACGGACTGATAGACGCCGATAGTATTGCCGAGGTGGCGGGAAATCAATTGGTGCTGGTCGTGGGAAAGGGAAGTGAGAAAGTCAGCTTTGACAAGCTCCCCGGGGATTTACAATACATTGCCATAGGTGAACCGGACAGCGTGCCTGCAGGCAGGTACGCCAAAGAGGTATTTACTAACCTGGGAAATTGGGATAAGGTACAGCCGAAGCTGGTCATGGGCAAGGACGTCAGGAGCGTCCTGGCATATGTGGAGAGCGGCAGCGCCGGAGCCGGGGCCGTATATAAAACCGACGCAATGATATCCGATAAGGTCGAGATATCCGACGTTGCGCCGGAATCCTCCCATGAAAAGATCTCCTATTTTTCCGTCATTGTAAAAGCAAGTGAAAATAAAGATGCGGCCAAGAAGTTTATAGACTTTTTGCAGACTGATAAGGCAAAGGACATATTTAAAAAGTACGGCTTCGAGGTGTAGGTCATGGACCTTTCCCCTCTGTACGTTTCGCTGAGGATCGCCTTGATCTCCACAGCCATCAATATATTTGTCTCGTTTCTGTGTGTCTACGCCGGTATGAGGAATGACGGTCTAAGGCGCGTAATAGACGTCATTGCTACCTTTCCGATGGTGCTTCCGCCGACCTTTGTCGGTTTTATAATATTGATGACCTTTGGCCTGAGAGGACCCTTGGGCTCCTTCCTGAATTCCGTGGGCGTCAGGGTGGTATTTACGGTGCTGGGGGCCGTGATCGCATCTTCCGTCGTATCCTTTCCGATGGTATATAGGTCGATGGATGCCGGGTTCCGGTCGGTGGATACAAATTATGTCAAAGCGGCAAAGGTATTGGGCGCCGGTGATCGTAAAATATTTTTTGTGGTGCTGCTGCCGTTGGCCTGGCCCTCCTTTTTCTCGGGAGTCATACTCGGCTTTTCACGGGCGCTGGGGGAATTCGGCGCCACGCTCATGGTGGCGGGCAACATACCTGGAAGGACGCAGACTCTGCCGCTGGCGCTGTACTTCTGCGTGGAGCAGGGGGATTTAAAGACGGCCTGGCTATACGGCGCGGTCATCGTCGCCATAGCCCTTGCCGCTTCGCTGTCCGTCGAGCTGTTGTCCGAAAAATTCGTTTCGAAAAGGGTGAGCAGATAGTGCTGACGTCAAACATAAGCAAGAGATATGGCGATTCATTCATGCTGGATGTGGATTTTACTCTTGACGACGATATCATGGCGGTCATGGGGAGTTCCGGCGCAGGCAAGACGACGCTGCTGGAGTGTATCGCGGGGCTTACGGCGCCGGATGAAGGGGAAATAGTCTTGAACGGAGGGATTCTGTTTTCGGCGGAGAGGGACATAGATCTAAGTCCCGGCAAAAGGAAGGTTGGCATGGTGCTTCAGGATAACGCCCTTTTTCCTCATCTCACTCTGATGAATAACGTACTTTTTTCCAGAAGCAGGGTCACGGATGAAGACCGCAGCTTGGCTGTAAAACTTTTGGATGAGCTGAATATAGCTCACCTAAAGGATAAATACCCCGGAGAGGTCTCGGGAGGAGAGAGACAGAGGGCGGCCATCGCACGGGCGCTCATAATGGAACCCGATATTCTGCTCTTCGATGAACCGACCTCGTCCCTGGATAAGAGGACTTCGCGGGATGCCTTTGCGCTAATAAGGAAGATCTCCTCGGAAAAATGCATACCGGTGATGATCGCATCCCATGACGACATGGTGAGGAGTATTACCGGCAACATACTCTATCTGTGCCATGGCAGGCAGCTGAAAGTCTGCGATGACCCGGATGATTTTACGGAACCTTGGGATCAGGGGTGATGCTCATGACTGATATATCCGAATTGGAGAAAATACAGGACATATGTTCCCAGGTCAGCGAGGCCATAGCCTCGGAACTCAACCTGGATGTGGAGATTGTGGACAGAAGGCTCAAGAGGATAGCGGGAACGGGCAAATACAGGGACCGTGTAGGCAGGTACCTCAATGAGGACGGTGCAGTCTACAGCGACGTGATAAGAAAGGGCAAGGGAATAGTCGTAGAGACGGCCGGGGAAGAGGAGATATGCAAAAAATGCTACAAACACGGCGACTGTGAGGAAAAGGCGGAACTCTCGGCACCCATTGCCGACAGCGGAACGGTATTCGGAGTCATAGGCCTCGTCTGCTTTACCGATGAGCAAAAGCAAAATTTCATGGAAAGACTGCCATCCCATAAGCTCTTCATAGAAAAGATGGCGGGGCTGATAGCCGCCAGCGTGGTAAAGGCTAAGCTCAGGGAGGAGGAACGGCTCTATACCCAGGAGATAATGCTCCTGATAGACAGGATACCCGATCCCGTCATAGCCTTTGAGGCGGATGGGAAGGTGCTGCATATCAATGCTTCGGCAAGGGAGCTTATGAGTCTGGACGACTGGCAGGACGCCACCATCGACAGCTGGCCCGGCCTGGCCTTTCTCCACGACGTCATTTCCACGAGGAGGGAGATCGAGGAGAAGGAGCTCTTCATAAACCTTGATGGGGAAGAGAAGCCGTTTCTCGTATCCGCGTATCCCCTGAGCTTCGAAAAAAATTTATTTGGGGCCATGGTCTTGCTGAGGCCGATGGCAAAATTCCACCAGCTCTTCTATGACATGATGCAGCCCCATGACAAGATCGGCCTGGATGATTTTATCGGGGTCAGTCGGCCCATTGTAGAGCTCAAAGAGCGCGTACTCAGGATAGCCAAAAGTAGGTCCACGATACTTATAACCGGAGAGAGCGGCACAGGCAAGGAGATACTCGCCCGGGCCATACACTATACCGGCGACGGTATGGATAAGCCGTTTATCACAGTCAACTGCGGCGCCATACCCGATAATCTTCTTGAAAGCGAGCTCTTCGGCTATGACGAAGGAGCCTTCACCGGCGCGAGAAAGGGCGGCAAACCGGGTAAATTCGAAATGGCGGACGGCGGGACGATCTTCCTCGACGAGATCGGAGACATGCCCATCCATCTGCAGGTAAAACTCTTGAGGGTGCTGCAGGAAAGGGAGATAGAGAGATTAGGTTCAAACCGGAGCACAAAGATAAATGTCAGGATCATCGCGGCGACCAACAGCAATCTTGAGAGCAAGGTGAGAAAGGGCGAATTCCGTGACGACCTGTATTACAGGCTTAACGTCATTCCGCTGAATATACCCCCGCTCAGGCAGAGGTTGGAGGACTTGGAGCCGTTGATAGAATACTTTATCGGACAATACTCCGGCATCCTGAACAAAAATATTTCCGGCATCGCTCCCGAAGCCATGAAGGCGTTGAGGCAGTATACCTGGCCGGGGAACGTGAGGGAATTGGAGAACACCATAGAATATGCCATAAATATGGAAGAGTCGCCCGTGATCCACGTATTCAGCCTGCCGGAGAAATTCAGGACGGACCGCAGCGGGTCGGGGGATACCGACGGCGGCAGTATAGACATGAGGGGCAGCGAAAGGGAACTGATCTGCGAGGCGCTGCGCAGGTACGGAACGAGTTACGGCGGTAAGCTCAAGGCGGCGGATGAACTGGGCATAGGCATAGCCACGCTCTACAGAAAGATAAAGCGGTATTCGATACATTTATCAGAATGATATTATTATCATTTTGATAAATGTATTTTTATATAATATCCGCCGTGTTTTTATCAGAATGATAAATATTCAATTCCTGCTTTGCCCCTAATGCCTTATAAATAGGGATGGCATACTTCTTGCAATGATCTTATGTGAACGAGTAGCTTGAGGAGATGAATCAATGTCGAATGTGGCCGAACTTAAATGTGTTCTCTGCGGGAGGACATACGACGGGGAACTAGACATGTATACCTGTCCGCATTGCGGACTGGACGGTACGCTGGACGTTATTTATGATTATGATGCCGTTAAAAAAATGTTTACAAGAGAAGATCTGAAGCATGATAAAAATTGTACTCATTGGAGATACCTGCCGATACTGCCTGTCGACGACGTGTCGCACATACAGCCTCTGTCCGTCGGCTTTACACCGCTTTACAATTCCAAGCGTTTAGCTGGTAAATACGGAATAAAGGAGCTATACATAAAGGACGACGGAAGAAATCCGACGGGCTCGTTAAAGGACAGGGCGAGCAGCGTCGGCGTTGCCAAGGCATTGGATTTCAGGCGCAGTACCATCGCCTGTTCATCCACGGGGAACGCTGCCGGCTCGATGGCGGGTTTTGCCGCCGTGGCGGGGCTGAAGAGTTTCATATTTGTCCCGGAGGATGCGCCGGTCGCCAAGGTGACGCAGCTTTTGATATACGGCGCCAACGTGATGCTGGTGAAGGGAGATTATGAGGATGCCTTCCGGCTTTCCGAGGAGGCCATAGAGAGGTACGGCTGGTACGACAGGAACTGCGGAATAAATCCCTATCTTGTGGAGGGCAAAAAGACATGCGGCCTGGAGATAGCGGAGCAGCTGGATTGGAACGTGCCCGATGAGGTCTTTATAGCCGTGGGAGACGGCTGCTGTATCAGCAGTTTGTATAAGGCGTTTTATGATTTGAAGGAGATAGGTTTTATAGACCGCATACCGCGGATAATCGGGGTACAGGCGGAAGGGTGCAGCCCTATATTCGATGCCGTTAGGAAGGGCAATAAAGAGGTCAAATTTATCAAGGGGAATACCATTGCGGACAGTATAGACGTGGGCGCGCCGAGAAACTGGGCCAAGGCTTTACGTGCCGTAAGGAAGAGCGGCGGGGACATGGTGTCCGTCACGGACGGAGAAATACTGGATGCCATGAAAGAGCTGGCGAGAGAGACGGGAGTTTTCGGAGAGCCGGCCGGCGTGACCGGCTTCGCGGGATTTAAGAAGATGGCCGGGCAAGGCGGGTTCAAGCCGGACGAAAGAGTCGCCGTCGTGGTCACCGGCAATGGGCTCAAGGATATAAGGAGCGCCCAAAGGGCGGCAGGCCAGGCCATGACAGTGCGGCCGGAGATGAGCGATCTCGTCGAAAAACTGCATTCGATCGGGATAAGATAAAGATCACTTTAATAAGCATGAATGAGGAGGATCAATATGACAAAACAACTTATATGGGGTCCCACATTTGAAGAAATGCTGCACCCCGACAGGATAAAACCGGAGATCAGGGAGAAGGCTTTAAAGGCTAAGGA
>DHDI01000013.1:20937-27798 GCA_002399285.1 Thermoanaerobacterales bacterium UBA4880
TCCCTTGGATCCCATAAATCTATTCAATATAACATGGAAAAAACAGGACGGCACGCCGTGCTGCATGATGCTTCCCAAAGAGCTCACCGGCGTGGATGCCAATATAATAGTGCTGTACGGCAGGGATTTTCCCACCGGTTCGCATAAGGTGGGCGCCACCTATTCGGTCACAGTTGAAAAGCAGCTGTATAATGAGATAGTTCCCGGCGAGAATACGGTGGTCTATCCTTCCACGGGCAATTACGGCATAGGAGGGGCGTGGGTAGGCGCCAGAATGGGCTACGATTCCGTCGTAATACTTCCCGAGATGATGAGCCGGGAAAGATTTGAGAAGATAGAGGGCTATGGCGCAAGGTACATAAAGACGCCGGGATGCGAGTCCAGCGTAAAGGAGATATACGATAAGTGCAAAGAGCTCTCGAGAGACCCTAAGGTAAAGGTACTCAACCAGTTCGAAGTAATGGCCAACTATAGATTCCATTACTATGTCACCGGAAACACCATCGCTGAGATGGTGGAGAATATGGGCAAAAGCGGCATAGGCAACGGAAAATGCGCGGCATATGTGTCTGCCATGGGGTCTGCCGGCACCATTGCGGCGGGCGACAGGCTGAAGGAGCTATTCCCCGGTCTTAAGATAGTGGGATTGGAGCCGGTACAGTGTCCCACTCTGTATAACAACGGATACGGAGACCACGATATACAGGGCATTGGGGATAAACATGTCACATGGATACACAACGTAATGAACATGGATATGCTCATGTGCATAGACGACATGGAGTCAAAACAAGGACTGCGGCTGCTGACCGATCCCGAAGGCATGCGTTATTTGGCCGACGAGGCCGGCATAGCGGAGGATACCGTCAGGCAGATGTCCACCGTCTTTGGAATATCGGGAGTCTGCAATGTGCTTGGGGCGATCAAGACAGCCAAATTCATGAGACTGGGCAAGGGTGAGAACGTGGTCACGATACTCACGGATACCATAGACAGATACCGCTCGGTGATGTCGGATCTGGAGGACAGATACGGACGGATGGACAGGACTCAGGCCGCCGTGTATTACGATTCCATCTTCGCGAATGTAAAGCTAGACTATATACAGGAGGGAACGGCCAATAACCGCGACAGATGGTTCAACCTCAAGTACTATACCTGGGTGGAACAGCAGGGAAAGACCGTCGCAGGGCTCAATGCCCAAAGGAGTCAGGACTGGTGGATAGGAGAGAGAGCAAAGGTAGAAGAAATAGACAGGCGTTTGAAGGAAATAAGAGCTTAATAGAGAATATAGAGATATATGCAATATAATTACACTACGACGAGGAGATGTTTAATGTTATGGAACTTAAGACAATAGAACAGGTAGACCCGGAGGTGACCGCAAGTATAAAGAGGGAGCTGGGGAGACAGAGGAACACGATAGAGCTCATCGCTTCCGAGAACTTTGTAAGTCCTGCCGTCATGGCGGCCATGGGCACCGTTCTCACCAACAAGTATGCGGAGGGTTATCCGGGAAAGCGATATTACGGTGGATGCCAGTTTGTCGACGAGGTGGAAAATCTGGCGAGAGAGAGACTGATGAAGCTTTTTAATGCCGAACACGCCAACGTACAGCCCCATTCGGGCGCTCAGGCCAATATAGCCGTCTATTTTGCACTTTTAAATCCCGGCGACACAGTCATGGGCATGAACCTTTCCCATGGAGGCCATCTGACCCATGGCAGCCCCGTGAACATATCGGGAAAGTATTTTAACTTCGTACCCTATGGCGTGAATCCCGCCACGGGCAGGATCGACTATGACGAGATGGCAAGGATCGCAAAACAGGCCGGGCCCAAGCTGATCGTCGCCGGAGCCAGCGCCTATCCGAGAGAGATAGATTTTAAGCGCATAAGGGAGATCGCCGACAGCGTGGATGCATACCTCATGGTCGATATGGCCCATATCGCGGGCCTTGTCGCCGCGGGATACCACATGAGCCCCGTTCCCTATGCCGACGTGGTGACCACCACCACTCATAAGACCTTGAGAGGACCCAGGGGAGGAGCCATACTCTGTAAGGAAGAGCTCGGCAAGGCGATAGACAAGGCCATTTTCCCGGGAACCCAGGGCGGCCCGCTGATGCACATAATCGCAGCCAAGGCGGTGTGCTTCAAAGAGGCGATGTCCGATGATTTTAAACAATATCAGGGCAGGATTGTGGAAAACGCCAAGGCCCTTGCGAACGGCCTGCTAAAGAGGGATATCGACCTGGTATCGGGAGGGACCGACAATCACCTCATGCTCATAGATTTAAGAAAGTATGATGTGAGCGGCAAGGATATCGAAAAGAAATTGGAGGAAATAAACATTACGGTGAATAAGAATACCATTCCCGACGACCCCAAGGGGCCCAATGTGACCAGCGGTATCCGCGTGGGAACACCGGCTACGACCACCAGAGGTTTCGGCGTGTGCGAGATGGATGAGATAGCGGATATCATCGCCACCGTGATAAAGGGCGATTACAGCGCGGATACAATGAAGGACAGGGTGGCGGGAATAACAGGCAGATTCCCATTATATCAGGGACAATAAAGGAAGGGGTTTTATGAAGGGATTCAACTATTTTGCACCTTCTTCTATGGATGAATGTCTAAAACTCTTGGACAGTATGAAGGGCCGGGCCAGGATCCTTGCCGGCGGCACGGATCTCATGGTCAGGCTGAAACATGACATGGTAAGGGAAGACAATATAATAGATATAACCCGATTGGACGGGATGCAGGGTATCATCAGGGAGAGGGGCTATGTTCACATAGCCCCCCTTGCCACACATAGCGAGGTACTGGACTCATATATATGCGATAAACTTCCCGTATTGAAAGCCGCCTGCGCTTTGGTCGGCTCCCCTCAGATAAGAAACAGGGGAACGATCGGGGGGAATGTGATGAACGCCTCTCCTGCGGGAGACACCATACCCGCCCTGTTTGTACATGGAGCCGCGTTGAAGCTAAAGAGCGCGGACGGGGAGAGGCTGGTGCCCATCGGGGACTTCTATACGGGGCCGGGCAAAACGGTCATGAAGAGTAATGAGATGCTGGTGGATATATCCGTACCCGAAGCGGGCGGCGGAGAGAAGGGCTTTTTCAAAAAGCTGGGGCAGAGAAACGCGCTGGCCATATCCATAGTCAATGTGGCCGTATTGCTCAAGGTAAACCAGCCGGGCCGGGTGATAGAGAAGGCATCGGTGGCCCTTGGGGCCGCAGGGCCCACGGTCATCAGATGCACTCAGGCCGAGGAGCTGATGACGGGTTCGGCTTTAGACGGGCCGGATATGCTGAAGGAAATAGCACGCAGCATAAGGGAGAGCGCATCCCCGATAAGCGATGTAAGGGCTTCCGCCGGTTACAGAGCCGAGATGAGCGCGAGTTTATTCTGCGAAGGTATGTATGAACTGGGGGTGATTTGATGGCTGCGAAATATGTCGGCAGGAATATCCCCAGACTGGATGCCTATGATAAGGTCACGGGAGCCACAAAGTATATGTCCGACCTTACCTATGACGGCATGCTGTGGGGAGAGATACTGCGCTCGCCGTATCCCCATGCCCTTATAAAGAGCATCGACACATCGAAGGCGGAAGCGTTGGACGGCGTCGCTGCCGTGATCACATGGAAGGATGTGCCCGGACTGAACGGCTTCGGCATAGCCATACAGGACCAGCCGGTGCTGTGCAGGGAGAAGGTCAGGTATATAGGCGATGCGGTTGCCGCGGTTGCCGCCGTCACGCAGGATATAGCGAAAAAAGCTGCCGCTTTGATAGAGGTGGAGTATCAGCCTCTGCCCATTGTGGATGACCTGTTTGCGGCAGTCCTGCCTGATGCTCCCAAGGTCCACGAGGAGGGCAATATCCTGGTCCACACCGAGATGAGCAAGGGCAGTATCGACGAAGGTTTTGCCGATGCCGACCTTATCATAGAAAACACCTACCATACGGGTAGGCAGGAACATGTCTTTCTGGAGACACAGGGCGGGGCCGCGCTGGTGGAAGAGGACGGGTCGCTTACGGTCTATGCGGGTTCTCATTATCCGCACCGGGACCGGCTTCAGCTGTCCAGGTGCCTGGATATGCCGGAGGAGAGGATAAGGGTGGTATCCAGTCCCGTGGGAGGGGCTTTCGGCGGCAAAGACGAGCTCACCATTCAGCCGGTCATGGCGCTTCTGGCGTTAAAGACCGGAAGGCCGGTAAAGATGGTCATGTCCAGAGAGGAATCGATAAAATTCTATTGGAAGAGACACCCCATGAGCCTGACCTACAGGACGGGCGTGAAAAGCGACGGCACCTTAACAGCCAACGACGTGTTGGTATATGCCGATACGGGAGCGTATGCCTCTCTGGGAGCAGCCATACTCAATCTGGCATTGGAATCCTGCTGCGGCCTCTATAGGATACCCCACACCCATATAGAGGGTTACAGCGTGTATACGAATAACGGCATATCGGGGGCGTTCAGGGGATTCGGCGTGCCCCAGGTGACTTTCGCCATGGAGTCGCAGCTGGATATAATAGCTGAAAGATTAGGTATCGATCCCATAGCGCTGCGCAGAAAGAATATTTTAAAGAAGGGAGAGGAATCTCCCATAGGACATCACATCACCACGGATGTGGAATCCGAAGCGGTGCTGGACGCCATGGAAAACAGCGATCTCTGGAAACATAGGGATAAATTTAAAGCAGAGGATACAAAGAGGCCATGGATAAAAAGCGGCGTGGGAGCGGCGCTTTCCTGGCAGGGCATGGGACTGGGCGTAGGCCTGCCGGATTACGGAGACGCCATAGTGGAGATGAATGACAGCGGCGGTTTTACCGTAAGGGTAGGATGCGTGGAGATAGGTCAAGGCGCGATGACGGTATATGCTCAGATCGCGGCGGAGGCGTTGAAGTTCCCCATAGAAGGGATAAGGGTGGTCGTAGGGGACACGGGGAATGCGCCGGACGCGGGGCCGACCACGGCGTCCAGGGCTACTTACGCAGGGGGCAAGGCAATTGCCCTGGCTGCGGAGGATATGAATTCTAAGATCGCGGTCTTGGCATCGAGGATAATGAATGTTCCTGCGGAGAAGATCGTTTTGGAGGACGGCAGGGCCTGTGCGGACCAGGATGGAAGCAAGACCTCTGACTATGAGGAAATAGCGCGCTATGCGGCATGCAACGGAGGCGTTCCCGTGTGCGAGGGCCATTTTGATATGCCGACGGCCGATAAGGCCATTGAAGGGGCTTTTGGACTGCCACATCATATATATTCCTGCTGCGGGCAGGTCGCCGCTGTGGAGGTGGATACGCTCACCGGCCAGGCCGCCGTGACCGACGGAGTGGTGTCTGTGGACGCGGGCACCGTCATAAACAAGGCCGGGATGGAGGGACAGTCGGAAGGGGGATTTGTGATGGGCTGCGGTTATGCGCTCACCGAGGACCTGATGATCAAAAACGGTGCGGTCGTCAATCCCAATCTCTCCACATACATCATACCGACTGCCAAGGATTCGCCCCGTACGATAGAGACGATCCCGGTAACAAACTATGAGACCACGGGACCGTTCGGCGCTAAGGGCATAGGCGAGATAGGCATGGTGCCTACGGCTCCCGCCGTGACCAATGCCATACACGATGCGGCCGGGATAAGGGTTTACAGTATTCCCGCCACATCCGAAAGGATATATGAGCTTTTAAAGCGCAAAGAAGGAGGTATAAAATGAAGACATTGATCAAGGATGCGGACATTATCTCCACTTTTAATCAAAACATGGAGGAAATAAAGGGCGGCTGGATATATATCGAGGACAACGTGATCAAAGGCATGGGAAGCGGCCCGGCCGAAGTGCAGAAGCCCGACAGGGTGATCTCCGCAAAGGGAATGATGATACTTCCCGGTTTTGTAAACACGCACCATCATTTTTACCAATCGCTTACCAGAGCCGTAAAGGAGGTACAGAGCGCCAAGTTGTTCGACTGGCTGACCTTCCTCTATGAAAAGTGGAAGAACATCGACGAGGAGGCCGTCAGGACCTCCACGATGACGGCAATAATGGAAATGATGAAGAGCGGGGTCACCACGACCACCGATCATCATTATCTTTTCCCCAAGGGACACCCGTACCTGTTGGATGCACAGATAGAAGGGGCGCAGTTTACGGGCGTGAGATTCCACCCCACCCGCGGCAGCATGTGCCTTTCGAAGAAGGACGGGGGACTGCCGCCCGACTCGGTGGTGCAGGAGGAAGAGGATATACTCAGGGACTGCGAAAGGGTAATAGAGAAATACCATGATCCGCGGCCATTCTCCATGAGGAGGGTCGCGCTCGCGCCATGTTCTCCGTTTTCCGTGACAAAGCAGCTGCTAAAGGACACCCTCTGGCTGGCTGAAAAATATGACGTCATAATCAACACCCATGTGGCGGAGACGCAGGATGAGGACGATTACTGCCTCGAACACTTCGGATTGAAGCCCGTGGATTACATGGAGAGCTTGGGATGGTTAAACCCGCGGGCATGGTTTACCCACATGGTATGGGTATCGGATGAGGATATAAAGAAACTTGCCGAGCATGACGTGGGCCTGGCTCACTGTCCTACGTCGAACATGCGTCTGGGTTCGGGCATAGCCCCGGTCACCAAGATGAAGAACGCCGGCATGAGGATCGGCTTGGGGGTCGACGGCAGCGCCAGCAATGATTCCGGCAATTTCCTTTTAGAGATCAGGAATACTCTACTGCTTCAGCGGGTCAAATACGGCTCCGACGCCATAACTCCGCGGGAAGCGCTCTATATGGGCAACATGGGCGGAGCCAAGGTCATGAGGATGGATAAGGAGATAG
>DHDI01000013.1:27897-50943 GCA_002399285.1 Thermoanaerobacterales bacterium UBA4880
GGATAAGGAGATAGGTTCCTTAGAGGTGGGCAAGGCTGCGGATATCATAGGATTTAGGCTGGATAGACTGGAGTTTGCCGGAGGGCTCTCCGATCCTGTGGCATCATTGGTACTCTGCGATGCCAAGGCGGTGGATTTCTCCATGATAAACGGCGACGTGCTGATAGAGGACGGACATTTCACAAAGCTGGATGAAAAGGCAATTGTACAGGAGCAAAACCGTATTTCCAAAAAGCTTCTGGAATCATGATCAAAACGAGGGGGGCTGGCTATGAGGATCTCGGGCATTGAAGAATGCTACCGTCCGGACACGCTGGAGGAGGCACTGCGGATACTGCACGCTCATGAGGGCGAAGCTGCAGTCGTGGGAGGCGGCCTGGGTATAGCGGCGGCAAACGACGATAATGTAAAGGCTCTTATTTTCTTGGACGGGATCGGGCTCAAGGATATAACCGAAAATGGAAATGAGGTAAGAATAGGGAGCAGGGTGCCACTCAATGAACTTATACATTCCGGTACGGCAAAGAACTACATGGGTGGACAGCTGACCGGGGTTTTAAAGGGCGTCTCTACGGAGCTCATCAGGAATCAGATGACCATAGGCGGCGCGCTTATACCGGACAGGCGTTTTTCAGATATTGCCACCGCGCTCTTGGCCGCCAGAGCGGACGTCGTCATTTTTGGCGAAAACGGGCAAAGCAGGATATCCCTGGATGACTTTTACGGCCGCTTTGAAGCTGTCAAGGGGGCAATCATAAAGGGGATATGCCTCAATAAGGATTATTCCAGCTATAACTTCGGCATGGAAAGGTTCGTAAGGACAGCCACCGACAGCCCGCTTGTCAATATTGCGATAATGTTCAAGACGGAGGGGAACGTCATACGGGACGTGTCGATAGCCGCGGGCTGCGGCAAAAGCCCCACGGAAAGATTCGGCGAGGGGGAGGACTTCCTCAGGGGCAGGAGCCTGGATGAGAAGACTGCCGGCGAATTTTCAGCCTATGTTGAGCAAAACCTGAATGCCTCGGACGATTACAGGATAAGCGGCGAGTACAGAAGGCACCTGGCGGGGGTATTCGCCGGGCGCATTCTCAGGAGGGCGGGTGTAAAAGATGGAAGCGGTCTATAGGATCAACGGGAAAGAGAAGAGGTTTGATATATCGCCGGGAGACCGGCTGCTGGACGTGCTCAAGGACAACGGATACATGGAGGTAAAGGGCGACTGCTATGAAGGACTGTGCGGCGCCTGTACCGTCCTGATAGACAATATCCCGTATGCAAGCTGTATGGTGCCGGCGGCCGGGGTGTGCGGCGCCAAGATCACTACCGTAAAAGGGCTGGGAGATATCACGAACCCGCATCTCATTCAGCAGGCGTTTGTCAAATATGGTGCGGTGCAGTGCGGTTACTGTACCCCGGGACAGATACTCTCCGCCTACGCGTTGCTTCTTAGAGATCCCGATCCCAGCGAGGAGGACATAAGGATGGCTTTAGACGGGAATCTGTGCCGCTGTTCGGGGTATGCTCAGCAGGTCGCGGCCGTGAAGATGGCGGCAGAAATGATGAGGGAGGCGGAAAACGATGACAGGGCGTAGATCCATTGGGATAAATGAGGAGAAAAGGGATGCAATGTCACTGGTGACCGGCCAGGCCGTGTTTACCGACGATATCTCTCTGGATAATATGCTGCATATAAAGATGATGTACTCCCCATACCCTCATGCATTAATAGAGGAAATAGATACCTCTAAGGCGGAGGCCTATCCCGGCGTCGCCATGGTGCTCACTAACAAGAATACTCCCCGTGTCATACACACAACGGCGGGCCAGGGCTGGCCGGAGCCGTCGCCCTATGACAGCTATATGTTCAACGGCAAGATGAGATTTGTGGGAGACAGGGTGGCCGCCGTCGCTGCAGACAGTGAAGAGGCCGCCTGCGAAGCATTGAAGCTCATAGATGTAAAATATAAAATCCTCCCGGCTGTTTTGGATGCCCATGACGCCATGAAGGAAAACGCACCGGTCATCCATGACGAGCCGGAGATAACGGGTGCATACGATCCCAAGCGCAACATTGCCGCAAAGATAGAGATGAAGGTTGGCGACGTCGGGGAGGAATTTAAAAAATCCGCTTATACGGTGGAAGATACCATAAGCACTCAATATATGCAGATAACCCCCATAGAGCCCCACGTCACCATCACATGTCTCGATGAATACGGGAGGATCGTCATAAGGACGTCCACGCAGGTCCCCTTCCATGTAAGGCGGATAGTGGCCCAGGTGCTGGAAATACCGGTAAAGAACGTTCGGGTCATAAAGCCGCGCACGGGCGGCGGATTCGGCACGAAGCAGGAGATCATACTGGAGGACGTCTGCGCCTATGTGACCTTGAAGACAGGCAGGCCGGCGAGAGCCATATGTTCACGGAAAGAGGAGCTGATGTCCACCAGGACCCGTCATCCCATGGAGATCACGGTCAAGATCGGTGCGGACAGAGGCGGCATAGTCAATGCCGTAAGCATGCATGTGCTCAGCAATACCGGAGCATACGGATCTCACGGGCTCACAGTGGCGTCAAATACGGGCTCGAAGTCGCTGCCTCTGTATAACAAGGCCAAGGCCATAGAGTATATGGCCGATATAGTATACACCAATCTTCCAGTGTCGGGAGCCAACAGGGGATACGGCGCTCCTCAGGCCTATGCCGCGCTGGAGCAGGTGACCGATGAGCTGGCATATAAGATGGGTATGGACCCCGTGGAATTCAGAAGGAAGAACCACATAAGAGAAGGGGAGACTTCGCCCGTATTCAAGGCCCTTGGCGAAGGCAAGGAAGGCGTCGAGCAGATAATAAGGAGCTGCGCGATGGATGAGCTTTTGGACAGGGGAGCCAAGGAGATAGGCTGGCATGAAAAGCACGGGGAACACATCAGAAACGGAAGCAAGGTGCGCGGGATAGGAATGGCAATGCTGATGCAGGGTTCTGCCATAGCCATGGTGGATATGGGAGCCGCGACCTTAAAGATGAATGAGGACGGTTCCTTTAACCTTTTGTACGGCGGCACCGATCTGGGCACCGGCCTGGACACTGTTGCAAGCCAGATCGTGGCCGAGACGCTGGGCGTGCGTCCGGAGGATATCATAGTCTATGCGTCCGATACTGATCTCACTCCCTTTGACGTGGGCGCATATGCGTCCAGCGGACTATATATCTCGGGGAGCGCCGCATGGAAGGCCGCCATGTCCGTGAGGGAACAGATCATCGACGTGGCCAAGGAAATGTTGGGCGAGATAGACGGCAAGGACTTCGTGCTGGAGGGCGGAAGGGTGATAAGCAGGTCCAGCGGCAAATCGCTGTCTCTTTCGGAGATTGCCTGTAATTCCCTCTATGTTGACAATCTGCATCAGATAATCGCCTCCGCCTCCATGGTATCGCCCTATTCGCCGCCTCCATTTGCGGCCCACTTCGCCGAAATAGAAGTGGATGAGGAGACCGGCATTATAAAACCGATCAAATATGTGGCTGCCATGGACTGCGGCCAGGCCATAAACCCCGAATTGGTAAAGGGACAGGTTTACGGCGCGGTCTCCGAGGGACTGGGTTATGCCCTCACGGAGGAGTATATCTTTGATAAAAGCGGAAAGATGCTGAACGGCAGTTTCGCGGACTATAAAATATTTTCAGCCAGGGATATGCCCGAGATCGTTCCGATATTGGCGGAGACTTACGAGCCTACGGGCCCATACGGCGCCAAGTCGGCGGCGGAGATAAACATAAACGGGCCCGCGCCGGCGATAGCCAATGCCCTGTATGACGCGCTGGGGATAAGGATAAAGGATTTTCCCTTGACCCCTGAGAAGGTGCTGAGGGAGATCAAAAGGAAACGATAAAAGGGGGCAATAATATGCTGATCATAGGCAATGGAGCAGTACTGACCATGGGGGAAAACAATCGCTTTATAGAGGACGGGGCCGTTGCGATAGACGGGAAATATATAAAGGAAGTCGGTACGACCACAGATTTAAGGGAAAAATATCCCGATGCGGAATTTATGGATGTCGGTCGGCGTTTAATTATGCCCGGCCTGCTCAATACTCATATGCATCTTTACAGTACGTTTTCCAGAGGGATGTCTCTGCCGGGCGAGCCGGCAAAAAATTTCACGGAGATCCTGGAAAAACTGTGGTTTAAACTGGACAAATGTCTCAGCACCGAAGAGGAGCTCTACTACAGCGCCATGATACCCATAATAGAGGGCATCAAGTGCGGGGTCACGGGGATAATCGATCACCATGCCTCGTACGGTTTGGTGGACGGAAGTCTGGACATACTGGAAAAGGCAGCGTCGGATGTCGGGCAGCGCGCTGTGCTCTGCTATGAGACGTCGGACAGATGGGGCAGGGAAATGACCGATGCCGCAATACGGGAAAACGTTAGGTTCATCAAAAAAAAGAAAAACACGGATGACGCCGTTAAAGCCACCTTCGGACTTCATGCCTCGCTCACCCTTTCCAATGATACACTGGAAAGATGTGCGGCGCAGGCCGGATCGCTGGGGACCGGTTTCCATGTGCATGTGGCCGAGGGAATAGAGGATGTGGAAGACTGCTTGAGCAAGAGCGGCGTGAGGGTGGCTGACAGGCTGAATTCCTTTGGCATACTGGGGGATAAGACCCTGGCCGTTCACTGCGTGCATGTAGACGATAATGAGATCGATATTTTAAAAAATACCGGGACGATGGTGATACACAACCCGCAGTCAAATATGAACAACGGTGTGGGAAGCGCGCCGCTGCTCAAATTCTTTGAGAAGGGGATCCTCGTGGGCATAGGCACCGACGGATATACGCCGTCCATGCTGGAGTCGGTCAAGACGGCATACATCCTTCCAAAGTTTGTTCACAGTGATCCGAGGGTGGGCTTTGAGGAGAGCAGGAGGATGCTCTTTGAGAACAACGCCAGGATATTCGGCAAATTCTACGACAGGCCGGTAGGCGTTATAAAGCCGGGCGCATATGCCGACATTATCATAATGGATTACTACCCGCCTACTCCATTCAATGAAAATAATTATTTCGGCCATCTGATATTTGGAATGAGGGACAATCAGGTGAATACGACGATCGTAGGTGGGCGCGTCCTCATGAAGGATCATGAGCTGGTCGTAATGGATGAGGAGAGAATAATGGCCAGGTCCCGGGAGGTGGCCAATAGATTCTGGGAGAAGATAGCAAATGACTGATAAAGTAGGTGAGCTGGGCGATATCATAGATGTGGCGCTGGGGAAAGCGGAAGGTGATCTGCTTATAAAGAACGGCCGCATTGTGAACGTATTCGACGAGTCGATAGATGATGCCGACGTACTCATATATAGGGGAAAGATCGTGGGAGTCGGAAAATTTGAAAATGCAAAACAGGTCTTGGATGCAGAGGGCGCGTATGTCGCCCCGGCCTTTACGGATTCTCATATGCATATCGAGAGTACCATGTGCATACCTACGGAATTTGCCAAGGCGGTGGCGCCGCTGGGTACGCTCACGGCGGTCGTCGATCCCCATGAAATAGCCAATGTGGCGGGGGCGGACGGCATCCGGTTTATGATCGACAACTCAAAGGATCTGCCCGTGGACATATTCTTTATGCTGCCGTCCTGCGTGCCGGCCGGGCCCTTTGAGAGCTCCGGGGCGGAGCTTAAGGCGGAGGACCTGAAGGCCTTTGCTGATGAGCCGCGGGTGCTGGGCCTGGCCGAAATGATGAATTACCCCGGTCTGCTTGGGAAGGACGGGGATGTGCTGGATAAGATAGCCCTGTTCAGCGGCAGGATCATGGATGGTCATTCTCCAGGTCTTACGGGACGGGAACTTGATGCCTATCTGTCTTCCGGCATAATGGCGGACCATGAATGTACCACGCCCCAAGAGGCGATGGAGAAGCTTAAAAAGGGCATGTGGATAATGATGCGGGAGGGTTCGCTCACCAGGGACATACTCAGACTTCTCCCCATCGTAAACGACAATACCAAGCACAGGATACTGCTGTGTACGGACGATAAGCACCCGGAAGACCTTGTCGGCGAGGGCCATATCAACTTTGCGATCCATCTGCTCACCGAAAACGGCGTGCCGCTTGCCACAGCCATCAGGCTTGCTACTTTGAATCCCGCTGCGTTTTTCGGATTCAAACATAAGGGCGGGATAGCGCCGGGTTATGATGCCGACATGGTCGTGTTTGACGATATACTCAAGATAAAAGGGGTCTATAAGAGCGGCGCGCTGGTCGCACAGGACGGGAAGGCCGTCTTCAGCACACGAGCCCCCGCCGTGGCGGCAATCAACTCCGTCAATATCGCACCTCTGGATGACTGCAGTTTCAAGGTACCGGCGCTGGGAGACTCAATGAAGGTCATAGGTTTAAGGGCGGAATCCATATTCACCGACGAGATTATCGCAGCTCCCAGAGTGGTGAACGGCTGCGCTGAGTCGGATACGGACAGGGATATAATAAAGCTTGCGGTGGTCGAGAGGCATAGGGCCACGGGAAAGATCGGCATTGGATTTGTCAGCGGATTGGGCCTTAAGAGGGGGGCGTTTGCCACCAGCATATCCCACGATTCACACAACATAATAGCTGCGGGAGAAAATGACGGAGATATGATCACGGCGGTTAATAAATTAAAGGAGACAGGCGGCGGCATAGCGGTCAGTCTGGACGGACAGGTACTGGGCTGCCTCGCGCTGCCTTACGGCGGCCTCATGACCGATAAACCGGTAGGTTCGACGGCTCAAGAATTTATCCGGCTGTGCGATATCGTGAAGGAGAGCAATGGGGTGGATATAAAGAATCCCTTCATGACCCTCTCGTTTATCTCACTGGCCGTCTGTCCCAAACTCAAGATCAGCACGAGCGGGCTGGTGGATGTCGACAGGTTTGAATTGGTCGATCTGTTTAAAGGAGAATTGGAATGGATATCAGGATAATCAACGGATGCGTTGTTGCAGAAGGGAATACTCTAAAGCGTGTCACTATTTATGTAAATTGGGGTAAGATCGAGAAGATCTGCGACGGCGAAGACAAGAGCATAGACGTCCGCAGGGAGATAGATGCGGCGGGATGCGTCATCTTCCCGGGGATCGTAGATCCCCATGTGCATTTTGACGATCCCGGTTTTACGGACAGGGAGGATTTTGGTACGGGAACAGGGAGCGCTGCTGCGGGAGGCGTGACGACTATAATAGATATGCCGTGCACGTCGCTGCCTCCGGTGATAAACGGCTGTAACTTCGATCATAAGCTGGGCATCGTAAGGGATAAGGCCTATGTGGATTTCGCCTTTTGGGGAGGCGTGACGCCGGCGCAGATAGAGAGCGGGAGTTATGTAAGGGACCTTAAGGAACTTAAGGACAGAGGGATAGTGGGAGTGAAGTTCTATACCGTATCGGGTATGGAGACATATCCGAGGATGCCGCTGCCTCTCATGGACACCGCCTTTCGCGAGCTTAGGGAACTTGGCCTGGTATGTGCGGTCCATGCCGAGGACTGTGAACTGGTCGATTTTTATTCCGATCACCTTCGTAATGCCGGAAGGACCGACCCGCGAAGCTGGTATGAAGGCAGGACCTATGAGGCGGAGCCTGCGGCCATATGGAGCGTCGTGGGGATCGCGGAAAAGGCCGGCAACAAGCTGCATATTGTCCATCTCTCTTCAAAGGAAGGGCTGCATGTGGTCCAATGGGCCAAGCAGCACGGGGTGGACATAACTGCGGAGACATGCCCTCAGTACCTGCTCTTTACGGTCGACGACCTGATGGAAAAGGGATCCGTCCTCAAGATAGCCCCTCCGGTGAGAGAGCGGGAGGACAGGGAGGCCCTGTGGGATGGACTTAAGAACGGCTCGGTCGACTTCATTTCCACGGATCATGCGGCCGGAATATATCCCGAGGAGAAGACGAGGGAAAGCATATGGGACAATTACGCCGGCATACCCGGAGTACAGTTCTCTTTGCCCTCGGTTCTGACATACGGATATCATGCGGGGAGGCTGACGTTAGAGGATATATGCAGTCTCATGGCGAAAAATGCGGCGGTCAGATACGGACTTTACCCGAAAAAAGGGGATATAGCCGTGGGTGCGGACGCCGATTTTGCCATTGCCGACATAGACGGGGAATGGACCGTGACCCCCGGGATCATGGAGTCCAAGGGAAAGTATTCGCCTCTCATGGGAAGCAAATTGAAGGGCAGGGTCATAAAGACCATAGTGCGGGGAGAGGTCGTTTATGATGTCGGCAAAGGGGTGACGGGACGGAGAGGTTTCGGAGAGTTTGTAAAGAGCAATTTATAGCATGCGACGAACGGGGGGAAATGTCAATGGATATAAATTTTAAAGAGATATATGGCCTGGCCGAAAGGTATAAACCGGATATGTCCCGGTTTTTGCGGGATATGATAGCGCTGCCCAGCGAGAGCTGCCATGAGAAAGAGGTCATCGGGCGCATAAAGGCGGAGATGCTCGGCGCGGGCTTCGACAGGGTCGAGATAGATCCCATGGGCAACGTCTTGGGATACATCGGCCACGGGAAACATCTGATAGCCATGGATGCCCATATAGATACGGTGGGAGTGGGCGACCCGCAGCTGTGGGATTTCGATCCCTATGAGGGCTATGAGGACGACAGGGTCATAGGCGGAAGGGGAGCCAGCGACCAGGAGGGAGGCATGGCCTCCATGGTATATGCCGGCAAGATAATAAAGCAGCTGGGCCTGGAGGACGACTATACCCTTCTGGTGACCGGCACGGTGCAGGAGGAGGACTGCGACGGCCTGTGCTGGCAGTATATAATCAATGAGGACCATATAAGGCCGGAATTCGTCGTGCTCACCGAGCCGACTTCATGCAGGATAAACCGGGGGCACAGGGGCAGGATGGAGATGAAGGTGACCACCCACGGCATGAGCTGTCACGGCTCGGCGCCGGAGAGGGGGGACAACGCCATTTACAAGATGGCTCCCATACTCATGGAACTCAAGGAATTGAATGAAATACTTAAGAACCATGATTTTCTGGGCAAGGGTACGCTTACGGTCTCACAGATATTCTTTACGTCTCCATCCAGATGCGCCGTGGCCGACGGCTGCAGCATATCCATAGACAGGAGGCTTACGGCGGGAGAGGACGCTGAGCTTGCCCTAAAGCAGATACGGGAACTTAAGTCGGTCAGGGAGTCGGGCGCCGAGGTCGGCATGTACGGCTACGGCAGGCCTTCATACACCGGGGTGGAATATCCGACGGAAGCCTATTTCCCGACCTGGCTGATAGAGGAAGATCATCCGGTATGCAGGACGCTCACCGATGCATACGGCGGGTTGTTTGATGAGCGGCCGGAGATATCCAAGTGGATATTTTCCACCAACGGGGTCTCGATCATGGGAAGATACGGCATACCCTGCGTCGGCTTCGGGCCGGGCCATGAGGACCAGGCCCATGCGCCCAACGAGGTGACGTGGAAGGACGAACTGGTAAAGGCCGCGGCCATGTATGCGGCGATACCGCGCGTATATGTAAACGGCTATGCGGGACAGATGCCCTGCAATACGAAAAATCTGGTATGATCCCGAATCCGTTTGACACTTTAAAAACTAAGGAGGAAGACATAATGAACACCATATTTAGAGGGAAACACCTGATAACTCTTCAGGACTGGACCAAGGAGGAGATAGATACCGTACTGGACGTGTCCTATGATCTAAAGAGGAAACATGCCATGGGCATACCGACTCCCTACCTCAGTTACAAGACCATATTCCTGATGTTCTTTGAGCAGTCCACCAGGACGAGGAATTCCATGGAGACGGGCATAACCCAGTTGGGTGGGCATGCCAATTTTCTCGACACAAGTACGATGCAGGTGGCCCATGCGGAGTCCGCCAAGGACACCGCGATAATCCTCGGAAGGTTCGGCGAGGCCATAGCCTGCAGAAACTGCTTCTGGGACGTCGGCAATGAATATCTTGAGGAGATGGCGGCCAATACCACTGTGCCGGTCATCAATCTGCAGACCGACCTGTATCACCCGATGCAGGTGCTGGCCGACCTGATGACCATACAGGAAAAGCTGGGCATGAACACGAGGCACTTGAAGGTATCCGTCATATGGGCCTATGCCACCACTCACAAAAAGCCCATCTCCGTACCCGTATCCCAGGTGCTTCTATTCCCGAGGTATGGTATGGACGTGACTCTGGCATATCCCGAGGGATACAAACTGCCGGACTTTGTGATAGACCAGGCTAAAGAAAATGCTGAAAAATACGGAGGCAGCCTGACCATAACCGGCGATATGGAAAAGGCATACAGGGATGCCGACGTCGTGTTCCCCAAAAACTGGGGCAGCTGGGTCACCAATCAGAGCAGCGAGGTCATAGACTCTACGCTGGAGTCCAATAAGGGTTGGATATGTACGGAGGATATGATGGCTCTTACAAACAAGGACTGCCTGTATATGCACGCGCTGCCTGCGGACAGGGGCAACGAGGTCGTAGATTCGGTGATAGACGGTCCGCACTCCGTGATCTATGATGAGGCGGAAAACAGGCTGCACACCGCAAAGGCAGTCATGGCGCTAACCATGGGCGGGAGATAAAATAAGCTTAAGGGGGGAAGATCATGCGGAATATTTTGACAAGGGAACAGGCTGTCCTTGAGGCCGGAAGATGCCTGTACTGCTACGATGCGCCGTGCGAAAAGGCATGTCCGAGTGCCGTACCCGTGCCGGAATTCATAAGGTCCATAACGACAGGCAATCTCAAGGGAGCCATGGAGATAATAACGGAAGCCAATCCCATGATAGATATATGCGGGGAGTTGTGTCCGGCCTTTTGCCAGGACGTATGTACCAGGACACAAATCAATTCCCCTATACGGATAAGGGAGCTCCACAGGTATGTGACGGGAAATGCGGATATGGCGGAAAACCTGGAGGTCCCTGCGGCAAAGGGCGGCAAGGTCGCCATAATAGGAGGCGGACCGGCTGGCCTGGCCTGTGCGCGGGAGCTGCGGCTGAAGGGATATAGTCCTTACGTCTATGAGAAAGACAAGCCGGGAGGAATACCCATGCAGGAGGTATCTTCGGGCAGACTGCCGGAAGACAGGGCAGGACGGGAGACGGGATTTATAAACGATAATTTTGTATCCGGCGTAATAGACGAGGATGTGGATTCAGCGCAGGAGCTGCTAAAGAGCTATGACGCGGTATTCGTATCGGCGGGCCTGGCCGAAGAACGCGATCTCGGCATACCCGGTGAGTCCCTCAAGGGCGTATACAAGGCGAGGGAAATACTCAGGGACATAAAGAACGGGGTAAGATCCAAGGCAGGCAAGAGGATAGGGGTGATAGGCGGCGGGAATGTGGCAGTGGAAACAGCGGCGGCATTAAAGGCCGAGGACCCATCCAGGGACGTGGAGATCATTTACAGGCGGGGCATGAAGGAGATAAAGGCCTTTGCCGACGAGATAGAGGAGGCCAACGAGCTGGGCGTGACGTTCCAGTTCATGTCTATACCTAAGGAAATAAAGGGCGGCGGCCGCGTGGAGGGTATACTGCTTACGAGGGCGCACCTGGGAGAGCCGGACGCATCGGGCAGGAGAAGGCCGCAGCCGGTACCCGGTTCGGACTTTACCATACCGCTGGATACCATAGTCGTTGCCGTGGGACAGCAGGCGGATAAGGCGTTTCCCGGCATAAGCAGGAAGGCGGACGGGCTTATAGATACCGGCGAGGATATGATGACGAACATTAAGGGCATATTCGCCGGAGGGGATATCGTCCGCGGCGCTTCCACCATAGTGGAGTGCGCATCCGACGGGAAGTCAGCGGCTTTGAAGATAGCGAAGTTTATCGAAGGGGGAGTTATGAATGTATAAGAAAAAGGATATATCCGTAGATTTTCTGGGCATACACCTGGAAAATCCCTTCATACTCTCCGCAGCGCCTCCCACCGACGAGCTGGAGATAGTTGCCGACGGGCTTAAGGCCGGATGGGCCGGCGCGATCCTCAAGACGACCTCGGTGGAAAATAACCCCGTAGGCCTGAAGTATCCCATGATGTCGTCCTTCGGACCGCAGGCCAGGAAAGTCACCGGTCTGGGCAATATCGACCTGATATCGCAGTACCATATAGACGACATAGAGAAGAGGGTAAGGATACTGAAGGAGGCATTCCCGGACAAGATGATAGGGGCCTCCATAATGGGCTCGAAAAAAGAGGATTGGCAGGGACTAGTCCGCAGACTAAAAAAGGCTGGAGTCGATCTCATAGAGTGCAGCTTCAGCTGCCCGCAGGGAAGCATGGGCGAAGCGCCGGGCAGAATGCTGGCGCAGAGCATCGAGGCTACGGAGAAGGTGGCCGGATGGGTCAAAGAAGCTGCCGGGGATACGCCGGTGCTCATAAAGATCACGCCGCAGGTCACCGACATAGTGGAGGTGGCGCAGGCGGTGAAAAGAGGAGGGGCCGACGGGATCACGGCCAGCAATACCATTCCCTCATTGATGGGGATAGATATAGATACATTCCAGCCATATCCAAGCCTGAGGGGCAAAGGTACTTACTCGGGTCTGTCCGGCCCGGCGATCTTGCCGCTCACCCTACGCACCATAGCCGAGGTGGCATCCAATGTGGATATCACGATATCCGGCAACGGAGGGGCATACAGCTGGAGGGATGTGGTCCAGATAATGGCGCTGGGTGCCGGCAACGTTCAGTTCTGCACTCTGCCCATGGCGTATGGCTTCAGGACGATAGAGGACTTAAAGAGCGGCCTGGCCCATTATCTGTCGGATAAAGGTTTTGCATCTCCCATGGATATCATAGGAAAGGCGCTGCCCAATTTAAAACAGCACGACGAGCTGCCTTCACCTTATACGCGGGCCGAACTCGCCGATGAAAAGTGCATAGGCTGCGGCCTGTGCTTCAACTCATGCAGGGACGGCGGCCACAGGGCTATAGACTGGGACGGGGACGGCAGGCGGCCGCGCATAGATGAAGAAAGGTGCGTGGGATGCGCCATGTGTATGCAGGTCTGTCCCGTCGACGCCATCAGAATGAAGGAAAGGGAAGATGACTGGACGAGTTATTTTGTCATCGGGAGATGATGATATGAAGGATGTGGACATTTCATTAAAAGTCAACGGCAGGCGGTATGATCTGACAGTACGGCCAAATATGACGCTTTTGCAGGTCATTAGGGACCGGCTTGATCTCACGGGCACCAAGGAATCCTGCGGGATGGGGGAGTGCGGTGCATGTACCGTCATAATGAACGGCAGGACGGTGAATTCATGCCTTGTGCCCGCACCTCAGGCCGACGGAGCGGATATAACCACGATCGAAGGAATAGGGAGGGCGGGGCTGCATCCTGTGCAGAAAGCCTTTATTGAAGAATGGGCCATACAGTGCGGCTACTGTACGCCGGGCATGGTGATGTCCGCCGTGTGTCTGCTGGACAAAAATCCGCAGCCCACCGAGGATGAAATAAGGGAAGCGCTGTCCGGCAATCTCTGCAGGTGCACCGGATATGCCAAGATAATCAAGGCTGTACAAAAATCTGCCGGAATGTTATACTAATTTACGTTACTTTTCATGTCCCGCCATGGCGTGATCAGAAGATAAAGTGTACCTTTGCAATGAGCTTAAGGTCCGCTGCAAAGGTCAATAAAATAATCGGCTTCCGGGATAGGCAGACAATCATGTTCGGAAGGGGTGATAGATATTCTTTTTAAAAGCCATAGTAGTACATATTAAATTATAGGAGGGGAAAAAATGGCCGACAAAAGCAATGATGTATTTCAGCAGCGGGGTTTTCTTGACAGACATTTTTACTTGGCCGAGAATGGGACAGATGTCAAAACAGAAGCAATAGCCGGATTGACTACCTTTGTGACAATGGCTTACATAATATTCGTCAATCCTTCCATACTCATGCAGGCAGGAATGAACTCCCAGGGCCTATTGGGAGCGGATGCAGTAAATGCCGGACTGAATACGGCCAATGATCCGGTCATCGGCGCCGTATTTGTGGCAACTATTCTTGCTTCCGTTGTGGCAACGCTCATAATGGGTCTCTTTGCCAATTCTCCCTTTGCCCTGGCGCCAGGCATGGGCATGAACGCATTTTTCACTTTTACCGTCGTACTCACACTGCATTATTCATGGCAGGCAGCCTTGGCCATCGTATTCATCAGCGGCATAGTAAACATACTTATAACTGCCACCAGCCTGCGGATGATGATCGTGAATGCAATTCCGGAATCGCTTAAAAAAGCTATCGGAGCCGGCATAGGCCTCTTCATCGCTTTGGTGGGAATGATTAACTCCGGCATCGTGGTGGGGAATCCGGACACCTTGATAACGCTCGGCTCCTTTAAATCTGCCGGAACGCTGCTTGCTATAATAGGGCTTGTCATTACCGCCGTTTTGATGGTATTGAATGTAAAAGGCTCCATGCTCTTGGGAATAATAATTACGACTTTAATAGGCATACCCATGGGGGTCACGACAATACCCGAAAGCTTCAGATTTTTTGCCATGCCGCCGAGTTTGGCTCCCACGCTGTTTAAACTAAATTTCGGCGAACTTGTAAGGCTGACGCCCGGGAGTTCCATGGGAGCGGTGTTTATGGGACTGACAACCGTGCTCATTGCCTTCATTCTTTCAGACATGTTTGACACCATCGGCACTTTTATAGGGGTAAGTGAAAAGACGGGGGTTCTTAAGGAAAATCCGAAGGAACCCAAGAGGTCAGGTGCGTTCCCGACCAAGATGGAGAGGGCGCTGTTTGCCGATGCCACGGCCACTTCCATCGGCGCGCTGCTTGGTACCAGCAACACCACCACGTTTGTGGAAAGCTCTGCGGGTATAAGCGAGGGCGGGAGGACGGGACTTACGTCAGTCTTTGTTTCACTGCTTTTCCTGATATCCCTGTTCTTTGCTCCCGTAGTGGGATTGGTTCCCACTCAGGCGACTGCTCCGGCACTCATCATAGTGGGCGTGCTTATGATGTCTCCTATAATGAGCATAAACTTCGATGATTTCAGCGAAGCCTTCCCGGCGTTTATGACGATCGTCATGATGCCTTTCAGCTATAGTATCGCCAATGGGTTGGCAGCCGGATTTATATTCTATCCGGTGGTTAAGCTGGTAATGGGGAAGGGCAAGGAAGTAAGTCCGATAATGTATGTGTTTGCCGTATTGTTCATATTGAGATTTATACTGTAACTCTCAACCGGAAATATATCATACTGATTAATATTAAAAAATCCGACAGTAAAGCACTGCCGGATTTTTTAATGCCCCCTGCTGATTTTTATTATGTTCTGGATTATAATATAAATGTATGGGGGTCGTTTTTTTATGGAGAGTATCAAATTCACCGCGGTGAGCCTATGTGAGGAGATCAAGCTGAATGACGTTGCCAAACGCTTCGGTATAGACCGGGAATTCGAATGGGCTGTGCCGCTGCTTCTTTCACAGGAGAATTTAAAGGGAATAGTGAATATGCCGGAAGACAAATCGGTATTTTTATTTTCATTCGGGTCGGTCGTATTTTTGAATTTTGAACGTCATGATATGACGGATTTTGTGGAGTATCTGGGCAGAATATATGACGAGCTGCAAGACACGGACTTCGAATATACGGATGACTATAGCCTTGAGATCAAACCGGACAGGGAGCTTTCCGTTGACTATGACCTCATGGTCGTACCGTCTCTGGAGGAGTTCCACGCGTACATAATCTCTACCATATTGGCAAAATCCGTGGCTATGGACAGGATAGAGTCGGGTATAAACCAGGTGCTGGACGATGTGGAGGCTATAATAAAGTATTTGGAGAAGGGGCATCTGAAGATATCCGATGAGCGCCTGGCCAAGATCTCGGGTAAAATACTGAGTTTTAAGTACAATACCATTTCCTATGTCATGCTGCTGGATAAGCCGGACATGACTTGGGTGAACGAACAGAGCGAGGAGCTCTACAACAGGCTGGAAGAACTTTTTGAGCTGAAGGATCGGTATGAGAAGATACGGCTTAAGACGGAGACGCTGCTGGATATAACGGACGTATTTACCGGCCTGGTCCATGCCAGACGGGGCGCCAGACTGGATATAGTGGTGATAATCCTGATCGCCGTGGAAATGTTCGTCAATATACTTATCTTTTTATTGGGAGGCAAGTAGAGGGGGTGCCGTGAGAGTGACTAAAAGGGAAGTCAGGTCCGAGGTCTTATCTATGAGGGAGAAGTTATCCGACGAAGCCGTTGCTTCTATGAGCGGCAGCATTATAGAGAGGTTGGAAGATTTTCCTGCCTATGTTTCGGCCGGCGTCGTCATGGCCTATATGGACTACAGGAAAGAGGTAATGACCACACGGCTTATCGAGAGAGCACTGGCGTCGGGCAAGAGGATAGTCCTTCCGCTTACGGTCCCGGAGCAACGTCGGCTGCTGCTTATCGAGGTCAGGGATATAAAGAATGACATTGCGGAAGGATTTAAGGGAATAAGGGAGCCTGTCTATGATATTGCAAGGTCAGTGAACGCGGGGGAGGTTGACCTGGTGATAGTGCCGGGTGTAGTATTTGACGCGAGGGGCTATCGCATAGGTTACGGCGGCGGCTACTATGACAGGTTTTTGATGAATACCGGCGCCTGCAAGGTCGGCCTGGCCTTTGAAATGCAGATGCGCCCTGTCACGGAAGAAGAACATGACATAAAGATGGATTATATAATTACGGAGAAAAGAATGATAGAATGTAAATATATACACAATGAAAGGAATGATGCATTATGAGTATGATTCAGGCGTTCATATTGGGCCTGGTGCAGGGAGCAACCGAGTTTTTACCGGTGAGCAGTTCTGGGCATCTGATAATTTTCCAGACGCTTTTCGGACTCAATCAGGACAATGTCCTGTTTGACGTTATACTGCATATCGGTACGCTGCTCGCAGTCTTTATCTATTTCCGAGAAGAGGTCATAGACCTGATCGTGGGGTGCTGTAAACTAATTAGAAGACTGTTTTCACGGAGAAGAAGGAGAATCGATCAGGACGAGAAACTGGCCCTGCTCGTCATAATCGCTTCGATCCCTACGGGAATAATCGGCCTAATACTAAATAATTATACGGATACGCTTTTCAGCAACATAACCCTGGTGGGTTTTATGCTCTTGATAACCGCCGCCGCACTCTTTTTGAGCAACCGTCGTAATTCCGGAGATAAAAAATTGAGAGATATGACTTCGGCGGATGCCCTCGTGATAGGACTGTTTCAGGGCATAGCAGTCATGCCGGGCATATCGCGGTCAGGGTTTACCATATCCGGCTCGCTGTTCAGGGGACTAAAGAGGGATTGGGCATTCAGGTTCTCCTTTTTATTGTCCGTCCCGGCCGTATTGGGAGCACTGCTCTTAGAGGCAAAGGACGCCGTGGGTGCAAGCATAGCGGTCGCTCCTATGGCCGTGGGGGTTGTTACATCCTTTGTCAGCGGCCTGCTGTTCCTCTACCTGCTGAACAGCATCGTGAGGAAGGGCAAACTCTCATACTTTTCCGTATACTGTCTGATAGTCGGACTGGGCTCTATATTATACGGTTTTGTTTTTTAGGGCGAAAGCCCTATTTTATTTTTTCAATACCATCTTGAAATAAAATCCCCATGGTTGTAGAATATATAGAGGCAAGTAAACTGCAATAATACAATATATGGGGGTATGCACATGTTTACACAGGTGATAAAGAGAGACGGAAGTCTTCAGGATTATGACGAAAACAAGATAGAAAACGCAATTTTCGCCGCAGCCAAGGCTGTGGGCGGCGACGACAGGGAGACGGCTGAGTATCTTACACGCAAGGTTTCGGAGATTTTAGCCGAAAAATTTGCGGACACCAGACCCTCCGTTGAGAATATACAGGATATAGTGGAGAAGGTACTCATAGAAAACGGACATGCCAAGACGGCTAAGGCTTACATATTGTACCGCAAACAGCATCAGGACATCAGGGAGTTCAAAAACGTGTTTCTGGATATTGAGGAAACGGTGGATCAATACATAGGAAAGTTTGACTGGCGGGTAAATGAAAACAGCAACATGGACTATTCCCTGCAGGGTCTCAACAACCATATCTCATCTTCCGTGACCGCAAGATACTGGTTGAATAAGATATATCCCAAAGAGGTCAGGGATGCCCATGTGAATGGAGATTTTCATATCCATGACCTGGGGCTGCTCTCAGTCTATTGTTGCGGATGGGACCTCAAGGATCTTCTGGTCAACGGATTTACGGGCGTCACAGGCAAGGTTGCCAGCCGTCCGCCAAAACACTTCAGGACTGCGCTGGGACAGATCGTCAACTTCTTCTATACCCTACAAGGTGAAGCGGCCGGTGCGCAGGCTTTTTCCAATTTCGATACTTACCTGGCCCCCTTTATATATTTTGACAACCTGACTTATGGAGAAGTCAAACAGGCCATGCAGGAGTTCATATTCAATCTGAACGTACCTACAAGGGTCGGTTTTCAGACTCCCTTTGTCAATATAACCATGGACCTGAATCCGCCTAAGATATTGGCAGGTGAAGCCGCCATAATCGGCGGGAAGATGACGGACAGGACGTATGGGGAATTCCAGCCGGAGATGGATATACTGAACAGCGCCTTTGCCGAGGTTATGATGGAGGGCGACGCCAACGGCAGGATATTTACTTTCCCCATACCCACATACAATATAACCAAGGACTTCGATTGGGATAACCCGGTGGTGGACAAGGTGATGGAGATGACGGCCAAGTACGGTCTGCCCTATTTCTCCAATTTCGTGAACAGTGACATGAGCCCGGATGACGTGAGGAGCATGTGTCTATATCCTGAAGAACACATATTGATTCGGAAAAACGATGTGATAAGTTTGACCACTATAGGACAGTTAGTGGAAGAGATAAAAGGCAGGCAGCTTGATGATGAATGGTTTGAGGTGAATACTGATGTTCAGGCTCTATCGCTGAATCCTGAAAGTGGAAAGATTGAGTGGGCAAACGTTACAAAAATTCTTGAAACTTATGACAGCGGAATAGTAACTATAAAAGCTAAAGATGGTAAAACCATGCGTGTTTCTCCAAATCATCTGGTAGCTGTTTATACAGAACAGGGGATTAAAGCTATAAAAGCTAAAGACGTGAGTAAGAATGATTTCCTGCTGGTAATGAAAGATGCAACGGGCGCTATAAATACTCAAAAAGAAGTAGATGCTGATTTGGCCTGGCTTATAGGTCTATTTATTGCAGATGGAAATTATTTATACGATTCCAGGGCTGCAAGTAAAGGCCGAGTGAGAGGCTTACAATTCACCTTTAACGCCCAAGAAACATATCTAATTGAGAAAACAAGAGCAGTAGTTAAAAGACTGGCTGATTATGATATGAAATTTATCAAAGATCCACGTTACGATAACTCACTGCGCGGTTATATATATTCATGTTCCTTCGGCCGGAAGTTTTCAGAGGAATATGGGGTATCAAAGTATCATAAACTGCCTGATTGGATTTGGTCGGTATCTACAGATACTATATCAAATTTTGTACAGGGCTTTTTTGACGGGGACGGTTATAAACGTGGGGACGAAATCCATATCAATGATGAGCCTTTAGCTGAAGAATTAAATCTGCTGTTTCAATTTATAGGTATCAGCACTACATATGTAGTTAGAGAACGGTCACAGATAATACGGATACAACATGTTTTAGGCAGAGGAGCAAATGGAAATAAAGTAATTATGGATAAACTGCATAATCTTATACCGAAGTTTCTTATTACGCAGAAATTTAAACGTGGATCAGATGGAGATATAAAATATCAAAGTTATGGCAATAGGATGGTTGGTTTATCGAGTATTGACCGATGGGGAATAACAAATGAGTCGATTGAATGGCTCCGAAAGTCAGACTTTGCAGTTGTAGAAGTGGCAGATATAATCAAAGAGGATTTGCCTGAAAAGCAGGTATTCTACGATGTAGAATTAGATAAAAATCATTATTTCATTCATTCTGATGGTAATATAACACATAATTGCTGCCGCCTGCGGTTGGACAACAGAGAGCTTAAAAAGCGGGGCGGAGGGCTGTTCGGGGCGAATCCCCTCACCGGTTCCATAGGCGTGGTGACCATAGACATGCCTAGGATCGGATACCTTTCCCAGTCGGAAGACGAGTTTTTCGACAGGCTTGGGAAGCTGATGGATATTGCGAAGACGAGCCTGGAAATGAAGCGGGAGGTATTGGAGAAAATGACCAAGGAAGGGTTGTATCCCTATGCCAGATTTTATTTGAGGGACGTCTATGCCCGCTTTGGAGCATACTGGCAGAACCACTTCAATACCATAGGGCTGGTGGGCATGAACGAGGCCCTGCGGAACTTCATGGGAACCGGGATCGCCACCGCTGAGGGAAAGGCCTTTACGTTGAAGGTCATGGATTTTATGAAGGCTAAGATGCTGGAATATCAGGAGGAGAGCGGCATACTCTATAATCTGGAGGCTTCTCCCGCTGAGGGCGCGACCTACAGACTGGCCAAAAAGGACAAGGAGCTCTACGGCGATATAATAACCTGCGGCGGAGACGAGCCCTACTACACCAACTCCACGCAGCTCCCCGTTGATTTTACCAAAGACATATTTACTGCTCTAGACCTGCAGGACGAGCTTCAGTGCATGTACACGGGAGGCACGGTCCTGCACGGATTTTTGGGAGAGAGGATGTATGATGCGGAGACATGCAAGTCTCTGGTAAGGAAGATCGCGGAAAACTATCATCTGCCATATTACACAATAACACCCACGTTTTCCGTATGCAGCGACCACGGATATATAGCGGGAGAGCATTTCAACTGCCCGTACTGCGGTAAGGAGGCTGAGGTCTACAGCAGGGTAGTGGGTTATTACCGGCCGGTGAAGTGCTGGAACAAGGGCAAACAACAGGAATTCTCCGATAGGAAGGAATTCGTGGTATGATCTATGACCTCATGCCCTTTTCTGTGGCGGATTTTCCCGGTACCGTCGCCGCCACGGTATTTATATCCGGCTGCAACTTCAGGTGCCCCTATTGTCACAACAGTTCGTTGATCAAGCCGGTCGAGGGCATCACTGCCGAGGGGGATATACTGGGGTATCTTGATACAAGAACAGGGCTGATAGACGGCGTGTGCATAACCGGGGGCGAGCCCACGCTGTGGCCCGGCCTGGAGGACTTAATAATCAAGATAAAATCCAAGGGCTGCAAAGTCAAGCTGGACACCAACGGGGCCAGGCCGTCTGTTGTAAGGAAATTATTGGACGCAGGTCTGCTTGACTATATAGCCATGGATATAAAGGCTCCCCTGAAAAAATACGGTTTATTTGTGAATGACGGCGCGGATATAGCGCGGGTCGAAGAGACTGCAGGAATCATAATGGACTGCGGACTTTCCTATGAATTCAGGACGACGGTACATGAAAAGATACTGGGCGCCGATGACTTTAAGGACATCGGCGTATGGCTGTCCGGCGCGGAAAGGTATGCCCTTCAGGGATATAAGTATTCCGATGGCGTCCTTGATAAGGAGTTATGCGGAACAAGTCCCTGTGACATAAAATATCTGGAAAAGATAAAAGATGAGGTTACGCCTTATTTCGATGAAGTATTAGTGAGATCATAGCTTATATTTGACACCGTTAATTTAATTCGGTAAAATGTAAGTATTATAAAAGAAAGGTAAGCGTGGAATGTCAATATAATTTGCTTTCGACCATGTGGATAAAGATGATGCGGTCCGTACCTTAAGTGTTTGTGCGGGTATACTTTATTATTGAGAGCAAATTGATTTCCTTACCTTATTTTATAATTAATTTTTGGTATTATTATATTATGCGGTGAATTGATTTCCTCTCTTATGGAGGGATTTTTTATGTCTTTGATAAGAGTAGACGATCTGACCTTCGGATACGAAGGAAGTTATGAAAACATATTTGAAAATGTGTCGCTGGATATAGACACCGATTGGAAACTGGGCTTTATCGGAAGGAACGGCAGGGGCAAGACCACATTTCTGCGGTTGCTTATGGGAAAATACCAACACCTCGGGACCATAACCTCGTCCGTAAAATTCGACTATTTTCCCTTTGAGACCGAGGGTGGGGAAGGCACGCTCTCGGCGTCAGATACGGTGCAAGAACGGTATTTAACAATATCAGCTTTACGGTGAACAGGGGGGACAGGCTGGCGCTGAGAGGGGAAAACGGTTCCGGCAAGTCCACTATATTAAAAATACTGACGGGTGAGAATATTGCTTACAGCGGCAAAGTCATTGTGGGAAGCAATTTGAGCATATCATATGTTCCGCAGGATACTTCCTTTCTTGGAGGCAGTTTTAGCGATTTCATATTAAACGAGGGTATCGATGAGACCATATTCAGAACGCTGCTGTCCAAACTGGACATGGATGCAATGGATTTTGCAAAAAATCTGGATGAATTGAGCCGGGGGCAGAAAAAGAAGGTTTTGATCGCGAAAAGCCTGTCTTGCAGCGCGCACATTTATATCTGGGATGAACCTTTAAATTATATCGACGTGTATTCTCGCATACAGATCGAAAACCTTATTAAAGAATACCGGCCCACCATGGTTTTTGTGGAGCATGATCTCACATTCGATGAAAATGTGGCTACCAAGGCGGTGGAGCTGTAAAGCCGTACAAGATTATTTGGGTATTTCATATTTGGTCTTATTATGGTATAATATTTGGCAAATGAACTTTATAAAAACCATGAAGGGGAAGAGTAGGCAGACTATCCATACAGGGAGGAACCGCCGTGACTGAGAGCGGTTTTATTGAGATTTCTTCCGAAGTTCGCCCCGGAGTTGATGAGCTGAAACAGCAGTAGGCTCGTCCGGCCAGGCCGTTATATTATAAGCGAGCTATTGAGCTAATCAGGGTGGTACCGCGGAGCCTTTCGTCCCTTATGGGGTG
>DHDI01000013.1:51063-51692 GCA_002399285.1 Thermoanaerobacterales bacterium UBA4880
CGGAGCCTTTCGTCCCTTATGGGATGAGGGGCTTGTTTTATTTATACGGGAAATAATATTTTAGAAAGGGCGTGGTACGATGGAGCTTGACAAAATCAGACTGGATGCGGAGAGCGAGATCGAAGCGGCCGGCGATATGAAGGCCTTGGAAGATGTGCGCATAAAATACTTAGGCAAGAAGGGCATAATAACGGCGGCGCTCAAGGGCATAGGCGGGCTTCCCAAGGAGGAGAGGCCGGCTGCGGGCGGGAAGATCAATGAGGTCAAGGCAGTTATAGAGGATGATATAGACCTTATGCTCAAGAGAATACAAGACCGAGAGATGGCTGAGAGATTAAATAAGGAGTACATCGACATCACGGCTCCGGGAAGGAGGCCCGGCCTGGGACATCTTCACCCCCTCACCATAGTGAGGGAAGAGATGACCGATATATTTACCGGTCTGGGGTTCAGCATAGCGGAGGGCCCGGAGATAGAGTATGACCACTATAACTTCGAAGCTCTCAACATACCCAAGGACCACCCCGCGAGGGATCTGCAGGATACCTTTTATATAAACGACAATATAGAGCTGCGGCCCCATACGTCTCCCGTTCAGATAAGGACGATGGAGAAGCAGAAGCCGCCCA
>DHDI01000013.1:51818-52159 GCA_002399285.1 Thermoanaerobacterales bacterium UBA4880
ATGGAGAAGCAGAAGCCGCCCATAAGGATAATCGTGCCGGGCAGGGTATACAGGTCGGACGATATAGATGCCACCCATTCGCCCGTATTTCATCAGATGGAGGGCCTGGTCGTAGATAAGGGAGTCACCATGGGCGATCTGAAGGGGGTCTTAAGCCTCTTCGCAAGGCAGCTCTTCGGCGAGGAGACCAAGACCAAATTCCGGCCGCACTATTTCCCCTTCACCGAACCGAGCGCCGAAATGGACGTGACATGCGTATCATGCAAGGGAAAGGGATGCAGGGTATGCAAGGGCACGGGATGGATAGAGATACTGGGTTCCGGGATGGTGCATCCCAAGGT
>DHDI01000013.1:52293-58404 GCA_002399285.1 Thermoanaerobacterales bacterium UBA4880
TCCGGGATGGTGCATCCCAAGGTGCTCGCAATGTCCGGCATAGACCCCGAGGAATATTCGGGATTTGCCTTCGGTATGGGGATAGACAGAATAGCCATGCTGAAATACGGCATAGACGACCTCAGGCTTTTCTTTGAAAATGACATGAGATTCATTAAGCAGTTTTAAGGAGGGAAACAGATGCTTGTACCTATAAGTTGGCTTAAAGAATTCGTCGATATAGACGTACCCGTGGGGGAACTGTGCGACAGGCTCACCATGACGGGCTGCAAGGTGGAGACGTACACTTACTTAGGCGAAGGGATAGAGAATGTGGTCATCGGCAGGATCCTTGAGTTAGCCAAACATCCTGATGCGGACAATCTGGTCGTATGTAAGGTCGACGTGGGGAGCGAGACCCTGAACATAGTCACGGGAGCCACAAACGTATTTGAAGGGGCGTATATACCGGTGGCTAAGGTCGGCGCCAAGCTGCCGGGAGGAGTTAAGATAAGAAAGAGCAGGCTGAGGGGAATAGAGTCTTTCGGGATGATGTGCTCGGCTAAAGAGCTGGGCATGGATGAGTCGCTCTTCCCCGAATCCATGCGGGACGGTATACTTATCCTGCCGGAAATGCCGGTGGGTGCAGACGCGGTGAAGGCCGCCGGTCTTGACGACTATGTGATAGAGTTCGAGATCACCCCCAACAGGCCGGACGAGCTCAGCGTGCTGGGCATCGCCAGGGAGACTGCGGCGACGCTGCATAAGGAATTTAAAATGCCCAATAATAAGGCGCCGGAGGAGATATCTGCGGATGGGCTGCCCATTACGGTGGAGATAGAGGACCATGACTTATGCAAAAGGTATGTGGGTAGGGTGATCGAAAATATACAGATAAAGGAATCGCCGTGGGATGTACAGATGCGGCTTATAAAATGCGGGATCCGTCCCGTCAATAATATAGTGGATTCCACCAATTATGTGATGCTGGAGATGGGGCAGCCCCTGCATGCCTTCGATATGGATAAGGTGAAGGGACGCAGGATCACCGCGCGGCGGGCAAAGAAGGGCGAGAAGCTTACCGCCATAGATCATAAGGAGAAGGATCTCGGCGGCGATATGCTGCTTATTGCCGATGATTCCGGGCCGATAGGGATAGCCGGGGTCATGGGAGGGCTGAATACCGAGATAGACGCGGAGACAAACAGGGTGTTCATCGAGTCCGCCAACTTCTTGGGAAGCAATATAAGGCACACATCCAAGGCACTGGGGCTGCGTTCGGAGGCCTCTTCGAGGTTCGAAAAGGGCCTGGCCGTACATCTGGCCCCTTTGGCTGCGGACAGATGCGCATCGGTGATATATGATCTGGGCGGCGGCGTGCCGCTGTCCGGCAGAATCGACGCATATGACAATCTGCCGCAGAATAAGCATATATCCGTAAGGCCCGGGAGGGTAAATGCCCTTCTCGGCCTGGACCTTGATGTTGAAACCATGTCCGGCATACTTGCAAAGCTGGAGTTCGGCGTGACATATAACGGGCAGACCATGGAGATAGATATACCATATTTCCGGGGGGATATAGAGGGCGAAGCGGATATCGCCGAAGAGATCGTCAGGTTTTACGGCTATGACAGGATACCCGAAACCATTCTTGACGGCAAGAGGATGGTCCAGGGGAGAAAGACGCGTAAACAGATGCTGGAATATAAGACAAAGGAGCTATTGGCTTCATTCTCGCTGTACGAGATCAGCACTTTTTCCTTTGCGGACCCCAAGGACTTGGACAGACTCGGAATAGCGGCGGGTGATATGCGCAGAAAATCTGTGCCGCTGCTCAATGCTCTCGGCAAAAATCAAAGCGTCATGAGGACCACGCTGGTGCCTGATATGCTTAAGACTCTGGCGCTCAATGTATCGCGTGGGGCGAAGAGGCCGTTCATGTTTGAGATGGCTCCCGTCTATTTCACAATCGACGAAGACCTTAAGGAACTGCCCCGGCAGGAATATAGGTTATGTATAGGGCTATGCGGGGAAGACGCCGATTTTTATGATGTCAAGGGATGCATAGAATATCTGCTGGAGGGCCTGAACATAGGGAATGTCAATTATATAAGGTCACAGCAGCCCTATCTTCATCCCGGCATATCGGCCGATATAGAGGCAGGCGGCGAAGTCATCGGCCATGTAGGCAGACTGCATCCCGCTGCTGCGGGCAGGTTCGATATTTCCCGGGAAACATATGTGGCCGAGCTGGACTTAGATTCTCTGTTTGACAAGGCGGAGACAGAGAGGAAATACATGCCGCTCGGCAGATTCCCCTCTGTGGACAGGGACGCCGCTTTTGTCGTGGATGAAGATACAAGCGTGGGAGATATGCTGACTGCAGTAAAGAGCGCGGGAGGCAAGCTGGCGGAGGACGTTATATTATTTGATGTATACAGAGGCAAACAAATACCCGAAGGCAAAAAGAGCACGGCATTTTCCATAACATTCCGGGCTGCGGACAGGACGCTTACCTTAGACGAAGTAGATAAGCTGATGGATAAAATAGTAGATAAGATCACTTCGGAGTTTAAGGGCGAAGTAAGGGGTTAAAGTTTGGCATGGTCTGTCAGTTTGTCTGCGAGAGTGGCATTGGTCTGTGGTTGGCCTGGAGGCTAAGGAGAAATCCTCAGCCTTTATTTTTATATAAAGAAGGAAAATAAGGATTTATAACGAAACTTATAAGTTAAGATAATAATTGAAGTTGTTAAAGCGATTTATAATATTTGGGCTTGCTATGGGAGATGATAGATATGGAGGAAAATGCCAATCGGGTAGAGGTATATATAAACGGGAAACCCTATAGAATGAAGAGCGGCAATGAAGTTGAATATATGAAGATAATAGCCGAAACCGTAGACGATATGATGTCCGAAATACGAAAAAATAATAATAAATTGGGCAGGGAGGACCTTGCGGTATTGGCAGCCTTAAATCTTGCCGACAGACTCAGGAAAAAAGAAGATGAAGCCGATTCCCTTGAGGATAGATTAACTGCGGTACAATCGGAAAACGAGGGTTTAAAGAGAAATATAGAAGAGCTTACAAAAGAGCTCAATGATTTTATTACGGCTTTTGACAGGACAAAAAATTTAAAGTTATAAAGGAGTTGACTCGCAATTTGAGGTGCAATATATCGGACAAGGATTTAAAAGCGCTGGAATATGGCAAGATCATCGAGATGCTCAAGGAGCTGACCTTTACGCCTATGGGCTGCGAGATGGCCGAGGCCATGCTTCCGGGGCATGATATGGAAATGATCGGGATCGGCTTGGACGAGACCGGCGAGGCGCTTAAGATGATAGGGATCAAGGGCTTTCCCAACATGGGAAAGATAGAGGATATACGAAGGATCTTAAGCAGTCTGAGAATGGGAGCCGACCTGAGCCAGGGGGAGCTTCTACATGTCGCCTGGATGCTGAATGCCTGCGGGATCTTGCAGGACTACGTCGCAGGCGACGACTTGGGCTGTGTGCAGTTAACTGGCCTGGCCGATGAGATCAGACCGCATAGAGAGCTCAGAAAAGAAATAGAGGATAAGATAATATCCGATGAGGAGATGGACGACAATGCCAGTCCCGAGCTTTACTCCATCAGAAAGAAGATCAAAAATATCAATTCATCCATCAGGGACAGATTGAATTCAATGATCACGTCCTCAAGATATCAAAAGGTGCTTCAGGACCCCATAATCACCATAAGAGAGGGCAGGTTCGTAATTCCGGTAAAGCAGGAATACAAGGGCACCATAAGCGGCGTGGTACACGATCAGTCGGCCAGCGGCGCCACACTATACATCGAACCAATGCCCATAGTCGAGATGAACAATGAAGTGAGGCAGCTTGAACTCAAAGAGAGGGACGAGATAAAGAGGATATTAAAAGAACTCAGTGAAAAACTTGCGGATGTGCGCAGCGAGATAGAGGACGACGTGGAAATCTTGGGGGAGCTGGACTTTATTTTTGCCAAGGCGTACCTTGCTCAAAGGATGAATGCGGCTAAACCGGAGCTTAACAATGTGGGTTATACCAAGCTTCTAAAGGCAAAACATCCGCTCATAGCGTCCGAAAAAGTGGTGCCCGTGGATATAGAGATCGGAAGGGACTTTGACGTATTGGTGATAACCGGGCCGAATACGGGAGGAAAGACCGTATCTTTAAAGACGGCCGGCCTGCTGGTCGCCATGGCGCTCTCCGGCCTGTATATCCCCGCCGAATACGGCTCGGAGGTCGCGGTATATGACAACATGTTTGCGGATATAGGTGATGAACAGAGCATAGAGCAATCGCTGAGCACTTTTTCATCCCATATTTCAAACATAGTGAGGATTCTAAAAGGTGTGGGCAATAACTGCCTTGTATTGCTGGACGAGCTCGGTGCGGGCACCGATCCCAGCGAGGGTGCTGCGCTGGGGCTTGGGATCCTGGAATTCTTCAGGGAACGCGGCGTCAAGGTCGTAGCCACCACGCATTACAGCGAGATAAAAGCCTATGCGCTGAAGACGGACAGGGTGGAGAATGCCAGCGTCGAATTTGATGTGGATACCCTGCGGCCCACATATCGGCTTATGATCGGTATACCCGGCAAGAGCAACGCTTTTCTCATATCCGAAAGGCTGGGGCTGGATAAAGGGGTGATCGACAAGGCCCGGGGATATATATCCTCAGAGGAAATGAAGATGGAAGACCTCATCATGGAGCTGGAGAAAAACAGACTGAATGCCGAGGAGGACAAGCGTAAGGCCGAGATACTGCTTGCGCAGACCAACAGGGAAAGGGAGAAGATGGAAGAGGAGAAGAAACGGCTGGAGATAGAGAGGGCCGAAATATTGCAGGAAGCCAAGGACAAGGCAAACAGGATCGCTTCCGAAACCAAAAGGGAAGCCAAGAGCATAATAAAAGAGTTAAGAGACCTGAGCAAAATAGACGACCGCTCAAACAGAGACAGGGAAATCGAAAGACTGCGCAAGGAAATGACCGAAAGACTTGGTACCGGCGAAGAGGACGAAGAGGATACAATAAACGCTCCCAAAGACATTGTTCCCGGTATGGACGTGTATATAAAGTCGATAGGACAAAACGGCATCATACTCAGAAGGGATGGAGACAAGGCAGAAGTGCAGGCCGGGATAATGAAGATAACCGTAGATACGGCCGATCTGCTTGAAACTGCGGCAAAGAAGAAAAACAATAAAACCCAGTCCGCACTAAGACTCAATAAGATCAACACGATCTCTCCACAGATAGATGTGAGGGGTATGAGCTTAGATGACGCGCTGCTTACCATCGATAAATATCTTGATGACGCATGTATATCGGGCCTAAAGCAGGTCAGGATCATCCACGGCAAGGGAACGGGAGTTTTGAGAAGCGGCGTCAAGCAATACTTAAGAAGCAACGCCAGGGTGACTTCCTTCAGGCTGGGGATGCTGAGCGAAGGCGGAGACGGCGTTACGGTGGTGGAGCTGTGAAACCGGAAGAGAAGGGGAAGATCCTGGTCAGCGCCTGCCTAGTGGGTTTTGAATGCAGATACGACGGCAGGAATAATATCAACGATAATATAGTCGAGTTGGTAAAGCAAGGCAGGGCGATACCGGTTTGCCCCGAGCAGCTGGGCGGCCTTGCTACGCCGCGAAGCCCTGCAGAGATCAAGACTGAGGACGGCATGACCAAGGTGTATGATATAAACGGAGTGGACGTTACCGACATGTTCAGCGCCGGAGCTGTAAAAACCTTAGAGTTAGCTGAGCTTTATGGAATAAAGGCGGCAATTTTAAAGTCGCGAAGTCCGTCCTGCGGCTGCGGCAAGGTATACAGCGGACATTTTGACGGCAGTCTTACAGACGGCGACGGTATCACGGCAAAGCTCTTAAAGGACAACGGAATAGACGTTATATGCGATGATGAATTAAACAAGGGGCCGGTCTAAAACCAGTCCCACAGGCCGATGTCACTCTCGCGCAAACGCGAAATTGCACGGCAATTTTGCTTGCTGCGCTGGCTGCGCCTGCAAATTGCAGTCACATACGTTTTAGTATGCTCCTTTATTTGTAGGCTTGCCGCCTTGCCTTGCACGATTTGTCACGGTCTG